>CANFVU010000008.1 GCA_947450545.1 Actinomycetota bacterium
GCTATGCGAATCCTCCAGCGAAGCCGTTGAGCCTCGAAGGGCAAGGGTATCGGAGGAGAGAAGTAGGATTTACCCAGATCCTCCGTGCGGCGTTACCGCACTGAACTCCCCCAGGGCAGGAATGCAGCAAGGGTAGGTGCGCTCTGGCGGGTGTGCGGAGGATCCCAATAGCAATACGTGAATATGGGCCAATAAGTAGAACGAAAAGAATGGGGCTGGTGAATTACAAATGTCTTTAGCTTTATATAGAAAATATCGCCCCTCCTCTTTTGGCGAGGTCATCGGACAAGAACATGTCACCGAACCTCTTTCCAATGCACTTGAATCAGGAAAAATCCATCACGCATATTTATTTAGCGGACCTCGTGGCTGCGGTAAAACTTCAAGTGCGCGCATCATGGCGCGTTCTCTTAATTGCGAAAAAGGTCCAACACCAAATCCATGTGGCGAATGCCAATCTTGTAAAGATTTGGTTGCTAATGGTCCAGGTTCAATCGATGTTATGGAACTTGATGCAGCAACACATGGTCTTGTTGATGATGCGCGCGATCTTCGCGATAAAGCATTCTTCGCTCCCGTTCAATCACGTTACAAGATTTACATTATCGATGAGGCGCACCAACTTGGGCCCGGAGCTGCAAACGCTCTGCTCAAAGTTGTAGAAGAACCACCTCCACATGTTCTCTTTATTTTCGCAACAACCGAACCAGATAAATTAATCAGCACAATTCGTTCTCGTACTCATCACTATCCATTCCGATTAGTACCACCTGGAATCCTCGCAAAGCATCTTGAAGGTGTCTGTGATAAAGAAGGCGTCAAAGTAGCTAAAGGCGTTATTCCACTTGTAGTTCGTGCATCTGGTGGATCTGTTCGTGATGCGCTTTCTGTTCTTGGCCAACTTCTTGCGGGTGCAGGAAAAGATGGCGTTACTTATGAAATCGCTGTTTCACTCTTGGGTTACACCGATGACGCACTGCTTGATGAATCCATTGATGCAATCGCTGCTCGCGATGTTTCAACACTCTTCAACACCATCGACAAGGTGATTGAAGCTGGACTTGATCCACGTCGATTCACACAAGATTTATTGGAACGCATTCGTGACTTGATTGTTGTGGGCTCTACCCGCGGCGAAGCAGGGCATATCCTTCGCGATATCCCCGAAGATCAGCTAGAACGCATGAACGCTCAAGCCAATCACATCGGCGCAGCTTCATTGATCCGTGCAGCAGAAATTGCTCACGAGGGTCTCAACCAGATGCGCGGTAATGCATACCCACGCTTGGTCTTGGAACTTATCGCTGGAAAAATCATGTTGCCAGGAAACGATGATGCGGGTCTGCTTGCACGTGTTGAGCGAATTGAAAAAGCATCTGGCGTGCGAATTCAAAGTCAAGCAGTGGTTTCTGCAGAGCCAGAAATTATCTCTGAACCACAAAAGAAACCGAAGGTGGTAGCAGTTTCTGATCAGCCAGTGAGCACTGCTCCTGCGGCTGTAAAGGAACCTACTAAAGTAAAAGAAGATGTTCCTCAAAGTAAGCCCACAGGCGCCGTTGATATCGCAGCACTTCGCCGCTTATGGCCTGATGTTATTGAGAATGTTAAAAAGCGCCGCCGCTTAACATGGTCGCTGCTTTCTGCAAGCGCACAAGTTCTCTCTGTTGACGACAAAGCAATTACTATTGGCATCGTCAATGTGGGTGCACGTGATTCATTTATCCGATCAGGTAGCGATGAAATTCTTCGCGCATCATTTGCAGATGTTGTTGGTTTAGATCTCAAAGTCGAATGTGTCGTTGATCCTTCGGTCAATGCTCCGGTTCACGAACGCACTACCGAAGATCCATCTGATCCTGCTCAATTGAGTGGAGCAGATCTCCTTGCGCGCGAACTCGGCGCCAAGGTCATCAAGACGATTGCGGGTGACTAATGTACGAAGGCGCCATACAGGACCTCATTGATGAGCTCGGACGTTTGCCAGGCATTGGACCTAAATCTGCTCAACGCATTGCGTTCCATATTATTCAGAGCGAACGTGTCGACACGACTCGATTGATTGATGTACTTCGCACTGTTAAAGAACGCGTGAAGTTCTGCGTTGAATGCGGAAATATTTCAGAAGAAGATCTCTGTCGCATCTGCCGAGACCCACGTCGCGATGGCACCGTTATCTGTGTTGTCGAAGAATCAAAAGATGTTATGGCGATTGAAAAGACTCGAGAATTTCGCGGGAAGTATCACGTCCTTGGTGGAGCAATCTCTCCAATCGATGGCATCGGCCCTGAAAACCTTCGCATCCGCGAATTGATGGTCCGTTTAGGAAACCCAGAGCTCGTTGAATTAATTATCGCCACCGACCCCAACCTTGAGGGAGAGGCGACTGCTTCCTATTTGATCCGCCAGATCAAGCCTCTTGGCATCAAAGTCAGCCGCCTTGCATCAGGCTTACCTGTTGGCGGAGATCTCGAATATGCCGATGAAGTAACCCTTGGCCGAGCATTCGAAGGACGTAGATCGGTTTAATCCTATTATGTGAGACGCTAGGTGTCTCAATATGTGATAAAAGTTCGATTATCGCAAAAACTCGTGGCACGATTTACCCATGGGACTAATTGTTCAAAAGTATGGCGGCTCTTCAGTCGCTGATGCCGACGGCCTCAAGCGCGTTGCCGCTCGAATCGTTGCCACAAAGAAGGCCGGAAATCAGGTCGTTGTAGTCGTCTCTGCAATGGGCGATACAACAGATGAGTTGATCGATCTTGCGAATCAAGTAACGCCGCTTCCTAATGGCCGCGAACTCGATATGTTGCTAACAGCTGGAGAGCGCATTTCGATGGCACTCCTTGCAATGGCAATCTCAAATTTGGGACATGAAGCTCGCTCGTTCACAGGATCGCAAGCAGGTGTTCTCACAACAAGTGCACACGGCAAAGCTCGCATCATCGATGTGAAGCCATCTCGTATTACAGAAGCAATCAACGAAGGTGCAATTGCAATCGTTGCTGGTTTCCAAGGCATTAACCAAGATACAAAAGATGTCACAACACTTGGTCGCGGCGGATCAGACACAACTGCTGTTGCGCTCGCTGCTGCACTTGAAGCCGATGTGTGCGAAATCTATACAGATGTTGATGGCGTCTACAGTGCAGATCCTCGCGCAGTTCCAAGTGCACGTAAATTAAAAACTGTTACATATGAAGAGATGCTTGAACTTGCTGCATCAGGTGCAAAAGTTCTTCACCTTCGTTGCGTTGAATATGCGCGTCGTTATGACTTGCCAATTCACGTCCGTTCATCATTTTCAAATCAGGAAGGTACATGGGTGGTCAAAGATCATCCGGAGGGAGCAAGCGACATGGAGCAAGCAATCATCGCTGGTATCGCACACGATAAGAGCGAAGCAAAAGTAACTATCGTCGGAGTACCTGACCGCACCGGTGTTGCTGCACGAATCTTCCAAACAATCGCTGATGCCGATATCAACATCGACATGATTGTTCAGAACGTTTCTGCTGCCGCAACTGGCCTCACAGATATTTCATTTACGCTGCCTAAAGCTGAAGGTGCTGAAGCAACCCAGATTCTTAACGACATCAAAGGCGAAATCGGATTTCAATCCCTTCAATACGATGATCAAATCGGAAAGCTCTCACTCGTTGGTGCAGGAATGCGCTCACACCCAGGTGTTACCGCAACGTTTTTCGCATGTTTGTCTGAAGCAGGTATCAATATTGAGATGATTTCTACGTCAGAAATTCGTATTTCGATCATCTGTCGCGTTGAAGATCTCGAAAAAGGCGTTAAAGCAGCACACTCTGCATTCGAATTGGATGTAGATGGAGAAGCAGTTGTTTACGGAGGAACGGGACGATAATGGCAAAATCAACAGGTAAAAAGCTTCCATCACTTGCAGTCGTTGGTGCAACAGGCGCTGTCGGCACCGTCATGCTCGACATCCTCACACAACGTGAAAACGTGTATGGAGAGATCCGTTTGATTGCATCAGCACGAAGTGCTGGTAAGAAGTTGATGTGCCGCGGTGAAGAACTTACCGTCGTTGCACTTTCTCCTGAAGCATTCGATGGAATTGATATTGCAATGTTTGACGTACCTGATGAGATCTCAGCTGAGTGGGCACCGATTGCTGCATCACGTGGAGCAGTAGTCGTTGATAACTCTGGTGCATTCCGTATGGATCCAAAGGTGCCTCTCGTTGTTCCTGAGGTAAATCCTAAAGATGCTTTGAAACGTCCAAAAGGAATTATCTCTAATCCAAACTGCACAACTCTTTCAATGATCGTTGCAATGGGCGCACTAAATAAGAAGTTTGGTCTGAAGGAACTTGTTGTTGCTTCTTACCAAGCCGCATCTGGTGCAGGTCAACCTGGTATTGATGCACTTCGCGATCAAATCAAGCGAGTGGCAGGAACAAACGCTGGTGAAGTTACTGGCGATGTTCGTACACACATCGATGACAACGGTCCATTCCCTGCTCCGCTTGCTCTTAACGTTGTTCCATTTGCAGGTTCACTCAAAGAAGACGGATGGTCTTCTGAAGAACTTAAGGTTCGCAACGAGTCTCGCAAGATTCTTGGAATGTCGAAGCTCAAAGTATCAGCAACATGTGTTCGCGTACCTGTTCTTACGACTCACTCGCTTGCAGTTCACGCGACATTTAAGAACGTTGTGACTCGCAAAGCAGCGCAAAAGGTCCTTGAAAAGGCCCCTGGCGTTGTGTTGTGGGATGAGCCAGAGAATAAGAAGTTCCCAACTCCTAATGATGTTGTGGGCACCGACCCAACATGGGTAGGCCGCGTTCGCCAATCAATCGATGATCCAAAGTCACTTGATCTCTTCCTCTGTGGAGACAATCTACGCAAAGGCGCTGCACTGAACACTGCACAAATTGCAGAGCTCGTTGCAGCTGAAATGTCGAAGAAGCCAGCTAAAAAGAAGAAGTAATTACAGCGCTGCCTCTAATGTAATAAGGCTTGCTTCTGGTGGTGATGCCACTCGGATTCGTGCAAACGGACTTGTTCCCATGCCCGCTGAAACATTGAGCCATGGTTCGTTCTTCTCTTTCGTCACGCCTCGAGCACGCCAATTTGGTAGATCACAATTTGTTGTGAGCGCTTTGCTTCCACCTGGCCAAGGCAATCGAACCTGACCGCCATGAGTATGTCCGGCAAAAATAACATCAAGGTTGTCTCGGCTCATCGCTTCAATGATTCGAAGATAAGGCGCATGAGAAACGCCAATTGCTAAATCTGCTTTCTTATTAATTTCACCAGCAACTTCGACGTAGTTATCCCGCTCTAGGTGCGCATCATCTGTTCCACGAGCTTCAATTGTTGTGCCGTTGATATCAATCATGGTGCGTGAGTGGTTGATATTTTTCCAACCCCTCGAAGTAAGTCCATCGGATAACTCTTGCCATGGAAGATCGCGTCCAATAACGCGCTTCCCATGATCTTTCATTAAATAAGAGAAAGGATTCTTTGGTTTGGGTGCGAAGTAGTCATTCGATCCAAAGACAAACAATCCTGGGATATCTAAAAGTGAATCCAGCGCATCGAGCACCACAGGGACTGCATCCATGTGAGCTAAGAAATCACCAGTACTTATAACCAAGTCGGGCTTTAAAGCAGCCCAGCTTTTGATATCTGCAATCTCCTTCTTGCGTGAAGGGGTCAGATGCAGGTCCGAGAAGTGCAGGACGCGTATTTCCCGGGCCCCAGTAGGCAGGACCGGCAAGGAACTCTCGCGCAGGACATAACTCATAACATGAGAAGATACGCCTTATGGGACTTAAAGAGAAACTCCAATCCGATCTCACCGAAGCGATTCGTTCACGTAATGAGCTTGTCTCCGGAACAATCCGCATGGTTTTGACTGCTATCACTAATGAAGAGGTGGCTGGCAAAGAAGCGAAGACTCTCAGCGAAGATGAAGTGATCGCTGTTCTCTCGCGCGAAGCGAAGAAACGTCGCGAAGCTGCAGAAGCTTTTGCCGACGCTGGTCGCGCAGATAAAGCTGAAACTGAAAAAGCAGAAGGTGAAGTTATCGTCGCATATCTTCCTGCCCAACTTTCTGATGATGAACTCAATGCACTGATTGCAGATGCGATTGCAAAGAGCGGAGCAGCAGGTCCGCAAGATATGGGCAAAGTCATGGGAATTCTTAAGCCACAAATTGCAGGCAAAGCTGATGGTGGAAAAGTTTCCGCTGCAGTTAAAGCTGCGTTAGCGAAATAATCGGAGAGATAGGTTCACAATGCCAAAGTTTGAATATGTAACAGTTCCACTCCTTAGCCATGCAACCAAGCAGATTCTTGATACATGGGGTTCTGAAGGTTGGGAGCTCGTTCAAGTAATTCCTGCGCCAGGCACTGGCGAACAACTCGTTGCTTACATGAAGAGAGAGGCTCAATAAAATGCCAGTAGATGTAAAAGCAAAACTCAAGGAAATTGGTCTTGAACTTCCAGAAGCATCACTTCCACTTGCTGCATACGTTCCAGCAGTTCGTACCGGCAATTTAGTTTTCACTGCAGGACAACTTCCACTCGTCGATGGAAAGATTCCATTTGTTGGAAAAGTTGATGGGGGAGTTACTCCTGATCAAGCTAAGGAAATGGCACAGATTTGTGCTCTCAATGCGATCGCAGCTATTGGATTGGTTGCTGATATCAACAATATCGAGCGCGTTGTTCAGGTCCGTGGCTTCGTTAATGGAGTTTCTGGCTTCGTTGGACACCCAGGCGTTGTGAATGGCGTTTCGGAACTCTTTATCAAGATTTGGGGCGAAGAGAAGGGCAAGCATGCGCGCACAGCAATTGGCGTTGCAGAACTACCTTTGAATGCACCTGTTGAGGTCGAGGTTGTTGTGGAGCTGTGCTGCTAGTTAGTAGAACTAATTACTTGCCGCGCTTAGCTAAGCGCTCGTAATCAGTAACGACAACAGCGCGAGGTTCTAAACGAACCCATCCGCGTGAAGCGAAATCAGCAAGAGCTTTATTCACTGTTTCACGAGACGCACCGACGAGTTGTGCCAACTCTTCTTGCGTCAGATCGTGGTTAACGTGAAGGCCATCCTCTTTTTGTGAACCAAAGCGTGCACCGAGATCGATGATTGCTTTAGCAACGCGTCCTGGAACATCTGCAAAGACAAGATCCGCAAGAACTTCGTTAGAGCGACGTAGGCGCTGTGCCAAACGTGCAAGTAATTCGAGTGCAACACGTGGATGCGCAGTAACAAGACCAATAACTTGATCATGTGAAAGAGCGAGAAGACGTGAATCGGTTACAGCGGTTGCTGTCGATGTGCGAGGTTGTGGATCGAAGAGTGAAAGTTCACCGAACATTTCACCAGGTCCAAGAATTGAGAGAAGATTTTCACGACCATCACCACTTGCAGTTCCGAGCTTGAGCTTTCCATCAAGAACGACATAAAGGCGATCGCCTTCATCTCCCTCTTTGAAAAGCGAATTGCCCTTAGAAACTTTTACTGTTGACATGGTGCCGCGAAGTGAAGCGGCAGACTCTTCATCAAGTCCGCGAAAGAGTGGAGCTTGGCGAATAATTGCATCATCGGTTGGTTTGGCCACATCCGGAGATTACTCCGACTAGCCCTCACACCCAAATTCCAGGATTATTGGGGTCGTGAATCCTGAGAAGAAGCGCGCGCTTTCAATCTTCAAAACACTGGGCAAGCGATATCCCAGCGCCGATTGCGAACTGGATTTCACCAACCCCTTTGAACTCATTGTCGCTACTGTGCTTTCAGCCCAGTGCACAGATAAAAGAGTCAACCTTGTGACGCCGCCGCTCTTTAAAAAATATCCAACCCCCAAGAAGATGGCATCAGCAAAGATTCTTGACTTAGAAGAGATGGTTCGAACAACTGGTTTTTATCACAACAAGGCGCGCAACATTCAGATGTTAAGTCAGAAGCTATTAACGGATTTTGATGGAGAAGTTCCGTCAACGCTTGAAGAACTTATTACTTTGCCAGGAGTGGGAAGAAAAACAGCGAACGTTGTTCTTGGCCACGCATTTGGAGTTCCGGGAATTACTGTCGACACTCACTTTGGTCGCCTCTCTCGCCGATTTGGATGGAGCGACTCCGAAGATCCTGTAAAAGTTGAACGAGATGTCATGGAGTTAATTCCAGAAAAAGAGTGGACCAATCTCTCGCAAAGATTGATCTGGCATGGTCGTCGTATCTGTCACGCTCGTAAGCCTGCATGCGGTGCTTGCCCTCTCATCTCTCTCTGTCCCTCCTATGGAATCGGTGAGACCGATAAGATTGAAGCTATGAAACTCGTGAAACCAGATAGCGCTTTCAGATGAGAATTCGCAGCGCTCTCGCATTGGTTCTGGTTTTACTATTCAACGCTCTGCCAGCAAGCGCTGTGACAGCACCGACGTGCAAAACAATTGCGACTAACCCTGAAGTAAAGAAGGGGATTCTCCTGAATTGCCTTGATGGAAAAGGCAAATTTATATTTGAAGCGATTAGAGGCCCCGCTCTTATTAACGTCTGGGGATCATGGTGTTATCCGTGTCGCCAAGAGATTCCATTTCTTGTGCAAGCCGCTAAGACAGGAAAGATTCAAATAATTGGTGTGGATGCATCTGAAAAGAGCGACGCAGCTGGAATGAAATTCGTGATGTCACACGACATGTCGTGGCCACAGCTTTCGGATATCAAGAATAAAACTAAAGGAATCTTCGGTTTGGGCGTACCAGTCACTCGCTTTATCGATGTAGATGGCAAGAACGTCTATGAAAAAATCGGTCCCTTTAAGAGTTACAGTGAAATCCAGAAAGCTGCGAAAGATTTTCTCGGAGTGAAGATTTAATCCTCAGATTTAGCTGTCGCTAAACCTTCAGAAATCAGCTTCATCACATTTGGATCAGCAAGCGTTGTGGAATCTCCAACTGCTCGATTTTCAGCAACGTCACGAAGCAAACGGCGCATGATCTTGCCGCTGCGAGTCTTTGGTAGCTCATTCACAACCATGATTTGGCGAGGACGAGCGATCGCACCAATCTCTTTAGCAACGTGCCCTTTCAGCTCCTTTTGAAGTTCATCACCATTCGCATGTTCGATACCGGTTCGAAGAATGACGAAAGCAACGATTGCTTGTCCTGTCATTGCATCGTTGGCGCCCACTACTGCAGCTTCAGCAACAGCTTCATGCGAAACAAGTGCGGATTCAACTTCAGTTGTAGAAATACGGTGCCCCGAAACGTTCATGACATCATCGACGCGACCCAATAACCAAATCGCACCATCGTTATCAAGTTTTGCACCATCGCCTGCAAAGTATCGAGGGGTAAAGCGAGACCAATATGTTTCGTTGTAACGCTCTGGCTCGCCCCATACTCCGCGCAACATAGAAGGCCACGGTTCAGTGAGAACTAAATAACCACCATGACCATCACCAAGTTCAACTCCTGCATCATCAAAAAGCTTTGCAGAAATTCCAGGCAGCGCTTTCATTGCACTTCCTGGTTTGCATGAAGTAATTCCGGGTAGTGGCGAAATCATGATTGCGCCAGTCTCGGTCTGCCACCATGTGTCAACGATTGGGCAACGATTGCCACCAATAATTTCTCGGTACCACATCCACGCTTCAGGATTAATTGGTTCACCAACAGATCCCAACAAACGAAGTGACGAGAGATCTGACCCTTGTGGAAATTCATCTCCCCATTTCATCCATGTGCGGATAAGAGTTGGGGCGGTATAGAGAATAGAAACCTTGTATTTCTCAATGATTTGGAACATTCGGTTTTTGTTTGGCGTATCAGGAGTGCCTTCGTAGATCACTTGTGTGGCGCCATTAATCATTGGGCCATAAACAACGTACGAGTGGCCGGTAATCCAACCAACGTCTGCAGTACACCAGTACACATCTTTGTCGGGCTTAAGATCGAAGACCATCTTGTGTGTGAATGAAGTCTGCGTCAGATAGCCGCCAGTTGTGTGGAAAATTCCTTTTGGCTTCGCTGTTGTGCCAGATGTATAAAGAATGAATAAGCCATGTTCAGAATCGAAGCTTTCTGCTTCATGTTCTGCGCTTTGGCGCTCAACAATTTCGTGCCACCAAATATCGCGCGAAGAATCCCATGCAGTCTCTTGGCCCGTACGTTTTACAACGAGAACGTTCTTCACATGTGTCTCGCCCTTGAGCGCTTCATCGACTGCTGGTTTCAAAGCGAAAGCGGCGCCTTTGCGGTAGCCACCATCAGCTGTGATCACAAGAGTTGCATCGGCATCTTGAATTCGAGCAAGAAGTGAATCAGCAGAAAATCCGCCAAACACAACAGAGTGAAGTGCGCCAACGCGAGCACATGCCAACATTGCAACGATTGCTTCAGGAATCATTGGCATATAGACCGCAACGCGATCTCCTGCTTTAACTCCAAGTTCGGTAAGAGCGTTCGCTGCCTTTTTCACATCACGCAACATCTCTGCATATGTAATGGTGCGAGTATCTCCAGGCTCACCTTCAAAATAATATGCAACACGATCGCCACGACCTTCTAATACATGGCGGTCCAAGCAGTTGTAAGACGCATTAATTTTTCCACCGACAAACCATTTAGCGAATGGAACTTTCCACTCCAAAACGTGGTCCCACTTTTTTGTCCAGTGAAGAGCGTCAGCTTTATCTGCCCAAAAAGCTAAACGATCTTTTGCGGCTTCGTCATACAACGATGGTTGGGCATTTGCCTGTGCAGAAAATTCGGCAGAAGGCGGGAAGTGACGATCTTCAGTCCCGAGATTGTCGATTGATTCGTGTGGTTGGTCGGTACTCATTAAAGCGAGGTTACACACCCCAAGTTATCCCCACTAGAGATTAGGAATGGATTTTTTTGGAAACTTTTTGCGTACTTTCGGCGCTGTTGACGCAATTCATGAAGATCTAATAGAAAGGAGAAAGAAATGCTTGGTTGGTTACGTTTGGCAGAAGCTGCGAGTCGGGTCCACATCGTGAGCACCGTGGTGAAGGTTGCGGCGAAAGCTGCGAAATTCCTCTTCCACTCCAACATCGGGCTCATAGGGCTTTCGGCCCTCGCCGCTCGAATCGGGCTCTAGTTCGGTTAGAGAGCTGCCCTTGCCCCGCTGGAAGGAGCGCCGGTTTTCCAATCCGCCCCCAAATGTGATGGGATTAGCCGTAAGGCTCACCGCCCAGTGTTGTGAATGGTGAAGTTTTACGATTATCACAATCCTCACTTGGGAGAATTAAATGGCCATTGCAACCCCTGAAGTTTATGCAGAGATGCTCGATCGTGCGAAAGCCGGAGCTTTTGCTTATCCAGCGGTAAACGTTTCATCTTCACAGACTCTTATCGGAGCAATCCGCGGATTCGCAGAAGCTGAATCTGATGGAATCATTCAAATCTCTTGGGGCGGAGCGGAATACCTCTCTGGTTCAACAGTAAAAAATATGGTCGATGGTGCAGTTGCGCTCGCTGAGTACGCACACGTCATCGCAAAGAATTACAACGTCAATATTGCTCTTCACACTGATCACTGCCCAGCTGAAAAGCTCGACGGCTTCATGCGTCCATTGCTCGCAATCGGTGCAGATCGCATCAAGGCAGGACAGCGCCCATTGTTCAACTCACACATGTGGGATGGTTCAGCAGTTTCAATGTCAGAAAATATGACTATCGCATCAGAATTGATCGACAAGTCCGCAGCAGCTCGCACAATCCTTGAAATCGAAATCGGCGTTGTCGGTGGCGAAGAAGATGGAATCGAAGCAAAGCACGATGCAAAGCTTTACTCAACAGAAGAAGATGCAATCCTTACTGTTGAAACCCTCGGTAAGGGTGAGCGTGGCCGTTACATGGTTGCTGCAACATTCGGAAACGTTCACGGCGTTTACAAGCCAGGCAACGTTGTCCTCCAACCAAAGATTCTTCACACACTTCAAACAGCTGTTGAAAAGAAGTTTGGATTCGCTGCAGGAAGCAAGCCAATGGATCTCGTATTCCACGGTGGTTCAGGTTCACTTCTCTCTGAAATCCGCGAAGCGCTTGATTACGGTGTAATTAAGATGAATATCGACACTGATACTCAATATGCATTTACTCGTCCAATCGTTGATCACATGTTCAAGAACTACGACGGTGTGCTCAAAGTTGAAGGCGAAGTTGGAAATAAGAAGGCGTACGACCCACGCGCGTGGGGTAAGGCTGCTGAAGCTGGTCTTGCAAAGCGTATTGTCGAAGCTGCTACAGACCTCCGTTCTGTCGGCACATCACTCAAGAAGTAACTGAAGAAGTAAAGGAAACTCATGCCTGCTTTAGTTTTGCTTGGTGCCCAATGGGGCGATGAAGGTAAGGGCAAAGCTACTGACCTACTCGGAGATCGCGTCGACTATGTCGTGCGTTATCAGGGTGGCAATAACGCTGGTCACACAGTTGTTATTGGGGACCAAAAGTATGCGTTGCACTTGTTACCTTCAGGAATTCTTTCTCCGAATGTAGTTCCTGTTATTGGTAACGGTGTTGTGATCGATCCGTCCGTGCTGCTTGAAGAAATTCGTGGATTAAATGAGCGCGGTATTGATACTTCTAAATTGAAGATCTCTACCAACGCTCATTTGATTACTCCGTATCACCGCACAATCGATAAAGTTTCAGAACGCTTCCTAGGTAAATCAAAAATTGGAACAACTGGTCGCGGCATTGGTCCTGCCTATGCAGACAAAATCAACCGCATCGGTATCCGCGTTCAAGATCTCTTCGATCCATCAATTCTTCGTCAGAAAATTGAAGGAGCACTTCGCGACAAGAACCAAGTTCTCATCAAAGTCTTCAACCGCAAAGGTCTTGAAGTTGATGAAGTCGTTACTGAATATCTTGAGTATGCAGAAATTTTGCGTCCCTATGTATGCGACACAGTTTTGCTTCTCGACGAAGCCCTAAAAGCAGGAAAAACAGTACTTCTTGAGGGTTCTCAAGGGACTCTGCTCGACGTTGATCACGGTACTTATCCATTCGTTACTTCCTCCAATCCAACAGCTGGTGGCGCATCGACAGGTTCAGGAATCGGCCCAACGAAAATCACAACTGTTATTGGAATTTTGAAGGCCTACACAACTCGCGTAGGTAGCGGTCCATTCCCAACAGAACTCCTAGATGATGATGGTGAAGCACTTCGCCGCATCGGTGGAGAAGTTGGTGTAACCACTGGTCGCAATCGTCGTTGCGGTTGGTTTGATGCACCTATCGCTCGTTACGCAACTCGCGTAAACGGACTTACAGATTTCTTCTTAACGAAGCTCGATGTTCTCTCCGATTGGGATCAAATTCCAGTCTGCGTGGCATATGAGATTGATGGAGTTCGCGTCGAAGAACTTCCAGCTTCTCAATCTGATTTCCATCACGCAAAACCAATTTATGAATATCTGCCAGGTTGGAAGACAGATATTTCACAGTGCAAGAAGTTCGAAGAGCTTCCAAAGAACGCACAAGATTATGTGAAGTTCCTCGAGAAAATCTCTGGAGCTCCTATGTCAGCAATTGGCGTAGGCCCAGGCCGCGATCAAACGATCGTCGTAAAGGAGTTCATTTAGCCGATGAAAGTTCTGCTGATTGGGTCAGGCGGGCGCGAACACGCACTCGCAACTGCGCTCAACGCAGATCCACAACTCGAAGAGCTCCATGTTGCTCCAGGCAATCCAGGGATCGCTGCAATTGCTTTGTGTCATGCAATCAATACTGATGACAACAACGCAGTCATCGAATTAGCAAAGCAACTCAAGATTGATTTAATCGTTGTAGGGCCAGAAAAGCCTTTAGCCAATGGACTTGCTGATGCTTCACGAGCCGCTGGTATCGCATGTTTTGGTCCATCTAGAGCTGCTGCCCAACTCGAAGCATCGAAAGATTTCGCAAAGCAAGTGATGCGCGATGCAGGCGTTCCAACAGCGCGATCATTTACGTGCACCACTCAAGAAGAAATTGAAAAAGCGCTAGATGCTTTTGGCGCTCCATACGTTGTAAAACACGATGGACTTGCTGCAGGTAAAGGTGTTGTTGTTACAGATAACCGTGACTTTGCAATTGAGCATGCGTTGCAATCATCGCAAGTTGTCATTGAAGAATTTCTTGATGGTCCTGAAGTTTCACTTTTTGGAATTTCAGATGGCCACAACATTGTTGCGATGCAACCCGCGCAAGATTTCAAACGCGCACTTGATGGTGATCTCGGTCCAAACACTGGGGGAATGGGTGCGTACTCACCACTTCCTTGGGCACCCGATGACATCATTGAAGAGACACTCACTCAAGTTTTAAATCCAACGATTAAAGAGATGGAAGCACGCGGAACTCCATTTGTTGGGTTGTTATACGCAGGTCTAGCAATCACCCATAAGGGCACAAAAGTTATTGAGTTCAATGCACGATTCGGTGATCCTGAAACCGAAGTACTTCTTCCACGTTTAAAGAGTCCGTTGGCACAACTGTTGATGAAAGCTGCAACCGGCAAACTCAAAGGTGAAACTTTGGAATGGTCTGATGAGTCTGCCGTAACAGTTGTTCTCGCATCGCAGGGTTATCCAGCTAATCCAGTTCTTGGTGAACCCATTATGGGAATTGCACCCATTGATGGTTCAAGTGTTTTCCATGCAGGCACGACGTTGAGAGATGGAATTCTTCACTCATCAGGTGGCCGAGTCCTCGCTGTCACAGGCGTAGGTAGCGACCTTACGGAAGCACGGGATAAGGCTTATCGCGTGATCTCAGCAATCACCCTTCAAGGCAGCCATTACCGCAGTGATATCGCCTTAAACGCGTCGGTAGCAGAGAAAGGTAATTAAATGCTTTCTAGATACGAGAGAATTGACCTATGAGCCTCCTCGCAAACCGTTACGCATCAGCCCAAATGCGCGAGATCTGGTCTCCTGAGGCGAAAATTATTAGCGAACGCAAACTATGGATCGCAGTTATGCGCTCACAATCCAAGCTTGGCCACGCAATTCCTGATTCTGTTATTGCAGATTACGAAAAAGTTTTGACCAAAGTTGATCTTGCGTCTATCGATGCTCGCGAAAAAACAACGCGCCACGATGTGAAAGCGCGTATTGAAGAATTCAATGCACTTGCTGGACATGAAGCAATCCATGCCGGAATGACAAGCCGCGATCTCACAGAAAATGTTGAAGCGATGCAAGTTCGTGATGGACTTGTACTCGTTCGTGATCGCGTGGTTGCCGTTCTCGCTGTTCTTGGAGTTCGTGCAACGGAATATATTGCACAACCTATTGCTGGTCGCTCGCACAATGTTCCTGCACAAATCACCACGCTGGGAAAGCGATTTGCCACAACAGCTGAAGAACTTCTCTTTGCATACGAACGCCTTGAGAATCTCATCGAGCGTTACCCAATCCGCGGAATTAAGGGTCCAGTAGGAACGTCACAAGATTCTGTTGACCTTCTTGGATCATCAGAGTCCCACGCACAACTTGAAAAATTAGTTGCTAGCCATCTTGGATTTAATCGAGTACTCGATTCCACCGGTCAGGTCTACCCACGTTCATTTGATTTTGATGTTGTGACATCACTTGTGCAAATTGCATCGGCTCCATCATCACTTGCAACATCGATTCGTTTGATGGCAGGCGCTGAGCTTGTTACAGAAGGCTTTAAAGAAGGCCAAGTCGGTTCATCAGCCATGCCACACAAGATGAATACTCGCTCATGTGAGCGTGTAAATGGCCTTGCAGTGGTGCTTCGTGGATATGCATCCATGGTCGGCGAGCTTTCTGGCGATCAATGGAATGAAGGCGATGTTTCCTGCAGCGTTGTTCGCCGAGTAGCGCTCCCTGATGCGTTTTATGCAATCGATGGACTCATTGAAACTTTCCTCACCGTTCTTACAGAATTTGGTGCGTTTCCAGATGTGATTGCTGCCGAACTGACTCGCTATCTTCCATTCCTTGCCACAACAAAGATTTTGATGGCATCAGTTAAGGCTGGTGTAGGACGGGAAGAAGCTCACGAAGTTATTAAGACCCATGCAGTTGCTGCTGCACTTGGAATTCGTAAAGGCCAACCCAACGGAATGTTGGATGCAATTGGCGCAGATGCTCGTATCCCACTTTCAAAAGAAGATCTTGTTGCACTCATCTCCAAACCTTTGGAATTTACTGGAGATGCACAAGCACAAGTTGAGCGAATTGTTGCTCGCATCGATGCGATCACAAAAGCTCACGCTGCCGCTGCGCAGTACCGTCCCGGCTCTATTCGCTAAACCCTCATGAAAATCGAAGGGTGGACACATCAACGTTCTGGAAAAGTCCGCGACCTTTATACAAACAATAAGGGCGAACTTCTTCTCGTAGCATCAGATCGCATCAGCGCTTTCGATTATGTTTTGCCAACTCCTATTCCACACAAAGGTAAGTTGCTCACCCAGCTATCAACGTTCTGGTTTAAATACTTAGAAGATATTGTTCCCAACCATCTAGTTGCTACATCCAATGATGTGCCAGATGAAGTGAAAGGCCGCGCAGTCATTGCAAAACCTCTCACAATGTTCGCTATCGAATGTGTTGCTCGTGGATACCTCACCGGAAGCGGATGGGTCGAATATCAAAAGAGCCAAACTGTGTGCGGCATTCCTTTGCCTGCAGGGCTGCAGGATGGTTCAAAACTTCCTGAACCAATATTCACCCCTGCAACAAAAGCAGATATTGGTGACCATGATGAAAACATTGATTTTGATCGCGCAGTTTCGATCGTGGGAGAAGAGAATGCGAAAAAGCTTCGCGAATTGACCCTTGCTTTGTACACAAAAGCTCATGATTACGCAGCCACTCGCGGAATCATCTTGGCTGATACGAAATTTGAATTCGGTATCGACGAAGGCGGTAATATCTGCCTAGGCGATGAAGCCTTAACGCCTGACTCTTCCCGCTTTTGGTCGGCTAATGAATGGAAACCAGGTGGGTCTCAACCCTCCTTTGATAAGCAATATGTTCGCGATTGGTTGCTATCAAGCGGATGGGATCGAGCATCTACACCACCTGAGTTACCTGCTGATGTCATTGCAAAGACGCAAGAACGCTACACAACTGCTTACACGCTACTTACGGGAGAGAGTTTCTAATGGCAATGATTGTTGTTGAAGTTATGTTGAAGCCAGAAATTTTGGATCCACAAGGCCAAGCTGTCGCATCAGCCCTTCCTCGTCTTGGCTTCACTTTTGCTCAGTCAGTTCGTCAAGGAAAGCGATTTGAAATTGAAGTCGTAGGCGAACCAACTGCCGAACAACTTGCTGAAGTAGAAAAAGCAGCACACACACTTCTCTCTAACCCTGTTATCGAAAACTTTGTTGTGAAGGTCGAGAAGTAATGCGAATCGGTGTTGTCACATTTCCCGGTTCACTTGATGATCGTTCTGCTCTTCGCGCAATTGAATTAGCGGGCGGCGTTGCTGTTCCTCTTTTTCACGGTGAGAATGATTTAAAAGAAGTTCAAGCAGTTGTCTTGCCTGGCGGTTTCTCCTACGGTGACTATCTTCGTTGCGGCGCCATTAGCCGTTTTTCTCCCATTATGGAATCGATCATTCTTGCTGCCGAACATGGTTTTCCAGTCCTCGGCATCTGCAACGGCTTTCAAATTCTCTGCGAATCACACTTACTTCCAGGGGCTCTCACCCGCAATGCCGATCTGCACTTTATCTGCGCGGATCAAAAAGTTTCTGTAGAAAACACCAACACCCCATGGACTCGCGGATATGCCCAAGGGCAAGAGATCGTTATTCCGATCAAGAATGGCGAAGGTTCTTTCCAGTGCAGCGATGAAACTCTTAAAGAGCTTGAAGATGAAGGCCGCGTTGTTCTGCGTTATGTTGGCAAGAATCCCAATGGTTCACGCAATCTCATCGCTGGAATTTCCAATAAGCGCGGAAACGTTGTCGGAGTAATGCCTCACCCAGAACAAGCGATTGAAAACCTTACTGGTCCAAGTGAAGATGGTCTGATGTTCTTCTCATCAATCTTAAAAGAGCTAGTGGGGTAGAACTGATAATGGCACTAGATACTGTTAAGCACGCACAAGAAAATCCAGATGCAGCTCAGCCATACAAAGAACTTGGGTTGAAAGATGATGAGTATGCAAGCATCAAAGAGATTTTAGGTCGCCGTCCAACGTCATCTGAATTAGCAATGTATTCAGTGATGTGGTCTGAGCACTGCTCGTACAAATCTTCGAAAATTCACCTGAAGCAATTTGGCGAGAAAGCTGTTATGTCAGATGCGCTTCTTGTTGGTATTGGTGAAAATGCTGGCGTTGTCGATGTCGGACAAGGTTATGCAGTCACATTTAAGATCGAATCACACAATCACCCAAGTTATATCGAGCCATATCAAGGCGCTGCAACTGGCGTGGGTGGAATTGTCCGCGACATTCTTACGATGGGCGCTCGTCCCATCGCGGTGATGGATCCACTGCGTTTCGGTAACCCTGAAAATCCAGATACTCGACGCGTCCTTCCGGGAATCGTTTCTGGGATTGGCGGTTACGGCAATTGCCTCGGCCTTCCAAATATCGGTGGAGAAATTGTTTTTGACGATACCTATCAAGGAAACCCCCTCGTAAATGCTTTATGCGTAGGCGTCATGAAGCACGCTGATATCAAGCTGGCTACAGCGCACGGTGCTGGCAACCTTGTTGTTCTCTTCGGTGCAAAAACCGGTGGAGATGGAATCGGTGGCGTATCCGTTCTCGCTTCTGAAACATTTAGCGATTCAAAGCCAACGAAGCGTCCAGCAGTTCAAGTCGGCGATCCATTTGCTGAAAAAGTTTTGATTGAATGTTCACTCGAGATTTTTAAGGAAGATCTCGTTGTTGGAATTCAAGATCTCGGTGGTGCAGGTTTATCCTGTGCGACATCCGAGCTTGCATCTGCAGGTAGCGGGGGAATGGATATTCGTTTAGAGACCGTTCCACTTCGCGATCCTTCATTGTCTCCTGAAGAGATTTTGATGTCTGAATCCCAAGAACGTATGTGCGCAATCATCGAGCCATCAAAGCTCAAGCGTTTCATGCAGATTTGCAAGAAGTGGGATGTCACTGCAACCGTAATTGGTGAAGTCACAACAGGAACTCGTTTGAATATCACATTCAACGGCGAGCTCATTGTTGATGTTCCACCTCGCACAGTTGCACACGATGGACCTGTCTACAACCGTCCAATCGCTAAGCCAAAGTATTTGGAATCACTCAAGCCAGTATCAGTTCCACTTCCTTCAACTCCAGATGAAATCAAAGCTGCTGTGTTGAAGTTAATGGCTGCTCCTAACTTGGCTGATAAATCGTGGGTCACCAATCAATATGACCGCTACGTCCAAGGCAACACAGTGCTTTCTCAACCAGAAGATTCTGGTGTGATTCGTATTGATACCAACACCAATCTCGGCGTTGCAATCTCTACTGATGCAAATGCACGTTGGTCATACCTCAACCCTTACGAGGGTGCGAAACTCGCTCTCCTTGAATCATGCAGAAATATCGCTACAAATGGAGCTAAACCTCTAGCAGTCACTAACTGTTTGAACTTCGGCTCACCTGAGGATCCTGAAGTGATGTGGCAATTCTCCGAGACTGTTCGCGGTCTCGCAGATGCGTGTTTGGAACTTGGATTACCTGTTACAGGCGGAAACGTTTCCTTCTACAACCAAACCGGGACTGTTGCGATTCTCCCAACACCAGTCATCGGAGTGCTTGGCGTAGTAGATGACGTAACTAAGCGCACACCAATGGGAATCAAACCAAATCAAGATATTTACATCATCGGAAACGTTGACGATAACTTCAGCGGATCTGAGTGGGCGCATATCAATGGCAAGCAAATTGGTGATCGTTCTCCAGTCGCAGATTTAGACATGGAGCAACGTCTTGTGAAGTTGCTTCTCGAAGGTCAACCACTCTTTGAAGCTGCTCACGACATTTCCAATGGCGGTTTCGCAGCATCGATATCTGAAATGGTGATGCGCACAAACGTTGGTGCAACAATCACTCTCGAAGGAAATGTTGCTGCTGAACTTCTTGCAGAAACCCCTGGTCGCGTTGTTGTTGCAATCAATGAGAGCAACACCAATGCAATCACCGCTCTTGCAGGGAAGTACCAAATCCCAGTTCGCCGCGTTGGTTCTACCGGAGGAAATTCACTCACCATCAATGGTGGAGCGATTTCTATCGATGAACTTCGTGAGGCAAACACTGGGGTTCTCGAAGCACTTTTCGGATAAGAATGCGCGACCCACAAATACTCGAGGAGGTGAAAGAGATTATGAAAACAATCTCCGAACTTGCTCCGGGCCATGCTGTGGAACTTCGTGTACCGCCATACTCAGCAATTCAATGTGTTGAAGGACCAAAACACACTCGTGGAACGCCTCCCAATGTTGTGGAGATGAGCGCAGAGACTCTCTTTGCTCTCACCAAAGGCGAGCTTGCGTGGAGTTCAGGCATCGAAAGCGGCGCCATCCACGCTTCTGGTGAGCGATCTGATCTCGAATCTCTTTTCTTATTGGCTGCTAGGTCGATTAGGCTGAAGCAATGAGCCGCCGCGCAGATGGAAAGCTAACTGCAGAAACTTTTCCTGGTGAAAAAGCACAAGATGAATGTGGAGTCTTTGGTGTGTGGGCACCGGGTGAAGAAGTCGCCAAACTAACTTTTTATGGACTCTATGCGCTGCAACATCGCGGTCAAGAATCAGCAGGTATTGCAACAAGCGATGGAAGCCGCATCTTTGTTTATAAAGATATGGGCCTGGTCTCTCAAGTATTTACAGAAAATGATTTAGCAACACTTACTGGTCACCTTGCGATCGGACATTGCCGATATAGCACCACAGGATCATCTACATGGGCTAACGCTCAACCAACTCTTCGTGCGACCAATCACGGAACTCTTGCTCTTGCTCACAATGGAAATCTCACCAACACCGGCGATCTTGCTGAATACCTTGCAAAGAATGTTCCTGGCCATGCTGATCACGCAAATCATGCAACGACTGATACAGAAATTATGACCGCGTTGATTGCTTCGCAAGAAGGTAAGAACTTCGAAAGTTCTGCAGTCGCAGTCTTGCCGATGCTTAAAGGCGCGTTTTCACTTGTCTTCATGGATGAACATACGTTGTATGCCGCGCGCGATCGTCACGGTGTGCGCCCACTTGTTATTGGAAAGCTTGATCATGGTTGGGTTGTTGCATCTGAATCCGCAGCGCTCGATATCGTCGGTGCAGCGTATGTTCGCGAAGTCGAGCCCGGTGAGTTCATTGCAATTGATGCAGAAGGACTTCGTTCACATCGTTGGGCTGAAGCAACCCCTAAAGGCTGCATCTTTGAATATGTGTATTTAGCACGCCCTGATACTGCGATTGCAGGACGCAACGTTCACGCAACCCGTGTAGAACTCGGTGCACAACTTGCAAAAGAACATCCTGTCGAAGCAGATATCGTCATTCCCGTTCCAGAATCAGGCACACCTGCTGCAGTTGGTTATGCACGTCAATCAGGTATCCCTTACGGAGCAGGACTTGTAAAGAATTCTTATGTTGGCCGAACATTTATCCAACCAAGCCAATTAATTCGCCAGCTTGGTATTCGATTGAAACTCAATCCACTTCGCGAAATTATTGAAGGCAAGCGAGTTGTGGTTGTCGATGACTCCATTGTTCGCGGAAATACTCAACGCGCTTTAGTAAAGATGCTCCGCGAAGCTGGAGCACTTGAGATTCACGTGCGCATCTCAAGCCCACCGGTGAAGTGGCCTTGCTATTATGGAATTGATTTTGCATCACGTGCTGAGCTCATTGCGGCCGGCCTTGAGATCGAAGATATTCGCCGCTCGATTGGCGCAGATTCATTGGGTTACGTCTCGATGGAAGGTCTGGTCGAAGCAACAACAATTGCGTCAGATCGACTCTGCACCGCATGTTTCTCTGGCGAATATCCCATCCAAATTCCCGTTGATATTTCTGCAGGAAAGCACCTTCTAGAGATTGTGAATAAGCACGAGTGAGTACGTATTCAGAAGCAGGCGTTGATATTGATGCGGGAGATACCGCTGTTCAATTGATGAAGAAGCACCTTGCAAAAGCTCGTCGTCCTGAAGTTGTGGGCGACATCGGCGGTTTTGCGGGTCTTTTTGATATCTCTGCTGCAAAGAATATGAAGCGTCCACTTCTTGCTACATCCACTGATGGCGTTGGCACGAAGACTGAAATCGCTCGCGCACTTGGCAAGTACGACACCATTGGCGAAGATTTAGTTGCAATGGTTGTTGATGATCTTGTTGTGTGTGGTGCTGAACCGCTTTTCATGACCGATTACATCGCTGTTGGAAAAGTATTTCCAGAACGTATCGCTGAAATCGTTGCAGGTATCGCTAAAGGTTGTGCAAAATCCGGAACTGCTCTCGTCGGTGGCGAAACCGCCGAACACCCAGGACTCCTTGGCGAAGATGAATTTGATATTGCAGGTGCCGCCACAGGTGTAGTAGATGCGGATAATTTGCTTGGCGAACATCGCGTTAAGAAAGGCGATGTTCTGATTGCGATGCCAGCAAGTGGATTCCATGCGAATGGATTCTCGTTGGTGCGCCACATCATCAAAACAAAGAACTTATCTCTCGATTATGTTGTCAGTGAGTACGGCAAAACTTCTGGTGAAGTTTTCTTAACTCCGACCGAAATTTATTCACTCGATTGCCTCACTTTGTATAAAGCACTTCAAGATGATTTGCATGCCTTTAGCCACATCACAGGTGGCGGGATCGCCGAGAACACTGCTCGAGTGATTCCAAGCCATCTCACTGCTGTTTACGATCGCACAACATGGTCGCTGCCTGTTGAAATGGAATTTATGGCTAACTTAGGGGGCGTACCTCAGCACGATATGGAGCGCACCTGGAACTGTGGCATCGGTATGACAGCGATTGTGGCCCCATCTGAAGCCGATCGAGCCCTTCGTACTTTGGCTGCCCGAGGAATGAAAGCCTGGGCAGCTGGTGTTATAAATGAGCGTAAAGATGGCGAAATCGGGTCTACTTTGGAAGGGACCTACCAGGCGCGGTAACCTACCCCCCTGTAGAACTGCACAGATAGGAGGTCCGTCCATGGGTCGAGGCCGACAAAAAGCTAAAGCAACTCGTGTTGCACGTGATCTGAAATATTCAGCCCAGGATATGGATCTTGAAAGTCTCGCTAAAGAGCTTCACGGAGATGCCAACCAGGATCAAAGCGAAAAAGATGATGATCCGTTTGCCGAAGGCAACTACATCCGTCGCGCGTAATTAGATGCGCCCTACACCGTACGTCGCATCGCTTCGGGTTTACGAACCCATTACTGCATTCGAACCTGTCGAACAATTGCGTTGGAATTCAATTCCGATCACAACATCTACTGGTGAAGAAGAACAAGCACGTGCACTCCTTCGCACAATAACTATTGAACCTCCTGCGCTTCGCCCTGATGGTGCGCACATTCTTGAATTCGAAGGCGCTCGCTATGTTGCGCCATGGTCGACAGCAACTCGATGCTGGACTGCGTTAGATTCTTTTAAAGATACTTTGCCAACATCTATCGTTCGTTATTTTGTTCCAGCAAATATGGAAGAAGCAATTCTTGTTAATTCAGAAATGATTGAAGACAAGATTCCTCATATTCTGACTGAGACTTGGATGATTCCTCCACGTTGGTTTGGTCTCTTCGAAGCAGATGAGCGACTTCGCGCGCAAACAGATGATGGCCCATATGTTGTGCATCGCACGACTGTTGCCAATGCAAAGAAGCGTTGCATGCGAATGCACGAAGTCGTTGTTGCATCATTTGGAGAAGGTCCAGTCGAAGGTGAAATTGCAGATCTCCTTGAATGGCTCGATCTCTTCCATCCAGATTCACTCGTTGAGTTGGATTACGGCGGCCTTGCTATCTATATGGAACTTGCTCTTCAAGAGCAAGGTGGTCTCGATGCAGATACATCCGTTGAGGATTTGCATAGTTCTCTTCGCGGTTTAGAAATGGGCGATGGCGCAGCAGCTGGCCGCGGATATGAAGCTTTGATCGGGCGATGGCGAAAAATCGCTGCTTTTGAACAGTCTTCTTAAGCCTTCACGCTCAAAAATTCATCGAATCGCACTTGTCAGTACCTCTTTAACACGGGGATACTTCCACCCATAAGGTTCATATCGGTTCTAAATGGACATTTCGATTTTCGAAATTCGAGAGGGGGATCGGCACATGAGTGAACAAGAAGTGCTGCTGACTCCATCTGAAGTTGCTCATCTATTTCGCGTCGATCCAAAGACCGTTACTCGTTGGGCGAAAGCCGGCAAGCTGACATCGATACGAACCCTGGGCGGCCACCGTCGCTACAAAGAGTCTGAAGTAAAGGCTCTACTCAATACAGTTGTTAAGGAAGGTTAATCATGGCAAACGCACCTAAAGAAGATCCAAAAGAGAGAATGCGCCAAGCTTTAGAAAAGAAGAAGAACGGAAACGGCGCAGGTGTTCAAGGTGGACCTGCCGGTGGTTCAAAAGTTGGAGGAAGCCAAGCTGGTGGAGGCGCTCCAAAAATGTTCCGTCGTAAATCTGGATCTGCCTGATTTAATTCAGCCCCCTGCTTATGCAGATCTCTAACTTTGATTACATACTCCTCTTTGTTGCAACTTTTGCTGTCGTAGGAGTTCTCACTCCGATTGCACGCAAGATTGCAATTCGCCAAGAAGTTTTCGATGCACCCAACGTTGCACACAAAACTCACAAAGAGCCAGTGCCATATCTCGGCGGCGTAGCAATCATCCTTGGAATCGGGCTTGTCTCTATTGCAGCATTTATTGTGCGCGATGGAAGTTCCAAAAATTTCTGGTTAGAAACGTCAGTGATGGGCCCAGCGTTGATTCTTGGAATCATTGGGCTATGGGATGACCTACGCAATCTGCCACCGCTTCCACGATTTATTGCGCAAACAGCGGCTGGCATTTTCACATCAGTCGTACTCATCGCTGCAGATACTGTCGGAACCCCAACGTCATCACGCTTTCTAGACGCTGTCATTACGACTTTGTGGATTGTTGGAATATGTAACTCCATTAACTTCTTCGACAATGTAGATGGTGGAGCTGCAGGAACTATTGCAGTCTCATCGACTGCTCTTGCAATACTTGCTTTCAACGGAGATCAATATTTAATCACTGCTCTTGCGACCGTTACATCTGGCGCGATGATTGGATTCCTGTTGTGGAACAAGAGCCCAGCCCGTATTTATATGGGCGATGCTGGTGCACTCTTTCTCGGAATCTTGATTGCAACCCTCACAATTCGACTTCATCCGGATGCGGAAACGAAGTGGACTTCATTTGCAACGCCGATTCTCTTGCTGGCAGTTCCCATCATGGATACATCCGTCGCGGTCATCACTCGACTTCGCAGAAAAGTTTCTCCGTTCCAAGGCGGACGCGATCATCTCTCGCACCGATTGGTTCGCGCAGGCTTATCTCGACCCATCGCAGCTGTAACGCTGTGGGCGCTTTCAGGATTCTTCGCGCTGGGCGCAATTTTGATACCGCTCACACATAAGTCTGTAGAGACCGTGATTGTTTCGATTGCGGCAGTGGTTTGGGTGGTCATTTTTGGTTTCTTTATCCGCACGGATGATGAATAATCGCCGTTATGATTTTAAATCGCCTGAATCGTGAAGCAAAGCGCCTGCTTTCTGCTTTCCTTGCCATCCTTATTGTTTATGGGGCAATCATTGGTTTTTCATCTCAAAGCAATACTTTGTCTGCCGATGCTCTAGATACCAAGCTTTCTGATTCGGTTTCACAGAAGAGAATTGATGTCTACACACAGATCACTTCGGTAGATCCACTCAAAGGTGAAGCTCACGCCCGAGTCGAACCATGGCCGATCGACATCTCACTTGGATATCCGTACCGCAGTGGATGGATGCCGAATAAAGATATTTCTCTTCACGTCGACGCAGTTGTTGGATCGAGCGCTAAAGGCGATGATCTTTACGTCTTTCCTAAAGATGTACCAACCGGTGGTGTAGAAGTTGTATTGGATGAAAAATCTGGAAGCGCGCAATCTAATATTTCACGCTACCCATTTGATTCTTACACTTTCGAAGTTCCAATGAGCGCTTCATATAAAGATGAGAAAGGTGAAACTCAAGACCTTCCTCTCCTTCCACAGGATTACACCAAAGCTATCGATACTTTCCATGTGGATATGAAACATGTGTTGTGGACTGATTCAAACAAGATCGTTGATGCTGCCAATAAGAAATCGATTGCTGAAGCAGCTGATGAGTACAACACAGGAATTGCGAACTCTATTTTTGCAGTGAGCCGTTCTTCTTCAACAAAGATTCTGACTTTCATCATTTTGATTTTGATGCTCACGGGACTTGCTTCGGTCACCACAATGGCTTTGATGGTTGCGGGCGGTAAGCGCCCACCAACGCTTTCAGCGCTTACATGGGCAGCAGCGCTTACTTATGCGCTTATTTCACTTCGTGGCCTATTCCCAGGCTCACCTCCTGTCGGCATTCTTCTCGACAAGATTGTTTATTTCCCAACGCTTCTCATCACTTTGGTCTGTTCACTTTCTATCCTGATCATCTGGACTCGTCGTGAGGACTATGTGAATTAATGTGAGCAAGAAACACGAAGTTGAATTTACGATTTGGTTGCGCGAGCGCCAGACCGTACTTCTTCGTGCAGCAAAAGCAATCTGTTTTGACACCCAAAATGCCGAGGATGTCTTGCAAGAAGCCCTCACCGATGTATTCCAACGTTGGGCGAAAGTTAGCGAACATGAAAATCCTGAAGCATATGTCATTCGCGTCATGGTTTCCAAACATGCAGATATGCGCCGCAAGTGGGCGCGACGCCGTAGTGAAAAAGAGACAACATTTGAATTAGCAGAAAGTGTTCTGCAGATTGCGGATCAATCAGATGACGTGGTTCAACGTTTGCTCGTTCAATCAGCGCTCAAGTCGCTCTCTGCGATTCAACGTGCAGTTCTCGTTCTCGTATATGAGCACGGACTTGTTTTGCGCGAAGTTGCTGAGATTCTCGAGATCCCAATGGGCACAGCTGCTTCTCATCTAGCTCGCGGCAAAGCCGCAGTTGCTGCGTATCTCGATCTCGTTCCTGAATTTGAGAAAAGTATTAAGAAAGAGCTACCTTCAAGCTCTTCGCAATCTGCATATGAAAATAATGTTGCAGAAATAGTTTTTGGAGAGGTGGTGGATGATGAGTGACATCGATCCATTAATCCGCCGCGAACTCCAGTGGATGGCCCTGGGAGTATTGGAAAATAAGGACTTGGCGAGCATTATTGTCGCCAAAGCAAAGCGTCGTCGTTTGCGCAGAATTGCAATCGTTCTTGCGTCGATTTTTGCAGTAACCGCAATTTCCGGTGGAATTTATGCAGTGTTTCTCAATAAATCTTCGAGCATTACTATCGTGGGGGATAGCGCCAATACTGGTGCAACTGGCTCACGTGATTCCGCTGCTGTTGCTGCGCAACAAATTAGCGGCTTAATTTCTGATTACCCCATCACATGGGAGCAATCCATCGGTGATCTTGGCGCGATTTCTAAAGCAGCTGGGCTCGGTGACACGCTCGGCGGACTCACTGCAACAGGCTTAAAAGTTCAGTGGACACGTTGTTCTATTGGAGTCTGCCCTACAACGTGGATTCTCAATGTAAAGAACAACACTGAAGATATTGTGTCGACAGCTCCTGCTCTCATGATTTACGTCGATCATGGTCCACTCACTTCTTCTTCCAGACCGGTCACAGTTACTTCCGGATCTACAGCTTTACTCGTGTTCACCTTTCCAGAATTTGCAAAAGGTCTTACAGTTAGCGCCAATTCAACTTGGCAATGGAACTGGTTCTTAACTGTTCCTCGCTAACCGGCTTTAGCATCAAGGAAGGTGCACTGTGAAGTTCAGTGTTAAAAGTTCGATTGCTGCAATTGCAGCTCTCTCCAGCATCTCAATGGGTTTAGTTACTCCCGGAGCACATGCTGCAATCACCCTTCCTAAAGGATCATGGCCAGTCTGCGCCAGCGCATCTGATGCTTATTGCATTGAATCTGTAACCATTACTCCTGATGGCGGAAAAGCTGTAACGCTTTCTTATGGAGCTTCAGGCTCTGCAGCGGCAAACGCTGAAGTCATTGCAGGAAAGGCACTTGCGGGGCGTTGGAGCTCTACAGATTGGACTGCTTCCACATTAGGAGCAGCGGGTTACGACGGAATTTTTGTCGATGCTCACCAAGCAAATGATTTTGTTCCGTGGGTTTATGTCGATGTCGAGCCAACTTTAGGTACGTCATTAGCGGTACAAGCTTCCAATAAATCATATGCAGCAAACCTTGATAAGAACGCAGCAATCGGAATCAAATTACATATCGGCTCTATCAAAACTGGTGTGACATTTGGCGTTGGCCAAGATGTCAGCACCACTCAGAAAGATGCTGGCGGAGTCGCCACGATTCTGATCGATGGATATCCCACAACGGTTCCCGTCGCAGGATCCACTAAAGATTGCACCGGAACAGCAGGCAAAGCTGTCGCACTCGTGAACCAATTCCAAAGTGTGATTGTTCCTCAGAATGATCCACTTGGTTTCGGAGTGGAAGGTGGCTCAGGCAACCTCTACGTCGGTTCAAATGGAACGTGCAAACTCTCCACACCTGTCTGGAACGCAGAGTCAAAGCACTTTAGTTACACCTCTGCTGCTCCAGCACTCTCTCCTGATGGATCCAAGACGAACAAAGGTTTCTATCACGCTGTCATTTCATTTGCAGATGCAAAAACCTATTGGGGTCTAGCAAAGCCACAAGATGCAGCAACAGCCCTTGTAGTTTCAATCATTACCAGCGCTGGCGGTTCAACAGCAGCAATCGCAACAGTCTCGGCGAAAAACAATTTCATTACGATTGATACGACAAATTTTGATTTCCCTGATGCCAAACTCGATATCGGCCTTAATCCTTCATACAACGGAAGCAGCGCAGGTCCAGAAGCGACTGCAACGTCCGAAGCAGCTAAAGCCACAGCCACAAGCGCTGCAGCTAAAGCCAACCAAAAGATCAAAGCCAACGTTTCGAAGACTTCGACCATCACCTGCGTGAAGGGGAAGCTGACCACAAAGGTTTCAGGCGTAAAGCCGGTCTGTCCTAAGGGCTACACGAAGAAGTAAGCCTAACTCTGACCACATTTGTTGGTTTGGGCTGCATAAATAAAGCCAGACTTCGCGGTGAAGACCGTAGATGCCATACCCATGGCGTCACTTCTAAGCCATAGGGGGCTTTACGTGCGAAACATTTCAATCAAGCGCGGCACAGTTGTTGCCGCCGCGATCGCGCTCCTCATGTCCGGCATTTTGCCGTCACATGCAGCGACGCTTCGCGTACCAAAGACATCATGGGCAGCGTGTGCCGTTCAGAACGGTACTTACTGCGTTGAGTCAGTAACCATTACAACCGCGCAAGGAAAAATTGTTCCTTTGCAGTGGGTTAATTCAGGTGTAGCAGTTCCTGCTGCTCCAGCTAACAACGGAATTTCATTTGCACCAGTTGCAAAGGTTGTTAACGGAGTTGTTAAGGGCAACGGCTGGTGGATGGATCAATACCAGCGCGATGCACTTACATCAGGCACCGCATCATTCTTTGATATTTCATCTTTGATCGGTGGAACGACATATCCAGAAATGGGTGCGAAGTACGATTCCACAACAAAGACATACGATGTAACTCGTCCACAGGAATCTTTCGGTCAGATCATTGATTGCTGGGATCCAAAAGCAAACTCTGCTTCTAAGAAAGCATGGAGCGATTGCTTCAAGGGTGCGATTGCAGCAGTTAACGAAGGTGAAGTTAAATTCATTTTCAACTATGCAACTCCAGCCGATGCAGCAGCAGCTGCAAAAGACTTCTCAACCTCAAAGTGGATTGATCTCAAGGATCTTGCAAATCAAGGTCAACAACCTGCTTGGAATTCGAAGTACGACGAAGCAACTAAGACATTCACAAAGACAGAACCTTTATACACACCAGTGTGGGTTACAAACAACTCATTGGTTAACGGTTGGGATGTAGCAGGTACACCTGCAACAGTTCCAGCAACAAATGTTCCTGCTCCTGCTACAACTCCTGATCCTGCAGCTTCAGCAGATCCTGCAGCTTCAGGTGCAACAGCGACTTCATCAGCACCAGGTACTGATGGCGTTGCTCCAGCTCCACTTGCTCCAAACGAGCAAACAACAGTGCAAGCACCTGTCGAGGCAGGTCGCGCTCTTGCTGGACGTTGGACAACTCCACTCTGGAACACACTTAATCTCGGTTCACTTGGTTATGACGGACTTTATGTTGATGCGAAAGCAGCAAACGAATTCGTTAACCACGTCATGATTGATGTAGTTCCAACACTTGCTGGTGCAGATCTCAAGGCAACTCTTGCTGGGCAACCAGGTAACAAGTCATACGCAGTAAGCCTTGACTCTGACATCGTCATCTCAGTAACAGTTCGCACAGGTGAAATTCATACAGGTGTAACAGTTGCTGTTGGTGTTGATACAACAGTCACAACAGAAAATCGCGGAGACTATACAAAGCTCACCGTTACAGGAACAGCAGTAAACGTTCCTCTTGCTAAGACTGCTGCAGATTGCACAGGCGAAGCTGGTGTTGCTAAGGCTCTCGTTCGTCAGTTCCAAACTTTGATTGTTGTTCAGAATGACACTGCAGGATTTGGTGTCGACGGAACAACAGGAAATATGTACGTTGGATCTAACGGCGTCTGTTCGTTGACGACACCTACATGGGATGCTGCAAACAAGACATTCTCTTGGACAGCAGCGGCTCCACACTTTGCACCAGATGGAACAACTCAGAACCTTGGTTTCTACAAGGCTGTTATTCCTTTCCAAGATGCAAAGGTTCTATGGGGTCTCACAAATCCAGCTGACGCAGCAACAGCTCTTACAGTTTCTGTAACAACAGAAGCAGGCGGATCTACTGCAGCTATCAGCACAGTTTCTGCGAAGAATGGAAATATCATTATTGATACTTCTGGCTTCGGATACTCAAAGCCAAAGTTGATGATCAAGATTAAGAAGGGCTACAAGCCTTCTGCTAAGAAGATCTCAACACTTCCAGCGCCTAAGTACACAATCACTTGTGCACTCGGTGCCACAACCAAGAAGGTAGTTGGAACCGCTCCAGCGTGCCCTAAGGGTTATGTGAAGGTCGGCCCACGCCGCTAAATAAGGCGTAAAAAGTAAAGCCCCGAGGGTAATCGTTCACTCAGTCTCGATCACGTAGACTGAGTGAACATCCTCATTAACAGCACTGTTTTTCACTTCTGAGGAGATGGCATGAAGAAGCAACGCTTCGCTGTATTTGCACTCGCTATCTCACTCGCGCTGCCAACTATCGCATCGAACGCTGCAGATCCTGTTTATCCCGATGGTGTTCCAGCCCCAGGTCGCTCGTGCGGCGATGCTTCTGGTGCAACGGTTATGGATACCATTTCAGGCAAAGCTCTCATCTGTAAATCAAATGGCGTTCAAAATATTTGGTTATTCGCTGACGGTTCTGAAATTCCAGCAGGAGTGGGCGGTTATAAAGCTACTCCGCTTCCAAACGATGGAATTGACGAAGCATTCACAGCTCCTGAGCCACCGGCAAAAAAGAATTATCAAGGTCTTTATCATAATGATCTTGCGGGTCTCACTCGCCTAACTTCAGTTCTTTTAAATTTTCAACCAACCGATAGAAGTCCAACAAAAGTGACATCGTGCACAAGTCTGAGTGACTCTGCTTGTAACGGATCGGGTGTTCTTAAGTACGAAGCCGTACTTCCAGCATGTGATTCAGCAAACCCAACAAATTGCATTTCAGATGTCTACGCAACAAAAGCTGATGGAACAAAAGTCCAAGGAATCATTAAAGGGATTTTTAATAACGACAATCCACAGAATTTCACAGGGGATTCTGCTTCAGGTCTACCTACTGGATCAGAACCAACACTCGTCCAATTCCCCGGCATAAATCATTCGGCTGGCGACCTATACCTCGTAAAACCACACATGATTGGACACCGAAATCAGGGTGAGTCATCTTGGACCACAGAAAGTTTTAAAGTGAGTATTTTTGCAGTCAAAATGGTTGATGGAACCTTTGGCTTCAATCAATTTTCAACCGATGCTGCAAATTATCAAAATAACATTGGTGAAGCTGGTGGAAATGGAATTGGCGCAAACACATCTGCAGGCTGCGCCGCAGAATCAAAAACTCAGTGCGCAGCAATGTACCCACTCCCACTTGATGCTTCTTTCGGAGTCTCCATCAAGTTCAGTAAGGCGCTAGTTGGTTGGCTCCATGGTCGAATAACGAAGCCAACAATCTCCCTGCAGAATGACACAAAAGGTGGCGCGCTACTAACAATTGATGCAAAGGCTATTAAAACTCCCACCAATGCGGTGTGGGTAACAAACGAACAGATGCCTCAATCTCTTCGCGATTGGTACGGCAACGATCATGGCGGTTCGATTCTCTACCAAGGTGCAAATCGCGATCTCTTTGCTCCCTTCTCTGAAATTGCTCTACTTCGCGATGGAAATTCGCAACACAACGAGCGCACACTTTCTGAATACGTTCAATGGCTTCCATTAATGGGAGAGAAGGCGCAAGCGATGCCTACCATGTGGGCAGTTGAAACGATGAGCCAAGAGGGTGATCCGAAATCTCCGATCGTGAATTGCATCAATAAGCAAAAGAATCTCGCCGGCCTTGTCACAACAAATGCTGCCGAATACCTCGATGGCCCACCGGTTTATACCGATGGCACACTGGATTACAAAGTAGCTGCAACTCACTTTGAAAAAGATGGCACCACTGTTTTCCAAGGTACTTACGATCTCTTGATGAGTTCAGAGGTTGCTCGTTGTATCTATGGATTCACAAAAGCTCCCATCAAAGCCTCAATCTCAGTCACCAATGAAACCGGGGGAGCATCGATTGCTTCCACCATCATCAATGAAGCCAATGGTTGGCTCACTTTGGGCGCCTATGGATTTACTTTCTCTAACCCAACAATTCGCGTGAAGTTGACTCAAGACGCACCTCCTGCGCCGGTGAAAGCAAAACTGATCACCATTACCTGCGTAAAGGGCAAATCAACTAAGAAAGTCTCCGCTGCCAACCCGACCTGTCCATCTGGATATAAGAAGAAATAGAGATCAATGAAACGCCTTTTCGTCTTATTTGCAGCGCTCCCACTTTTGCTTTCAAGTAGCGCTGCGATTGGCGCTTCACCATATGCGCCCGGTGACCCTTTTCAACTTGTGTCCAATCAGGAAGCTGGCGTTCACAATATTTTCTTCCAAGATGAATCTGGAAGTCACGGTAACGGTGGTGGAGGAAATCACAGTTACTTGATTGATGTTGACCAGTATGGCCAGCAACAAGGAAGAATGACAACAGATCCCACATGTAAATCATTGGATGATTCAAAATGTGCAAATGTAAGTAATTTTTCATGGAATTCAATACTTCCCCAGTGTACAAGCTCCTCCGACATCAACTGCCTTGACACTTTCGGCGAAGTAAAGAGTGACGGAAGTAAAATTGACGGAACATTCAAGAGTAATTTTCCTAGCAAAGCGCAAAACGCTTACGTGGGCGATGCAACTCGACTTTTGCCAACTGGAGGAACTTCCAGCGTTTATTCGTTGTCGAATGCGAGTGGTTCAACAACAACTTATATGGTGAGCGCTTATCTTTCTGGTCGATATCACCGCGGTGATGCCACAACTTCTGTGACGGGCTTCAATCTTTCTATTGTTCCTGTCGTTATTTCCCCAGCGCTTAACCCTGGACCATGCATTCTTAATGAATCCAACTCAGGATTCCGAGGAGCACCATGCACTGATTCCGGATTCCAAAAAATCTATCAATCCGTAACAGATGATAAATATTTCTGGGGCGAAGGTGGTGGACAAGGCGCTGAATGCGGCACAGGTGCAACACAATTGGCGGCCATCGCCCACTTCGACAAGCTTTGCGCGAAGCAAGTTGCTTTTCCTACAAATCAAAAAATATTTGTTAAATTGCGCTTAAATGCCACACCAACGGGCTGGATGCATGGTCGTTTGACTGACCCACTAATCACTATCAACAAGATTGCCGGAGGAAGTGAATATAGCTTCCAAGGATTACCCGTATTAGTACCTGTTCTGTACAAAGACTATTATTGGAAAGATATCCCTGCAGACATAATCTCTCATTACGATCCCGTGAACGGTCATTACGACGGATCTTCATGCGATGGATTCACAACGGGGAAAATCGTCACTGCCGAAGAATTCAAAAATCCTCTCATTCGTAATTTCACCGAAAAGCCTTGCGCTTCTGGTGCAATTGGAATCAAGGAATTAAATACTTGGTTACCAGCATTCAACAACACAGCGACAGCAACTCCTTCAGTATGGAATGTACGAACAATAAGTGCTCAAGAAACTGAAGGTGCTAACAAGTGCTTTAGTGATCCAAGCCAAGTAACAGGAATTGTTACAACTAACTCCACACAGTACTCATCAGGTCCACCTGCATTCAATAAAGAGACTGGAACTTTGGATTACCAAGTTGCATCACCACACTTCATGCAAGATGGAACCACGCTTTTTAAAGGAGTTTACAATCTCGTGATGCGCTCAGCTGTAGCGCGTTGCCTCTACAGTTTTTCTAATGCACCTGTGCGAGCAACCGTTTCTGTAATAGGAGCTTCTGGAGATCCAGAAGTTGCAACAGTTATCGTTGGCGAAAAAGACGGATGGCTTTATCTCAGTGCAAACAACTTCGAATTCTCTTCTCCTACAGTTCAAGTAAAGCTTTCTCAGGATGCGCCACCAGCACCGATAGCACCTGTCGTAACTCCCGCAGCCCCTGCGCAGCCAGTTGCACCAGTTATTGCGCAACCAAAAAAGATCACAATTACCTGCGTAAAGGGCAAAACAACAAAGAAAGTTTCAGCTGCTAAACCCGTTTGTCCGAAGGGATATGTGAAGAAATAGATGAAGAAACTACTTGCTTCCATTCTCATTGTCGTGATGTCAGGGTCAGCTCTTGCCTCAACGCACGCTGAAACCTTGCCCGCTGAACAATTTCAAGCACCAGCTGAGCCCGGTCTTGGCTACTACGGATATCGATCTATTCCTGATTTCCTCCTTCACTTCACAAATCCTTATTTATTGGGAATGGAGACAGATGGAAGAAAACCAAGTGTGGTCAATAGATGCTCTGGCTTAGATGATCCTAAGTGTGCAAAATCCGACTACTGGAAATTCTCAACACTTCTCGATTTCTGCACCGATGCTGTGACAAACAATTGCATCGAAGGTGTCTCTGCAGTGGGAGCAAACGGAGCCCCCTTAGAAGTCAAACCTGCACAAATTTTCCCAGGCATCCGTGTTGAGGATTACAAAGGCAATATCGCAAGTGATCTTCCCAACGGCGGACAAATTCACCTGGTTTCTATTCCTGGAGCACCTCACGTAGGGGGAGATCTCTACGCTCCAGTCGTTCTTATCAATGGATTTAAAGATTCCGTCCTCGCATCACCCAAACCATTCACCATCGGTCAAATTGGTTTAGCTTTTTATGCTGTAACAATTAAAAATGGAAGCTACAACACCTATCTCAACAGCACTAATGCTTCCGTGTACGTTGATCGGACATGGGGATTTGGTGGTGGCGCAATTGAGGGCTGCGTGATTAGTGATGCAAATACATGTGCGGCAAAACAAACTCTTCCTCTTGATGTGAAATTCGGAATAAAAATCAAGACTAGTTTTGCAATTCCTGGTTGGTTCCATGGTTTATTTGCAGATCCCAACATCAAAATCACTAGCGATGCGGATCAAAATACAAACCTAGAAATTTCAGCTAATGCTGTGCAAAGTCCAATATTTGCCCTATGGAAGAAGAAGACTGAGCTTCCAAAGTCCCTATTAGACTTCTATAGCGTGCGCCCTCAGCCTCTTGGTGGTTCAGGTTCGGGCGCTGGAAATATGGCTTTACAGAGTGGTGACCCTGCCAATTGGAGCTTGATGTTTGATCCAACTGGCTTCGGCCAATTTGAAATGGATCAATTCCTACAGTGGCTTCCAGTCTTTGGAGATAAGGCAACAGCAGATCCAACGTACTGGAACTTATTTGCAGAGTCCGGCTCTATTTATGGCAGAAGTTGTCCCGTTGATGCCAACACTATTACTGGCGTTGTCTCCACCAACGCTTCGCAATACATCGCCGGTCCACCTCAATGGGATCCAGCTTCTGAAACTTTGGACTATCGCGTTGCTGCTGCGCATTACATGGCTAGCGGGGAAGTTTTCAAAGGCACCTACGATTTAGCGATCAATGCAGATTATGCGCGTTGCTTGTACGGCTTCACCAAAGCACCGATTAAAGCAACAGTGAGCATCGTTTCCAATTCAGGCGAAAATAATTTAGCGACAACAACAATTCGCGAAGCGGATGGATTCCTTTATCTCGCAGCTAAGGGATTTACATTTTCTAACCCAACAATCAAAGTAAAGCTTTCTCAAGAGGCTCCGCCTGCTCCAGTTGCACCTGTTGTCACACCTACCGTTGCTCCAGTCACTCCTTTGCAACCAGTAGCACCAGTTATTTCCCAACCGAAGAAGATCACAATTACTTGTATTAAAGGGAAGACAACCAAAAAAGTTTCAGCTCTTAAGCCAATATGCCCAGCTGGATATAAGAGGAAATAGAGAAGATGAAAAAAGTTCTCCTTTTACTTTCGATTTCCGGATTGATTGCGATGGGACTTGCTCCTGGCGCTAATGCTGGAGCTATGGCTGATAAGAATCAGCCAACACAATCTCTATCCATCAACGAGAACGTGCTTGTTTCAACAATGCCACCGGCAATATTTGGGTCAACAAATCCGAATGATGAGCACTCATACATGCTCTGCAGCACTTTCGATGATGCTGTCTGTTCTGCTGCCACTAGTATTAATTTCTTCAATCATCTTGTCCCATGCGGTGCTGAAGCAAGCGTGGATTGCGTGAAATCGCTTTGGGCCGTAGACCCCGCTGGAAACCGCATTGAGGCAACTTTTGTTAAGTATGTTGATGAGGAAAATCCATCACATCACGATGCCATTCCTTCACTCGGAATCCCACTCGGAAAAGGCCTTGGTGGTATTTGGAATATTCCTGGGGTCAAGAATTCGGCTGGCACAACAACATATCTTTTGGATGCTGCACTCAATGGATGGATTGAAGGTAGCGGCCCAATAACCAGTCGCCGACTTAACACAACAATATTCTCAGCGGCATTCACGCCCGTTGATGAAAAACCAGACCCACAAAACGACACACATTCGATTGCGGTGTCAGCTGGACCAGATCATGGTCTCGGTGCAAATGGGTTTGGAAATGCTTTAGGCGGCATTTGCGCAGGGCATGCTCCAAAGATTTGCTATGCAAAAGTAGATTTCCCTACAGGTTATCGATTCGGTTTCTCAATTTCAGTCACAAAGCCTTTTCAAGGTTGGTTCCATGGTCGCTTCTTTGCACCATCAATCACTCTCACCACTGGAAGCCAACAAATAGTTAGCGTGGAAGCAGAGCCAGTTATTGTTCCAACCCTTGAAGTGAGTGCACCAACAGCATCCCTTCCAACAGCGCTTTCCGATTACCTCTTTAATGGTCGCGTATTTGGAATGGGCGGCGGAAAAATAATTGCTGAATCTTCAGGACAAGATTCCTTCGATCTAGCTTCTTTATTCCTGCCACTCGCTAAAGACACTGCTTCAAGCTCAAACTCCTATTGGTCTTTTAAGACATTGAATTGGAATCAATCAATGGGAAATGTTCAGAAATGTACGGCTAATGATGGTGGCGTCTCTGGTGTCGTGACTACCAATGCCCTTGTCTATAGCGCGGGTCCACCAGCATTTAATCAATCAACAAATTCTCTTGATTACAAACTCCTTTCTCCTCACTACCAAGCTGATGGCAAACCTGCGATTGGAACCTACGATCTCTTGCTTCGTTCCTCTGTTGCACGTTGTATTTATGGCTTCTCAAGTGCGCCACTCAAAGCTTCCATTGAAATCGTGAGCAACGATGGCAACGCGCAGATTGCAAGCACAACTCTTGTTGAAGAAAAGGGTTGGCTCAAGATGTCAGCCAAAGGCTTTGGCTATTCAAATCCAACAATCAAGGTGACGCTTACTCAAGATGCACCGGTTGTTGTCCCTGCTCCCGCACCATCAATTGCGCCAACAACCGCTCCAGCAACAGTCGTAAAGCCTGTTATCAAGCAACTAACTATTACGTGCACCAAAGGTAAATCAACGAAAAAGGTCACCGCGGCGAAGCCAGTGTGTCCAAAGGGGTATGTAAAGAAGTGAAAATAAGAAAATTTATCGAAGTACTTGTTCTTACAGCTCTCACATTGGGCATGGCTGGCGCATCAGCTGTGGACGTGGAGGACGAGCAATGGGTAGGACCACCAGAGCTTCGCCAATTTAATAATCTGGCTGATCCTCCTCATTCATACATCATGGAAGAAGTTGCGAATGAGAACACAGTGGTCTCGCATATTTTTGCCAACTATTACTCACAAAATCCTGCCGATTTTGAGCGCTACATTTGTACCAACATAACCGAGGGGAAGTGTGCGGGAGCAAATGATTATGTTTATGCATCAGTTTTTCCAACTTGCCAGTCTGCCGAGGATATTAACTGTGTTGGATCGCTAACCGCTTTTGGTGCCGACGGTAAACCAAGTTCTGGAACTTTCAGCGAGTATTCAGTTCCAAATCATTTTAACAATTTTAAAGCTGTTCCAGAGATTGGACTTCCGGAGGGTTCGACCGGTGGAATTTGGACCGTAACAGGCGCACCTCACAAATTTGGAAATCAGTACGCTGTCTTTGTTATTGCAGAAGGCCGTACTTCACTTAGGAACAAGAACGGCTGGCCTGCTGCTTATGATGCCTTAAGTGCGCGAATCATCCCCGTTTCGGTTCAGAAAACCTCAAAACGAACATCTGGTTGGGGCACATTCCAAGATAATCTTTTGCGCCCAGATACTAAAGCCAATACTCGTGGCGGACCCTTCTATGACAATAATGAAGGCTTTCGTTGTGTGGCACCATATGGAATAAATGACGACCAATGTTTGATTGCGCATGCGTTTCCAGAAAATGTTCGCTTCAAACTTTCAGTGCAACTTCCCAAGGCTCCTCTGGGTTGGATTCATGGTCGCATGATTGATCCAGCGATTGATATTTCAAAAACAGGCAGCAATTACACAATTAATGTAGAGGCAAATCCCGCACGTATTCCATCAATTTTCCATGCAGCCGGTTGGAGTCAACTGCCTGCTAATCTTCAAAGTTACTGGGAGAGCCTCGATACTTTAGATTGCAGTAATAATGCGTGTGGATCCCGCTCCTCCACAAACTATTCCATTCCGATGGGTAAGCAGACCACTCAAATTACGGCTGCAAATTTTGGTGCGGAAGCCATGAAGCAGTTAAAGCTTTATCTTCCTCTCGTAAACGATAAGGCAATTGCAAGCCCTAGTACTTGGGCTTGGCGCACCCTTCCTTCAGGGGAAATGTCGGGTGCAAACGCATGCTTTACAAATGGAGATGGTGTTAAAGGAATCGTGACAACAAACGCATCTGCATACTCTGCCGGTCCTCCCGAATTCAAAAACGGAATTCTCAATTATCAAGTAGCAGCACCACATTTCAGCCGCGATGGCGCTGTCTTTAAAGGTGATTACACCTTGGTGCTTGATTCAAAGGTTGCTCGCTGTCTCTACAAGTTCAGTAATGCTCCTATCCAGGCATCAATTTCTGTTTTGAGCGATAAAGGCGAAGCTTCGGTCGCAACCACAACAGTGTCAGAAAAAGATGGCTGGCTAAGACTTGTTGCTAGAAATTTTGAATTCTCATCGCCAACGGTTCAAGTCAAACTGACTCAAGAAATTCCCACAGTTGCTCCCGCGCCATCGGTTGCACCAACAAACGCTCCAGTAACTATCGTGAAACCTGTTGCAAAACAAATTTCAATCACATGCGTTAAAGGAAAAACCAGCAAGAAAGTAACTGCAGATAAACCAGCATGCCCGAAGGGATATACAAAGAAGTGAAGAATCTATTCGGTAAGAGTTTATTGGTTGGATTGGCAGTTATTCTCACTGGAATGAGCGCCGCCGCGTATGCGGGTAATGACACTACCTGGATTCCAAACGATGAAACTTCTTACGCTCCAACTATGCATGCATTCGCTTTTACCGACAGGCTTCCACTTGCCAGAACATTCTCGACTCTGGCCGTTGGAGATGGCACCAATGATCACAATTGTAAATCTACGTCCGATCCAATATGTGCGCCGTACCAAAATTTTCAATATGAATCCATTTTGAAAGTTTGCGAAAACCCATCTGAGACTGATTGCGTATCGTCTGTGACGGCGTACGGAGCAAACGACGTTGCAAATGCTGGGACATTCACTAAGTACACAGTTACAAATCATATGAACGCATTCCCGGCTGATGCGAAGGCCGGCATCCCTGCAGGATCCATGCCGAGTATTTGGTCTATTCCAAGCGCGCCACATGCATCTGGAAGTGATTATGCAGTCTTTGCAGGATTAAATGGAAATGTCATGCGCAACGGACAAGAGACTCCACTCGGCGGGTTTATGCAAGTTGCATTGATTCCCGTTGTTTTGAAAGATTTTGGAAAAGGACGGCTAAGTGTTGCCGCTGGTTGGGTCCAATCAATTCCAAATACTTTTTATGATTACTGCACAGATGCGCCTCGAAATGGAAATACATTTGTTGACTGCGCGCATGTCAATGGAGACGGATGTGTATTCGCAACAAATGATCAAGGCATGTGTTATTCCGAGGAATCGTTTGGATCCGTGCAGAAATTCAATGTGCAAGTAAAGCTCGCAAAAGAGCCAACCGGTTGGATACATGGCAGAATGACAGATCCATCAATTTCCATCACAAAAGTCTCAACAGGAGGAATTAATCTCTCGGTTACCGGTGGCACAAACACCGTACCGATGGTTTATCAAAATGAAGCTTGGTCCAAACTTTCTTCCTCAATGCAGGATCTCTGGGTTCGCTGTACAAACGCTCAGTCTGAATGTGGTCCTTATGCCTATGCACGCTCTTCAAGTACAACGGTGGATTCGATTGATTTGATGAAAACTCTTACCGGCAATGCATTAATTAATGAAATTGAATATGTACGAGCCGCAGGAAAGCTACCCCTTGAAATCATGTCGAAAATTGCACCATTGATTGGAGATAAGGCGCAAGCATCGAGCACGACATGGTCTATGCGAACCCTTTCCACAACAGAGATGAACGGTGCCAATAGATGCTTTATGAGCACACCAGGCATCAAAGGAATTGTGACGACCAATTCAGTTGCCTATTCAGCCGGACCTCCAGAATATAAGGATGGTTCCCTCAATTATCAGGTCTCGTCACCACACTTTAATCCTGACGGGACCACTCCATTCAAAGGCAACTACAACTTAGTAATGCGTTCGGATGTAGCTCGTTGCATCTACGGATTCTCAAGCGCTCCCATTAAGGCTTCGATTTCAGTCCTGTCTGCCGACGGCAATAATGATGTTGCGACTTCGATTGCTGCAGAAAAAGATGGTTGGATCTCGTTGAGTGCCAACAACTTCCAGTTCTCTGCTCCTGTTATTCAAGTGAAATTTACACAGGATGCTCCGGCGGTTGTTGCTCCTGCTCCACAACCAACAACACCGGTTGTTGTCATAAAGCCTGTTGCAAAACAAATTACGATTACCTGCGTAAAAGGCAAGACAACTAAGAAAGTGATCGCCATCAAGCCAGCATGCCCAAAGGGGTACCTAAAGAAATAAGGTAGAGATGAAAAAGCACGTTTCACGCGTACTTACCCTTGTGATGCTAACGAGCTTTTTGTCAGCGACCCCAGCGATTGCTGCTGAAGATTGGCCTGCGGCCCCATCACCCGATTGGGCGGCGACATCTGTGCTTCAAGGTATTCGCCTGGGTCAATGGTTGCCTTGCGATACGGCATGGAAATCAACAACTGACTGCATACAAGGTTTATCGTGGTCGTTAGCTGACGGAAGCAAAAGCGGAGAAGCTAAATTTCTTCCTAATCCATCATTTGATCCGATGACCGCGACTCAGGTATGGGAAAAGTCAGCCACACCACAAGGCGGATCAATCGATAACTACGCACACTTTGTTAATACTCGAGCAGGCACATGGGCGCTTCCAGCGGGATTTCAGAATTCTGATGGCTCAAATGAAGTTTATGTGGAGGCGCATGTGATGGAGAGCGGTCTCCAATTTCGTGTAACTCCAAATAGCGATGGAAATTTACCGGCTGGGGCAATCGCAAAAATCACTCTTAAGAGCGCCAACTTTGGAAAGTTGGCTGGCTGGATTTTGAGTAATACAAAGAGCCCTGGCGTTTCAGTCTCTGGAGATCTCGTAACCATTTCAGGAACCGCTGTTGTGACACCTTTTGCAGGATCTGCTGATGCTTCAACGTGCAAATCAAATTCAGTTAAAGCGGCCGGTTCCCAGTCAATGATTCAAATCAGCGTATTGATGTGGCCAGGACAATCTATAAAAGCAGGAGATGCCATTGTTGGAACGAATGGCGTTCAATGCTTCACGGGAGTCGAATTTGACCAAGCCACTCAATCCATCGTTGTGGGTGTTGGAAATGTTCACTTTGATGTTGATGGAAAACCATTACAAGGTTGGTTTGATTTGAAGATCAAAGGCGCCAAAGCCAAGCAATGGTGGGGACTTGAACCTTCAATCGCTATTCGTTCTGTTCAAGTTCAAGTGCTTTATGAAGATGGAACCTCAGTTGTTGCGACAACACAAGCTGGGTATGACAAGGCAAATGATTGGATCACCTTGAAGTCGCAAGGCTTCCACTTCTCATCACCTCAATTGCGAGTTACATTTGGTAAGCCTGCGCTCAAGACAACCGTCACATGCATCAAAGGCAAGACCACAAAGAAAGTAACTGCGGTTAAACCAATATGCCCATCGGGCTTTAAGAAGAAGTAGCATAAATCTATGGTTCGAAAAATTGGCCTCATACTGCTTGGCTTTCTTTTAACTTTGCCTGGCGCAGGAGCTTTTGGAGATTCCTCGGTGGAAGTAAACTTCAACGAACGACTTCCAGGGCAGGGCCTTGGTCAGGATGTAGCAACTTCGTACTTTCAAGGCATCACACTGTCGAGCCCAATCGGATTCAATCAACGATTATGTACCTCTACTAACGATAGCAAGTGCATGGATATGGCCCAATGGGATTATTTTGCAATACTCCCACCTTGTGTTGAAGGCGACCTCGACCAGTGCATCAAATCAGTTCGAATAGAAGTTGATGGGAAGCTAATCGATGCAAGTTATATAAAATCTGCAGGCGGAATTACATATCAAGCAGATCCAACATTAAAAACTCCAGCTGGTGGAAATGTAAGCGTATGGAGTGCCAGAAATTCCAGCGGCCAAACTGACTATTTTGCGGTGAAGGCACTAGTTTCTTATACCGGCAAAAAAAGGACTGCTGGCATTGTGACTGGCATGAATGCACAGGTATTTAAAATCAGACGCGTTTCGATGATTGGAGTGGACTACGGAGTAGCAGAACATGTCTGGCCTGCAGGAAATATTTCAGTCGATGGAGCGGGCGGTCCAAGTGGGAATATCGATTGCATTTATTTCTCTGCCAGCGAATGTGGCGAAGTAGTTGAAGCCCCAGGTTTGCGAGCGTCTCTAGAGCTAAAGTTGGATAACAGAGTCACTGGCTGGATGAGTGCCAGAATGGATGAACCGGATATCAAAGTCACAGTTTTGAGCTCCACTACGAATTTACTTGAGATTACTGGAACAGCTGTCGCCGTTCCCTTCATCAAGAACATTCTAAGCCGAAGTGAACTTCCTTCCGACATGAAGAATGTTGGCACTGGTGCGGACGGATCACTTCCACCCGGAACAATTGGTCTTCACTATCCATCTCCCCAACAATTCTCAATTAATCAGTTCTTAAAGCTGCAGAATCTTTTTAAGCCCCAAGCAACGGGCATTGTTCCCACATGGTCCATTCGCTCCATACCTCAGGCTGAAAATCCATGCATAACTTCAACAAGCAAGTTGGTCGGCCTTGTAATGACGAATTCAACCGTCTATGAGGTCGCGCCTCCTACATTCACTGATGGAACTCTCAACTACAAAGTAGCTTCACTTCACTTTTCACCTGATGGTTCTGTTTTTCAAGGAAAATACAATCTTCTAATTTCAAGTACTGCCGCTCGTTGTCTTTTTGGGTTTGGTAATGCGCCAGTATCTGCTTCAGTTTCAATTATTGGAGAGCAAGGAAGTCAGTCGGTGGTTGCGTCAACAATTAAAGAGGTCGATGGTTGGATTTATTTGCGAGTTTCAGGTTTCACGTTCTCTAACCCAACGATTCAAGTGAAGTTGCAGCAAGAAGCACCCACGATGCCAGTAGTGCAACAACCTGTGCCTACTTCTCCAACACCAAGTCCAACATTGACGTCAACGCCAGGAAATATGAAACCCATTTTATTAAAGTCAACCGTCACATGCATCAAAGGCAAGACCACAAAGAAAGTAACTGCGGTTAAACCAAAATGTCCAAGTGGTTATAAGAAGAAGTAATTAATAATCGAGCAGCCCGTGTTTCTCTAGGAGTTCACGCGGAATTCCTAGTTGAGAAATTGGGCTGCTAAACAGTTCCCAATAGCCGGTATCGGGGTGAGGGGCAATTATTTCACCGTGCAGTTTCCAGCAGATGTCACCCAAAGGCATACCGGCTTCAAACATCTTGCCGAATTCATCATCGTCCTCAGCCGGCTCGATAACCACCGTGATCCACTCTGGATTTCTTTCCATCAACCTATTATTCGCTTGAATTGTCAATTTAGATACCTCGCTGTCCTAATAATCCAGTAGTTATTTTCGCGATCAATCTCTTGAATTACGGCACGAATAACTTTTTGGTTGGGCATCACTATTTGAATAACTGTGCGTAATCCATGTTTTTTATGAGCTTCAACATAACCACCGAGTTGTGAGTTCAACTCTGTTTGTAGGCAGAACTCGTCAATATCAATGCCGTATTTGGAACCGAGTTTAGATCGTGCCTTTTCTTTGTTGAGGAAGGAAACAATCCACACAGATCTGTATTCGGGCATTGCCCAAGGATGTAGATTTCAAAATTAGTGAATGAAAACTGAGTTGTGGACTGTGAATTTATGAGGTTGTGAATTGCGGATATCCGCGGAAGTCATGGTGGCTCGGGCCGGGGTCGAACCGGCGACCTCACGATTTTCAGTCGCGCGCTCGTACCAACTGAGCTACCGAGCCATGATCTTGCTATCGCTATTACTAGCGACCCAGACGGGACTTGAACCCGCGACCTCCGCCGTGACAGGGCGGCGCGCTAACC
>CANFVU010000009.1 GCA_947450545.1 Actinomycetota bacterium
AAGGGTGAGTGCAACAGCAGCAACAGCGGCAATGCGCTTAATGCTTGTCTTTGTAGACATTAGTTTCCTTTCAAAAGAAACAGTCGAACCTGAGACGTTCTCAGATCCGGCTTGGCCAGAAATGACGCTCTCATAAGTAATGAGAGGGTCTTTTTGAGGGCCAGGAATGGTCAGGCTCGGTAACCTTGGGGAATGGCAACGGGAATGAAGAGCTCAAGGGCTCAAGCGATGAATTGGTTGTTGGTGGGTGGGTCGTTGGTGACTCTCTTTATCTGGTCGAATTTGGCCGATCCATTTAATGCGCCCAAGAGTTGGGTGATGGCAATCGCGGGTGCCTATTTGGCGGGATGGACTGGTTTTCAGGTTCGTGAAGCGCTAAAGGATTCAGTATTGAGGTTGGCTGTCTATCTATCGGGCGCTTATGTACTCGTTTTGTTGGTGGCGTTTCTGTTTACGGATGAGAAGTACGTTGGGTTCTTTGGTGAGAACGCTAGACGGACTGGGTTCCTTACTTACTTTTGTTTGACCGTTTTCTTTTTATCTGCATCGTTAATGTTTCGGGTGTCGAATATTTCGAAGTTTGATTTGGTCACTTTGATTGTCGGTCCGCTGGTTGGTCTTTATGGGCTTTTGCAGCATTTCAAGTTCGATGCCATTAAGTGGAATAACCCTTATAACTCAGTATTAAGTACATTAGGAAATCCAGACTTTGCATCTGCTGTGATGGGTATTTTTCTAGTTCTATGTGTGGGAGTGGTTCTTAATAAGAGCCATACCGTTTTGATCCGCGTGTATGCGCTGGCATCCATCGCGCTCTTGGCGCTTACTATTTTCTTCTCTCAAGCTCGTCAAGGTTTGCTCGCAGCATTGATCGGTGTGGGAATTATTGTGATTGTTTATGTGGGGCAGAAGAGCAAAGCTGCTGGTTATGGAGTGGCAGGGGTCGGAGTACTTGGACTCGTTATTGGTGTGCTGGGAATGCTCAATGATGGGCCGCTAGCGAAGTATTTATATAAGATTTCTGTGACATATCGTGGTGATTATTGGCGCGCAGGCATCAATATGTTCAAGCACCATTTCTTATTTGGTGTGGGATTGGATAGATATGGCGCTTATTTCCGCCAATATCGCGATGCCACACAATCACTTCGCCGTGGTCCGGACACCTTGTCGAACGCCGCTCACAATGTGCCAATTCAGCTTGCTGCTACCGGTGGAGTTTTTGTTCTTTTGGTTTTCGTTTTGCTATTTGTCTTTGTTGTTTGGCGTGGAGTTGTGGCAATTCGAAAGACTTCAGGACTTACCCAACTTGTGGTCACATCTTTCGTAGGTGCATGGGCAACATATGAAGCGCAATCATTTATCTCTATCGACAACGTGGGTATTGCAATTTGGGGATGGATCCTTGGGGGAGTAATTGTCGGACTAAGCATTGCCGAACTTCCTTCTGAAGCCGTAGCTGTGCCTGTTTATGTGAAGAAAAAAGTTGTGACTAAGCGATCCTCTGAGAGCATCGCCCAACCTTTGGTATCGGGAATTGCTGCAACTTTGATGTTGGCTTTAGTGATTCCTTTATTCTTGGCTGATGCTGCGGCACGTATGTCTCGCGCGTACGCAAAACCAACAAATGAACAGATGAGCGCATATGCAGATGCGGTGAAGAAGCCATTGGGTTATGGATTTGTGGATCCGCATAACAAAATTATGGTTGGCATTCTTCTTGCTGAAGCAGGGCGAGTGGATGATGGATTGAAATTGCTCAAAGAAGTAGCTGCTTCGGATGCTCGTAGTTATGATGCGTTAAATCCACTGGCTTCTATTTATGAGCAGACGAATAGGGTTGCGGAAGCGATTCCTTTGCGCCGAAAGATGGCGGCACTCGATCCGTTTAATCAGAAGAATCTGCTGAAGTTGGGTCAAGATTTGAAATTGACGGGGGATATTGCAGGCGCGAAGGCAATGATTCCGTTGATTGATGCATTTGCGGCAAGTACGCCTGAGGCTGCTCAGGCGAAGAGTGAGTTCGGCGCGTAAGTAGCCGATAACCTTTCCCTATGCGCGTTGCAATCGTTGGTCAGGGGTATGTAGGCCTGCCATTGGCTGTTGCTGCGGCGCAAGCGGGACATACTGTTATTGGCACTGATACCGATGCTGCTCGAGTCGGTTTGTTAAATCACGGCACATCACCGGTGGCAGATGTTTCTGGATCTGCTTTGACAGGTGTGATTGCTTCGGGGAATTACCAAGCATCGGATTCATTTGCCGCAGTCTCGACTGCTGATGTCATTTGTGTTTGTGTACCAACGCCTTTGGATTCATCAGGCGCTCCGGACTTGTCGCTGTTTACTGCGGCGATGGAAGCAGTCGGTGCCAATCTTGGTGCATCTGCATTGGTGATTATTGAATCGACGATTTCACCGGGGACAACTCGTGGTTTGGCATCTTCGATTCTTTCCTCTGTGTCACGCCATTCAGATTATGAATTGGTCTATTCACCAGAGCGAATTGATCCTGCAAATACCAAGTGGAATGTGAAGAACACTCCAAAGTTGGTGGCTGGGTTAAGTGCGGAGGGATCTGCGCGAGCTGAGCGTTTCTACTCTTCTTTTGTGGAGAGAGTGACAGTTGGGTCTTCTGTTGAGGTTATCGAGACGGCGAAGTTGTTAGAGAATTCATTTAGGTTAGTAAATATTTCTTTTGTGAATGAGCTCGCAGTATTTTGCTCGAAGATGGGGATTGATGTTCGCGAAGTGATTGATGCGGCATCTACGAAACCATATGGATTTATGCCGTTCTATCCAGGAGCTGGTGTGGGCGGACATTGCATTCCAGTGGATCCTTCGTATTTGGTAGCGAAAGCGCGAGAAATTGGTGCACCGATGCGCTTCATTGATTTAGCGAATGAAGTAAATATGTCGATGCCATCATTCTTTGTGGGTAAAGCAGAGGGAATTCTTGGATCGCTGTCAGGAAAGAAGATTTTGGTGGTGGGTGTTGCGTACAAGCCTGATGTATCAGATGTGCGAGAAACACCGGCTTCAGCGTTGATTGCTTTGCTCCGTAAGAGCGGTGCGGTTGTTTCGTGGCATGACCATTTGGTGCTTGAGTGGAATGGCGAGAGCTCAGTGCCTTTGGCTTCGGATTATGACTTGGTGGTGTTGGTGAATCCTCATTCGTCGGTGGACTTGTCTGTGCTGGATGGAGTTCCTGTTTTGAATACTCGCGGTGGTGCATCATGAAGTATTTAGTGACTGGTGGCGCTGGGTTTATTGGGTCGCATGTCTGTGATGCTTTGGTAGCGCGCGGGGATAGCGTTGTTGTTCTGGATAATTTATCGACTGGTGTTTCACATAATCTCGATGGATTAGTGGGCAACCCTTCATTTGATTTTATTTCTGGATCTATTTTGGATGCGGCACTGGTTGATTCACTCGTGGAGCAGGTTGATCAAGTTTTACATTTTGCTGCAGCAGTCGGAGTTTTTCTCATCGTCGATAAGCCATTGGAATCTCTACTGACAAATCTTCGTGGTACAGAAAATATTTTGGAAGCTGCATCAAAGTATGGCAAGCCGATGCTGCTCGCATCCACATCTGAGATTTATGGCAAGAACGGGGACGGGCCATTAAATGAGGAGAGCGATCGAGTTCTGGGATCACCTCTAAAGAGTCGCTGGAGTTATAGCGAAGCCAAAGCTATTGATGAATCGATGGCAATTTTTTATCATCACGAAAAGGGTTTGCCAGTTCGATTGGTGCGCTTCTTTAATACTGTGGGACCTCGCCAAGTGGGGCACTACGGAATGGTTGTTCCGCGATTTGTGGAAGCTGCGTTACATGGAAAACCGCTTGCTGTCTATGGGACTGGTAATCAATCGCGTTGTTTCTGCCATGTGTATGACGCAGTAGCGGCGGTTCTGGCTTTGATCGATAGCGAAAAAGCTGTGGGGCAAGTATTTAACGTGGGAAATAACGTTGAAATCTCAGTAAACGAATTAGCAAAGAAAGTTGTGCATCAACTCGGCTCGAAGTCTGCCATCGAGATGATCCCTTACGAGGATGCGTATGGCGCTGGTTTTGAAGATATGCAGCGCAGAGTCCCAGATATTTCAAAGATTAAATCAGTAATTGGATGGGCGCCAAAGTTGGGGCTTGATTCGATTATTACTGATATCGCTGGGTTCCTTAATTCACAGCACTAAGTGCGGGGTGTATCCCAAGAGTTAAGTACTTGGTGGCTCATAATTGGAGCATGAGAACAAAGAATATTTCTCGCGTTATCGCGGCTGGGCTATTGGTGCTCGGTATCGCACCTGTGCAAGCGACACAGACGATTGTTGGATCTTTTCGCGTCCCAGATCAGACCATGACAGCGGGATCATTTGATATCACCCCACCGACTTCTAACTCACCCGGCAAGTGGACATTCGTGGCCGAGAACCCGTTGGTCGCAACAATCGTCGGCACAAAAGTCACTTTGTTAAGTTCTGGATTTACTCGCATTACTGCAACCCAAGCAGCGAGCGGTGCTTTTAACTCTGTTACGCGCGTAACGCAGTTGTTGGTGAGAAAAGGTGATCCAACCGTAGAAACATGGGCACCGATGACTGTTCCTTACTCTGCTGGAAAATTCACAATCACGCCGCCAAAATCAAATAGCGATGGCGCATGGAGTTATGTGATCAATGGAGCTGGAGTTGTTACGCAAGCTGGAAATGTTTTGACTTTGCTCGATGGTGGAACTGTGTATATCAATGCGCGCCAAGCATCGACAGCTGGATGGAATTCCACGACTGCATCAACAACGTTGACAGTGACTTTGATTAATCCAACGATTGGCACATTTGGCGATGTCACATTTAATCGCTCGAGCATTTCAAACTTCACTTTGGTAGCACCAACCTCTAACTCGTCAGGTGCATGGAGCTTCACTTCGTCAGATCCAAAGGTTGCGACAATTAGCGGCACAGTGGTGACACCTGTTTCTATTGGTAAAACAACAATTACTGCAACCCAAGCAAAAGCAAAGCCATATGGCTCTGCGACAGCAACCATGGTTTTGACTGTGGTGGGTACTGCTCCGACTGCTGGTGGCTTTAGCGATATCACCGCTTCCTATGTTGCGGGAGGTGCAAATAAGTACCAGCTCGTTGCACCTACTTCATCATCACCAGGTGCGTGGACATTTACATCATCCGATAATTCAATTGCCACAATCGCTGGATCAGTTGTGACATTTGTGAAGCCAGGAATTGTGACACTGACTGCAAATCAAGCAGCAACAGGTACATATAACGCGGTCGGACCTTTGACTGCCAAACTGACTATTACTCAAGCTCCAACAGTCGGAACCGTATCTTCAATCACCAAAGTAGTGGGCGACCCTGATTTCACATTGCCAACTCCTTCGACGAATAGTTCTGCAGCATTTGCATTCACATCATCGGATACTTCGGTGATTGCAATTACTGGTGCAAGTGCAAAAGTTGTTGGTGCGGGTAGCGCAACAATTACTGCAACGCTGCCAGCGAAGGATTATTGGTTGGGCGGATCCACAACATTTGCAATCCAAGTTTTGGGATCACTTCCAACCCTCGGAGCATTTTCTCCAATAAAGATTTCAACATCGGATAAGAACATTGCGATTGTTGCACCGACTTCTAATTCAAAAGGTACGTGGGTCTTTACTTCCTCTAACCCTGCCGTTGCTTCTGTGACTGGTGGAACGATTACTGGTGTGGCTACAGGAACCGCAACCATTACCGCAGTCCAACATCCAGCTGGTTTGTATGGACAATCCAATACTGTGCAGACAACTGTGACAGTAGGTGCTCCAGTGGCAGCACCAACACCAACAGTTTCTGCAACCCCAACGCCAACACCAACACCAACACCAACAGCCGCACCAGTAACTGGCACGCAGCCGACGGTAAAAGTTGTCTTAGGGGCGAAGATGATCACGATCTCCAGCACATCTAAATCAATCAAGATTTACATTGATGGACGCCTCGGAATCATTGGTAAGAACGTGGTGAAAGCTGGACAGCACGTAGTCCAGATTCAAAACGGCGCAGTTCTGCTGTACAGCAAACTTGTGACCGTTAAATAAGCGTTCGGCTTTCATTCACTCGCCTGGTCGGGGATACTTCATCTATGCAACCAGGCGTGCCGGTCTACGACAGCGATGTCAAGCAGACTCCGATTATTTCTCAGGTGCAAGGAGTCTGGGAGAAGCGTGGTCTTCTTAAGCTGCTCGTCTCCCGCGACCTCACCGTTCGATACAAGCGATCTGTTATTGGTATTTGGTGGTCGCTGCTCAATCCACTTTTCACTACTGCAGTGATGTTCTGGGTTTTCAACACAGTCTTCAAAGCACGTATGCCAGACGGAACATCGTTCTTGCCATACCTTCTTTCTGGCGTACTAGTTATGACTTTGTTTAATCAAGGCTTAACAATGGCTGCTGATGCGATTGCCTCTGGCGCCGGAGTCCTTACCAAGGTTTATGTGCGTCCTGAAATCTTTGCATTCTCTGCAACGCTTTCATCTGCCATTAACTTTTTCTTTGGATTGATGCCGCTGACATTGGTACTAGCAATTTCACATAAGTGGCCTGGATGGGGTTTCCCACTCACAATTATTGTGGTCGGCTGCATGACACTCTTTACAACAGGTCTTGGGTTGATGCTTGCAATCGCTTACGTCAACTTTGATGATTCACGCAGCTTGATTCAAATCTTTTTGTTGGCTCTGCAATATATGACACCTGTTTTCTATCCCATCTCAGTATTGGGACCACATACTCGCACTGTGATTGAATGGAATCCACTTACTTCGTACTTGGCTGTATTCCGTGATGTATTTGGAAATAACTACACAGCATCGTTCGGAAACTGGTTGATGATGGGGCTCTCATCACTCATTATGTTCTGCCTTGGTTTCTATGTCTTCCAACGTAAGTGGGCGAGTGTGGTGGCAAAGATATGAGCGAATTAATTGTTGATGTGAGGGATGCATCCCTCGCTTACCGTCGCACGCGTCACCGTGTTTCTTCGTTGAAGCAGACAGCAATCGACACAATTAAGAAACGCATGGCATACGAAGAGTTCTATGCGCTTAATGGTGTTTCGATGCAGATCAACCGCGGTGAAACTGTTGCAGTTATTGGCCGTAACGGTGCTGGTAAATCAACGCTGCTTAAAGTTGTGGCACGAGTATTGCCTCCTACCAAAGGCCGCGTGATTGTGCGTGGAGCGGTCGCTCCCATGATCGAGCTTGGCGCAGGTTTTAACCCTGAACTTACAGGCGCTGAAAATATGGTTTTGTACGGAACCCTTATGGGACGCACACCAAAAGAGATGCGCGGCCGCATCGAAGCAATTGCTGAATGGGCTGATTTAACTGAGCATTTAGATATCCCAGTCCGCGCATATTCATCGGGCATGGTTGCGCGTTTGGCATTTGCCACAGCAACCGATGCAACTCCAGATTTATTGTTGATTGATGAAGTTTTATCTGTCGGCGATGAAGATTTCCAAGAACGTTCGAAAGCGCGCACATCGGCAATGATGAATAGCGGATGCGCTGTTTTGCTAGTGACGCATGATTTGAACGCTGTGCGCACAATGGCGACTCGTGCGATTTATTTGGATCACGGAGTTCCAAAGGCAAATGGCAAGCCTGAGGATGTCATCGAGCAATATTTAGCTGACCTTCACAAGTAACTAGTTATGAAAGTTCTCCATGTAATTGCCCGCATGAATGTCGGCGGGACTGCGCGATATGTCGGACGGTTGGTGGAAAGTGATCCATCCGCTGTTTTAGCAACGGGATTTGTGCAAGGTGCGGAAGTAGAAGATCCCTGTGTAGAGAATCTGCCGGTGAAGCGTGTAGAGAATTTAGGAAGAGCCTTTAATCCGACTTTAGATTTTTTCGCTTATCTCTCACTTCGTAAAATCATTCGCCAAGTGAAGCCAGATATTGTGCATTCACACACATTCAAAGCAGGGTTACTTGCGCGATTGATTAGCGGCAAGTTTAAACATGTGCATACATTTCATGGACATCTCTTTGATGATGCATCTTTTAGCGGATTGCAAAAGAAAGTAATTGCATTCTTTGAAAGTTATTTAGCTACTAAGACTGATGTTTTGATTTCTGTGGGAAAGAAAGTTGGAGCTGAACTTCGTTCGGCGGGGATAGGCCCATTAAGTCCGTGGGTTTCGATTCCGCCTGGAGTAGATGCACTCCCACGTGTTGAGCGTGCGATTGCGCGTAAAGCGCTCGGTATTAACGATGATCGCGTCGTGGTCGGTTGGATGGCTCGCGTGACATCAGTAAAGAATCCAGCGTTGATGATTGAAGTAGCTAGAAAGTTGCCTGACGTTTCATTCCTTATGGCTGGCGGCGGAGATTTGTTGGAGGAAGTGAAAGCAGCTGCGCCATCTAATCTTTCGGTTATTGGTTGGACAGATGCGCCTACGTTCTGGAGCGCTGTCGATATCGCAATCTCAACGTCAGATAATGAGGGAATGCCGGTCGCGCTGATCGAAGCTCAACTTGCTGGTGTCCCTGTTATTTGCACCGATGTGGGTTCGAATAGCGAAGTGATTGAATCGGGATCAACGGGATTGGTCGTTAATAAAGAGATCGGTGCTTTAGTTGGGGCAGTTGAAAAGTTGGTCGCATCTCAAGAGTTGCGCACTTCTTATGGAAAAGCTGCCGTAGCGCGCGCATCAGTCGAATTTGGAGTGGCAGCGATGATTGAAAAACATACTTCTCTCTATAAAGGCCTTCTTAAATAGCCCAGCCGTGGGATGATTCAGACCTAGCATCCGGCTAGTTCACACGAGGCTCTCAGGTTCGGAAGGTTTCATACACGCATGTCACTGGGTAAGCGTTATAACGCCGACTGGGCCTCCATTCTCTTGGGGCTCGGCCTAGGGATAACTGCAGCTGTCTATATTGAATCCACGTCGACCTCAGATTGGTCTTCTGTTTATTCGATCATCAACTCACTCGCGCGTATTGCTGCGATGCTTGGTGCATATTTCGCTCTTGTTGGATTAGTTCTGGTTTCTCGTATTCCGTGGGTTGAACGTTCCGTGGGCCACGATCGATTGGTTATTTGGCATCGCAAACTCGGTCCATGGTCGATGTATTTAATTACTTTGCACGTCGTATTGGTTTTGATTGGTTATGCAGGATTCGATCGCATCAAATTAGGTGTTGAGCTCTGGCGCATGATTCGCCGCTACCCATGGATGCTTCCAGCGTTTGTTGGCTTTATTTTCTTCGTTGTCGCAGGAATTACGTCATATAAGAAAGCTCGCGCCAAGATGTCCTATGAGACATGGTGGACGATTCATCTTTATACATATTTAGCAATCGCACTTTCATTCATGCACCAAGTGCTTACTGGTCCGATGTTTATCGGGCACCCACTTGCCACCTGGTATTGGAAAGGCTTGTACGCCTTTGCCGCATTTGCAATCATCGTGTGGCGCGCAGGTATTCCGACAATGAATTCCTTTAAACATAATCTGCATATCGAATCCGTTGTGCAAGAAGGTCCTGGCGTTTACTCGGTCATCATGAAAGGCCGCAACCTCGACAAACTTAAAGCACAAGGCGGACAATTCTTTAGCTGGCGTTTCATGACTCGAGGACATTGGTGGATGTCACATCCATATTCACTCTCTGCAGCGCCAACTGCTAATTACATACGCGTGACAATTAAAGAACTTGGTGATCACTCTCGCGATGTACGAAATATCAAGCCAGGTACTCGTGTCTTCTTCGAAGGCCCATATGGAACATTTGTTGCCAATACGTCTACGCGCGGACATGTTGTTTTGATTGGTGGAGGAGTCGGTATCACACCACTTCGAGCGCTGATGGAAGAGCTTGATCCAACAAAAGTTGTCGATGTTATTTTTCGCGCATCTCGCGATGAAGATTTAGTTCTGCGCAAAGAGCTCGATGCTCTTGCTGATGCTCGCGGAGCGCGCGTGCATTACCTCGTGGGATCTCGCAAAGAACATCCAATGACTGCCAAATACATCATGAAATATGTCCCAGCTTTTAGAGATTCTGATGTCTATGTCTGCGGCCCAACTCCATTGGTGGATGCCGTTCACGAAGCAGCAGTCTCGTGCGGAATTCCTAAAGACCGTATTCACGATGAAGCATTTGAGTTCCATAATGTTTAAAAAGGAGAGTAGTTAAATGAAGCGCGCATTACTGATTGCTGGCGGCACCGTCGGCGGGCTGGGAGCAGTCCTCTCTATTACTCCTCCTAACTTCGGGCACTCAACAGGTATCGCAGGCGGCATTAATACTTCGACAGCAACCCCAACTCCTGCTGCAGCAACCCCAACTCCTGCTGCAGCAACCCCAACTCCTGCAGCAACAAAGACAAAAGCGACTGCGACGAAGAAAGCAACTCCCAAAGCCACTCCAACGAAAGCTGCAGCAACGGGAGCAACAGGAACATTTACAGGAAACGTTGCGAGTACTCAATTTGGAAATGTCCAAGTTCAAATTACAGTGTCGAATGGAAAGATCACTGCAGCGAAAGCTTTGCAATATCCCAATCGTGATGGTCGTTCACAAGAAATTTCTCGCCAAGCAATTCCATATCTGGTGGAAGAGACACTTGCTGCGAATAGTTCAAATATTCAAGGAGTCGGTGGAGCTTCATATACATCTCAAGGTTGGTATGACTCACTCGTCTCTGCTCTCGCTAAGGCCGGAATGAAATAATGGAACGAGCTCGTGTTCGGGCCGAAATTGAAACGTGGGGCACAATACTTTTTATTGATGTTGCTTCTACGCAAGTAAGCGAAGAAGAGTTGAACGCTGGCATCGAAGAATGCCGTAAGTATTTCTATTTTGTGGACGATGTTTTTAGTACCTACAAGCCAGAGTCAGAAGTATCACGATTGCGCGCTGGAAAGCTTAAGCTCTCTGATTGCCACGATGATGTAAAGGAAGTATGGGCAGCGTGTGAATATGCGCGCGAAGTAAGCGATGGATATTTCGATCCTTGGTGCGTTGAAGGTGGTTTTGATCCATCAGGATATGTAAAAGGATGGGCAGCAGATAAAGGTATTGCGATTTTGAAATCTCACGGCGCTGAAAATATTCAAATAAATTGCGCAGGGGATCTCTCACTTGCAGGTGGATTGGAAAACGGAGCTCCGTGGAATATCGGAATTCGCCATCCCGAAGAAGCTCATACGATTGTAAAAGTCTTTGACATCATGGATGGTGCGATTGCTACATCAGGCACGTACGAGCGCGGAGCACACATTCGCGATCCACATACGGGGCTCATTGCATTAGGTGCACGCTCGGCAACGGTGATCGGTCCCGATGGTGGGCTCGCTGATGCTCTTGCAACCGCGATGGTTGTCGCAGGCCGTGAAGGCGCATATCTATTTATGAAACCAGAACTTGAGGCATATAACTGTTGGGTCATTGACCGCCACGGCGACATGGCGTGGTCACCGAAATAAGTCTCAGGAACTCCCCAGCAAAAAATCTCACATTTAGCTCACGGCAGCCTTAGCGTTAATCCATGCGAAAAATCCCAAGCCGCGTTGTGGCGATTAATTCCGTTTTAGTCCTTGCGATTGTAGGAGGAGGTTTCTGGGGTTATTCAACTCTTCATCCCAAAGCTGCACCCGTGACGCTTCAAACTGCGACTGTCACGCGAGGTGATGTTGAATCAACCGTCTCGGCTTCTGGCAAAGTGATTAGTCCGGGGGACATTGGATTGGCACCACTAGTAGCTGGAACTCTCAAGAGTTTGAATGTAAAAGTCGGAGATCACGTGAGTGCTGGTGATGAGTTAGCTCAACTTGATACAACCTCACTCAAAACCGCACAGGCCCAATCGCTTGCTGCTCTTATCGCAGCGAAAGCATCTGTTGCTTCGGCAGCAACCCAACTAACGCAAGCGCAAACCACGCTCGATACTGCTAATCAAAATCTAGCTAATCAACAAACAACAATCTCTCAGAACGCTGAAAATTATCAGGCCGCAGTAACGGCTGCAAAGAAATCCGTTGATGACACAACAGCCAATCAAGCATTTAGCGCTAAAACATACCAACAGGCAATCGACACAGCAAAGAATTCGCTCGCAGCTGCCCAATTGAGTTATGACAATTATCTTGGATTGTATGGACCAGCTGGGATTACTGTGCCTTGGTGTACATCTATCCAGACAATTAATGCCAACTGTTCTCAATTGATGACGTATTACCAAGCTCTTACAAATGCAAAAATTGCAGTCGAAACTGCGATTCAAAATCAATCAGCTTCATTATTGAAAGATCAACAATCGCTCGCATTGCTACAAACTTCGTACAACACGGCTGTTACAAACCAAAAGATTAATTTGGCTAAAGACCAAGATTCACTCACGTCGTTCAAACTTGCGGTTACAAACGCCCAAGCAGCACTTGATAATTTGAAAGTATCGCAAAATATAGGCTCGACAGACCCAACCACTGCTCAACTCCAACTTCAAATTGCGCAAGCTAATTATGATGTTGCTACGAAGAATCTTGCCGGGGCGACTATCACAGCGCCAGTCTCTGGTGACGTAGCTTCCATATCTACCGCAGTGGGCGGAAGCGTCGACACAAAGTTTACGCAGGCAACAAATACCACTACCGCAACGGGATTTATCGTTTTAACCAACACCACATCTCTTCGCGTAACTGCAAGCTTCTCGGAAGCTGATGCAGCAAAGATTGTTGCTGGACAAGATGCATCGTTCACTTTTGATGCTCTGTCCAGCGTTACTGCCACAGGAAAAGTTCTACAAGTTGATCTCCTTCCAACAACATCTGGCGGCGTAACATCATACGGAGCAACATTCTCTGTAGATGGCAAGGTCCCAGGTCTTAAAGTTGGAATGACAGCAACAGCAACCGTGAGTACAGGTTTTGCTGCTGGAGTCATTCAAGTCTCTGCTCAAGCCGTCACAACTCGAGGTGGCTTAAGTTTCGTCAATGTTGTAACCACGAAAAATGGTAAGCAAGTGATTACGCCAACACCTGTCGTTGTTGGACTTAAAGGCGATAGCGCTGATGAAATTCAATCTGGTCTTAAAGAAGGTGAAAAAGTTTCACTTCCTTCTGTTAAAGCAACGACCTCAAGCAACGGATTTGCAATAGGCGGAATTCCTGGAGGAACAAGTGCATTTGCAGGTGTTGGAGCTGGCGGCGGAATCGGCGGCGGACAAGGTCGCGGTAACGGTTAATGCAACAACTACTCGATGCTCCCATTATTGATGTGAGGGGAGCAGTTAAACAATACGGTGCAGGCGATGCTTCGATATTCGCTTTGGACGGTGTTGACTTACAAGTTCATCGTGGTGAATACGTAGCAATTATGGGTCCATCCGGTTCGGGTAAATCGACGCTCATGAACATTATTGGCGCTCTCGATAATATGACCACAGGAAAGTATTTCCTCGATGGTATTGAAATTGATACTCTTGATGAAAATGCTCTCGCGCTCGTCCGCGGTCGAAAAATTGGGTTTATCTTTCAATCATTTAATTTGATTCCACGCACTACCGCGCTTGCCAATGTTGAACTCCCTCTGGCATATCAAGGCATTAAGGGGAAAGAACGTCGCGAACGCGCTCTTGCTGCCCTCAACGTTGTGGGATTAGGCGATCGCATAAGCCATGAACCCACAGAGCTTTCCGGCGGGCAACAACAACGCGTTGCGGTCGCTCGCGCTCTTTCTACTCGACCTGCGCTCCTATTAGCTGACGAACCAACCGGCGCTCTTGATTCAAAATCGACACATGATTTGTTAGACCTGTTCGATCAGATAAATGCAGCAGGCCGCACCGTCGTCGTGATTACGCACGAAGATGACGTAGCAGCTCGTGCGAAGCGTATTGTGCGTATGAGAGATGGAAAAATTATTTCAGATACTTCACACAAGAAGGTGAGCGCATGAGTATCTTTGAAATCATTCGCTTTGCGCTTCGTGGGTTGAATTCCAATAAATTGCGAACATCTTTGACGACTCTTGGAATTGCCATCGGAGTCTCTTCTGTCATCATCTTGCTCGCTTTCGGAAATGGATCAAGTAAAGCGGTCCAAGCCGGAATCGAGAAGCTCGGGACGAATACGATCACCATCCAATCCAATCGAGGGGGATTCGGTGGTGGACGTGCCTCGGCTTCGCGAGCTGCTTCATCTAAACCATTAACAGTTGCAGATGCCGTCGCTCTTTCTAGTCCAATCAACGCTCCTGATGTTAAGCAAGCAGCACCTGTTGCAGGAGCCAACGTCACATGTTCCGCGGGAACAAATTCGTCCACACCCGGAACATTCAATGGCACATGGCCTTCATGGTTTGAAGCATCAAATACATCAGTCACAAAGGGCTCGTACTTCACAAATGAAGATGTGACGCAAGGTCGTCGCGTTGCAGTAATCGGGCAGACTGTCGCAACTGAATTGTTTCCTACAGGCACACCAATCGGTCAAGTAATGCGATGCAGCGGAATTCCGTTCACCATTATTGGTGTCACGGAGAAAAAAGGATCGAATGGTTTCCAAGATGGAGATTCACTTGTAGTTGCACCGTTGACTGCAGTGCAGCGTTCTATTACTGGTTATAACAACTTACAATCTATTGTTGTCGAAGCGAAGTCAGCTAAAGTTCAAGATCTCGCTCAAACTGAAATAAATACGATTATGGACGCCCAACATAAAATCAAGAACACAAATAATCGTGATTACCGCACATTGAATCAAGCCTCTTTGCTGCAGACAACTTCTTCTAGTAACTCTGTTTTTACTGCGTTACTTGGAATGGTCGCTGGAATTTCATTGCTTGTCGGAGGAATCGGCATTACAAATATCATGCTTGTGACAGTTGTCGAGCGCACACGTGAAATTGGTATCCGTAAAGCGATTGGCGCACCGAAACGCGCCATCATGACCCAGTTCTTGATTGAAGCAACGATATTGAGCTTAGTTGGTGGTCTCATTGGAGTAGTAGGTGGATTTATAGGAAGCCATTTCAAAATCTATGGGGTCCAGCCCATCATTATTCCTGGTTCAGTTTTCTTAGCATTCGGAGTCAGTATATTAATTGGTATTTTCTTCGGAGGTTATCCAGCTTCACGCGCAGCATCCCTACGACCAATAGAGGCACTTCGTTATGAGTAATACATGGGTTCCAAATGATGAGAGTGAAAAGAACAATAATAATTTTGATCTCTTTGCTCCGGCGGGCGATGATAATTTGCAAGAAGTCCTCGCAAGGGGAAGTTATAAGTGGACAAATAAGTACACAGCTATCTTCGCAGTTGCTCTTCTTATTGTCGTAAGTACTTCTGCCGGTATTTGGTATGGACACCGTTCCGCTTCGACATCATCAGGAATTTCACTCCCTTCTCTCAATGGAAGTGGCTTTACTCGAAGTGGGTTTACTCGCAACGGAGTCGCGCGTAATTCAGGAGCAGCATCCGCCACAACTGCAGTTGGATTTGCAGGCGGAGGTTTTGGCGGCGGAAGAGGAACTCCTGGTGTAGTTGATTCAATAAAGGGTAAAACAATCACAGTCACTCTGACTTCTGACCCCTCAACTCCGATTAAATCGGGAGACACAGTTTCAGTTCGCCCAAGCAATGGTGGACAGGTGGCTGCGCCACCATCAGCACCAACATCAACTCGACAAAACACAGGAGGCACGAAGACATCCACAACGTCAGGTGCAACTCCTGCACCGAGTGTTTCTGGAGCACCACAAGCAGGCAATGGTGGTGGCGGTGGTGGTCGTGGTTTTGCGAATAATCCAGAGCTCGTAGCCTGTTTGGAAAAAGCTGGCGTAACTTTAGTTCCAGGACAACAGTTAGACCGAACTGATCCAAAAGTTGCTGCAGCAATGCAAACGTGTTTTGCATCAGTTCGCGGTGGATTTCCCGGCGGCAACCGTCCAAGCGGCGCTCCTGCTGGCGGTACTCCTACCAATCCTTAGTTAGTAGAGTTGTCGCATGACAACGACCGGGGGATTTTCAAGCGAGCAATTAGCTCTCGAAGAATCTATCTTGGTATTTCCTCGTTTTGATTTACTCGAAGCGGTTGAGCTTGGGGAAATTGCGATGGATATGGCGTTGGATCGTTCGCTGCCAATCACTATCGAAATTCGCATGGGTGAGCGCATTGTTTTTCACGCATCACTTCCTGGTTCCAAAGTCGATCAAGACTCATGGATTGCGCGCAAAGCTCGCGTTGTATTAGCAACAGGTCGTTCGACAATGTACGAACGCGTGAAAGCGGAAGAAGACGGTATCGATTGGTATGCGCACTACAACCGACCTGAAGAGACGCATGCGATTCATGGCGGCGCACTTCCTATCAACGTTGCAGGTGATGGCATGCAAGGGATGTTGCTTATCAGTGGTTTGCCACAAGTAGAAGATCATTTGCTCGGCGTGGAGATAATGACAGAGTTCTTAGCGCGTAAAGGTGAAACCGAATGAGTTCTATTTGGACAGTGGGTGAAGTACTTATTGATTTAATTCCAACATCTGCTGGAGGCGATCGCACTCCTGTCGTGGGTGGTGGTCCAGCGAACACTGCAAAAGCACTTGCACGACTTGGTTTTGAGTCGTACTTCGTTGATGGAATTTCTAGCGATGATTATGGACAGATGTGCCGCACAGAATTATTGAACGATGGTGTGAAACTCGACCATGCTCCAACAATCGCAAAACCCACAGCTCTCGCAATTGTTTCTCTCAACGATGCTGGAAGCGCTTCATATCAATTTAAACTCGATGAGACCGCAACATTTGATTTCTCGCGTGATTGGTTACCAGATCCAAGTAACCCACCTTCGGTATTACATGTGGGAACTCTCGGTACTTTGATTGAGCCAGGCGCATCGATTCTCTTTGATTGGGCTCAAGAAGTAAGCGCTCCAATTGTTTACGATCCAAATATCCGCACATCAATCCTCAGCGACCGCGACAAGTATTTATCTTCTGTTGTGAAATGGTCTGCACTGGCAAAAGTTGTAAAGATGTCTGATGATGATGCGCAGTGGCTATTTCCTGGAAAGGATTTTGCAACGATTGCTCAAACTTTTATTTCGATGGGCGTTGAGCTTGTTGTTATTACGCTTGGCGCTGATGGAATTGTGGGATTCACATCTCGCGGTGAAGTGAAAGTACCTGGAGTAAAAGTCACAGTTGCTGACACCGTAGGAGCTGGTGACACAGTCGGCGCAATCCTTGTCGAAGCAATTGTTGCTTATGGAATTCACAACTTACATGGCGAACAATTGGAATCTACTCTTAAGCGTGCTGCACAAGCAGCAGCGATAACCTGCAGTCGCGCAGGGGCTAAACCTCCAACGAAAGCAGAACTCGGCGAATGCTAAGTATCGATGGTCAAGAAATCTCAATCGCAATCGATTTAGATCAAGGTGGTCGTTTAGTTTCTTTGCAATGGCGCGATCTTGAATTTGTTCTGCCTCATCGTGGGACAGCAATTAACTGGGGTTGGTATGCGATGGCTCCGTGGGCTGGACGAATTGCAGACGGCACATTGATTGATAACGATGGCAACGAACATATCTTGCCCACGAATATCACTCCACCTCATGCAATTCACGGTTTAGGTTTAATGGGATCGTGGGCAGAAATTGGTAAAGGTCGTGCACGATTAGAACTTCCTGCTCCTTATAACGGCGCATACGTTGATCAACACTTTGAAATTCTCGATGATGCCGTGCGTTGGACACTCGAATACGAAGCAAATGGCTGCGACCTTCCTGCGTGGATTGGGATGCATCCGTGGTTCCCACGCGAATTGGGCCGCGGGGGAGATGCAGAACTTAACTTCAGCGCAGGCAAAATGTTTAAGCGCGATGAAGATGGAATTCCTACAGGGGAATTAATTACACCTCTGAGTGAGAATTGGGATGATTGTTTCACCGATATTCGTGGAGTTCCTGAAATCGTGTGGCCTGGTGCTGCACGCGTATCAATTGAAAGCGATGCGCCGTATTGGGTCGTGTACAACGAAGATACTGAGGGAATCGCAATCGAGCCTCAAACAGCGCCACCTGATGCAGCGAACCTTGGAATTAAGGGCGAGCACTACATCGAAGCGCTCTTTACCTTCAGCGAAGACTTCGGTTAAATCTGCAATAATCGCGAAATGGAAATAAATCGCGATCACCTAAAGAAGTTAATGGCGAAAGAAGAAGAACGTTTTCTCGTTTTGCATCCAAAATCTGGACATCTCTTTAAGCAAGCTCAAGATGTAATGCCCGGTGGCGTTCCAATGTCATGGATGGCGAAATGGCCCGGGGCATACCCACTCTTTGTTGATAGCGCGCAAGGTGCACACTTCAACGATGTCGACGGACATGAATATATTGATTTTTGTTTAGGCGACACAGGTTCTATGACAGGACACTCACCTAAAGCAACAACAGATGCTGTGACTGCACAAATGAAACGTGGAATTACTGCAATGCTTCCAACGGAGAATGCAGTTATCGTTTCGCAAGATCTCACTAAGCGATTTGGTTTACCGCTATGGCAGTTCACTGTTTCAGCAACGGATGCTAATCGCCATTCCATTCGTTACGCACGTTTGATTACTGGCAAATCTAAAATTATTGTGATTGACAAGTGTTATCACGGCAGCGTGGACGAAACTTTTGCAACTCTCGATGGCGCTGGCAACACAGTGATGCGTCCCGGAAATCTTGGTGCACCAGTCGCACTCGAAGCCACAACTCGCGTCGTTGAATTTAATGATCTTGCAGGAATGGAAGCAGCGCTAGCTCAAGGCGATGTCGCTGCAATTTTGATGGAACCAGCAATGACAAATATTGGAATTGTTCTTCCAGAAGACGGGTACCTGCAGGCAGTCGGTGAACTTGCGAATAAGTACGGTGCTATCTGGATTATCGATGAGACTCATACAATTTCAGCAGGTGCTGGAGGAATGACTCATCAACTAGGGCTAAAGCCAGACATGCTGACGATTGGTAAATCCATCGGCGGGGGAATCCCGACAGGAACATTCGGTATGACGAAAGATGTTGCTGATCGGATCAAAGCAAAGGTAATTCGCGAAATCATCGACACCGGTGGAATCGGTTCGACACTTGCAGGAAACGCTCTTTCATTTGCAGCGATGCGCGCAACGTTGTCAGAAGTTCTCAATGAAAAGAATTTTGCTCACATGATTTCACTGGGCGATCGCTGGTCGGACGGTGTGGATGCTGCTATTAAGGAATATAACCTTCCTTGGCATTGCTCACGTCTAGGTGCACGCGGAGAATATTTGTTCCAATCAACAGCACCGAAGACAGGCAAAGAAGCATCGGATGCCGGAGACTTTGAACTCGAGCAATACGTTCACTTGCGTCTGCTCAACGATGGTTTCCTCATCACACCGTTCCACAACATGGCGTTGATGTCTCCTGATACAACAATTGATGATGTCGACAAGCACACAACAGCATTCCGTGCGATGTGCGCCGATTTAGTGAATGGTTAATTAAGCATCAATAAATTGATCTTTACCAGAATTCGGTAAAGAGAAACGGTAACCGACGTTACGTACGGTTCCGATGATTGCTTCAAACTCAGGACCTAACTTGGCGCGCAAACGTCGGATGTGAACATCCACTGTGCGAGTACCGCCGAAGTAGTCATAACCCCAGATCTCATGCAACAACTGTGCGCGAGTAAAGACGCGACCAGGATGTTGGGCAAGATACTTGAGGAGTTCAAACTCTTTAAATGTCAGGTCAAGTGAACGACCTTTAATCTTTGCAGTGTATGAATGCTCATCGATAACGACATCACCTGTGCGAATTTCACGCGCAGAAGGGTCCGATGCAACAAGTTCATTCATCACTTTGCTGATTGCGATACGGATACGCGCATCAACTTCGGCAGGCCCAGCTGTATCGAGGATGACATCGCTGACTCCCCAATCACTGTTGATTGCAGAAAGTCCGCCTTCAGTTGTGATCGCAATTATTGGGCAATCAATTCCGGTTGCAACAATCACGCGTGTGAGGGCTTTTGCAGCAGGAAGATCGCGACGTGCATCAATAAAGAGGCATTCAATTTCAGGGATATCGATCAAGATTGATGCTTCAGCGGGAAGAATCTTGACCTGATGTTGGAGTAGTCCAAGGCTGGGCAGAACTTCAGCGCTCGCACCGAGCGTGTTCGTTAAGAGGAGGACTCTTGCCATTTCTTAAGCCTACTACCGCTCTGTTACCGCTTCATTACGCGTAAGTTCCTCGCCAGTAACTGCAATAAGATTGGAACATGGCTGAACAACATGAATTACGCGAAAAGGGCCTTCGCCTGACCCCACAACGCGAGCTTGTGCTTCAAGCAGTGCGCGATTTGGGCCATGCAACCCCTGAAGAAGTTGCTGAAAAGGTGCGCGAGACGCATCCAGGAATCAACCTTTCTACCGTGTATCGGAACCTCGAAACCCTAGAAAATGTTGGCCTCGTTCAGCACGCTCACTTAGGCCATGGCGGGGTTACCTATCACGCTGCTGAAGAAGAGATTCACGCTCACCTCAAGTGCGAAAAGTGCGGTGTTTTGATCGAAGTTCCTATCGAAGCGACAGCACATTTCACACAATCTCTGATTGATGATTATGGATTCCACACAGATCTCTCGCACCTTGCAATCGCAGGTCGTTGCGAAGCATGTTTTAATCAAGCGTAAAGAGAAATCATCATGACCGCAGTCTTCGTTGAAGAAGGTCCCGACAAGGGAGCGGTGTGGCATTTCGGTGAACCAAATAAAGAACAACGCGAATTAGCAAACGGTAACGCATGGGCAGATCTCGGTCACAAATCAGTCATTACCGTTTCTGGTGAAGATCGTTTGAAATGGCTCAATGATTTAACAACGCAAGAGCTTGTCATTTGGGAAACTAACACGTGGACAACCGCTCTCATTCTTAACGCGCAAGGTCACATAGCTCACCAACTCTTTCTGGTTGATGATGGAACAACCACGTGGATCTTTACTGAACAGGATAAGGAAGAAGAGCTCATCGCTTTTCTCAACAAAATGCTTTTTATGTTACGAGTGGAACCAAAAGTCGTAACGAGCGAATACAAAGTTATTAAAACTTTAGGAAAGACTGATTCCATCGGTGGACCGTATAAAATTATTAAACGCAACGAAGATCCCGCAGAAAACGGAATCCAAGTTGGAACATGGGCGCTAGAAGCTGAACGTGTTGCACAAGGACGCGCGCGAATTCTTTTTGAAACCGATCACAAATCAATTCCAAACGAATTGAACTTTCTCAATAGCGCTGTGCATATGCGCAAAGGGTGTTACCCAGGTCAAGAAACTGTTGCAAAAGTTTTTAATCTTGGACAACCTCCTCGCAGACTTACGATGGTGCATTTAGATGGCACCGAAGTAAATCTTCCAAAGACTGGTGAAAAAGTTTTTCTCGCCGATGACACCGATGAAAATAAAAAAGAGATTGGTTACATCGGAACAGCTGCGCGTCATTACGAACTTGGTCCGATCGCGCTGGCTGTCGTAAAACGAAACACCCCCGCCGACGCCACTCTCATCACCGCCGGAATCCTCGCTTCTCAGTAATTCCTCACCTTCTGAACGGGGGGCTAGCACTCACCCCTCTCTTTTTCTGCGAAGCGCACACCGCCCTTCACTGCTAAAATTTGAGTCTAGTTTCGAGCGCACTGGCGCACTTACTCACAGTCGGGGAGTCATAGTTGATCACTTCGTTTCGTGGGGCTCATTCCCCGCGCCTTCGTAAGTGGATCAGCGTTTCACTTTTACTTCCGCTTTTTACCTTCATCGCACCGAACGTTGCGAACGCAGCTACGTCGACATGCATGTATCGAATGTCGTATTTGAGTTCGTCTTCCACTAGTAGCAGTGCGACAGCTGTAACAACTAAAACCGCTGGCTCGACGATCTGGGCACGCGTGAGAGTGCGTGATGTAGCTACAAGTTGTTCAAATGGTACCAGCGTTACAAAAGGAACGGTGGTTTTCACAAACCTAACTTCAGGCACGGAACTGTGCCGAACAAGCAGCGTTACATCGGGATATTTCAATTGTTCCTTCACGGTGCCCGCAACAGGTCCGATCCCATTAAAAGCTTCGTATTCGGATTCAACTGGCACATATAAATCCATAGACAGTCAAACCAATGGTGATGGAGCTCTCTCGGCATCTCTTGCGGTGACTGCAGCTGTGGGTGCGGCAACAAAATTGAGCATCACGCAATCTCCGACCGGTGGCTCAAGTGGTGGCCTGCTTACTCAGCAACCATGGATTGCCATTCAAGACGCAACGAGTACGACTGTGACAAGTAGTTCAGCCTCAGTCACAGTATCAATCGCGAGTGGTTCGGGCGGAACCCTTGGTGGTACTACGACAGTTTCGGCATCATCTGGAATTGCAAAATTTACAGATCTCACTTTTGCAGGAACGGTTGGCACAACTTACACATTAACTTTTACTTCGACCCCTCTCTCACCGGTGACGTCATCAACGATCACGGTGACTTTTGGAACTGCTTCGAAAGTTGCGATCTCAACAGCGCCAGTGTTGGGAAGTTCTAGTTCGGTTATGGCGACCCAACCAGTCATAACTATTCAGGATGCACAAGGCAATACTGTTACAAATAGTTCTGCATCAGTGACAGTTTCAATTGCATCTGGAGCAGGCGGAACTTTGAGCGGAACCGAGTCCTCCGGAGGCAAGGCTGCATCCAGCGGTATGGCCACTTTCTCGAATCTGGCCTTTTCAGGTACTGCCAATACCAACTACACCTTTACTTTCGCCTCGAGCGGGTTAACCTCGGCAACCACGGCGAACCTCCAGGTTTCGGGATCATCTTCAAAAATTGGCTTCAATACCCTCCCAATTTTGGGTTCTTCGGGATCCTCGCTTGCTCAAAACCCCGTTATCGCCATCCAGGACGTCAACGGAAATACGGTTACCTCCGATAACTCGACCTCGGTGACAGTCTCGATCGCATCGGGAGCCGGCGGATCTTTTGGGGTGCTCAATACCCTCACACGCACGGCGGTAAATGGGTTTGCCACTTTTTCAGGCCTTACCTTCACGGGTTCAGGCACATATACCCTGACATTTACGGCCACTATCGGCGGATCATCCAAGACGGCCACGACGGGCTCCCTCTCCCTATCCGGGTCAGCGAATAAATTGACCGTTTCCACCCAGCCAGTAGGGTCGACAAGCGGCGGTACGCTCACAACTCAACCCGTTGTTCGCGTGGAAGATTCAAATGGCCAGTTGGTCACTTCGAGCACGCTCCTGGTAACTGCTTCAGCTCTCGGAACTGGCGGATACATATTTAATAGCAGCTCAGTGACGGCCACCGCTGTCGGCGGCATCGCCACTTTTTCTGGGCTGAAGTTCAATGGCGTAGTTGGTACCTCATATCAACTCAGCTTTGCGGGCTCGAGTGTTACATCTGGAACATCTGGACCACTGTTCGTTGCCCCCGGTTCTGCCTCTAAATTGACGATTTTGACTCAACCCGCCGGCGGAGCGAGCGGGGATCTTCTTTCACCTCAACCGGTAGTCCGTATCGAGGACGTTGACGGGAACCTAGTTTCGGGAAGCTCCGCGACTGTAACCGTTTCTATTTACTCGGGAGCCAGTGGGGTTTTAGCTGGTGGGGAAGCTTCATCGGGCGTGAATGCCAGTGCTGGTCGAGCTACTTTTAATAATTTAACTCTCGCAGGATTGAGTAGTGAAAGCTACGTTTTGAGATTTGCCTCCGCAGGTCTTACTTCAGCCCAATCTGATCCCTTTAAGGTAACAGAGGGTGCGATTTCTTTAGCCAATGCCCTTATTTCCGCCAGCTCAACCACACTTGTTGCGGATGGTTCAACGACTACGACAATCACAATTCAATCTCGTGATGCCCAGGGAAACCCTGTATCGACAGATGGAGGTGTGCTTGCACTGTCAGCCTCTGGTGGGGGCACAATCGGCCCCGTTACTAATAACGTTGATGGAACTTACACGGCGACGTACACCGCAGGAGCCAGTGCCGGAACTGCAATCATCTCGGGAACATACACGGACCCAAGCCCGGATGTGGCCATCACTAATTCACTCAGCATCTCTTTAGTCTCGAATAATGCAAACCTATCTGCGCTCGCTCTCACGACTGCAACACTCGACTCTTCTTTCTCATCTGGCACAACTAGCTATACCGCAACGGTGCCAAACACCACGACTTCGATAACGGTCACGCCTACGGTCAGCGAATCGCATGCGACCGTGACAGTGAATGGCACAGCGGTCACAACGGCTTCAGCGTCTGGCTCAATCAGCCTGACGGCAGGGGCAGCTACCACAATTACTGTTGTTGTCACTGCTCAAAATGCGACGACGAAGACATACACGGTTTCGGTGACACGTACTGCAGCTGAAACGACTTCAACGCTCAGTGGACTTTCCCTCTCCGTCGGAACTTTGAGCCCAACCTTCTCTTCCTCAACGCTTTCATACACAGCTTCTTCTCTCTCGGGAACAACCGCAATAACCGTAACTCCAACAGCATCTGGATCATTCTCAACGATTCAAGTCAAAGTTGGCTCAGGATCTTATGCATCCGTATCTTCTGGAAGCGCATCCTCGAGTCTTTCTCTCGCTTATGGAAATAACACAGTCACGATTCTCGTAACGGCTCAAGATTTAACGACATCCACCTACTCAGTTGTCATTAATCGACCACTTATTTCTCGAACAATTTCCTTCACTTCGCCACCAACGTCACTTACTTATGGCTCGACAGCGACACTTTCGGCTTCACCTTCAGCAGGTCCCTCTGAAGGATCGGTCTCTTACAGCGTAGGAGCGTCAACAGGATGTTCGCTCACAGGAGCGGTGCTTTCGGTGACGGATGCGACAGGCACCTGTTCAATCAGCTCGACTGTTACATCAGGTGCGACCTATGCATCTGCAACCACTTCTGCTTCGGTTACCCTGAACAAGGCGACCCAGACGACTTTGAATCTCTCTTCTTTGGGCACTTCTTCCAAGACATACCCATTCTCACAAGCGCTATCTGCATCAACGACTGGCGGATCGGGCAGTGGGTCGGTTACTTATGCAGTAACGAGTGGAACGGCAAGCGGATGTGCGCTCAGCAATACGACCTCAACTGCGACTATTTCGGCGACAAGTTCTGGAACATGTTTAGTCACTGCTACAAAGGCTGGCGGATCCAATTACAACGATGCGACCTCATCAGCCTCGACTTTCACATTTAATAAGGCGACCCAGTCTGCGCTCTCAATTTCTTCACTTGGAACTTCCTCAAAGAGCTATCCATATTCACAAGCTCTTAGTGCAACAACTTCAGGAGGTTCAAGCTCAGGATCTGTGACATACGCAGTTGCAAATGGAACTTCGACTGATTGTGCACTGAGTTCAACCGCTGCTAATGCAACAATCACAGCCTCCACAATTGGAACCTGTCTTATTACTGCAACCATGGCTGGCGGCACCAACTACAACGACGTCTCGTCGAGCTCTTCTACTTTCACATTTAGCAAGGCAACCCCTTCGATCTCGATCTCACTCCCTGCTGGCGCAACCACAGCCTCATACGGAACGGCTGTGACAATCACAGCGACTTCTGGAGCTGCGGGAACTCTTAATTTCAAAGTTGGCGGAACCACAATCTCAGGTTGTGGCACTGTGGCCACGTCGGACGGAATATGCTCATGGACGCCTGGAGCTGTTGGAGCTTCGACACTTTTAACCGCCGTTCTTACTCCAACTTCGACTGCAAATTACAACTCCAATACTTCTTCAACGCTCACGATTAACGTCGGAGCGGCTGCTCAAACAATCTCGTTTGGAGCTCTTTCAGATAAGTCCTACGGAGATGCGAACTTCACAGTTTCTGCAACCGCAAGCTCAGGCTTAACGGTTGCTTTTGCTTCCACAACGACCTCTGTTTGTACAGTTTCAACGACCACAGTTCACATCGTCAAAGCCGGTGATTGCACGATCAAAGCTTCTCAAGCAGGAAACGCGTCTTATGGTGCGGCTGCGGATGTCAATCAAACATTCACGATTTCAAAGGTGACTCTTCATGTGACCGCGTCCTCACCTTCGGTCGTATATGGCGCAGCAATCCCAACAATCACTCCGTCATATACATCTGGAGATTTTGTTAATAGCGAAAATGCTTCCTCCTCAAGCTTCACAACTGGCTTAACTGCACCAACATGTACGACGACATACACAACGACTTCTAATGCAGGAACAACGCCATCAACTTCATGTTCGGGTGGATCTGCTACAAATTACACATTCAGCTTTACATCTGGATCTGTAACAATCGGACAAGCTACGCCTGCGATCCACTGGGCGACCCCAGCTCCGATTCGCGACAATATTCCGCTATCGAGCACCCAGTTAAATGCGACTGCAAATGTGAGCGGTTCATGGTCTTACACGCCTTCAAGTGGAATGCTTTCGGCCGGCACACAAGTCCTTTCGGTTACATTTACCCCAACCGATTCAACAAATTACACAACAGCGTCCTCTAGCGTGAACCTTTTTGTTACCGGAGCGACTGCGCCGAACGCACCAAACGCACCATCCATCACGAACGTTGGAGTTACAACATCTTCCTCTCTTGCAATTACATGGACGCCAGTAACCGATGCAAATAATGGCGGATCCACAATCACGAAATATCAGTTCCGATTCTCCGCAGCCATTGGTTCGCCATCTTTTAGTGACTGGGCTGATTTGCAGGGAACCTCAGGAACATCAGAGTCGATTACAGTCACCTCAACTTCTAAGTCATACATCGTTCAAGTCCGTGCATGTAACATCATTGGTTGTAGCGGTACTTCAAGTAGTTCTTCTGCAGCAACCTCGACAGGTGTCATTGTCACAGCACCAGCAAGCGCACCATCAGCAAGTGCTTCTCTTAACTCTTCTTCTGGCGCCGTCACTGTCACATATGCGGCGGTTTCTGGCGCAGTTTCATATCAATATTCCACCGACGATGGTGCAACGTGGAAGACTGCAGGCTCGAGCGGATTTACTTTCACTGCAACAAAGGGCACAGAACATAAAGTTAAAGTCCGCGCAATTAACAGCGCCGGCAATGGTCCAGGCTCTTCAGCATCAACGGTTAAGTGGCAGACCAAGCCAGGTAAACCTACATCTGCAGCTGGTTCACTGGTAGGAACTTCGGGAACTCAAGTTTCGATTAGCTTCACTCTCTCGGATAACGGTGGCGGAACGACTCGCTACGAATACCGAAGCGGTAGCGATTCAGATGATGAAGAAGTTGGGCACTCAACCTGGCAATTCGCATCTGCAGCAACCAATCCATTTACAGTAAATGTTGGTAGCAACGATCGTTATTACCGGTTCCAAATCCGTGCATGTAATGGCGATGACGAAAACGCTAACTGTGGCGAGCCATCTGAATCTTTCCGTGTCAATGCCAACCGAGCTCGCATCACAACTCAACCTTCATCAACGTCACTGACCACAGGTCAAAGTGCGTCTTACGACTTATCTGTCACAGCTGTACCTGCAGCAAGTGAGTCTTTGACCTATACCTGGTATCGCAATAGCGTTGAAATCAGCGGCGCTACATCTTCAACTTATCGTTTGAGTTCAATTACTTCTGCAAAAGCCGGTACTTATAAGGTAGTTGTCCATGCCGGCGCAATCGACCTTGAATCTAATGAAGCTGTAGTAACAGTTAACTCCGCGCCAACTTTGAGCACCACAACATTTGCTGGTGCAACTGTCGGATTGAGTTATTCATACAATCTTCCTGGTGCAAACGGAACACCAAATTACAAATACACAGTTGGCACTTTGCCATCAGGCCTCTCGTATTCATCCGAATACAAGCGCATTACAGGAACAGTCTCCCGAACGGTTAGCGCTGGCGCAAAGACATTCACTGTTGTCGTCACAGATTCCAAGGACGTTTCAAGCTCTTCGTACACTGTCACAATTAACGTATCTACGCCAATAACTATAACTACAACAACTCTTGGCGCAGCATCGAAGGGCTCGATTTACACAACTGCTTTGGCAGTATCCGGTGGAAGTGCACCATATACGTGGACTCTAGATTCTGGATCAGATCCCCTACCAACTGGATTTAGCCTTGATGCTTCAACCGGCGTTCTCTCATCGGGAGGCGTCAATGTTCCGGACAACGCAGCATCATCGTCATTCGATGTACTTGTTACTGATGGGAATGGCGCAACTGATACTCAGAAACTGACGCTAAGCATTCTCGCTGGAATTCCAAATGCACCTCGTACTCCTGCAGCATCTCCAGCAAGCAAAGAAATTACTTTGACGTGGACAGATCCTGAAGCAAAATCTGGCGTATCAATTTCGAATTTCATTATTTCCTATGTAAAACCTAAGGGTGAACACAGTGAAGATGGTGGCAATGATGACGAAGAGCGTGGCTCAATTTCAGTTGATGGAAGCGCCCATTCATATACAGTCACAGGTCTTACAAATGGATTGCCTTACACATTCACCATTTCTGCGAAGAGCAGTGGTGGAACCGGAGCACCTTCAAGCCAAGTAACTGCAACACCACTCGGCCGTGCATCCGCTCCTCAATCTGTAACAGCGGCGCTTGGGCGTAACGGAATTTCAGTTCGTTGGAAGAAGCCAAATGAATCTGGTGGCGGCTCAATCAACACATGGGTTATTGCTTGTTCAGCATCCGGTGGCGAAACCATCACCAAAACCTTCAGTGAGGGCGATGGCGATGAAGAGCACAGTGAAGATGGTCAAAACCGTTACTCCGTTTATAGCGACGACGATAATGATGCATCACACCATTTAATTGCAGGTCATGCATACACATGTACTGTCGCAGCGAAGACCACAAAGGGATCCACCACAACTGTTGGAACTCCAAGCTCACCAAGTTCGAGCGTAACTTTTGCATCAGTCCCATCAGCACCTAGCACTCTCAGCGGCACATACAACGCTGGCGCACGCAAAATCACAGTCACCTGGACCGCATCTGCATCAAACGGTGGAAGCACCATCAAGAAATATATTGCGTGGATCAAACAAGGCGATAGCGAAGAAGGCAAGCGCCAATGCTTTACGGATATCAATGGAATTACCTGTGATATTTCAAATCTTCCAAGTAAGGGTCACTTCACGCTTCGCGCTGTGGCTGTAAACGATATCGGTCAATCGGACGAAGCAACTGTCGATGTTGAAATCACGGGACGAGATCAGACACTCACTTTGCCAACGATTTCTGATAAAACAATCGGGGATGCTGACTTTAACGTTGGAGCTTCCTCATCTGCTGGGTTGAATCTTAAATATTCGAAGCATTCTGATAGCGGATCCAACTGCTCCGTCACTGAAAAGGGCACAGTTAAGGTCCTTCGAGTCGGAATTTGTAAATTGACTATCGAGCAAAATGGACACAAGTCTGATGAGCACGGCGATGATTCCAACGAGGAATCCGAATATCGCTCGGTTTCAGGAACAATCACCTTCAACATTGTGGATCGTCTTCCTTCAGCACCGACTGTTACAACAGTTGCTTCTGGAAATACCCAACTCACCATCAATTGGAGTGCTCCAAGTTCAGCGGGCGGAACACCGACTGGATACCAAGTCGCCGTTGTAAAGGTTGCAGATTGTGGCGTTCAGAGCACATGTACTTGGAATGAATCGTCGACTGTCTCAACATCTCCACTCAACCTTCCAGTTGGTTCACTCCTTAACGGCACTCCTTATTATGTAAAAGTACGAGCAATCAATGGCGCTGGTGGTTCAGCATGGGCATACGGATCAAGCTCATATATTCCTTACAAAGTGCCCGACGCCCCATCAATCACAGGAATCACAACATTCTCCGAGACATCCACTGCAACTATTGCTTGGTCTGCTCCTGCCAATAATGGAAATGCAATTAACTCCTACACAGTTACAGCAACCCCAGGTGGAGCAACCTGCACCACTGGTGGAACTCGCTCATGTTCAATTTCTGGTTTAACAAATGGCACCACATATTCATTTAAGGTTTACGCTCACAACGCTGCTGGTAATGGCCCAGAATCTGGAGCAAGCACCGCAACTATCGATCAAGTAGCTCAAACCGTTGCGTTTACTGAATCTAAATCGATGTATGGATATGCAGTTGGGGATCCAAACGTTGAATTCAAGGCAGCTGCTACAAGCGGATTGCCGGTCCAATGGTCTACATCTGATGCAACAGTATGTACCGTCACATCAGGCGGATCTGTTCGAATTATTTCTTCTGGTACGTGTGAAGTTATCATCGCCCAAAATGGTCGCGATGCTGGTGGCGCTCGTACGCGATATGCAGGTGCAACGTACACAGCAAACACAGCAACAATCGTTATTGATCCGGCAACACCTTCGGCCCCAACACTTATTTCTGTAACGAATACTCAAGCTGGACTTGTTCTGGTTTGGACGGCACCTGCCCGTGCTGGCGGAACAATCACATATGCCATTACTGGAGTAAACGGCTCAAATACTGCGAACTGCACGGTTGTCAGCCTGCTTACTTGCACCATTCAACCAAGCAATAAGGGTATGTCTTACGGATTTACCGTTGTTGCACAAAATGCGGCAGGAAATAGCCCAGCTTCAAATACTAAGTATGGAACATGGATCGTTAAACCTTCAGCTCCACGTACCGATGGTTCACATGCATCGGCAGCAAGCTCTTCAGACGGAAAAGCAATTGATCTTCATTGGTTATTAAGTGCTGATGATGGGGGAGAGTCCATTACTCGTTATGTTGCAACGGCAACAGAGGGTGCTAACTCAACAACATGTTCAGTAACACGAACAGATTTGCTCGATACAAATGGTTACGGTTGCTCAATCACTGGACTCAAAGCACGAGTCACGTACGCCGTCACCGTCTTAGCCACAAACTCAGCAGGTAACAGTTTTAATCTTTCAATTGGAAATATCACCCCTGGCCTAGCTCAGACCATCACGTTGAATTCTCCAACATCTTCTGCGATGACTAAGTACTTCAATTCAGCAGATTTCAACCTCAGCGCATCGGCCTCATCCGGTAAAGCTTTGTCATACTCCACATCGGATTCATCGTGTGAAGTTGGACCTTCAACTGGGTTGGTACACGTATTAACAATCGGTACCTGTGTTGTTGCGATTTCTCAAGCAGGTGCAACGAATGCTGATCCTTCACAATATCTTGCAACATCCACCAACGTAACAATCACTATCTTGCCTGTTCTTCCTGGCGCTGCAGTTATTACGAAGGTAACACCTGGCGATAAGACCCTTACTGTTACGTGGACCAGTGCAACGTTTACTGGCGGAGATACGACATCTGAATCAGTTACTGCGACTGCAGCCTCTGGTGGAGCCGTCACCAATTGCACTATCTCAGGACATAGCGCTGAATGTACTTTCGCATCGAATGGCGGAACATATTCAATCGTTGTAAACACAACCAACTCCGTTGGAACAACACCTAGCGCTCCAGCATCGGCAATTCCGTTCTACAACGCACTTGCGCCAATGCCTCTAACGGCTACTGGGGATGTTCGTAAAGTCATTCTTACATGGAGTGCTCCAGCTCAAATCGCGACTGGAAAGACTCATACGGGATATCGCATTTACATGAAGTACGGCGGAACGATCCAGTTCTTGCGCGATTTCAATGACACATCGACTGTGACAACTGAAGTTACCGTCGACAAGATGTCTGCTTCACTGTTGAACTCCACCACTTATGAGTTCGTTGCTTCAGCTCTTGTAACGGACGATACAACTCACGTCGAAAGTGCTGGAGAACAAACTGGTGTTGTGTCGGCAAAGACTCTTAGTTTGCCAAGCAAGCCTCAATCAGTCGTTGCAACAACTTCTGGATCCAGTGTCATCTTTACTTGGCAAGAACCAGCAAGCGACGGCGGAAGCTCAATTATTGGATACACGGTTTACAAACTTTCGGGTGGAACCACCACAAGTTACACAGCAGGCGGCTCGAGCACTCGCTCTTACACCTTTACCGGCTTAACACCAGGTGCAAACTACACATTCTCTGTTCGTGCTAACAACGGAGTTGGTCAAGGCGAACTTGAAAGCGTTTCACTGACCGCTGAAAGTGCTCCAACTGCACCGGTCATTACTGCAGTCACACAACACGACCCAAGTGGATCTGCAACCATCGAATGGTCTGCAGCGACATCTTCTTCACCAATTTCTAGCTACACAGTTGTTGCCTACACTGCGAGCGGGGCTACTTCGTTGACATGTTCAGTTCCTGGAACAACCGTTCCTCTTACTTGCGACATCACCGGCCTTTCTTACAAGGTCGCTTACACATTCAAAGTCTATGCAACGAACGCTGTTGGAAACGGTGCAAACTCAGATCCATCAACTCCAAGCATCACGCTTCATAAGACCCAAACAATCACCTTTGCAGCGCTGGCAAATAAGAGCTTTAGCGTTGGATCTGTAGCACTTACGGCCACAGCTTCATCTGGTCTTGCCGTGACATATACATCTTCTACTCTGCTCATTTGCTCAACCACTGCCGGTTCTTCCACCCTCACCTTTGTGAAGGCTGGTACATGTACGGTTGTTGCTTCGCAGCGCGGTGCTTCATCTGATTACGATGCAGCAGAGAGCGTTACCCGCACCTTCTCAATAACAGCTGAAACTCCAAGCGCACTAGTTCTTACCACTGTTGATCCAGGTGCATCTAAACTTTATGCAACATGGGTTGATGCTGTTGATCTTGGCGGATCAACACTTGATTACTACGTACTCTCATGGGCTCAGAACGCCGACTTCAGCGATGAAGATCAGACCACAGTCTTGGCTGCTAATTCAGATATCAATGGTCTTCTTGCAGAGCACACCTACCGAGTTCGAGTTCAAGTTGTTGCTAAATCTGGACTTGTGAGTGAGTGGTCAAACGTTTTGACTGGTACAACATACGGATTGCCATCAAAGCCTCGTTCGGTAACGGCATCGCAAATCGGAACTGGAATCGTTAAAGTTTCTTGGTTGAGTTCGCTGACTAATGGTGGAACACCAATTATTGGTTACACAGCTACTGCTTACAATGCCACAACTGGTGTCGCAACTTCCTTTACTTGTTCCGCAGCGAGCGGTGATTGCACAATCACAGGTCTTGCTGGATCAGTCACGTATTACTTCGTTGTAACAGCAATTAATGCAGTTGGTGGAACAGATTCAGATCCAACAACAAACATTCAACCTGGCGCTGCTCAATCCATCACCGTTGGAAATTACATCGTTGACCACACAGCTGCTCCTTTCGCGGACGCTGCGACAGCTGATTCCGGTCTTACACTTTCATACTCTGTTATCTCTGAAGTTGTTACCGGTGTGGCTCCAGCACACGAGCCAACATGGGGTGCAGGACGTCACGTCTGTACCGTCTCTTCAACCGGCTTAATAACAGTTGATTTAGCGGGTATTTGTACGATTCAAGTAAGCCAGAACGGCACGATGGACGGAACTTCCGGTGGAACGCCTTCATCGTTCTTGCCAGCGACTTCTGTAACTCAAACCGTTACAGTGAATGCAACTGCGCCTAACCCAACAACAGGGCTCTTGCTCACACCTGCTGATTCATTGTTTGATGCCACATGGGTAGCACCAACTGATGATGGTGGAATGCCGATCGTGAAGTACACACTCAACTGGTATCTCAAGTCTCTAGCAAGTCGTCCAACTGATTCCGAATTTACAACTTCTCGTTTGGCAAGCAACCCAACACCTGATCAATATGGACTTATCTGGAATCTTCCAGTGACCTCCGCAGGAGTAACAACGCTTTCTCGTCGCGCTAACCAATTGCAGCTCATCAACGGTGAGACATATGTTGTTGAAGTTACAGCAGTTAACTCTGCCGGATTGATCGGTCCTCTGCTTTAATGAAAAAACTTATTTCACTTTTTGCGATAGCTCTTGTCTTGCTGCCTAGCGTTGCACGCGCCGACATCCAACAGGTGACTCCGGCAGGTGGTCCGGTCTGGAGTTCAGGTTTCCACCCAGACGCTTATGGAGACTTTTCAGGCGGTACTCAAACCGATGTCGTAGTTACATGGACAATCCCTGCGGCTGGTGGAAGTCCAATCACTGGTTTTCAGGTAATTCCGTTTGCAACTGATGCTGCTGGAAATTCTCCAGTTCGCTCTGGAGTTTCATGTTCGACAAATGGATCAGGTACATCGTGTACCGTTAAAGGACTTGCTTGGGCAACGTATTACACATTCGTTGTGCTTGCGACTAACTCCATTGCAACATCGAGCTCGGCATCAAGTACCAATAAACAAGCGTCAGGGGATACTTCAACAGTTCCCGCAATCCTGACTCCTGGCCTCGCCCAAACAATCACGTTGTCAGACCCACCAAGCCCATACACATTTGGAAGCGCCGATTTTCAGCTCACAGCAACGGCTTCCTCAGGCTTGCCAATTACATGGACATCAAGCCCAGCAACCACCTGCACAGTCGATGCCACAGGTGTTGTGCACTTCCTAAAGGCTCAACTTTCATGCGCAATTACCGCTACACAATATGGGTCGTCCGCGGGCTACGTGACTGTTTCAGCATCTAAGAACGCTACTGCTCAAATCTCGCTATCAGCCACAGCAAACGATGCTTCTGCGGTACAGGGAACAGCGGCAACTCTCAATGGCGTCTTCCCATATCCCGGAGCAGATGTCACACCTTCTTTCTGTGTAGTTGATAGTAATCCGGGTGCAACCGCCCCAACGTCGTGTCCAACATCTTTAGGAATATTGGGCACACTTTCAACGACGCTGATTGATGCAACATCAAGTTCTACAAGCTCTGCGATTGTTAGCAACTTAACGAACAATCATCAATATTGGTATTGGGCTATTGCAACATCCGGTGCGAGCCATGCAGAATCAAATGTTAAAACATTTACAACTTTACAAGGCGTCACACTCACTCCATCTGGTTCACTCAACGGTGTCGTCGGAACTCCAATGTCCGTAACTTTCACTGCAACTGGTGGCAGTGGTGCATACGCTGCATGGGATAAAGGTGGATTGCCTGCTGGTTTAACCATTAGTTATGGCGCAATTACTGCTGTTGTTTCAGGAACACCAACAACTGCAGGATCAACTTTGACATTCGTATATGTTGAAGATTCCGGTGGTTTAAATACAAACCTTCCAGTCACCTTTGTTATTACGGCATCTGCCCCACCACCATCCGGCGGCGGAACATCTCTTCTCCCACAAACAATCACAATCAATAACCCACCGACCAATCTCAATATCGGTGGAGGTACAACGAAGCTCAACGCAACAGCCTCTTCGGGTCTTCCAGTTACATGGATTTCTAATTCACCAACTGTTTGTGCTGTGACTCCCGATGGAACGCTCACCATTGTTGGTCCTGGCGTTTGTTTGTTAACAGTTTCGCAAGCTGGCAATACGACCTATAGCCCAGCAACGGCAAATCTCTCTATTCAAGTCGGTCCAGCACTCCAAATCACCTTAAATGAGCCTACAAATGTGCAATCTTCCTCCTTAGAACTCAACGCCACAGCAAGGTGGATTGGCACAGATGGAACTCCTCAATTCTGCATTTCACTGACTGATAGCAATGCAACGTGTACTGAGCTTCCAGGAACCACGATTGCTGCGCCAAAACCAGCGCTGGTGACTTCAACATCGGGCTCTGCCATCACGACTCTGATCTCTGGTCTATCTCCACGCACTATTTATTATGTGTGGGCACAACTTTCGAATGGCTCATTGGTTGTGAAGACTCCAACTCGCATGATTCATACATCCTCGGGCCCTACTCTTACCTATTCAGGTGAGACTCGTCGAAGCGTTGGTTCGTTGGTTAAATTAGTTGTGAAAGCTTCCGGAGGATTAGCTCCGTATAAGAATTGGTCAGTTAAGGGTCTCCCTGCTGGCATCACCGCATCGTCTTCAGGTGTGACATCACTTATTAGTGGAACTACCAACTTGGTTGGCGCATATGCAATCGAAGTTTCAGTTGTCGATACAAATGGGCGAACTGGCCTCGTCACGATTCCACTAACGATTTACGACGATTCGCAACCAGTTATTGAATTAACGGGAGCAACTTCTCAACTCATTGGACCTTCGACTGTCCAAGTGAAATGGGAACCGCGTTCTCCATTTGTGAATTACCAAGTTTTCTTAGCGAAGAAATTGGTCTGTGAGAGTACATCCAATAGTTGCAAGATTGAAAAGTTGCTTGGTCCACGCGCGGCTTTGGAAGTGTATGGAAAGACAGCCACAGGTACTCTTTCAGCTCCAGTGCACCCAACATATATTCCTCCAGTAAAGCCAATTCAAATTAATTTAGTTCACTTTGCATTCAATTCGTCGGCGCTCAGCGTTGTAGATAAGAAAGCTGTTGCATCTCTTGCTAAACAGATGCGTGGACAAGGATTCACGGCGCTCATGGTTGTGGGCCACACCGATGCGATCGGTAGCGCAGAATTGAACACAGTCCTATCGGGCAAGCGCGCAAAGACAACTTTTGGCTATCTCAACTCTTTGCTCACCAATGACCCAGTCTCTGTAAAGCTCGTAGGAAAGGGCTTTACGGTCCCTGTCAGCGATAACGCCACTGCTAAGGGCCGTGCAGCGAACCGACGGGCGGCAATCCTCGTTTATTAACCCGTTAGGCTTCTCTAATGGCAACTCTCACCAGCGCAGCGCTCATCGTTGCTAGCGCAGCTCTCGGGTTCTATCTCATCCGTTGGGGCTTTCGTGGGGTTCAAAAAGTTCGTGCAGATGTGAAGGAGATTCAGAAGTAAATGGCATTCGTACTCCCTGAAAACCTTCACGAAGATCTCTATCCATTGGCGTGGATGATTGGAACGTGGGCTGGAACTGGCCGCTGCGAATATCCAGGAATCGACCCTTTTGATTTTGCACAAGAAGTTTCATTCAACCACGACGGTCGTAATTTTCTTAATTACTACTCCCGTACGTGGAAGATTGATGAGAACAAAGACATCATCGAACCATTTGAATTCGAAAGTGGATTCTGGTCTTTGCGCGATAAGAAAATTCTCGAAGTTGTAATTGCTCAAAATATTGGAATCAACCAAGGTTGGGTTGGAATTGTCGATGGAGCAAAGATTCAACTAGCTCTTGATCGTGCCTATTCGACACAATCCGCAAGCATTGTTGATTCAGGTCAACGTCTTTATGGAAACGTCGAAGGCGAACTTTTCTTTGCGTATGACATGGGAATGAATGGCCACGATATGCAGGCATATATGTGGTCCTCACTTGCACGTAAGGCTGACTAAATGGATTCCTCAGTCTTTCGCGGCGAAACAATTGCTGAAGTAGTTCGTGCCGGACTCGTTGAATCTGTTCATTCAGGTCACCTTGTCGAACTTGATGCCACGGGAGCAATCGTTAAATCATTAGGCGCAATTCACGCGCCGATCTATCCACGTTCTTCTGTTAAATCGTTACAAGCATCAGCAATGGTCCGCGCTGGTTTGAAGTTAAAGCCTGAACAACTTGCCGTGGTTTGTGCTTCTCACAGCGGGTCTGAAGAACACTTCCGAGTAATTCGGTCCATTCTCTCCGACCACGGCCTAGATGAGAGCGCTTTTCGCAACGCAGTTGATACGCCTCTTGGAGAGCCTGAACGCAGAGCGTGGGGCGATAAGCCCAAGAGCCAATTAGCCCAGAATTGCAGCGGCAAACACGCTGGAATGCTCGCTACATGCGTTGTGAACGGCTGGGATACAAATAATTACACCGATCCCGAGCACCCGCTTCAAAAGCTCATCATCACCGAATTTGAAACTCTTGCTCGTGAGAAGGTCCAATATCTCACCGCTGATGGCTGCGGAGCTCCACTCTTTGCTCTGACGTTAGCTGGACTTGCTCAAGCGATCTACACAATCACAACATCTACCGATCCAGTGCACCAAGAAGTTGTGGCTGCATGTCGCGCTAATCCATTGATGATTGCTGGTGAAGGCCGACTCACAACTCGTTTAATGAAGGCCGTACCAGGTTTATTTATGAAGGAAGGCGCTGAAGGTGTTGAAGTTCTTTCAATGCCTGATGGACGCACTCTTGTCATTAAATGCGCTGATGGATCGTGGCGTCCAATGGGACCCATCATCACTGCAACATTCAAACGTTGGGGAGTAGAAGCACCCGACGAGAATGTTTATATTTATGGTGGCGGTAAAGTCGTTGGGCAGATAGAAGCAAAATAATGGAGAAGAATTCGCGCATCGCTACATTCATGATGCATACATCTCCATTGGAGCAAGCGGGCACTGGAGATGCTGGCGGAATGAATATTTATGTTGTTGAGAGCGCCCAGAAAATTGCAGCGCATGGCGTTGGGGTCGATATCTTTACACGTCGCACTGACCCGCATCAGCACGATCAACCGATTTCAGATGGCGTAAACGTCAAGTACTTGGATGCCGGTCCTGCAACCCCTGTCACCAAAGAAGAATTACCAACCCAAATTAGCGCGCTCACTCATGCTTTTATGCGTCAATACACCGACCTTGGTACAGATTATTACAAGCTCATTCACTCGCATTATTGGATTAGCGGACAAGTCGGATGGAACGTTCGTTCTGCAGCGAACCTGCCATTGGTGCACACCATGCACACGATGGCTCTTGTAAAAAATCAATCACTTGCTGAGGGCGAAAAACCTGAACCAGATGTTCGCGCATATGGTGAAGAGCAGATTGTGCGTCACGCCGATGCAATGATCGCGAATACCGATGCTGAAGCTGCTCAATTAGTCTCGCTGTACAACGCTTGCCCAGACAAAGTATTTACTGTCGCTCCAGGCGTTGATTTGCAGCGCTTTACACCTGGAAATGGAAAAGCAGCATCACGCGCCAAACTCAATATCGCTCCCGATGCTTTGATGTTTACTTTCGTGGGACGTATCCAGCCACATAAGGGTCCAGAAGTCCTAGTCCGCGCAGCTGCCGAGATGTTGATCCATTCACCTCATCTTCGCTCCAAACTTGCTGTCGTAATTATGGGTGGACCTTCTGGAAATGGATCCCAAGAACCAGAACGTTTAGCAGCTCTCGCAAAATTCCTTGGCGTAGAAAACGTCATTCACTTCTTGCCACCATGCAAACGTGACGATCTCGCTGACTGGTATCGCGCATCAGATTTAGTTTGCGTACCAAGCTATACAGAAAGTTTTGGTCTCGTTGCACTTGAAGCACAAGCATGTGGAACTCCAGTAGTAGCTACTGCCGTTGGTGGATTGCGCACCGCTGTGGCAGATGGAATATCTGGCGCACTTGTCGATGGACACGATCCTCGCGCGTGGTCTGCTGTTATTTCACGCCTCTTATCTGAACCTGCTCATCGCGTTGGATTATCTGTAGGTGCTGTCGAACATGCATCCCACTTTGGTTGGGAGAGCACAGCTCGCAAAACTCTTGATGTATACGACTGGGTATTATCAAATCCAGAAGAGAAATCGCTTCGGATTGTTCAATGATTGCTCGCGAAGTTATTGAAGAGTTTCTCTCTTCCCATGATTTAGATTTTGAACGCCACAATGAAAACTCATTCTTTATAACTCTGCCAGGGGAGCAGAAACTTGAAACTCATTGCGCACTCATTGTTGGCGATCACTCACTGACCATTAGCGCTTTCGTTATTCGCAAACCCGATGAAAACACGTCGTCCGTCCACGAATGGTTGCTCACGAAGAACTCTTCAATGTATTCCGTCGCATTTGCTATCAACGAATTGGGCGATATTTTCCTTGTAGGACGTCTGCCATTGACTGCAGTCACCGAGCAAGAGATTGATCGCGTTTTGGGCGCTGTACTTCAATATTCAGATAGCTCATTTAATATTCTTCTCGAACTTGGCTTTGCAGATTCCATTCGTCGCGAATGGGCTTGGCGAGTATCTCGTGGTGAATCACTAGCGAATCTCAAGGCTTTTGAGCATTTGATTTCGTAGTTTATGATTCGTGCATGACAACAAATCTCATCCTCCTCCGCCACGGTGAAAGTGAATGGAATGCCAAGAATCTTTTTACTGGATGGGTTGATGTTCGCCTCTCCGTAAAAGGCGAAGCCGAAGCTAAGCGTGGTGGCGAGCTTCTCGCAGCTCGCAATTTGTTGCCTAACATTGTTCACACCTCACTCTTGCGCCGCGCGATCCATACATCCCAGCTCGCACTTGATGCTGCAGATCGTCATTGGATTCCAGTTCGACGCTCTTGGCGCCTTAATGAGCGCCATTACGGTGCTTTGCAAGGCAAAGATAAGAAGCAGACTCTTGAGGCATATGGCGAAGAGCAATTCCAATTGTGGCGCCGCTCATTTGATGTTCCGCCTCCACCGATTGACGATAACGATGAATTTAGCCAGAAAAGGGATCCTCGCTACGCGGATTTAGGTGCAGCTCTTCCGAAAACAGAATGTCTGAAGGATGTTATCGAGCGCATGATTCCTTACTGGACTGAATCAATTATTCCTGACTTGAAAGCCCACAAAACTGTCCTTGTCACAGCACATGGAAATTCACTTCGCGCATTGGTCAAACACTTGGATGGCATCAGCGATACAGATATTGCTGGACTTAATATCCCAACAGGTATTCCATTGCTCTACGAACTCAATGACTCATTTATGCCAGTTAAAACCGGCGGAGAATACTTAGATCCTGAAGCAGCAAAAGAAGCTATTCAAGCTGTTGCAAATCAGGGCAAGAAGTAATTAACGCTCGCCGTTAGCGTATTCGCCAGTCACCAAGAAGTAGACGCGGTGGCTGATGGAAACAGCATGGTCGGCAAAACGTTCGAAGTAACGTCCAAGCAGAGTCATGTCGATTGCTGTTTCGATTCCATGAGTCCACTCATCACCAAGTAGAGTTGAAATCAATAAGCGGTGGAGCTTGTCCATCTCATCATCATCTTGTTCAATTTCAAGTGCACGAGTGAGATCTCGGTATTGAAGAACCGTGACCATCTTTTCCATGATGCGAGCGCTGGCGCTACTCATGTTCTTGATTGTGGTTTCTAGCAATTCTGGAACAGCATTGTTTGGGTAACGCATACGTGCAAGCTTTGCAATGTGGTGAGCAAGATCGCCCATGCGTTCTAAGTCAGCGCTAATACGAAGTGCAGTAACAAGAGCACGCAAATCTGAAGCAACAGGTTGTTGGCGAGCCATCAAATTAATGATGCGAGCGTCAAGATCATGTTGAGTGTGATCAATTGTGTCATCGGCTGCGATAACGCGTTCGGCGATAGCAAGGTCAGCAGTCGTCAGAGCAATGCAAGATTGGTCAAGAGCCTCTTTTACAAGAGCTGCCATTCCGAGCAAGCTCGTATTGATACCTTCGAGTTCTTCATGAAACATATCGCGCATTGGGCAAGAATACCTTTGAGAGCACTCGGTAGGGCTCCATATTGTTAACGGAGTCTGAACGAAGCTTTAAATTTTGGTGCGCAGTCCGGGCTACGCTCACAAGGAGGGTCGAGATGGTCAATTCTGCGCTGCAACTAACTAAGATTATGGCGTGATGTGGAATCGTAAGCGGGACTCAAATGCAGGCCCGTTTTCTGCCCTTCTTGAGGCTAACCCGATACCAGCTGAATTAATCGATATTCTCGATTCGATTGATGCTGAATACATATTGCTGGATCAATCAGAACGAGTCATTCAATCATCAATCGGTATCGCCACATTTAACATCACCCGTGAAAGCTCACTCTTAAACGAACAACTTTCTCGTCTCGTTCGTGCGACTCGTCGTTCAAGCCAACCACAAGAAGCAACGATGGAGTTGCCTCGTGGGCCAATCGGCGGGGGAATGCACACGCTCTTTGTAAAAGTCGTTGCCCTTGGCGATGCTGGCCTTATTGCAATTCTCATTTTTGATGATTCTGAGATGCGTCGCCTCGATTCGATTCGCCGAGATTTCGTCGCAAATATTTCTCATGAATTGAAAACTCCGATCGGCGCACTTTCAATTTTGAGTGAAGCTGTTCTCGGAGCTGCCGATGACCCGGATGCCATTACGCGATTTGCTGGGCGTATGCAGATTGAAGCAAAACGATTGTCAGAATTAGTTCAAGAGATTATCGATCTCTCCCGGTTGCAAGATGATGATCCATTGAAAAATGGAAAAATCTTTAATATGAGCGAGGCAATCAAGGAAGCAATCGAGCAATCTCGAATGACTTCCCAAGCCAAGAGAATAGATGTGACTTTTTCACCCATCGATCAAGCGCAAGTTCTTGGTGATAGAGAACAAGTCATCATGGCAATTCACAATCTCGTTGAAAATGCTGTGAACTACAGCCCTGATGCAACTCGAGTAGCTGTCACATTAAAGAGCAGCGAAGGCCTCGCTGAAGTTTCTATTTCAGATCAAGGAATTGGTATCCCTGAAAAAGATCTCGAACGCATCTTTGAACGTTTCTATCGGGTCGATGCAGCCCGCAGCCGCGAAACTGGCGGCACTGGCTTAGGACTTTCCATCGTGAAACATGTTGCCACCAACCATGGTGGAGATGTTTCAGTATGGAGCGTTGAAGGTGCAGGAAGTACCTTCACAATTCGCTTCCCTCAGGCGAATACACAAGAACGACCACACAACGGAGGGGCAATCGCATGAGCAAAATTCTTCTCGTCGAGGATGAAGCTTCACTTTCAGAGCCACTGGCTTATTTGCTGGGTAAAGAGGGCTTTGAAGTAACTGTCGCAGAAACTGGCACAGCCGCAGTTGAAATATTCACCAAGAACGGCGCAGACCTCATACTTTTGGACCTCATGCTCCCAGGTCTATCTGGCACAGAGGTATGCCGCCAGATTCGTGCAACCTCTGCGGTGCCAATCATCATGCTCACTGCGAAAGATACAGAAGTAGATAAAGTTGTTGGCTTAGAACTTGGTGCTGACGATTACGTAACAAAGCCATATTCAGCCCGTGAACTCGTCGCTCGTATTCGTGCAGTATTGCGGCGCCAAGGTGGGGTGGATGAAAATTATGGTGACGATACTCAACTCGTCGCTGGTCCAGTCAAAATGGATATTGACCGACACATTGTTACGGTGAATGGCGTCAACACACCGCTTCCACTCAAAGAATTTGAATTGCTTGAATTCTTAGTCCGCAATTCAGGCCGCGTACTCACACGAGTGCAGTTAATTGATCGTGTGTGGGGAAGTGATTACTTCGGAGATACCAAGACTCTCGATGTTCACATCAAGCGCTTGCGTGCAAAGATTGAAGAAGATCCAGCCAACCCTGTTTACATTCAGACCGTGCGTGGTTTGGGTTATAAATTCGAGGCTTAATTAAGCAACGTTTGCAAAGACTTCAGCTTTTTCGCGAACGAGAACGCTGAACTTCACTGACTCTGCTTTTCCAAATGCAACGGAAACATCTGCGCGTTGACCTGGTGTGAGGTTGAGAGCAGGGAATGCAGCATGTGCATTAGCGCTATCTCCAGAGAAAATAATGGGAGTGTTTTGAGCGAGCGCAACTTCGCCCGTCAATTTTCCTGCAGTGCCATTAGCTGAAATTGATACAAGTGAATCACTCGATGCGTCTTGATTGACGATGGTGCCTACAAGAACTGCTGATCCATCAGGTTGTGCAACGAGAACGAAATCGCGAAGTTTGATTGCGCCGCTATCTTTCTCAACTCCATCAGTCACTTGGCGGATCTTGGAGGTTGGGGCATCTTTACCTGCTGCGGTGCAGCCAGTGAGGAGGCCGAGAGAGAGAAGGGCAGCAGTTGCGCTCAAAAGCTTGCGTGAAATCATGAGGCGAATCGTACCGAGAAGAGAGCGCTGGGCCTGAATGAACCCTCAAGGTGGGCTGGAGAGATGGCCCATATTGCTGGTAGACTTGCCCTCTTGTTGAAGCGTTAATACGCGTAACAAGGCCCTGAAAGACTCGTAAGACCTACTGAAAGGCCCTTCTCAATGACATTTAAGGTCGGCGAAACCGTTGTTTACCCACATCACGGAGCGGCCCTCATTGAGGCCATCGAAACCCGCACCATTAAAGGCGAAGAGAAGATCTATCTTGTTTTGAAGGTAGCCCAAGGC
>CANFVU010000010.1 GCA_947450545.1 Actinomycetota bacterium
GATAGACCCAAAGGGGAAACTTAATCCACGTGTTGAAGCAACCAGACGTTATTTCCTAAGTGCGGGATTCCCAGAACGAAAGGGTGAGAAATGACGGGAAATCGAGATTTGCTCAATCCAAAGTATCTACTTTCTCTGCCTACATTCTTTGCCACGTTGGTTTTCGCACTACTGACTCACTTGGTGGATACAGCCCATAATGTAAATGGTTATCTTTTTCAACGAATTGTGATCGTAACTCTCATACATTTTTTCATCTTCTTCTATATGTGGGTTGTGAATGTCTTGGTTCTAAAAAGAGTAGAAAGGTCCGCACTTCTTTACTTGGTATTAGGAACAATCATCTCCGCCACCGCATTGCGGGGATTGCTTATCTACAGCATTTTGAAGGCGCTCGGCATTGAAAATGGCGTTGGCTTGGCATTTCGAATGCAGGCGTCAATTACAAACATTGGCCTAGCTATCCTGGTGGCTACTCTGGCGGTCGCTTTCAGTTCTAGCCATGCTGCATCAACTAATCGATTGATTGCGGATCAAAGAAAATTACGACAACTCCGTGACGCAACAATAGAAAAGATCAATCTCTTTGATGAAACTTTCAAAAATTCAATCGCTACTCAATTACAAGATTCAATCTCAGCATTCAAAGGGGCTAAGTCTGAAGATGCTCTTAAGATACTTCGCCTCGCAATTGACCAAGTAGTCCGACCTTTAAGTGAAATACTTGATAAGCAAACTAGAGGAATTCTCGAATCGCCCTCACAAGATGTGGCCTACAAGATTAATTGGAAGAGAGTTTTCTCGAAGAGCACACACATAGACCGAATTTCTGAGGTTCCAATTATTCTTGCTCTTATCCTCTTTGGTGGATCAGCGCTGGTGCATGATTTTCCGTTGCGTACATCTTTACTTGAAATAGCTTCAGTCCTCTTCTTAGGGATACTTCTTATCAAGATATCGAAAATATTTTTTGCTCGAGTAACTAAAAGATTAAAGCGGGTTCCAGAAGCGCTTTTCATGTTTCTCTCCCTTTATCTGCCGGGACAGTTCGTAGGGCTGGAGTCCTACTTTGTTATTAAAGATAGTCAGCACCCAGGACAATTCATTTTCTTAATCCCAGTTTTTACTGTACTTCTCGGATTACTCTTCGCGGTATTTAATTCAGCTCGCAGAGAAGCTCTTGAAGTAAGGGTTGGGATTGAAATCATTAGTGCTGAACTCAATTGGGAACTTGCACGCGCCCGCGAGCTTAATCGACAACAACAGCGGTTACTTTCTTTTACGCTGCATGGGCAGATTCAGGCCGCGATGGAGGCTGCATTTATTAAGTTACGTCTGGCTATTGATTCTGGCGTAGATAACGATTCTCTTAGATCAAGTTTGGCTGAATTGATTGAATCCGCCGTTACACATATTTACAGAAATTTTAAAAGTCCTGATTCTCTTGATTCAGTACTAGTGAAGATTCGCGACACATGGAACGGGATAGCAGAAGTAACCTGGGATATGCCTTCTGAAGTATTGAAGAAAGTCGCCGCAGACCCAATTTCTAATACCGCTCTGATTGATTTGATCACAGAGATGTCGTTCAATGCGGTAAAGCACGGAAAGGCAAGTTCTATCGAGATACGCTGTCAGGAAGTTGATTCTCGAATTCTTGAACTTATTGTTTCCAATGACGGAAACGTCCTCGAACCTTCGGAGAGGCGAGGGCTTGGATCCAAACTTTTAGAGGAATCGACTATTGATTGGAATCGCTTCACAGAAGAGGCGAAAACTGTGACGATTGCGCGTATCCCAATTGTTTCGGGAAAGACTGGCGGAGACGAAGAGATTTGAACTCTTGAAGGGTTTTACCCCTTACCTCGTTAGCAGTGAGGCGCACTCGACCGGGCTATGCGACGTCTCCAAGTACGTACGAAGTATACATTGATGAATTGGGTGCTCCATCATGCACACTTTTACTCTTCACGGTCAGAAGGTCAAAATCTTATATTTGAAGCGCTTTCATCAACTCATTGGTTAGATCTACGGGATTTACGTCCACGCCCGACCACTCTTGAATGGCAATTACAGCTTGATTGACGACCATACCGATACCTTGGATTGTGGTCGCACCCCGTGCAGCCGCTTTCAAAAGAAATGCTGTATTTAGCGGATTTATTATTACATCAGCAACAATCAAGCCCGGGCCAATACTACTGTAATCAATATCTTGGTCAACCGGCTCTCCAATCATTCCCAGTGAAGTTGAATTGATTAATACATCCGCATCACTCGGAATTACGTAAGTTTCATTCCATGAAATAAACTCTGCTGTTGAATCCGTTTTAGAATTTAGAAGTTCTTTTAATTCTATGCCTCGCTGACTTCCACGGTTAACTATGTAAAACTTAACCGCCCCTGCTAAAGCTAATTCGACTGCAATGGCGCGTGCTGCACCTCCTGCACCTAAAAGCACAATCGTTTTACCTTTAGGGTCCGCTATTTCGTAAAACGACTGTAAAAAACCTTTGCCGTCTGTATTCTCACCAATTAATTTCCCGTTTCGGTTCACAACACAATTCACAGCACCTATAACTTTTGCAGATTCTCCAAGTTGATCAAGATATTTTATAACTGAAACTTTGTGTGGAATTGAACAGTGAAACCCTTTCCAATTCATAGCCTTGGCACCAGCAACAGCATCCTGCAATTGATCAGGATTTACTTCACAGTTTATATAGCGATAATGCATTTTGTTTACACGATAAGAAGCCTCAACCATGGCAACAGTGGGATTCGAGTTCGAACCTTGCGAGAAACATCCCGTCAGCTCATGGCGAAAATTCCCACCAATATCGAGCGTCATCGTTCTATTGAGCGAGTCGTGCGTAGTGTGGGAGCGGTGGACGGGTAAGAATTCCACCGACTCCAGTTAAAGTCCACCCGCCAGCTGAATGCGGAATCACTACTGCTTCACCTCTGGAGATTTCCATTTCACCTGCATTTTCAAAATTTGCTCTTCCCTGACCGCTGAGCGCTAGAAATATAGCAAAACCAGCTTCAACTGAACTTACTTTACCCGAGAGGTAATTTGCACGAAAATATGGATTAGCTGATTCAGAGAAAATATTGACATCAGTCGCAGCGTTTAACCTGTCATGCGTGATCCATTTTTCAATTTCATTCTTGTTAAGGGGTGAGTAGCGCAAATCATCAAGAAGTATGTCGAAACCTAGATCGTAATGTCCGTCTTTTTCACCATCGACCGCAAAACCTTCCCATTCAAGTAAGCCTGAATAGTCGGTTGGTTCTTGCATTTCCATCACGAAAATTCCCGCACCAATGGCGTGAGGAATTCCAGAGGGAACAAAGAAAGCATCTCCTGGCTTGACCTCAAAAAACTCAAGTGAATCAATAATTGCTTGAGATTGCTTCCCCGCAACCAGAGGTAGGACTTCTGTTTTACTCATCTCTTTTTTAAAACCAAGGCCGACTTTTGCTCCAGCAGGTGCATCAACAATGATCCAAGCCTCGGTCTTTCCGTGACTAACGCCAAGATGTTCTTTTGCAAATTTTCTGGTGGGGTGAAAATGCACGGGTAGCGCCTGGTCGGGATCAAGCAGCTTCACTAAGATTTCAGTACTCGATCCAAAAGTATTGAGGTGTTCTCGACCGAGCCACGCTTCAGATTCTCGACCGATGACATCGACAAGTAACTCTCCGCTCGAAAGTTTTGAGAGTCCAGTATCTGTCTCGCCATAACGAGTTGTTGTGGAGCCAATCCATTCCTCCGGGCGCATAGGTCCGCCCGGCCCCCCGCGAAGTGAACCAATTTTGTAACCACCCTTATAAAAATGGTCGAATTGATTTGGCGGTAACTTTTCTGGTTTTGCCACAATTACTCCTTAAGGAACCAGAGAAACTTTAATTGATTCAGTTCCAGCGTCGACCATGTCAAGTCCCTTTTGGAAATCAGCTAATGGGAATTGATGTGTGCAGATCTCATCAAGAGGCAAAATTCCCGATTCAATCATCTTGATTGCGGCAGGCCAGCAATGAGGACCAAGGTGCGCACCAAGGACATCCAATTCCTTATCATCAGAGATAATGGACCAATCCACGGTTACATCCTCCTTAAATACTGAGTAGCAGACGAAGGTACCGAGTTTCCGAAGAATCTTGAGCCCTTGTGGGACTGCGGCAGGGTGACCTGTGCCTTCTAGGTAAATGTCCGCGCCATATCCTTCCGTCAAGTCGCGAACAATCTGAACTGCATCTTCCTTGCCGACGTTTATAGTGATGTCAGCACCACACTTCTTGGCAACTGCAAGTTTACGATCATCAAAATCAAGCACGACGAGAATTCGAGGATTCTTTGCACGTACGCCTGCCACCATTCCAAGTCCGATAGGACCTGCACCAGCAACAACAACAACGTCATCAAATTTAATATTTGCGCGCTCAACTGCATGAAGTGCACACGAAAGTGGTTCTGCGTATGCAGCATGCCAAGGCTTTACATCTTTTGAGATTTTATGAACGAGCGCTTCTACAGGGAAGACCATATATGAAGCCATCGCACCCGGAGTTGCTCGCTTGAATCCAAACATGCCGTGAGGTGCGCACATATGGTAATCACCACGTTGACAGTAGCGACACGTTCCACATGGAACAATCTGTTCGGCGACTACACGATCACCGACTTTGACATTCCAACGCTTGGAAGCGGCGGCATCGAGTTCTACGATTTCGCCAACAAATTCATGCCCTGGAACAACTTCAGTCTCTGCCCAAGCCGGACGATTGGCATCTCCCCAGAACTTTGCAGCTCCGTGATAGCACTTCAAATCGCTTGCGCAAATTCCTACGGCTTCAACTTTTACAAGCGCTTCACCTGGACCTGGCTTTGGAATATCAATCTCTTCAAGCTTGTAATTCATTGGTGCGTGGCACACAACAGCTTTCATTTTTCCGGACATACTCGACTCCTTTGCTATAGATATTTTTAGGAAACTGCTGAAATTCTTTGTGCTGACCAAAATTCATCCACAACTACGGCAAGCGCTTGAGGTTCATGGGCCATGCGACCCAAGAACAAGCCGTCTATATTTTGTGAAACTTCAGAAAATAGGCCAGGACCAGCGCTACCGCCATACATCACCCAATAATTTGTTAAGCCCAAGGCTTTCAACTCGTTATGAATCGCTGCGCACAACTGATTTATATGAGCTGGTGAGGCCGGTTTTTCAGCACCAATCGCCCATGACGGTTCATAGGCAATGACCGTCGGTAGATTCTTATATTCAGTTGACAGCAATAAAGCCGATTGGATTTGACTGATAGTTTCGAGTTCAGAAGATTCCTCATCTACAAAATCTGTTTCTCCAACACAAATAATTGGTGCAATTTGATTCCGAAAGGCGGCGCTGACTTTTTCTGCAATTTCACTTTCATTTTCTTTGAAATGTGTGCGACGTTCAAAATGACCAATTGCTGCATATTGGCATCCAAGTTGCTTAAGTACAACTGGACTTACTTCCCCAGTAAGTGCCCCTGCATCCTGATGTGAAAGGTTCTGCGAACCAACTACTAATTTTGTTCCTTCAAAAATTTCTGCAACGTCTGCGATCAGAGGAAAGCTGGGAAGTGAAAATACAGATATTACCCCAGAGGTCACGGCAGGGTGGCTGGCGAGAAGCGACTTCACTTCACGAGCCCATGCCACAGTCGCAGCACGGTCCATATACATCTTGAGACTTACGCCGACAACCTTCGCTGGGTGCTTTGATGTCATCGAATCAACAATTCGCTTCATACTGATTAATCAGCTCAACTTTTTCAGCAGATGCTGAAGTTATATCGAATTCGTAAGTAAGCCATTCCTTAGCAAGTCGACGTGCAAGTTCAATACCGACAACTCGCTGACCCATACAAAGTACTTGTGCATTATTGCTAAGAACTGCACGTTCGACCGAGAAACCATCATGTGCGGTTACTGCACGAATTCCCTTAACTTTATTTGCAGCAATAGCGACGCCTAGTCCCGTTCCACAAATTAAGAGTGCGCGATCCGCTGATCCAGAAGCAACTATCTCCGCTGCTGCTGTTGCGATTGAAGGATATGCCGTGTGACTTTCTGCCTCAACCCCAACATCTACCACGCTTTCAACCAATGGGCTTGCGAGAAGATCTGCCTTCAAAACTTCCTTGTATTGATATCCAGCTTCATCGCTACCAATCACTAATTTCAGTTTCTTTGTCATAGCCGGTTACGCAATCTCTCTAATAAGTGGAATCAAGTCGCGTGTAATCATGGCGAATGAGATCGCACCTGGGTCTGGGTGCCCAATGCTCTTTTCGGCGTGAGGACGGGCGCGGCCGATTCTTGGAAGAAGTGCCCCTGTTGCATCGGCTGCAGTAATCGCGGCAGTTGCGGCTGATTCCCATGCCTCTGCAAGGTTTTCTCCGGATCTGACTTGTGATTGCAAAGTCTCAGCAAAAGGAACGAGCGCGTCAACAAGTGTCTTGTCTCCGATTTGTGCCTTTCCAAAAGACATAACCTCATTCTTTGCACGGACGATGCTCGCAGCCACGGAGGCAGCGCTTGGTTTTGCAGAATTCCCTAGTTCCTTGCCAATCTCGCGAAGAATAATTCCCCAGATCGCACCGGAGGTTCCTCCGGCGCGATCGGCCCAAGAATCTCCAGCTTTTTCAAGAGCCGTTCCGACGCCAGCGCTACGTGAAACTACTTGCTTAATTCCATTTAGTGCGGCATGAGTACCACGCGCCATTCCAATTCCGTGGTCACCATCTCCAGCATATGAATCGAGTTCACCCAGGTAGGATTCATTTTCAGTGATAGTGGCATCGATGGATGCGACCACACGCTCAATATTCTTCGCACAAGCAATCGAATGGGCTGATGCGACTGGGATAGCCGCTTCCACAATTTCATTGCCCCCACTGGAGTTATCAGCTCCGGTTATTTGGACTGATCCCTTCTTATATGCAGGCGTATACGCCGGTGCTGCCCAAAGTTTTTCTAATTCCTCGTCAAGCCACGTAAATGTCAACGAGAGTCCCGCCATCTCAAAGCTTGTAACAAGCTCTCCAACTTCTGGTTCAACAATAGTGATGCCTTTTTCCTTCAAGATACGAGCTACTGAGCGATAGACCACGAAGAGTTCTTCGTATTTCACGCCACCAAGCCCGTTAAGCAGTACGACGATTCGCGCTGCATCATTAGTACAACCCGCTGGAGTCTCTTCAAGCAAGCGCGCCACGAGATCTTCAGCAAGATCGTTGGCAGTTGGAATCTTTGTTTCGGAGAGTCCTGGTTCGCCGTGAATACCAAGACCTAAAGCCATGATTCCTTCTGGAACCGTAAACAGAGGATGTTCTGCACCTGGCAAAGTGCAGCCAGAGAACGCAACGCCGATTGTGCGGGTGCGATCATTAGCGAGATTTGCGACGCGAACTACATCATCAAGTGAGTAGCCCGCTTCCGATGCTGCTCCCGCTATTTTAAACACGGTTAAATCTCCAGCGATTCCACGACGCTTATGAATCTCCGCTTTCGACGCGCTCATTATGTCGTCTGTAACCACAACGGTCTGGCATGGGATACCTTCTGAATTAAGTTTCTCTTGTGCCTGATTAAAGTTCATTACATCACCGGCATAATTTCCGTACGACATAAAAACGCCAGACTTTCCAGCAGCTGATTTACAAACATTATAAATTTGTTGTGCGGATGGTGATGCAAATACATTTCCCATGGCCGACCCGTGAGCTAGTCCGGGTCCGACTACTCCAGAGAAAGCTGGGTAGTGCCCTGATCCGCCTCCAACTATGATTGCTACACGATCGGCAGGGGTCGCCTGTGCACGCACAACTCCTCCGTACACCGAACGTACAAGATGCGAATTTGCAGCGACAAAACCTTCTGTCATTTCATCTACGAATTCAGATGCATCATTAATCAGATAAGCCAATTTCCTTCACCATTTCTAGATAAAAATGCTTTGATTGCTACTTTGTCATAATTTTTAAAATATAAATCTTTAAAATCTAAGTAATTATTCAGTTTGAGTGAGAGCACCGGTGCCTTCACCGGGAGTCGGGAACTCTGCGGTGCTCTCAAACAAACCTCTGACAATTACTTGCTAATAAGTACTTTTTTTAACTTAAGCCTTAAGAGCCCAAGATGTGTACTTAGCAGCGTTTGCCTTTGTGATAAGTGTGCAGTCAACAGTTTGCTTCTCTGATGAAGCGCCCGTCTTCTTTGTTTTGATGTAGTTGTTTGCTTGATCTACAGCCATCTTTGATAGAACTGTGATTGGTTGTAGAACTGTATAAGCAAGTGTTCCTGCCTTTACAGCGGCAACAGCATCAGGTGATCCATCGAACCCACCCACGAGAACGCCAGTCTTACCAGCAGCCTTAAGTGCAGCAATTGCACCAAGAGCCATTTCGTCGTTTCCGTTGATGATTCCCTTTACATCAGGGTGTGCTTGAAGCATTGTTTGAGCCTTAGCGAAGCCCTGCTGACGATCCCAGTTAGCAACTTCCTTTTGGAGGTTAGCCATTCCTGGGTATTGTGACATTACAGACTTGTAACCTGAAGAACGAACTTCAGCATTGTTATCTGTTGGGTTGCCGTAAAGCTCTAGGTAATCGCCCTTTTGACCCATGATACGTGCGAACTCAGCGCCACCGATAGCAGCACCTTGTGCGTTGTTAGAAACGATCTGAGCCTTAGCAATGCCTGTCTTATTGATTTCAGCGTTAACTAGGAATACTGGAATACCAGCTTTTGTAGCCTTTGTGATTGGTCCAACTGATGCATCTGCACCAGCATTATCCAAGATGATTGCAACAGATTTGTTGGCAATAGCAGCGTCGATAAGTTGGCTCTGCTTATTTACATCTTGCTCGTGAGCAGCTGACTTTGTGGTGTAGCCCAAAGCCTTAGCTTCTGCTTCAGCAGCTTTCACTTCAGCCTGCCAGAAAGGGTTCTTTAATGTAACAGTGATGATTGAGATCAATCCACCCTTTTTAGCTGCAGCGTGTCCCGCTGTTGCACCAACTGTTGTCATACCGACAACTGCAAGAAGTGCTCCTGCAATACCGGCAATTTTGATGTTCTTCTTCATGTACTGCCTTTCTTTTGCTCCTAATGTCAGAGGTTTCTGACATTCATTCCGGTACTCCGTGAAGGCACCAGAAACTTGTTTATTTTTCAGCTGCTACTTTTGCTAGTTTCTGTTTTTTCTTTGATCCTTGTTGTGCCTCATCGAGTGCAACAGCAAGAATGATTACAGCACCTTGGATAACCATCTGCCAGAAAGATGAAACGCCGACAATAACCAGACCATCCCCTAGAAAACCGATAACGAATGCGCCAAGAAGTGTTCCACGAATATGACCACGACCACCTGAAAGGGCTGCACCACCAATCACTACAGCCGCAATTGCATTCAATTCATAGGACTGACCCGTTTGTGGAGCACCAGCTGTAAGTTCTGATGCAATGATTAAACCTGTAGCTGCGGCGCAAATTCCTGAAAGTGTGTAAACCCAAATTTTTACTCGCTTGATTGGTACGCCAGATAGTTCTGCTGCTCGTTCGTTGCCACCCAGGGCATACAACCAACGACCAAATACTGTCTTGGTTAACAAGAGGGCGGTGACGAGAGCTACGACGATCATTACCCATACACCAGTTGGAAGTCCAAGAAATTTTCCAAGTCCAAGTACGTGAAAACCAGTATTTCCAAGTTCTGGCTTGCCTGTCATGTCATTGAACGTTTCGCCTTTTGCAATCAAAAGTGCAGTACCGCGAACAACATAAAGAGTTCCAAGAGTTGTAATAAATGGTGCCACTTTAAAGCGAGTAATGAGAACCCCATTTAAGAGCCCCACCAGCGCACCAGCACCTAAACACAGAACAACAATCACCCAAACAGACGGATACAGAACGGTTTGTGTACCTGGAATTTGAATTCCTTGCATCAACATAAATCCTGCAAGCACGCCGCTAAGGCCAACTGTTGAACCAACAGACAAATCAATACCGGCTGTCAAAATTACTAACAACATTCCAATAGCAAGAAGTGCATTAAGTCCCACGTGGCGAGTCATAACGATGACGTTGCTCAAGTTCAGATAGTTAGGAGACAAAGAAGCAAACACAACAATAATTACGGCAAGCGCAATAAATGCTCGTCCTTCTGTTAACAACTTTCCGAAGGTGAATCCATCGAAGATGTTCTTCGTTGACTTACTGACTTGATTGCTCATGCACCTGCTCCAATGCGTAGTTTGCTTGTCTTGTCATCTGCCGCCGCCATGACATCAGATTGGGATACTTTCTTTGGATCCATTTCAGCTGTTACGTGTCCCTTTGATAGGACGATAATGCGATTAGCCGAAGCCATTGCTTCACTGATTTCAGAGGTTGCGAAAAGAACAGCAAGTCCAGATTTTGCTTGTTCCGAAAGTAATTGGAAAATTTCAGCTTTCGCACCTACATCAATTCCTCGCGTTGGCTCATCAAGAATTATTGCTTTTGGATTTGTTAAGAGAACTTTGCCGATAACAACTTTTTGTTGATTGCCACCACTCAACGATGTAATCAAAGATTTATGGCTAGAGGTCTTTACGCGAACATCTTTAATCTTCTGTTCGATACTTGCGACCTCAGGTGAAGTACGCATGATGAATTTCTTTACGAAATCACCCACACTTGAAAGTGCAATATTGTGACCAACAGTCATGAGTTGCACTAAGCCATCGCGTTGACGATCTTCGGGTACGAGTGCAACACCAGCTTTAATACGGCTGTTAATAGAAAGTGTTGCGATATCAACGCCATTGAGAAGAATCTGACCCGAAATTTGGCTCAAACGTCCGGCAATAGTTTCAAGAAGTTCCGTGCGTCCCGCGCCCATTTGCCCGTATAGGCAAACGACTTCACCAGCATGAACTTTCAGGTTGAAGTTATCAACCGCCAAACGTGCTGGGTTGGCTGGGTCTGCAATAGTGAGATTCTTGAGCTCAAGAACTACTTGATCTGTCTTCTGATCAATTGCAGTAGATCCAGCGCCATCCCGGCCAATCATCATACGTACGATTCCTGGAAGGTCAACGTTCTTAGCTTCATCGGTCGCAATCATGTTGGAATCGCGCAAGACATAGATGTAATCGGCAACATGGAGAGCTTCTTCTAGGTGGTGAGAAATGTAGACAATTGAAACTCCGTGAGCCTTGAGATCTTCGATAACGGTAAAGAGAATTTCAATTTCAACATTTGAGAGGGCTGAAGTTGGTTCATCCATAATCAAGATACGGGCATCAGAAGCCAAAGCGCGAGCAATTTCAACGATTTGCTGTTGACCGAGTCTCAGATCCCCAACAATTTCATCAGGGCCAATGTCATGTTGTAGCCGCTTCATAATTTCGCGGACTTTTTCATTCTCTGCCGCATAATTCACGCGCGAACCGAGAGAGCGAATTTCACTTCCAAGAAACATATTGTCTCGAACAGTTAGATTCGGAGCGAGGCTAAGTTCTTGGTGAATAATTGAAATTCCGTTTGCTCGAGCCTCTGTTGAGCTATCGAATGAAATATCTTTTCCATCTAACTCCAGTGATCCAGAAGTTGGCCTTTCAATGCCAGCAAGAATCTTCATCAAAGTTGACTTGCCGGCGCCATTTTCACCAAAAAGGGTAGTTACTTTTCCGCGCACTAAGTCAAAATCGACGTCATTGAGTGCGACCGTTAAACCGTACTCCTTACGGACCTTTTTAGCGCGAAGAACGAGATCTGATTTGGACATTACTTACCTACTGTTATTTCAGTTGGAATCACAATGTAATTTGTCGGATTAGTAACCGACATAGCTCCGTACAAAGTAATTGTCTTTCCAACAAGATCACCGTGCTTAAATGGCTTCAATACCGTCTCGCGAACCTTGTCGTTTAGCTTCGTTGCCGCATCTTGATATGCGAGTTGATTTACAAAATCTTCAAACTTGACTGTTCCGGTCACGTCACGAAGAGATGTTCCATTAAGAGCTGGTCCCATCTGCACGTAAATCGTTGCCGCCGATGAAAGCCCAGCCACCTTCACAGGAAGAAAATCATTCACCATAGCTTGGCCAACGCCAGTGAATTTAACTGGTACGGCATAAGCATTTCCTGGCCCATCCGTGTGGCCATACTTAGGGCCAACATTTGTAATGTCAGCTTGAATTCCCTTGTCAACTTCAAGGATGTCCACAGCGTGGGCCTTAATGTAAGGAACTACCTCAGGCCACTTCTTGTCAGCAAATGAAACAGAAAGTTTTGGGTTGGCTTGCAGAGAAGTTGTTCCTGTACGGAAAGTTAAGTTGGCATCCGACAAGCTAACAACCTTTGTTGAAAGAGCCATTGCTACAACTAAAGCTACTGTGATTCCGATAAGAACAATACGTAGTTTGGTAAATTTAACTCTCGGCGACATTTGAATGAAAGCTCCTTTGATTGCCTTATTTAGAGGGAAATTAATGTTCCTGATTGCAAAGCACTTGGTCTGATTTGCAGCTTACGGCCTGTTCCCTTGCGGAACATATCCATTGCTTCAGCGTAATCATCGAGCGAGTAGAAGTGAGAAATCATTGGTTCCGGATTAATTGCTCCAGCTTCAAAAAGATCAACGGCGCGACCAAAGCATGAAACAGTTGCCATCGTTCCGACAATATTTACTTCGTCGCGATAAATGCGAAAAGGTGAATATTTTGCACGAGCGTCAACTGGGGCAACTCCAAAGTGTTGGAATGTTCCACCAGGCTTCACACGTGGGAGTCCATCTTCAATAGCGGCTACAACACCCGTGCAATCGATTACAACTTCAAAAAGATTTCGGTTCGACTCATTTGCATTTGTGAATGTGTGTTCGACACCTACTTCACGAGCGGCTTGCAAACGCTTTTCGTTAGTATCAACAATTGAAATAGAAACAGCACCAGCACGACGGGCAAGTTGTGCCATCAACAATCCCATCGTTCCTGCGCCGTAAATTAAATAATGTGATCCCATTTCACGAGGAAGAACGTCGAATCCACGAACGGCACATGCAAGTGGCTCAATCAATGCTGCGTGATTTAAATTTGTTCCGGGTTGAAGTTTGTGACAGTTTCGTGCAGGTGCCCGGAGAAATTCTGCAGATGCACCGTCGTTCGCGACAACACCCATTCCTTGCCAATTGCGACAAAGGTTGCTCCGACCGGTCAGGCAGAATTCGCATTCTTCACATGTGAGAGTTGGGTTAACGGTTACGAGATCTCCGACCTTGAGATTTTTAACAGCTGAACCAACTGCAACAATCTCGCCGGAGATTTCGTGACCTGGAATGATTGGAAATACGCCCCCCTCAAACTCTCCGTCATAAACATGGATATCTGTACCGCACATTCCGACCGCAGCCACCTTGAGAACTACATCCTTCTCGCCAGGGGTTGGATCGGGCAGGTTTGTAACAGTCAGTTTGCCCTTGCCTTCGAATACGACAGCTCTCACGTTTTTCATCCTCCAATTAACATTTTATGTTAATACTTTTGTTAATTTCACACATTTTTTGTCGGAAATCACATAACTGAAGTTAAATCGGTGGGAATGTGGGTGTCAATAGCGGTTGCACTCAAATACGCAATATTTTTATAACAGTTTTGTAACAGTAAGAATGTTAAACTAACAAAAAGTTATGCGGGAATCACTTCGAACTTAACGCCCGCGCGAGTGAGTTCCTCAAGAGAGGCCGTGGATGCACCTTCGCCTATAAAGACGAGATCAAAGTCAGTCAGTGGGGCCAGTTTATGGAAGGCGACCTTGTCCAGTTTGGTGTGGTCCAGAAGAAGATATTTTGAATTGGCTGCCTTCATCATTGCTTGCTTGAAGGCCACTATACGACTTTGGCGTTGGTAGGCGGAGCCGCCCGATACCGCCGATGCGGAGAAGAAGCCAGCATCCACACGAATTGATTCAATTGCCTGCTCTGTGAGAACGCCAGTGAATGTGTCGCTCGTGGGATCAAAGTCCCCGCCGAACGTGACAAGGCGAATATCTGGAATTGACGATAGTTGGTTGATGGCCTTGAGAAAGTTGGTTGCAACGTAAATCGGAGTTACATCAGCAAGGAGAGGTACCATCTGCAAGACAGTTGTGGAGTTATCCAAAACAATGGTCATACCAGGTTCGACGTATTTGATTGCAGCTTCAGCAAGCGTGCGTTTCTCGCCAGGATTGGCGTCCATGCGGAAGCCCACGTTTGATTCAAAGACAACAGATGGTTGGGCAGAAACACCACCGCGGAATTTTCGGACAACGCCTTGACGTTCGAGATCTTCAAGATCGCGGTGTACGGTCATGATAGACACGTTGAGCTCATTAGCAAGTTCTTGAGCCGAAAGTGATCCGCGTTCGGTAACAAGTTGAGCTAATGCACGCTGACGAATCGCGCGCTTATTCGTTGCTACGCTGAGAGACTCAATCGTCACGCGGTCTAGCCCCCTTCGTCTTGTAATCCTAGGCAAACTTAATCACAAGAAATGTTAAAAAGAAAGTCAAACTAACAATCTCTTTGTTAATTCTAAAAGTATGGCTATCAACCTGATTTTAAAATGACACTGCTGTAGGGAACTGCATCTCCCGTGTGAATGATGGCGAGAGCTTGGCCCACTTTTACTTTAAATTCTGAATGTGGAATGTATTCGATAGGGATCCCTTGATAATGAGATTTGTACTCTGTCACTGTCTTAGGATCGACTTTCTCATCAAATTCATTTGCGAGATATAAACCGGTCAACTCCATGAGGGGAAGAATTGCATCCAAGATCTCAGGAATCGTTGGTTGCCCTTTGATAACTGCTAAATCAACGATTTCTACTCCTGGATAGCTAGGAAATGGTCCATCGACAATCGCAAGAGTATTCACGTGACGGAATCGTGCGAGAACGGAAGCTAATTGTCCGTTGATAACACCTTCGCGAAGCATTGTGGTTCCTTTCCACACAAATGAGAATCTCTACTGATACGAGGGTATCTCTTATTGGTCTGACATAAAAGAGTCTCAACTTCTTTATAGACTCGTGGCATGGAAAAAAGCCCCAACTCACTCGAAGTTGGAACCACTCACCTTCCGGTCTTTCAGGCCATCAAAGAGAACTCACGTGATCTCAAGAAATCTGCATCATGGAGCGCACTTCTCGCTGGATTCTTGGCAGTACTTATTTCAGTTACCGGGCCTGTTGCAATTTTGTTTCAAGCTGCGCAAGCAGGACACCTTTCAGAAGGACAAACCAATTCTTGGTTATGGACGATCTTTCTCGGCTCCGGAATTTTTGGATTAGTTCTCACTCTTCGTTATCGCATGCCAATCATTGGAGCATGGGGATCGGCCACAACGGCGTTACTTGTTGACAGTCTCACGTCGCATCCTTTCCCAGAGGTCGTTGGTGCATATTTCATTGCATCAATTGCAGTAACAGCACTAGGAATGAGTGGGCTCTTTAGCAAATTTATTCACCTTGTACCCCGTCCAGTTGTAATGGCAATGTTAGGTGGAGTTCTCTTTAATTTTGGAGTCACTGCTTTCTCTTCCGTTCGTAGCGGACCATGGATTGCACTTCCAATGATTGTGATCTTCTTTGCAGGACGTGCATTTAAATTTAAGGCCACAATAGTTTTTGCTCTTCTCTCCGGTTTGCTCGTCGCAGCACTTCAAAAGAAGTTAGTGAATCCACATATTCATGCCGATCTTGTGCATCCAATGTGGACCAACCCAACATTCACCGTTGCTTCCGCAATTAACTTAGCTCTTCCAATCTTTCTTTTGGTGATGACTACCCAATTTGCCACAGGTTCCGCTGTACTTTTTAATATGAATTACGAAGCACCGATAAATGCAATTGTGACAACGGGCGGATTTCTTTCACTCTTGTCCGCTGGATTCGGTGGTAGCGGAGTTAACTGCGCCGCGATGACTGCAGCAATTGGTTGTGGTCCAGATGCAGATCCCAATCCAAAGACTCGATATTTCGCAGGTTTTGTTTCAGGGCTTATCTATCTAGCGCTCGGTTTATATGCAGGAGTAGAAAGCGGCTTTCTATCATCACTTCCCGCTGTTTTAGTTGCAGTACTAGCTGGATTGGCACTTATTCCTACTATTTCTTCAGCTATTCACGAAGCTTTGGTCGATGCTGAATATCGAGATGCAGGAATTGTTGCACTCTCCATTTCAGTTTCTGGAATAAAATTCTTCAGTATTGCTGCCCCATTCTGGGCTTTGGTTGGTGGAATTCTTGTTCATCAATTTACTGTGTGGGGAAATAAAAAAGGAGACGAGAAGTGAGCGAGCGCAAATTCACGGGGGCTTCCCTCGTCCACGAAGCAGCTAAACGCGGTGGGGCTATTGGTGCGTTCAACGTTATCCTCATTGAGCATGCAGAGGCTTATTCCATCGGCGCGAATGAAGCAAAGCTTCCAACAATTCTTCAGATTTCAGAGAATGCAGTTCACTATCACGGTTCATTAAAACCAATCGCTCGCGCATGCCAAGCTATTTCCGAAGATTCAGATGTGCCTCTCTCGGTGCACCTTGATCACGCTGAAGATGAAGAACTTATTCGTGAAGCGCTCGATCTCGGATTTGATTCCATCATGTTCGACGGTTCTAAATTGGATTACGCAGCTAATGTCGCAAAGAGCGCTGATCTTGCACAATTGTGCAAGAAGTATGGTGCTTCGATTGAAGTTGAACTTGGTGAAGTTGGTGGAAAAGATGGAGTGCACGCTCCTGGAGTCCGTACCAATCCTGATGAGGCAAAAGCGTTCGTGGATGCGACAGGTGTTGACCTTCTCGCTGTGGCTGTTGGCTCTTCTCACGCGATGACAACACGCGATGCAGCTTTAGATTTTGATTTGATTCGCTCCATTGCGAGCACTGTCTCCGTTCCGCTAGTTCTTCATGGATCTTCTGGTGTGGCAGATGGCGACATTCAAAAAGCAGTCAAAGCTGGAATGCGTAAAATCAATATCGCTACACACCTCAATCATGTTTTTACTAATGAAGTTCGTGGCGCTTTGAATAGCGACCCAAAACTTGTCGATCCTCGCAAATACATCAAACCAGGTCGTAAAGCTGTCGCCTCTGAAATCGCTCGTCTTCTCCTCTTGCTTGGCTGAAGTAGTCAGAGTTCAGCCGGTTCTATTGCGCCTCACACCTAGCTTCTCTACCCTTTCACTCTGTTGTGGATTCTCTCTGAGGGGCTGAAATGGCTGGTATTCAAGAGATTGCTGAGAAAGCGGGGGTCTCACCCGCAACTGTCTCGCGCGCTCTTCGAGGACTTCAACACGTTAATGAACGCACACGCGCAAAGATTGTCGAAGCGGCAGAGCTTCTTGGATATCCGATTGATTCCGTTTCAAAGCAAAGTGGAAAGACCAACACGGTAGGAATAATTTCTCCCTATACGTCACGATGGTTCTTCGCTGAAGCGATTGCCGGTGTTGCTCAAGCTCTTCGCGATGCAGATATGGATATTTTGCTGTACAACTTTTCACAAATTAAGGGCCGCGATAAATTAGCTGTCGCCAAGAATTTACGTGAAAATGTTGATGCGCTTATCACGATTAGTCTTCCTCCGACTGAAGAAGAATTTAAAACGATGTTGAGTTTGGACATGCCAATCTCCCTTATTGGTTTTCATCGGCCAGAATTTTCATCTGTTGCAATCGACGATGTGCTCGGGGCTCGAATTGCCACACAACATTTAGTAAGTCTTGGCCACAAGAAAATAGGTATTCTCTCTGGAGATATCCAAACATCTTTTGAATTTCCCGTTCACAATAATCGACGTGCAGGATTTATTTCTGTGCTTGAAGAGAACGGTTTGGAGTTAAATCCTCAGCACGAAGTTTTTGCTAACTTCACTATTGAAACAGCGATCAGTGCAATGGAAGATTTACTGTCACGCAAGGATTTGCCGACGGCTATTTTCTGCGAGTCTGATGAAATGGCATACGGCGCAATGATGGCAATGAAAAAGCGAGGGCTTAGGTGTCCTGAAGATATTTCTATTATAGGTTTTGATGGTCACACCATGGCTGAATTTGCTGATCTCACCACTGTTGCACAACCAGTTCGCACCCTAGGCGAGATGGCTGCTTGGGCAGTAATGGAAAAAATAAATAAGCCAGATGGACTTCCAAAGACTTTAACGCTTCCAACAACTCTCATTGTCAGAGGTTCTACTCGAGCTATTTAAAGCTAATTAGCTCTGTAACCAGAGTGTTGTATGTGCGGGAACAGTAACGATCGTTCCATCAACACTCGCGCCACCCTTTGATTCAAGAATCACCATCACTGCTGTGTGGACGTTAACGTCGATAGGCGCATCCGTAGTGTTAGCAAGAACGCTAAATCCACTGCCACGAGTGAAATACACAATTCCTTCTGGTCCCTCTCTCCACACCAACTCTTTTGACACTCCTTGAGTGGCAAGGCGTTTGCGTAGAGCAAATGAGGTTCGATAAAGATTGAGGAAGCTTCCAGAATCACCTTCTTGAAGATCGGCAGAGTGCGCTTTCATTGAGGAATGCATAGGCAACCACGGGGTTCCAGTCGAGAATCCAAAATTACTTTCTTTTGAATTCCATGGAAGTGGGACACGTGCTCCATCGCGGCCCTTATCTTTTCCGCCAGAGCGAATGTAGGAAGGATCTTGACGTGCTTCATCAGGAATAATTCCGTCAGCTAAACCAAGTTCTTCACCTTGATAAACATAAACAGCGCCTGGGAGTGCGTGAGTCAGTAGAGCAAATGCGCGAGCTTTATCTTCGGATTTCAGACGTGAAACAACGCGTGGTGAATCGTGGTTATCCATTACCCATGAAGGAATGGCGCCAACACCTGCGAGTTCCTGAATGCTGCGATTAACCGAATCGCGGATCTTCTCCGCGCTCCATTCAACTGCCATGTAATCAAAATTAAATACTTGATGAAGTTCATCTGGACGCACATAATCAGCTAAACGAGAAGTTGGGTAGAGGAAGGCTTCTGCAACAGCCATTCGTTTATCTGGATATGAATCGAGAATTGTGCGCCATTTTCGATAAATCTCGTGAGTCTTTGTTTGACCAAAGAATGGAATATCGCTCAACAGCGCTGTGCGAACATCGTGATCCATTCCGCCAAGATCTAAACGAAGAGCGTGGGTTAAACCTTCAGGATCGCGGTGGTTGGTATGAATATCTGATTTATAAAGTCCATGCGCAACATCAATTCGGAATCCATCGAGGCCGCGATCAAGCCAGAATCGAATTGTCTTTTCGAAATCATCTGATACGTCTTTATTCTCCCAATTGAGATCCGGTTGAGATGAATCAAAGAGATGTAAGTACCACTGACCAGGCTTACCGTCAGTTTCGATAACGCGAGTCCAAGCTGGACCATTGAAAATTGAATTCCAGTTATTGGGTGGCGTATTTCCACCTTCACCTTGACCATCTGCAAAGTGGAAGCGATCACGTTCTGGCGAACCAGGCTTGGATGCCAGCGCCGCTTTAAACCAGAGATGCTCGCTTGAGAAATGATTTGGCACAATATCGAAAATTACTTTTATGCCAGCACTGTGTGCCTCTTCAATCAAATCTTCGGCATCGCTGATTTTTCCAAAACGAGGGTCGACATCTCGAGGATCAGATACATCATAGCCACCATCTTTATTTGGAGATTTAAAGAATGGGCTGAGCCAAATTGCGTCAATACCAAGTGATTGCAAATAAGGGATTTCGTTAATTACTCCGCGAAGGTCACCTTCACCATCACCGTTGCTGTCTTTAAAGGAACGTGGATATACCTGATAAATAACAGCGGTATCCCACCAAGCAACAGTGCTTTTTTCGCTTTTGAACATTCTGGGAATCTTAGGTGAGAAGGGTTTCTTAATAAAGCCAATTCCATTATTATTGATAACGACTGAATAACACTTTATGCAAATAACTGGAAAAGGTTTTCATACCATGGCAGCGAAAAAAGCACAGAATAAGAAGTCGGCGGCTAAGAGCGTTTCTCCTTTTGATAACAAAGGAACTCGTCTTCACGACATTCCACCCTCAACAGATCACTTAACTTTTATGTCTCAAGGTTGGGCACCATCACCTCTTGAAGGCGTGAGTGCACATCCGTCTGTTCCCTTCACTAAAAAGCGCCGTGCAAAACTTTCAAAAGCATACAAAGGTGTTCGGCTTGTTATTCCAGCAGGAAATTTAAAAGTTCGCTCTAATGACAGTGACTTTCAATTCCGTTCCCATTCCGCTTATTCATGGTTTACAGGAATTGGCGCTGCGGATGCAGTCCCTGATTCGGTATTAGTTCTCGAACCTATTCCTGGTAAGAACGGTCACGAAGCTCTCCTCTTTATTCATCCTCGTTCACCTCGCGATCAAGACGAATTCTTCCGCAACGCTCGTCACGGTGAGTTCTGGGTAGGCCGCCGCATGACAAAAGAAGAGACCGAAACTCGTTATGGAATCACTGTTCGCCATATCGATACTCTTCCAAAGCTCCTTAAAAGCAAGAAGAAAGTTCTTGTAATTCGTGGCGAAGATGCCGAGGTCGACAAAATTGTAAAGGCGACCAAGACACAAGATAAAGAATTTGCAACTCATCTTTCCGAAATGCGTCTTGTTAAAGATCAATATGAAATTGATGAGATGAAGAAAGCTATCGACACCACAGCTCGTGGATTCGATGACATGATTAAAACTTTCCCAGAAGCCGTTAAATCACCACGAGGTGAGCGCGTTATTGAAGGTGCATTCTTTACCCGCGCACGTATCGAAGGCAACGATGTTGGATATCCATCAATCATTGCATCGGGTTCACATGCTTGTATCTTGCACTGGATTCGCAATGATGGTCAGGTTAAAAAAGGCGACCTCATTCTTATTGATGCTGGAGCAGAAACAGATGCGCTATACACAGCTGATATCACTCGTACTCTTCCTATCAACGGCAAGTTTTCGAAAGAACAACGCCGTATCTACGAAATCGTGCTCGAAGCTTCTAATGCAGGTATCGCCGCAGTAAAGCCTGGCGCTGATTATGGAGATTTCCATGCTGCTGCGATGAAAGTTGTTGCACATCGCATGTCTGAACTTGGAGTTCTTCCAATCTCACCTGAAGAATCACTTCGCCCTGATCGTGGATTACATCGTCGTTGGATGCCACATAGCACTGGACATATGCTCGGAATTGATGTGCATGATTGTGCGCAGGCGCGCCGCGAGAATTACACCTTGGCAAAACTTGAGCCAGGAATGATTCTTACGGTTGAGCCAGGAATTTATATTCATCCTGACGATGAGTTTGTTCCACCTGAGTATCGCGGCATTGGTGTTCGTATTGAGGATGACATCTTGGTAACAAAGGATGGCAACATCAATCTCAGCGCTGGAATTCCTCGCGACCCTGATGCTGTTGAGAAGTGGGTACGCAAACTCGCTCGTTAATGAGCGAGCGCAATTCCAATTCCTGCTGCGCCTATACCTAGGATGAAGGTCAGAACCAAATAGGTAAAGGCTTTTGCATGCGACTTTGTCTTTACGAGTGCATGCGCCTCAACTGCAAGAGTTGACCATGTTGTAAATGCCCCGGCAAAACCTGTTCCAAGAATTAAGAGCGTATTGCCGTGGCTATTGAGAACTAAACCAAGTATGAACGATCCTGCGATGTTGATACCAAGCGTTTCGAGCGGGATCCAATGGCTATGCAATTTCTTTACTGCAAGGTCAATGAGATATCTGGCAGATGCGCCAAAACCTGCGCCGAGAGCAACAAGGAGCGCTTTCATCGCGAGACTCGCTTCGTCATGGCTTTATGAACCGACACAACAATCACATATGTTCCAATGACGGATGCACCCATATACAAAGTCGCCCCCAGATAATTATGGGAGCGCATATATTCATCAACTTTTACGGCGAATGCTGAATAGGTCGTAAATCCCCCACAAAACCCTGATCCCAACGCTGGGCGCCACCACCATCGAGGTGCTTGATGATGGTTGATGTATACAACGAGGGCCATTAACAGCCCCGATCCGATGTAGTTATCGAGAAGAGTGGCCCAAGGAAATCCGTGTTCATTCAGAGCAAGTGCCATGCCCCATCGCGTTAGCGACCCGGCAATTCCGCCAAGTGCAACAACGAGAACGTTTTTAGTATTTATCGTTGCCGCCGACTTTTTTCACGGTGCGATTGAGAAATGACGAGACGACGCTGATGATGAGTGAAGCAAAGAGAGCTGACCAGAAGCTGGTGATATCAAGTGCAGTACTCCAGCGCGCAGTTAATTCGAGCATCGCTGCGTTAATGACCCAGATAAATATGCCAAGAGTCAGAATGACTGCAGGCAAAGTAAGAACTTTGAGAAGTGATCCGATAAATGTATTAATGAGTCCAAAAATCAAAGCAACCCAGAGATAACTCCAAGCGCCACCATGAACTGTGATTCCAGGAATGATCAGCGTAGATACCCACACTGAAAGTGCCATGACTGCCCAGCGAATGAAAATCTTCATTGCACTAGTTTACTAGCAGAGTGCTAGTTGGGCTTAAAGCACTTCCTCACGGCGACGAATTTTTGAACCGAGCCAACGAATTGGGTCGTACTTCTCGTCTGCAACGCGCTCCTTCATAGGAATGATTGCGTTATCTGTGATCTTGATGTGTTCAGGGCAAACTTCAGTACAGCACTTGGTGATGTTACATAGACCAAGACCGTGCTCTTCTTGAGCTGTCTTCTTGCGGTTACGCAACATATCCAATGGGTGCATATCGAGTTCGGCGATGCGAATGAAGAAACGTGGTCCAGCAAATGACTTCTTGTTCTCTTCATGATCACGAATAACGTGACATGTGTTCTGACACAAGAAACATTCAATGCACTTACGGAACTCTTGTGAACGCTCGACATCCACTTGTTGCATACGTGGCTCACCTGGTTTCAAGCCTTCAGGCATCTGAAGTGAAGGGATCTCCATAGCTTTCTTGAAGTTAAAGGAGACATCGGTGACGAGATCCTTAATCACAGGGAAAGCGCGAAGTGGAGTAATGGTGATGGTTTCATCTTCTGGATATGCGGCAACTTGAGTCATACATGCAAGACGAGGCTTACCGTTGATCTCCATGGAACATGATCCACACTTACCAGCTTTGCAATTCCAACGAACTGCAAGATCTCCCATTTGTGTCGCTTGAACACGATGGATGATGTCGAGAACTACTTCGCCGTGGTTTGCTTCAACGGTGACATCTTGAAGTCCACCAGTCTTGTCATCGCCGCGCCAGATACGGAGCTTGAGTGTGCGTGCCATTACTTGGAACCACCTTTCGCAATTTCTTCTGATGTCATGTACTTCTCGAGTTCATGCACATCAAAGAGATCGAAGAGTTCTTTAGGAAGTGCTGGAAGTGCTTGTGCTTTGATGTTGACTTTGTCGCCATCAAAACTTGCAATGTGATTGACCTGGCGCCATGTTGAATTCATTCCAGGGAAGTCATCACGAGTATGTCCGCCGCGTGATTCTTCACGGAGCAGAGCAGACTTCGCAGTGCTTTCTGCAACGAGCAACATATTGTCGAGATCGAAAGCCAAGTGGAAACCAGGGTTGAACTTACGATCACCTGTCACAGAAATATTTGCACTGCGCTTGCGGATATCTGCAATCTTTGCGATTGCTTCCGTTAGCTCTGCGCCGGTACGAATAATTCCTACGAGGTTGTGAGTAATTTCTTGAAGCTCTTGGTGCAAGGTGTAAGCATTTTCTCCACCTGTGCGGGTGAAAGGTGCTTCGATTTTTGCAGATGCTTTTTCAATCGCGCTTTCAGAAACTGGATTCGCACCATGTCCCTTTACATATTCAGCTGCGCCTTTACCTGCGCGGCGACCGAATACCAAAAGGTCGGTGAGTGAGTTTCCGCCAAGGCGGTTCGATCCGTGCATTCCGCCGGCAACCTCACCTGCAGCAAAGAGACCGTCGACGCCTACTGCTGCTGCGCTATCTGGTTCTACTTCTACTCCGCCCATAACGTAATGGCAGGTTGGACCAACTTCCATTGGCTCCTTGGTGATATCTACGCCAGCAAGCTCATAGAACTGGTGCCACATAGATGGAAGGCGCTTCTTAATAACTTCTGCAGATAAACGCTTTGAAACATCGAGGAATACTCCGCCATGTTCAGTTCCGCGTCCTGCTTTAACTTCGCTGTTGATTGCGCGTGCAACTTCATCGCGTGGAAGCAACTCAGGTGGGCGGCGGTTATTGTCTTGATCAAGATACCAACGATCAGCTTCAGCTTCGTTGTCAGCATACTTATCTTTAAATACATCAGGGATGTACTTGAACATAAAGCGTTCACCAAGTGAATTGGTAAGGATTCCACCTTCACCACGAACAGATTCTGTTACGAGGATTCCTTTTACAGAAAGCGGCCAGACCATTCCTGTTGGGTGGAATTGCAAGAACTCCATATCAACCAAGTTTGCACCGGCTTTGAGAGCGAGCGCATGACCATCGCCCGTGCCTTCCCAAGAGTTAGATGTAATTTTAAATGTCTTACCAACGCCACCTGTTGCAATAACAACTGCAGGTGCTTCGAAGAGAACTTCTGAACCAGTTTCACGGCGATAACCATATGCACCAGAAACTTTGCCATTCTCTTTCAAGATCTCAGTGATTGTTACTTCAGCAAAAACCTTCATGTTCTTTTCTGCATCACCAAATTCTTTTGCATCTTGTTGCTGCAAAGCAACGATGCGTTGTTGCATGGTGCGAATGAGTTCTAGACCTGTGCGATCTCCAACGTGTGCAAGACGTGGATATTCATGTCCACCGAAGTTGCGTTGTGAAATCTTTCCTTCTTGTGTGCGATCAAAGAGCGCGCCCCACATCTCAAGCTCCCAGATGCGATCTGGTGCTTCCTTCGCATGTAATTCAGCCATGCGATAGTGGTTAAGGAACTTTCCGCCGCGCATTGTGTCGCGGAAGTGAACCATCCAGTTGTCGTTGTCGTTGACGTTACCCATTGAAGCAGCAGCGCCACCTTCAGCCATAACTGTGTGGGCTTTGCCGAATAGGGACTTACAGACAATGGCAACAGAGAGGCCTGCTTCGCGGGCTTCTACAGCTGCGCGCAAACCCGCTCCGCCGGCGCCAATGATGACGACGTCGTACTTATGTTTTTCTAGCGTTTGTGACGATGACATATTCATTAGCTCCGATTAGAAGAAGTATTTGTTCCAGGTAGGGTGAAGTGAAACCATGCGTACGAAGAAGTCAGAGAATGCAACCCAGATCAAAGAGACCCAAGCGAAATTCTGGTGCTTCTGGTTGAGGCGAGATACAACTGTCCAAGCCTTATAACGGAATGGATGCTTCGAGAAGTGACGAAGACGTCCACCAATTGCATGGCGACATGAGTGACATGAAGCTGAGTAACCCCAGAGGAATGTTGCATTCAAAAGAAGTACAACTGTTCCGATGCTCATGTGGCCCCATTGACCTTGAGGATTCTTAAATGCAAGAAGCGCATCGATTGTTAAAAGAGTATTGAAAACGAGTCCGATGTAGAAGAAGTAACGGTGACCGTTATTCACAATCAAAGGAGCTTTTGTTTCACCTGTGTATTTTGCGTGTGGTTCTGCAACTGCACATGCAGGTGGAGACATCCAGAATGAGCGGAAGTACGCCTTGCGGTAGTAGTAACACGTCATACGGAAACCAAGTGGGAAAATCAAAATAATAAATGCTGGCGATAAAACCATTCCGAAAATAACAATGTGGCCGAATGGTGTGCCGAGAAGAGATGAACCCTCAACGCATGTTGTTGATAAACATGGTGAATAGAAAGGAGAGATCAACGGTTCTGCGTAGTAGTGCGCGCCTTCAAATGCGCGCCACGTTGCATAAACAATAAATGAGAGCAGAACTCCAACAGTGATGAGGGGTTGAATCCACCATTTATCTGTGCGCAAAGTGCGCTCGGAAATCTTCGCTCTTCCTTGAGAAAATACGCCTGTAGCCATAAGGAGAAGTCTGCCGAGGCGAGGTTGCATACGCTAGATACAGCTATGCGCAGGGGCTGTGAAGTCAGCCACCTGCGCATGCAGTGATACTTATATCGAGCGGAGGGCGTGGGATTTGAACCCACGAAGGTTTCCCTTGCCGGTTTTCAAGACCGGTGCACTCGGCCGCTATGCGAGCCCTCCGTGGGCAAACTTACCGGCTCGGTGGTTATCGACAAAATTAAGCGGGTAATTCCAGCAACTTCTCGATGACTTTCGCTACTCCATCATCGGTATGAGCATCAGCGATAAATTTTGCATGGTTCTTTGCCTCAGGGTGGCCATCAGCCATCGACCATGAGCGATGTGCCCATCGCAACATCGAAAAGTCATTGGGGTTATCGCCGAATGTCACTGAATCCTCAGGACCAATTCCTGCGCGAGCAGCCATCTTCGCAAGTGTTTCACCTTTACTTACACCGACTGCAGAAATTTCTAGGATTGATTCAGATGAATTGGAGTGAGTGATTGTTGCAAGCTCACCAACTTCGCGATGTGCTATGTGAAGCATTTGATCTGATGTCATGTCGTAATTGGAACAACGTGCCAATAACTTAAATGCGGGCTTGACCATTTTTTCTTCAATCATTGGTGAAGGTTGGAGATCTACTCCGATATCCCAACGAGGAACATACGCAACTTCATGATGAAATTCATTGTTGTATTCGACTGCAAAAGAAATATTAGGAATATGTAAGCGAAGACGTTTCACAACTTCAAGTTGTTCTTCGATCGGCATCAACCACTCTTCAAGAACGCGGTCATTCATCAAGTCATACAACATTGCACCGTTGGCACAGATTGCATTTCCAAATCCAAACGTTTCACGAATCTCTGGCATCCATCGTGGTGGTCGTCCTGTTACAAAGAAGATTTCAATTCCTTCATTGTGTGCAGCGCGAAATGCTTCAACGGTGCGTTCTGATACTCCGGAATAATCGCGAACGATTGTTCCGTCGAGATCGGTGCCAATGAGTTTGGGGCGTTTGCCGGGAATCAAAGAGTTGCTCATGCAGGAAGAAGTGTGTCCATGCCAAGGAATGGACGAAGCGCCTGTGGCACATTGACCGAACCATCTGCGTTCTGGTGATTTTCTAGAACAGCAACAATCATGCGTGGAATTGCAACAAGTGTCCCATTAAGCGTTGCTACCGCTTTAGTTCCATCATCAGTCTTGTGGCGAATGTTGAGACGACGAGCTTGGAATTCGGTGCAATTAGATGTGCTTGTTACTTCGCGATAGGCGTTTTGTGTTGGAACCCATGCTTCGCAGTCGAATTTACGAATAGCAGATGATCCAAGATCTCCTGATGCAACATCGATTACGCGATAGGGAATCTCCATTGCATTGAGGAAATCCTTCTCCCATTGCAACAACTTTGCATGCTCTGCTTCAGCTTCTTCTGGTTTGCAGAAAATAAACATTTCAACTTTATCGAATTGGTGAACGCGAATAATTCCACGTGTGTCTTTGCCGTAGGTTCCTGCTTCACGGCGGAAACAAGATGAATACCCTGCATAACGGATAGGTCCGTTATCTACATCAAGGATTTCATCCATGTGATACGCAGCGAGTGGGACTTCAGAAGTTCCAACCAAATACACATCATCTTCTTCAAGATGATAAACATTCTCTGCTGCTTGACCAAGGAATCCAGTGCCTTCCATGGCAGGCGGCTTAACCAATACAGGTGGAATCACTGGAGTGAATCCAGCTTTTACTGCTAATTGAATTGCGTAATTCACCATGGCAAATTCAAGAAGAGCGCCAACGCCAGTTAAATAATATGAGCGAGAGCCTGCAACTTTTGCTCCGCGCTCGGTATCAATTGCTTTTAAAACTTTTCCAAGTTCTACGTGATCTTTTGGTTCAAACCCTGCTGCTGCAAAATCGCGTGGTGTGCCGATATGTTCGAGAACTTTGAAATCAGCTTCTCCACCGACGGGTGTATCTGTGTGAACAATGTTTGAGATCTGAAGAAGTATTGCTTTTGATGCTTCTTCGAGTTCTGCACGTTTCGAATCTGCTGCTTTTACCTTTGCAGCAAGCTCTTTAGCGCTCTCCAAAAGCTTTGCTTTTTCATCGCCTTTTGCTGAGCCAACGCTCTTTGAAAGAGTATTTTGTTCGGCGCGAACTGCTTCAAATTCATTCACTGCCAAACGGCGAGCCTCATCGGCTGCAATCAGTTGATCAACGAGCCCAACATCTTCACCGCGCGCCTTTTGGGAGTTGCGGATGAGGTCAGGGTTCTCGCGAAGCGTTTTAAGATCAATCACTGCGTCAGTCTATCGTGAGGCTAACGAGTGCGCGGATATGAGCCTAAGAAGCGGATGTCATCGCAAATTCCGCGCAGACCATCGACTGCTGCCTTTACCGGAGCATCGTTGATATGGCCTTCTGCATCAATGATGAAGTGATAGTGGCCGAGTTGGCGCCCAGTCGGCCGTGATTGAATGAATGTGAGATTCACTTTCTGCTTTGCAAACTCAGTCAAAATTTCAAGCAGAGCACCTGCATGGTCAATATCAATGTATGCAACTAAAGATGTGCGATCTGCGCCGGTAGCGGCAGGAAGGTTGCCAGGTTTTTCAACGACAACAAATCGTGTGATTGCACCTTCGTTATCACCAATATTTTCAGCAATAACTTTAAGTCCGTAATTCTCAGCAGCAATTTTTGCAGCGATTGCTGCATCGTAATTGCGCTTGCTTAGCCCTTCAGCACCTGCAGCTGTGGAAGGTGTATCAATCATTTCTGCATCAGGATAATTTTCAGCGATGAATCCACGTGTTTGAGCTTCAGCATGTGGATGCGTTGCAATTTTCTTAATTGGTTTTCCGTCGTTTTCAGGAAGAATCATGAGGGCGAAAGAGACAGGAAGAGTTGTTTCAGCAGAAATAACAAGTTCATCACCAAGTGCAAGTTCATCGAGAGTGCGAGCAACGACGCCTTCGACAGAATTTTCAATAGGTACAAGTGCTTTATCGACAGCGCCGGTACGCACTGCTTCAAGAGCAGCAGTCACATTTCCATAAGGCAGGAGCTCGTCACCGGGTTGGGTGATTTGGCGAAGTGCTGCTTCGGTAAATGTTCCGGCAGGGCCAAGGTACGAATATCTGGTCACTGCGAAAGTTTACCCTTTCGCAAACGTGGCCACTTGGTAATAGGAAATGCGAGATTGGCGTAGAAATCAATCAAGATTGCAGTAACGAGGTCATTCTTCTCTTTCACAACATAGTGAGAAGCCCCCGGAACAATTGCAAGGCGACCATCGTAAAGTGCTTCATACAGCTCAACAGTATGGTGATTGCTATGTGGTTCATCATCACCAGATAGAACAAGCGTTGGACAAGTAATTGTTGCAAGTTCTTCCACTGTCATGGTGGGTTCTTTGCTCCAAATTCCAAATGCTTTCTTTACTGTTGCAATTCCTATTTCAACCGGATCAGGTGAACGAGAACTCCATAGCGCTTGCTCTTCTTCATCCCACGTAATGTCTACGTTCTCATCAAAAACCATTCCACCAGAATTCCAATGGTAATTCGCGCCAATCAGGACAAGTGACTTCACCAAATCAGGACGCTTGAGTGCAACAAGGAGAGCGATGATTCCTCCATCGCTGTACCCCACCAAGTGTGTTGGTGCTTTGATGACATCTTCTAAATATGCAATTGCTTCGTCGCGTTGAAATTCAAAGTGGTAATAACCCTCGCGCATACCTGTACGACCTTGGCCAGTACGGTCATAACCATAAACGTGATGCGTTTTCTCCACTGCAGGAAGAATGTATGAGTCGAAATCTTCTGTTGCGCTCAATCCACCATGCAAAAGCAGGAGTGGTTGACCATTATTGGCATATTCGACCGACCAAGTCTGATGCCCACGAAGATCGATATATCCAGATTTCATACTCCTAACCTACACTTTCACTATGTCCACGGCTTCCCGTTCCTTTCGAGTGCTTGCTCGCACCGATGTGGGTTTGGTGCGCGATGGCAATGAGGATTCGGCTTTGACCTCTGCTCGCCTTGTTGCTGTTGCAGATGGAATGGGTGGTCATGCCGGCGGAGAAGTTGCTTCTAAAATTGCAATTACTGCTCTAAAAAGTTTGAGCGAAATTTTAAATGATGGCGATGTCGATGCTGAATCACGTGAAGATTTATTAATGAATATTTCTTTTTCCATTGATGACAAGATTGCACTCGAGAGCGCATCAAAACCGGAGCTTGCAGGAATGGGAACCACTCTTACTGCTCTTCACCTTGGTGAGAAAACTGTTGAACTGCTTCACGTTGGTGACTCTCGTTGCTATCGCTGGTCAAAAAATAAACTAATTCAATTAAGTGTTGACCATACTGTTATGCAAGAGCTCATCGATCAAGGCCGCATCACTGCTGAAGAAGCGCTCAGCCATCCTCAACGTTCACTTCTCACCCAAGCTCTCATGGGCGATAGCGGAATTGATCCAGTTCTCGTGGTTTACCCAGCAGATATTGGGGATCAATTCTTACTCTGCAGCGATGGACTCAATGGCGTTCTCTCGGACTTTGAAATCAGCGCGGTTATTAAGAAGTATCAAGATAAAGAAGAGGATCTCTTGGACGCATTGATTGATGCCACTAAAGCAAAAGGTGCACCAGATAACATCACGCTGATTTGGGCTGAAGTGGTTGATGAAGAGCCTCATGCTGAAATTTCATTACTGGGGGCTGCACAGTGAGCGCTTCCAAGAAAACTTTAGGGGCACGCTACGAAGTAGGCGAGATGATTGGCTCTGGTGGAATGGCCGATGTCTATCGTGGTGTTGATACGCGGCTTAACCGCGAAGTTGCAATCAAAATTCTTCGCAGTGACCTAGCTCGTGATCCTGCATTTATTGCACGCTTTAAAAAAGAAGCTCTTGCTGCTGCAGGTTTGAGTCACTCAGGAATCGTTGCTGTGTATGACTCTGGTGAAGATAGCGGTAGTTCATACATCGTTATGGAGCTTGTAAATGGCCGTACTTTGCGCGATTTATTGCAGAGTGATGAAGTCATCACGATCAATCGTGCTTTAGAAATCACTTCTGGAATTTTGGATGCTTTGGATTATTCACATCGCAAGGGAATAATTCATCGCGATATCAAACCTGGAAATGTGATGATCACTGATTCTGGTGTTGTGAAAGTGATGGACTTTGGAATTGCACGCGCACTTTCAGATATTGGTGCAACCATGACGAGCACATGGAACATTGTTGGTACCGCTCAATATCTTTCACCTGAACAAGCAACGGGTGAATCAGCTGATCGTCGTAGCGATATTTATTCCGTTGGTTGCGTTCTCTACGAACTACTCGTTGGCGAACCTCCTTACACAGGTGACACTCCGGTTTCGATTGCATACCAACATGTATCCGGAGAACTTGTTCCTGCATCTGATTTCGTTGATCATCTTGATAAAGATATCGACACAATTATTTCTGTTGCGCTTTCAAAAGATCCAGCCAGCCGTTACCAAGATGCTGGTGCAATGGATGCAGATATCAAACGTGCCCTCAAGGGCGATCCCGTTACCACCAAGATTCGCCGCATCAATCGAAAGCGCAGCGCTGTCATTGCACTCGTGCTTCTCTTAGCTGTTGGTGGAACTGCTGCAACGTTCCTCAATGTTTCGTCAAAGAGTTCGACTGCTGCATTTGAGCTTCCCAATGTTGTGGGACTTTCTGAAGATAGCGCTCGCGCACTTCTCCCTGGATTTACAGTCACTGTTCAACACGCGCCAGATGCGCGTATTCCTAAAGATCGCGTTGCTAGCCAACTTCCACTTGCAGCTTCCAAAGTTCAAAAAGGAAGCGCTGTAACACTCACTATTTCTGATGGTCCTGGTGACACCGTTGTTCCTGTAGACCTTGTTGGAAAAACTCTCGAACAAGCGCGTATCTCACTTGCTGCAGCAGGACTTGTTATTTCTAAGACTGAACCAGTCGATTCGAATATGGATCCAGGTGTTATTTTGAAGTCAGATCCTGCTCCTGGCACAACAGTGACTGCGGGCAGCGGAATTGTTCTACAAATTGCCAGTGGGCAAGTCTCGGTTCCACAGTTAATAGGAATGACTGAGATTGAAGCTCGTACTGTTCTTACACAAGGCGGTTTCTTGCCTCGCGTTATTTATGCTTTCCAAAGTGGAAAAGATCTTGACACTGTCTTGGCCCAAGCACCTGATGCTGGAACGTCAGCAAATATTGGTTCGGTAATAACGATTACAGTTAATAAGAACGCTTAAGCTTTTATTACAACTGGCGACAAACCTTCAGAACGTTTGCGGCCATCTTTATCTCCACATGCAACCAACCAATTACCAAGCATTTGATGGCCGTGTTCAGTGAGAACTGATTCTGGATGGAATTGAACTCCAGAAATCGGAAGAGATTTATGTTGAATAGCCATCACAACACCTGAATCAGTTGTGCAGATAACTTCTAATTCATCAGGCATCGTTGCTGGTTCGATTGATAGTGAGTGATAACGCGTCACTGTTAATGGCGATGGAAGATCTGCAAGAACCCCTTTATTAGAATGTGTAACAACAGAAGTCTTGCCGTGAAGAAGTTCAGGTGCGCGTGAGACTGTTCCGCCAAATGCCACACCAATTGCTTGGTGGCCAAGACAGACTCCGAAAAGTGGAATCTTCTTCTCAGCGCAGTACTTCACCATTGCAATGCTCACGCCAGCTTCTTCTGGAGTTCCAGGTCCTGGCGACATGAGAACGCCATCGTAATTTTGAGCGTCTTCAGGCTTCACTTCGTCATTACGAAGGACGGTGCATTCAGCGCCGATCTGTCCGAGATATTGCACGAGGTTGAAGACAAATGAGTCGTAGTTATCAACGACCAATATCTTCGCTCGTGAGGTGCTCATGGACTTATTCTCTCCTAATTTTTGTAGTAGCCTTCCCTCATGCCTAAATCCAAAGTGCGCAAGAAGGTCAAGCAACAACATCACCACGAGGTGGAGGTTGCTGAACACGCTCCTGCCGTTCCTGAAGAGAGCCCACGCTGGCTCGCTCCAGTGATGGTCGCGGCTTTCCTCGTTGGCCTCTTCTGGATCGTCGTCTTCTACATCTCAGGCACTCTCTACCCAATCCCACATATCGGTGCATGGAACATGCTCGTGGGCTTTGGCTTCATTGGCGCTGGCTTTACGCTCGCGACCAAGTGGCGCTAACTGCGCTCACCGAACTACACGCCTGTAATTCCTTCCACATGGGGATAAATTCTGTGGATAAGGCCACCCTCTTTTAGTAGGCCACCCTCGGCTAGTTCTCAGGAAACCCCCAGCGTAGAGGAGAATTCTTCCTCTCGGAGGAAACCACTATGACCGCATTAATTGAAAAGAAGAACAGCTCGACACCTACCGCGACCACGTCTCGCATCCTTGTTGTTGATGATGAAAATAGCATCAGCGATCTCATCGCAACGAGCCTTCGATTCGTTGGATTTGAAGTTCGCACTGCAGCGACCGGCGCTGAAGCACTTCGCGTCGCTGAAGAGTTCAAACCGCATGCGTTGATTCTCGATGTGATGCTCCCCGACACCAATGGTTTTGATGTCTGTCGCCAACTTCGTATCGATGGACACAGCGTCGGCGTTCTCTTCCTTACTGCGAAAGATACTGTTGAAGACAAAATTCAAGGTTTAACAATTGGCGGCGATGATTACGTCACCAAGCCATTTAGTTTAGAAGAACTTGTTGCTCGTCTTCGCGCACTGCTTCGCCGAATCGGTGCTGTGGAAGTTGAAGCAGACGAAGAGAAGATTCGCTTTGCTGATCTTGAACTTGATGAAGCAACTCATGAAGTTCGTCGTGCGGGCAATTTGATTGATCTCTCCCCTACAGAATTTTTACTTCTCCGTTATTTAATGATCAACGCTGATCGCGTTGTCAGCAAAGCACAAATCCTTGATCATGTATGGCAATACGATTTCCGTGGAGATGCAGGAATTGTTGAAACTTATGTCTCGTACCTTCGTAAGAAAATTGATATTTACGAACCAGCGCTAATTCATACAGTTCGTGGCGTGGGTTATCGCATGAGAATGCCAGCGAAGAAGTAAATTTCCTTTATGAAGATGAGTTTTAGTAACTGGAGCTTGCGCAATCGCTTGTTGCTTGCCACAGTCACTGTCGCTGTGATTGGTATTGCCGCATCTGATTTTGCTGCCCATACTGCGCTGCGTTCCTACCTCATTAAGCAGGTAGATTCACAAATTCAAAGCATCACAGATGGTTCTCTTGGACGTTTGGATCGCGCAGGTATTGCTCCATCTACCGAAAACGATGAATCACAAACATTTCGCCCAGTAAGACCACTTCGCAATATCCCAACAGCAACGATGGTCACTTTGCTCGATTTAGATGGTAAAACAGTCGGTACTTTAGGCGGAGAAATAGCTTCAATGATGGGGATGCACGCAACTGATTTCTCATATCTCACCTCATCAAAAGTGATTGCAACACAAGGGGCTGCTTTTACTATTAAAGGAAAGGGCGAGAACCCCGATATTCGCGCTGTTGCAAAGATTCTGCCTTCAGGTCTTGGCAGCGTTGTCGTTTCTACATCTCTTGCAGATGTCGAAAAAACACAACGCCAGCTCCAAGGTTTCTTCTTTCTTATTACCTTAATTGTTCTCTTGTTGATCGCATTTGTTGCACGTTGGATTATTCGTATCTCACTTCGCCCGCTGCGCGAAGTTGAAAACACTGCAGCAGCGATTGCTGATGGAGATTACTCGGCTCGTCTTCCTAAAGCAGATGAGAATACTGAAGTTGGCAGACTCTCTGCTTCGCTCAACACGATGTTAAGCCGCATCGAAGAATCCTTCGCTCTGCGTACGGCATCCGAGTCGCGTCTGCGCCGCTTTGTTGCTGATGCATCCCACGAGCTACGCACACCGTTGACAGCAATCCGCGGATTTGCTGAGCTCCATCGACAAGGCGCAGTAACTGGTGAAGAGAATACGAAGGAACTTGTTGCTCGAATTGAGAAAGAATCGATTCGTATGAGCTCACTTGTTGAAGATCTCTTGCTCCTTGCACGTATGGATCAAGCACCTCAATTTAATTTGCAGCCTGTTGATCTCAATAGAGTGATTGGTGACTGTGTTGCATCAGCTCGCGCTGCAGGACCTCGGCATCCCATCGCAGTGGAAACTTCGCTGGATGAGAACTATGTCCTTGGCGATGAGACTCGAATTCATCAAGCAATCCAGAATTTGCTCGCTAATGCGCGTACACATACGCCTGCCGGAACAACCATTACGATTTCAGTGAAGGCATCAGATTCCGAGACAACTATCTCGGTTCATGATGATGGCCCAGGTTTAGACCCAGATGTTCAAGCGAAGATCTTTGAACGCTTCTTCCGCGCCGATCCTTCTCGCGCCCGCACGGGTGGGGAGGGCTCAGGCCTTGGATTATCCATTGTTGACGCTGTTATGAAGGCCCACGGCGGAACTGTGACCGTTGAATCCAGCGCAGGCAATGGATCAACCTTTACTTTGCACTTCCCACTCTCAAACGATTAATAGCTCTCGGGATTCGCTTCCATACGACGAAGAGTTGCAATGCGCTCTTGAATCGGTGGATGAGTACTAAATAGCTTCGACACCGAACTTCCATCCAGTGGTGATTCAATCCAAATATGTGCAACGGCAGTTGAGCGTTGTTCAACAACAGTGCTATCGGCAGCGAGAACTTCAAGTGCGCGGCGCAGACCAGTTGGGTTACGTGTGAATGCAACAGCAGTCGCATCGGCAAGTGCTTCACGGCGACGTGAGATTGCAGAACGCAACAACATTGCAGCAAGTGGAGCGAGAATCAAAATGATAAGCGAGAAGACCAGAGCAAGTGGATTTTGATTGCTCTCGCGATCATCACGACGGCCTCCACCAAACCACATCATGCGAGTTAAGAAATCACTCAAGATCGCAATCGCGCCAGCTGTGGTTGCTGCTACAGCAGAGACCAGCGTGTCTCGGTTAGCAACATGGCTTAACTCGTGCGCAATGACACCTTGCAACTCTTCACGATCCATAACGTTGAGAATTCCGGTAGTGAAAGCGATGAGCGCTTTATCTGGATTGCGACCTGTTGCAAATGCATTTGGCGCTGAATCTTGAACAATTGCAACTTTTGGCATTTTCAAGCCGCTTGCAATGCAGACTTCTTGGATGAGTGCGAAGAGTTTTGGATTATCTGATTCTTGAATCTCTTGCGCACCAGTCATCGTTAAAACAATTGTGTCGGATGCCCAATACGAACCCCACACTGAAATCAGCGCGATGCCGACTGCAAATGGAACAACACCGACGCCACTCTTTCCAAAATATGTCAGCGCTGCATAAACAACAACTCCGACGAGCAGGCCTAATCCAAAGAGAAGCTCAATTGTTTTGCGTCGATTTGCTGCTTGTAGCTTGCGAAAATTCATATTAGAACTTTACGTTGGGAGCCTTGCGATCAGCAGGATCTTCCACTTCGTAAAATGCACGTGATGAAACCTTTGCAAGACCTGCAAAAAGGTTAGATGGAAATGTCTTTACAGCGCTGTTAAGCGAGCGCACATTGTCATTGTAAAACTGGCGAGCAAATGAAACTTTATTTTCAGTAGTAGAAAGTTCCTCTTGCAAAGATAAGAAATTTGCAGATGCTTTGAGATCTGGGTATGCCTCTGCAACAGCGAGCAAACCACGAAGCGCGGTTGTCATTGCTCCGTCCGCTGCAGCAACATCAGCAACGGTCGTAGCGCTTGTTGATTTCGCGCGAGCTGCGACAACAGCATCAAATGTGCTCTTCTCGTGAGCTGCATATCCTTTAACAGTCTCGACAAGATTAGGAATCAGATCGCTACGTCGCTTGAGTTGGACTTCAATTTGCGCAAACGCTTCATCAACAGAAACGTTGAGACGAATAAGTCGGTTGTAACCTGCTACAACAATAAGAACTAGTACTGCGATTACTGCAAGAACGATCAGTGTTGTACTCATGTCTTTACTCTACGCCTGTCTACTCGACCTTTGACTTGTGGAAGTTGAGCCAAGATTTAGAAGCTGTTGGGCCACGTTGACCTTGGTAACGAGAACCGTAGAGCGCAGAACCGTAAGGATGCTCGGCAGGAGATGAGAGTTTGATGAGACAAAGTTGACCGATCTTCATTCCAGGAAAGAGTTTGACTGGAAGGTTTGCAACATTGGAGAGCTCGAGCGTGATATGTCCGCTAAAACCAGGGTCGATAAATCCTGCAGTTGAGTGTGTAAGCAGACCTAAGCGACCGAGTGAGGATTTACCTTCAAGGCGCCCTGCAATGTCATCAGGCAACGTGATGACTTCATACGTGCTCGCCAAAACGAATTCGCCTGGATGCAAGATAAAGAAGTCATCCGATCCCACAGCGATCTCGCGGGTGAGTTCTGATTGTTCGATTGATGGGTCAATCGACTCGTACTTGTGGTTCTCAAAGACGCGGAAGAAGCGGTCGAGGCGAACGTCGACGGAGGATGGTTGGACCATCTTCTCTTCGAATGGCTCAACTTTGACTCGGCCTGCGGCGAGTTCGGAACGGATATCGCGGTCACTTAGAAGCATGGGCAGACCCTATCTGAGCGGGGGATATTGATTAAGTTACCCACGGGTAGCATTATTGCGCCATGAGCCATTACATAGCCAACCTACGCGATATCGAATTCTGCCTCTTCGACCTGCTTAAGCGCGAAAGTGTTCTCGGTACATCTCTCTATAAAGATATGGACCGCGATACAGCTTCAGGCATGCTCGGTGAAATCAAGCGTTTAGCTGAGAATGATCTCGCTGCATCATTTATTGACGGCGATCGCCTTGGAACAACATTCGATAAAGCAACAGGATCTGTCACTCTTCCTGAAAGTTTCAAGAAGTCCTATCGCGCATATATCGATAACGAGTGGTGGCGTTTAGATGCACCAGTTGAAATTGGTGGAATGGCAACTCCTCCATCGATTCGTTGGGCGATTGCAGAAATGATTTTGGGTTCAAACCCTGCAATTCATATTTATGCTTCTGGTTCTTCCTTTGCTCACGTTGCATATGCACTTGGAAATGATCAGCAGAAGAAGATGGCAAAGCACATGGTTGATAAGGACTGGGGTGCAACGATGCAACTTACTGAACCTGATGCAGGTTCAGATGTAGGAGCGGGTCGTTCTAAAGCCGTTCAACAACCAGATGGAACCTGGCACATCACTGGAACAAAACGATTTATTACATCAGGGGATAGTGATTTGAATGAAAATATCATTCACTATGTCTTAGCTCGCCCAGAAGGAGCAGGTCCTGGAACAAAGGGTCTCTCACTTTTCTTAGTTCCAAAGTTTATGTTTGATTTTGAAACAGGAGCACTTGGAAAACGTAATGGCGTTTATGTCACTAACGTTGAACACAAAATGGGGCTCAATGTTTCTTCTACTTGTGAAATGAATCTTGGTGAAAAAGAACCCGCTGTTGGTTACTTGCTTGGTGATGTTCATAATGGAATTGCACAAATGTTTAAAGTTATCGAGTTCGCTCGCATGATGGTCGGAACTAAAGCAATATCAACGCTTTCTGCTGGTTATCAACAAGCGCTCGCTTACGCAAAAGTGCGTGTGCAAGGCGGCGATATGAAGGTAATGAACGATAAGAACTCCCCTCGTGTCACCATCATTAAGCATCCCGATGTGCGCCGGTCTTTGATGGTGCAAAAAGCGTATTCCGAAGGTATGCGCGCACTCGTTCTCTACACCGCATCCATTCAAGATGAGATTGCGATTGCTCGCGCTGAAGGTAGCGATAAATTAGATGATCTTGAGAAGCTCAATGACTTGCTACTTCCTATTGTGAAGGGTTACGGCTCAGAAAAGTCATGGGTACTTCTTGGGACTGAATCGCTTCAAACATTTGGTGGTTCTGGCTTCACACAAGATTGGCCACTGGAGCAATATGTTCGCGATGCAAAGATCGATACTTTGTATGAAGGAACAACTGCCATTCAAGGTCTTGATTTCTTCTTCCGCAAAATTGTAAAAGATGGCGGACGCGCAATCGGACTTCTTGGAAAAGAAATTGGAGCATTTGCTGCGTCTGGTGGCGCACACGCTGCTGAGAAAGAGAAGCTTGGCAAAGCGTTGATGGATGTCAATGAAATGATGGGAACTCTCGTCGGTTATGCGATGGCATCACAAGAATCTGGATCAGAAGCTGAGATTTACAAAGTTGGTCTCAATACTTCTCGTTTGTTGATGGCAGTTGGCGAAGTAATTATTGGTTGGCTCTTGCTGCGCCAAGCCGATATTGCTGCAGAACGACTTCCCAACGCATCTGGTAAAGATCTTGATTTCTATACCGGCAAGGTTGCTGCAGCTTCATACTTCATTCGAACAGTTCTTCCACATATCACTGCTGAAAAGAAGATTATGGAGAGCGAAACTGGGGCACTTATGGAGATTCCTGAGTCTGCCTTTTAGTTCGCTACTCTTGCCTGATGCAAAAGTCGCATCGTGGTGAGCTGCTCTTAATCCTCGCTGCTCTTTTCTTCGCTTTTAATGGAGTAGTTGCTAAGTGGGTTCTGCTCACAGGTATTTCTTCGATGCGTTTGACTGAAGTTCGTACTCTTGGAGTCGCAGTATTACTCGGTACCTACCTATTGCTGCGCAAACCGCAAGATATAAAAGTGGAACGCAATCTAGTAAAGCGCTTGATTATTTTCGGCGTGATTGGTGTGGCCGCAGTCCAGGGCTTCTATTTCTTCTCAATCTCAAAACTTCCAGTCTCTATCGCTTTGATTATTGAGTTCACTGCTCCCATTTGGATCACTCTCTATATTCGATTTGTTAAGAAAGAGAGCGTTGCTCGATCGATGTGGCTGGGGCTTCTCTTCGGATTTGGTGGGCTAATTCTTGTCGGACAAGTCTGGCAAGGGCTGACATTCAACGGGATTGGATTGATCTCATCCATTCTTGATGCGCTTGCACTGGCTTTCTATTTTTACCAAGCATCCAAACTTCGAAAATATGTCAGCGGAGAAACGTTGGTGCTTTATGGCATGGGCGTTACAGCGATCTTCTTCTCCATCGTTCAACCGTGGTGGAGCTATCCATTCCACATCTTCACCGATGCAATTCCATTGACGGGAAGATTTGCTGGCCATACCGCGCCAGGTTGGCTTTTAATTGGTTGGGTCATTGTTATGGGAACTCTCGTTCCTTATCTGCTTGTTACATCCGCCATTAAGAACATCAATGCAAGCACGGCATCAATCATTGGAATGCTCGAGCCTATTTTCGCTGGTGCATTTGCATGGATATTGCTTCACGAGACATTTACTCTCGTTCAGCTCATCGGTGGCGCAGTCGTACTTGTGGGTATTTATCTCGCGGATAAAGCGGCGACAAACTAATACTAGAATTGAGCCATGGAGAATTTCGCAGACCTTCTTAAAGCAAATGAAGAGTATGCATCTGATTTCACTAAAGAAGAGCTCACTGGTTACGCCCAAAAAGGCTTAGCAATCGTTACGTGCATGGATTCTCGTATTGATCCACTTCGTATCGTGGGTATGCATGCTGGTGATGCAAAGATTCTCCGTAACGCTGGAGCTCGCGTTACTGAAGACGTTCTACGCACATTGGTTCTTGCAAGTCATCTTCTTGGCGTTACTCGTATTCTTGTTATGCCTCACACTGATTGTCGAATGGCGAGCGCTGAAGAGTCAGAGATTCACCAACAAATTAAAGAAGCGAGTGGTGTTGATACTCGCGGAATTGAAATTCGCACAGTGCGCGATCAAAATAAAGCTCTCTTCGAAGATATCCAACGTATCGAGTCATATCCATTGTTGCCACTTGGAATTCAAGTGATGGGCGCAATCTATGATGTTAAAACTGGAAAGCTTGCACCAATTAACTAACAGTTAAAGCTAGTTATCTTTAATAAAGCTTTCAGTCGGCGCTTGGAAACTTGGCGCAATATCTGCAAAGCGAGCAAAGTGAAGTTGAGCAGCAACAGTAATTGTGCGAGTTGGTCCGTTACGGTGCTTAGCAACAATCAAATCTGCTTCACCAGAACGGTTTGAGCCTTCATACAAATCATCGCGGTGCAAGAGAATTACCATGTCAGCATCTTGTTCGATCGATCCAGATTCACGAAGGTCAGAGAGCATTGGCTTCTTATCTGCACGTTGTTCAGGTGAACGGTTGAGCTGGGAGATTGCGATAACAGGAACTTCGAGCTCTTTAGCGAGAAGCTTGAGGTTACGAGAGAACTCTGAAACTTCTTGTTGGCGGCTTTCGACTTTCTTACCCGAACTCATGAGCTGGAGATAGTCGATGATGATGAGTTTGAGGTTATGACGCTGCTTCAATCGACGCGCTTTCGCACGGATTTCCATAAGTGAAAGGTTCGGAGAATCATCGATAAAGAGCGGCGCATCAGAAATCTCGCCCATACGCTTTGCGAGGCGGCCCCATTCATCATCAGAGAGTGAGCCAGAACGAATGTTATTGAGACCTACGCGCGCTTCTGCAGAGAGCATACGCATTGTGATTTCAGAGCGAGACATTTCAAGAGAGAAGATGACAGATGCATCACCGTTGTGAATAGATGCATGGCGCGCAATATCAAGACCAAGTGTTGATTTACCAACAGCAGGACGCGCAGCAAGAACGATCATATTTCCTGCATGCAGACCATTTGTTAACGCATCGAGATCTTTAAATCCTGTTTTGATTCCTTCATCTTTAACACCTGTTGCAATTGCTTCGATTTCATCAAGTGCATCGGGAAGAAGTTCAGAGAGTTGAATGTAATCTTCAGATGCGCGGCGTTCGGTAACTTCGTAAACCTCTGCTTGCGCTTGGTCGACAACATCATCGACTTCGCCTTCGTTGGAGTAACCAAGTTGAACGATCTTTGTTCCAGCTTCAACGAGGCGTCGCATGATTGCGCAGTCGCGAACAATCTTTGCGTAGTAACCAGCGTTTGCTGCAGTCGGTACAGATGAAATCAAAGTGTGAAGGTAGGGAGCTCCACCTGCGCGTGCGATATCTCCGCGACGTGTAAGTTCTGCAGAGACAGTGATGGGATCAGCAGGTTCGCCTTTTCCGTAGAGATCAAGAATTGCATCGTAGATAAGTTCGTGTGCAGGGCGATAGAAGTCGCGCTCTTTTAATATTTCAACAACATCTGCAATTGCATCTTTAGAGAGAAGCATTCCGCCAAGAACAGATTGCTCAGCAACGAGATCTTGTGGCGGAGTGCGCTCAAACTCAACAGGGTTGTTGTTATTTGAACGTGCTGGAAACTCCGCGATACTCATGGTCGTATTCTGGCTTCGAGCACTGACATTCCCTACTAACGCTCACCTCCCATGTGTATGTGCCTGTGGGGAAGCTGTGCACCACCGTGGAAAGCCTGTGGGTAAAGGGTGGATAACCTTCCAACGAAAGTGGATTTCGCGCTCAATTACGCTCTTTACCCTGTGCACAAAGGTTTTTTGAAACGTCTCACAATATGAAAAAAGCCCCGTTCCAGATTAAATTCCAGAACGAGGCTTTTCAAAACATCAGAAGTTAAGCAGCAACAACCTCGATGACGACGTTTGCTGATACTTGGCTGGTGAGTGCAACCTTAACGGTGTACTTACCAAGCTTCTTGATATGTGCAACCTTGAGCTTATGACGATCGATATCAACGCCAGTTGCGCCTTTGATAGCAAGAACGATCTGCTTATCAGTGACAGAACCGAACAATGAACCTGTTGAGCCAACCTTTGCTTTTACAGCAATAGGTGCCTTCTCAAGTGAGTTCTTGATTTCAACTGCATGTTCGCGGTCGCGAATTTCACGAGCTGTACGAGCGCGACGAATTGCTTCGATCTGCTTCTCGCCACCAAGTGACCAGACGATTGCGTGGCTACGTGGCAACAAGAAGTTGCGACCGTATCCATCTTTCACATTAACAACATCGCCAGCTTGGCCGAGGCCAGTGACTTCACGAGTAAGGATGAGTTTCATTTAGTAATCCACCGTTCCTTATCGCGCTGTTGATGTGTAAGGCAGAAGTGCCATTTCGCGGCTGTTCTTAACAGCTGCGGCAATCTGACGTTGGTGTTGTGTGCAAGCACCTGTTACTCGACGCGCACGAATCTTGCCGCGATCTGAGATGAACTTGCGAAGTGTTGCGATGTCTTTGTAGTCGATGTAGTTGACCTTTTCACGACAGAAAGAACATGGCTTCTTCTTGAACTTCTTGAGCGCTGCAGCAGAAAGTTTTGGTGCGACCTTCTTTGGCTTCAGCGTCTTATTACTTCTTGCGCCCA
>CANFVU010000011.1 GCA_947450545.1 Actinomycetota bacterium
GCACCGAATCATTAGGGAACGCGTAGAGACTAAAACGATTTTTTTACGCTTAAAAAAGAAACACTAGAAACGCGTAGATACCTCTAGGTTACGCATTCGAGAAACTACGGATCAGAAGGTTAGGGGTTCGAATCCCTTCAAGCGCACCATAGTTTTCAAATTCTCTTAAATACCAACTTTGACCGTGTCTCCGTTTTTGTCGGCTGCAGTGACGGTTATTTTCACGCCATCGACGGTTATGGAATCGCCCGCATGTAGAGCAGCATCTGTAAATCCTTGTGTGTCAGTGAATCCTGAACGTGGGTGAATTACGTATCCACCACCCAGCTGACCAATGGATACATCAACTGTGTAGACAATCAGCCCCTCTTCTTTAGCCGAGAGAATATCGAGCCCTTCATTACGACGAGATTCCATTACAAGCATCTTGGTATCAGAAAGCGGAATCATAACGGACTTTTGTTTCTCATCTTGGCGAACTAATGGATCTAAAGTGAAGGCTGTTCCATTTGTGGTTAGTGAATCTTTTGTAACGCATCCAACTTGTTGATCAGTTAACCAACCTTGCAAATAGCGATCCCAAGCACCGATTTCGATTGCTTGATTCGACCAACTCATCGCCATGATGTTCCAATACCCGAGTGATTGAGTTTGATGATGGTTATCCTCATCATAAAGCCCGAATGTGTGACCCGTTTCGTGAGCCATCCACTTCCAACGTCCACCTTTAATGCCAGTATTTTCAACGTAATACATATCAGCGCCGCCAGTAGCGCCATTAACGATTACACCAGTTGAGGTTGTGTGTGGTGACGTGATCGCAGGACCCCAACCCATGTTTGCCATAGGCATTTCCTTTGGAACCAAGAAGTAGACCGCATCATATTTACTGTAATCAATCTCTGGATCGGTGAGGGAGATAACTTCATTGAGGTATCCATTGGGATCGCCTGCGCCTACAGAACCACCAGTTCCATATTTCTTCGAAGAGAATGGCACATGCACCCAATTCGGAACAACGGCAAAATCAAATGAAACGCGTCCATATGATTGAGAATAATAGAAATCGCGCACTCCATTTGCGACAGGAGTGAAGTAAGAAACCGTGTTATCGGTTCCTTTAATATCAGTGAAATCCACTGGGACAATGAGCGCCTTGATGTGGCCATAAGATTTTTGTCGAATTCGAACCTTTGGGAAACCTGCTGATAAATCAGTTCCAAAACTTCTGTTTGGCGTGACTGCATCCTTTAATTGGCAAACGGAAGTCGGCACAAAAGTGCCAGCCGATTCAGTCGCTAGAGCCATTAAGCGGTTGTATTCAGCTAGCGCAGTTGGATTGCTTTGAACAATCAAATCTGTTGTGATTGCTGAGATTCCTCGGCTGTCAGCAGTTACATCAGCAATTGAAGATGCACTTGGACTAGAAACGATCAGTGAGTACCGATGGCGGCTCATGACAGAAGCAAGGCCCGGTCCTTCAACCGTATCAACCGCATATGTTCCTAAAGGGAGCGATAGGTAGAGAGAGCCATCAGGATTTGCAGGAACATACTTCGCTGGATTGCTCCCTTGCCAATAGAAAATTCCACTTCCTACTAATCCGCTAGCTGGACTTCTAGGATCTGAAATCCACAATTTCACATTCGTACCTGCTGGTGCGGTCGTAATCTGAGAAGGAATTATTAAGGAACTCTTTGCAGCGCTTTTGTCGCTAGCGATTACGTTAGAAGGATATGCAACTAGCTCGACCTTATTTACCGAATTAATAGATGGAATGAGTGAATTCGTTTTTGTCTGCGGTGCTGTTGATTGCGTTGGGGTTGGAGTTGGAGTCGGCGCCGCCGTAGGTGTGGTGGTTGGAAGCTCGGTAGTAGTTTTAGTGGCTGGAGCTTTACTTTGGACCCAATGTGGCTTGGCTTTCGCATTCGCTTTAGTGCACGTAAGTACAGCGCCAGTCGGAAGATTAACGTTCGAATTTAGTTCCAGTGTCTTACAGGATTGACCAGCTTTTTGGTTGTTGAACTTGACTGTCTTGGCCGCATAACTTGGAGCCGCAGTGGCAAAGAGCAGTATGGATAGAGAAAGAACCAAAGACTTTTTCATGTGGTCATTCTGCTAACAATTTGCTAACAAGACCAAGAGACTCACTCGAATCCCTTAAAGCGAGCCAGCTTTTTCTACTGAACAACCCAAGTATCGCCGCTCGAGAGAAGTGCTGAGAGATCTCCTGCACCTTGCTTTGCAATGGCATCTGCAATCTGATCGTTGACGAGAGTTGAATATTCAGCGCGTTCGACATCGCGGAAAACTCCAACGGGCACGTGATCAAGTTGTGAACCTGAGAGGCGTGAGAGTGCGAATGCGTATGCAGGGTCTGGGTGATTGGCGTTGTGAACGATGATGTCACTCTCGTTCACTGAATCAAGCGGCACCACTTTCATCGAACCAGCTTCAAAGATGACGCCATGTGTTGAAGATTTAATTTGCTCACCATGGACTAAACGGAGAATCGCACCATCTTTTGTCCCGCCATCTTTAACGATTTGATAGGCATCATCATTAAAGATTGGGCAGTTTTGATAAATCTCAATGAGAGCTGAGCCTTTATGAGCTGATGCTGCACGAAGCGTTTCAGTGAGATGTTTGCGATCGCTATCAATAGAACGAGCAACAAAGCTTGCTTCAGCGCCGATCGCGAGTGAGATTGGATTGAATGGTGTGTCCAATGAACCTGCAGGTGTGGACTTCGTAACTTTGCCTTGCTCAGATGTTGGTGAATATTGGCCTTTTGTTAAACCGTAGATGCGGTTGTTAAAGAGCAGAATCTTGAGGTTCACGTTGCGACGAAGTGCATGAATGAGATGGTTTCCACCGATAGAAAGAGCATCACCGTCACCAGTCACCACAAAGATGCTTAATTCAGGGCGTGAAATAGCTAAGCCAGTTGCAATAGCTGGTGCACGTCCATGAATGGAGTGCATTCCAAAAGTCTCCATGTAATAAGGAAAACGAGAGGAGCAACCAATACCTGAAATGAAAACAATGTTTTCGCGAGCTACACCGAGTTCAGGCAGGAAGGATTGAACAGTGGAGACGATGGAATAGTCGCCGCATCCAGGACACCAACGCACTTCTTGATCAGAAGTGAAGTCCTTCTTTGTGAGCGTCAGATCAGTCATTGAGCACCGCCATCGTTGCCTCGATTAGTTCAGTTGTTGAGAATGGAAGTCCGCGAACTTGGTTGTAGCTCGTGACATCTTTTAAGAATTGAGAACGTAACAGCATCGCAAGTTGTCCAAGGTTCATCTCTGGGACAAGCACCTTGTCATATTTCGCAAGTACAGCACCGAGATTCTTAGGGAATGGATTGATATAGCGAAGATGAGCTTGTGCAACTTTCTCACCATTGGCACGAAGTGCATCAACTGCTGCACCAATTGGACCAAATGTTGATCCCCATCCGAGAAGAAGTACTTTTGCATCTCCGGTTGGGTCATCGACTTCTAAGTTTGGAACTTCAACCCCAGCAACTTTTGCTGCACGCGTACGAACCATGAAGTCGTGATTCTTTGGATCGTATGAAATATCGCCAGTCTTATCGGCTTTTTCTACGCCACCAATGCGGTGTTCAAGTCCTTTGGTTCCAGGAATCGCCCAGGGACGCGCAAGAGTTTTTGGATCACGGTCGTATGGCAAGAAGTTCTCTTGAGTCTTTGCAAACTCAACGTGAAGATCGGGCAACTCTTCAACTTTTGGAAGTTTCCAAGGTTCTGAACCATTTGCGATGTAACCATCAGAGAGAATGAAAACAGGTACGCGGTATTGGGTCGCAATACGCGCTGCTTCAAAGGCGATATCAAAGCAATCAGTTGCATGCGAAGGAGCAATGACAACAGCAGGGGATTCACCATTACGGCCAAACATTGCCTGAAGAAGATCAGCTTGCTCTGTCTTTGTTGGCAGACCAGTAGATGGTCCACCGCGTTGCACATCAATAATGATGAGCGGAAGTTCAAGCATGACAGCTAACCCAATTGCTTCTGTCTTGAGTGCAAGACCAGGGCCGGATGTTGTGGTCACACCGAGCGCGCCACCATATGAAGCACCTAGCGCTGAACCCACTGCCGCGATCTCGTCTTCGGCTTGGAAAGTAATGACGCCAAACTTCTTATGTTTGGAGAGCTCGTGCAAGATTTCTGATGCAGGAGTAATTGGGTATGAACCTAAGAAAAGTTTCAATCCGCTGCGCTGTGAAGCAGCAATCAGACCATAAGCAAGCGCAGTGTTACCGCTGATGTTGCGATATTTACCTGGCTCCATCTTTGCCGGGGCGATTTCATAAGAAACTGCAAAATCTTCTGTTGTCTCGCCATAATTCCAACCCGTCTTGAAAGCAAGAAGGTTTGCAGCAAGCACATCAGGTTTCTTTGCAAATTTTGCATTAAGAAAATTCTCTGTTGCTTCTACTGGGCGGTGATACATCCATGTGAGCAATCCAAGAGCAAACATATTCTTTGAGCGTTCAGCATCTTTGCGAGAAACCGAAAGTTCAGCAAGTGCGTTCACTGTCATGCTCGTTAGTGGCAGTGCATGTAATTTGTAGCTTTCAAGTGATCCGTCTTCTAGTGGATTAGTTTCGTAACCCACTTTAGAAAGATTTCGAGAGGTGAATTCATCGCTATCAACAATAATGGTTGCACCGCGGGCAATCTCTTTGATATTTGCTTTAAGCGCAGCAGGATTCATTGCAACAAGAACATCAGGAGCATCCCCAGGTGTCTTTACGTGATGATCTGCGAAGTGGAGTTGGAATGATGAAACTCCGTGAAGAGTGCCTTGTGGCGCTCGAATCTCAGCTGGAAAATTAGGAAGAGTTGAGAGGTCATTACCCAAGCTGGCTGTGTCGATAGTGAATCGATCTCCAGTGAGCTGCATGCCATCTCCGCTGTCACCAGCAAATCGAATTGTTACTTGATTAAGTGAAACTACTTGTTTGCTCACGCCCTCAATCTTGCCACTTTGAGCGCAAATCGGAAGAGCGGAGGAGAAATTAGTTGAAAATTCTGTAGTTAATTCTGGCAGCTGTCAGGGGCAGCACTCCAGGCCTGGAATCCGGTTGGATAATTGGGTGAATGGCTTATTACTTACGTTTTTGACGAGGTGGTTCAAGTAATTGACGAGCAATCTCTGAATCAGTGATCAAAACATTAATCCAACCACCTTCAACCGCTGCGCGGATAGCAGCGAGTTTTTTAGCGCCACCGGCTACACCAATACGACGAGGAATTTGCTTCATTGTTTTAGCATCCATTGAAATAACACGTTCTTCAATTTCAGGGCTCATCACATTGCCTTCACCATTAAAATAACGTAGACAAATTTCGCCAACAGCACCTGCTTTTGCAAGCTGCTGCTCCTCAGATTTTTCTAGTGCGTTACCTGATGCTGCAAGCAACGGTGATGCCGGAAAGGTTCCAACTCCTACTAAAAGTGTGGTGACGCGTCCCCATGCTTCAATAGTTGCACGTACGGCAGGGTCACTAAGGAAAGCTTTTTTTACTTCTTTCGATGACGCAACGCCTGGGGCTGCCATATAAAAAGGAGTTGCCGATGTGAGTTCGGCCAGATGTGAAGTTAATCGTGAAGCCTGAATTTGCGCTTGTGGAGAACCCACGCCACCAATTAACTGCACAACTTCATTAACAACTTTTCTTGGCCGAGATCTCATGGCCTCTACAGTCGCCAGTAAAGTGGTGGACCAGGAAGAAATACCTACGTGATCACTAGCGACCAATGTTGTTTCCAAATAAGTTGCAGCTGCCGATCCTAAAGAAGCGACAAGGCTCGCCCCTTCAATATTCTCTACGACTACTACTTCTTGGAGTTTAAATTTTTGTTCCAACGCTTTTTCTAAACCGACGTAAATTCCAAAAGGTTGCACAACGGTTGTTCTAACAATGCCTTCACCTTCGGCGGCTTTGAGATATCGAGATACTCGGGCTTGGGAGAGGTTAAGTTTCTTAGAGATATCAGCCTGGCCCATTCCTTCTTCGTGATACAGAACAGCAATTTTGGTGATTAACCTGAGTTGTTCTGAGCTCCACGTGGAAAGGCGCTCGCCCTCATTTTCAGCTCTCATCCCGTTAGTTTGCCGGGTAATGAATAATCATTCAATAGCGAATGGAATGGTTTTGGAGGTCCGAGCACTTGGGATGAGCGTGAATTACCGAATTTCTGGGCGTTGACTGAATCAATATTCATAGGCGAATGAATGAATACAGATTCAGTCTGCACAAATCGTTATCGAATTTGGAGACTTTTTTCTTGTTTGGGGCCTTACTTACACCTAACTTTCACTCCACGGGAAGGCAGCGAGTTCATCCATTGACTGTCCGGCTCGCTCTAAAGCTAAAAGGGAGAAATATGAACGTACTGACACGCAAAGGGTTGGTTGCTCTCACCGCGGGCGCACTTGCTCTTACAACAATTGGGGCAGCTACTGCCTCACATGCAGCAACAGCTGCAAAGGGATCTTGCGCAGTTTCTGGCGCAGCTTTCAGCACAGATGATGCTGTCGGCGGAGTTCAGTTCGCTGACCTCACAAAGACACTTGGTGCACAGCCAAAGCCTAAGAAGGGCACAAAGCTTGGCTCACTCATGAAGTTCTTGGGTAACCAATATTGGATCGATCTAGCCGCTGGTCAAAAGACTCGTGCAGCTAAGTACGGAATCACAGTTGATGTGCAAGCAGCAGCTTCTGAATCCGATCAAATCGGCCAACTTAACTCAATGCAGACAATGCTTCTTAAGGGATACACAGGCTTCCTAGTATCACCACAGACAAACACAAACCTCTGCCCAGCTGTTGAAAAGGCTGAGTCACGTGGCAAGTTAGTTCTAAACGTTAATGATGGCGTTCTCCCAGGTGCTAAGAACTGGGTTGGACCAAACCAGATTTCAAACGGCGTTCTCGCTGCTGAATACTTCATCAAGAACCTCCCTGCAGGTTCTGAAGTTGCGAACATCCAAGGACAGGTTGGCGCATATGCAGCCATCCAACGCACCAAGGGCTTCGTAGATACAGCTAAAAAGGGCGGCCTTAACGTAGTTGCTGTTCAACCAGGTAACTGGGATGTAACAACAGCTCAAAACGCTGCAACAGATATCTTGAAGGCACATCCAAACTTGAAGGCTTTCTATGCTGACAATGATGGAATGGCTCTTGGAGTTGTTACAGCTGTAGGTAATGCTGGTCTTAAGGGCAAGGTAATGATCATTGGTACCGACGGTATCGGCGATGCATACAAGGCAATCAAGGCAGGCGACCTAACAGGAACTGTGGATTCATATCCAAACCTCACAGGTCAGGTTGCAGTAGACGTAGCACTTCGTCTTCTTGCTGGCCAGAAGGTCCCACGTGCCGTATACACACCAGTTGCATTAATTACAGCAGCTAACGTAAACGCACCAGCTCCAAAGCTCTAAAGAAAGACTAAAAAGAAGCAAAGTTGCAGTGCTGACCGCTCAGCGCTGCAACTTAGCTTTTAGCTTTATTAGAATGAGTTGTCCGCAATACAGGGTTTGCAATTGAAATAAGAAAAGAGCACATGATGTCCATGATGTCCATGATGTCCATGATGTCGACGAGCACGCAAAGAGCTAAAGGCCTTCAAGGTTTAAAGCAACGACTCAATGCTCGCATCATCGGAGTTATCGCCGCCCTATTACTTACATTTATAGTATTTACGATTTTGGAACCACAATTTATCAGCGTAGATAATCTCCTGGAAATTGGCGTTCAATCCACCATTATTGCATTTGTCGCTCTCGGACTTACTTTCGTCATCGTTACTGGGGGAATCGATATTTCTGTCGGATCAATCGTCGGACTTACTTCGGTTATTTGCGCCACCAATCTTGCTCACTGGGGCACCGTCATCACAATTATTGCAGCAATCTTAATTGGCTCACTTCTCGGGGCATTCAATGGAGCAGTATCAGCTATCTTCAATCTGCAATCTTTTGTCGTAACCCTTGCAACACTTAATCTTTTCCGAGGCATCGCATTCCTTTATACACAAGGACGTCCTACTTATAATCTGGACCCAGGCTTTCGCGAATTTTTCAGCGCGAACTTTGGTCCTATTCCAAAGCCCATTATTTTTCTTTTAGCGTTCACAACAATTTGTTTTTTGATTCTCAATCGCACACGCATGGGTTTGCACCTCAAAGCCCTTGGTACTAATGCTGATGCCGCACGACGCAGCGGTGTAAATACTCGACGAAGCCAAATCACGGCCTTCGTTCTTGGTGGCGCATTCTGCGGAATTGCTTCATTAATGCTTATGAGCCGAATCGGTGCAGCGGAACCAATTTCAGGTACAGGTTTTGAGCTTCAAGCAATTGCAGCCGTCGTCGTTGGCGGAACAAGTCTTATGGGTGGCAGAGGTTCAATCGTTGGAACAGTACTTGGTGCAATCCTCCTAGGCTCTATCGCCGTAGGTCTCACACTTCACAATGTGAATGCATTCGTACAACTAGTTGTTACCGGGGTTATCGTCCTTGGTGCAGTACTCACAGATAGATTCGCGACTAGATCAAAGGTAGGCCGCTAATGTTAACCAGAAGCTTCTCAACTCGTCTCAATTCCTTTGGAATTGGGTTAGGGAAGAAATATCCTGACGAAAGCTGGACAACAGTCAAGCTCATCGCAGAGGCAGCAAAGGTTAAGGGGCTTACTTCACTCGAGCTTAACTATCCCGAGCATTTTGTAAAGAATTCAGTTGATGAGGTAAAGGCAGCACTTGCTGCAACGCATCTCAATGTAAAAGCTATCCAACTTCGTTGGCCTGCACCAAAATTTTCAAATGGTGGGTTTGCAAATACAGATGAATCGATCCGTCGCGCAGCTATTGATACAGTCAAAGAAGCAAGCAAGGTCGCGCGTGATTTTGGCGTCGATCACGTACTTCTCTGGCCCGCTCACGATGGATATGAGTACCCACTTCAAATGGACTATGTAAAAAGCTGGAATGCTTTTCGTGACGCACTAATAGAACTTGCAGATGAAAATCCAGATATTCGTTACTCCATCGAATTCAAACCGGCAGAACCTCGTGGGCGCACACTGCTCAATACAACAGGAGCCGTGCTCAAGATGCTGTCTGATGTAGATCGTAAGAATGTCGGCGTTACTCTGGACTTCGGGCATCTATTGATGGCTGGTGAAAATCCTGCACAATCTGCCGCGATGTGTCTTAAAGATGGCAAGATGTTTGGTTTGCAACTCAACGATTCTCATGGGGCAGCCGATGACGGACTACTGGTCGGCTCGATTCATCTCTCTGAAACAATTGAGCTTGCGTACTACCTCGTTCGTGAAAAATACGAAGGTACTTTTTACTTTGACACAGATCCAGTGCGCGAAAACCCTGTTCGTGAGTGCGAGATGAATATCGAGCGTATGAAGCATGTTCTAGCCAAGGCAGAAAAGCTTGCAAAGTTCACTCCAACTGGAGATGCTTTGGCATCGTCACAGTTGCTCTGGGAGGCAAGTGTTGGATCCTAAGATTGACCCTCGATCTGATTCCGCAATTCTTGTTGTGGGATCGATTAATGCTGACCTGATTGCTTACGTAGACAATTCAAAACGAATAGGTAATTACGTTTTCGGCGATGATTTCAGATTTAATTTAGGCGGCAAGGGATTGAATCAGGCCGTAAACGTCGCGGCGGCAGGACACCATTCCATTTTGGTCGGCAGGGTAGGCAACGATGCATTTGGGCATGAAATTTTCCGCGAGCTTCAAGGAAAAAGTGTCAAGGTAAATCAAATAGTCCGTGACACGGTTGCACATACAGGAATCGGGCATGTTCGAGTAAACGAATCGGGTGAATATGACACCGTTGTTATAAACGGCGCCAATTCCTTTCTCGATAATAAGCAGATAGATGAAGTTGCGCTTCCAGAAAACAATGTCTCATTTGTCTTAATGAACTATGAAGTTCTTGCAAGTGTTGTCGCATACGCAGCTAAATCATTTCGCGCGCTAGGAGCGCAAACTATTGTGAACTTATCTCCCATTGCCGAAGGCGTGACGTACACCGTTTCGGATGCTGATTACTTGATTACAAACGATGAAGAAGCTCGAGCAGTTTTAAAAGTTGATGAAAAAGATGTTCTGATACTCGCTAAATTGCTACAGGCGCAAGGGGCGAAAAATGTTGTTATCACACGTGGATCTGAGGGGGTCATGGGTGTGAACTCGCGCGGAGAAAGTTTCGCGTTTGAGAGAGAACCAGTAACGGTGGAGAACACAATTGGCGCGGGAGATACCTTCCTTTCCATCTTTGCCGTTGCTCTCAATTCCGGTACAACCTTTGCTCAGGCACTGGAAGTAGCCAATTATGCTGCGGCACAAGTTTGCGCGAAGGCAGAATCTTTTCTGGACTCTGCAGACATAGACGTTGCAGCGAAAAAATTTAATCTTGGGATTTCTAGAAAGAAAAACAAAGAAGGAACGGAGCTACTCCATGACTAGTATGACCAATATGCCTAATAACATTATCGAAATTAAGGGCCTTGAGAAACACTTCGGCGGAGTACAAGCTCTTAAAGGCGTCGATATGCAGATCCCTCAGGGGCAAGTGACTGCAATCATCGGTGATAATGGGGCGGGTAAGTCCACATTGATTAAGTGCATTTCTGGAATCTATGAACTGACTCATGGAGAAATATTATTTGAGGGTCAACCTGTCAAAATCGGTTCGCCATTGGCTGCCCGACACCTGGGTATTGAGACGGTCTATCAGGATCTCGCTGTTTTAGACACACTGAGCGTTACTGAGAATCTATATCTATCGCGCGAAATTCGAAAAGGCATATGGCCCTTTCAACTTCTTAATAAAAAGAAGATGGCCCAAGGTGCGGCTGAAATGATGGATCGCGTCGGGAACAAGACAATTCTCATCGATAAAGAAATTGGATATATGTCGGGAGGCCAACGCCAAGCGGTCGCAATTAGCCGGGCAGTCGGATGGGGCGCAAAAGTAATTATTTTCGATGAACCAACAGCTGCTCTAGGAGTTAAAGAAAGCGCCGAAGTCGCTAACTTGATTCAGCGCCTGAAAGGTCAGGGAATTACAGTCATCATTATTAGTCATAACTTTGAAGAGGTTCTCGAACTCGCTGATTTGGTTTGGATTATGCGACAAGGCAAAGCAATTGCATCGCGCAAAGCTAGTGAAGTTTCTGGTCGTGATCTTGTAGCTCTTCTTACAGGAGCGGAATCCGCTTAATAATGTCTATCCTTAAAATCGGAGTAATCGGTACAGGGGTCATGGGCCGCGGTCACGCCGAATTTATTCGTGATCACATTCCTTCAGCACAAGTCGTGGCAATTTCTGATGTTGACCAATCTCGCATGGATTCCCTAGTTCAAGATCTTGGAGGGGATGTTTCAACATTTACTTCTCCGGAAGAGATGATTAAATCCGTTGGACTCGATGCACTTATCATCGCCTCACCTGACGGACTACATGTTGCCCATTTGCGTTTAGCAATGGCCGCGAACCTCCCAACTCTTTGCGAAAAACCAATTGCCACAAACCTTGAAGATGCGAGAGCTATTGCAGCAGAAATAGCAATTTTTGAAAGTAAACTCGGGAAGCGGTCGATTCATTTTGGTTTTATGCGTCGATTCGATCCGTCCTATATTGAACTGAAGTCGATGATGGATTCAGGTACATACGGACAAGCGCTATTTGTTCGGACAATCACAAGAAACGTGTCTTCCGTCGGCATCACAACAGAGGGCTTGTATACAAATATTGCCGTGCATGACTTTGATATCTGGCGTTGGATGCTTAACGATGAATGGGCTTCTGTATCAAGTCACTATCCAAAACCTTCATCACTTTCACCCGCTGGACTTATTGATCCTCTGGTTTTTAGTGCCAAGTTGTTGGGTGGCGTATTGGTCGTTGGGGATATTGTTGCGAATAATAATTATGGGTATGACCTGCGTACGGAGGTTGTATGTGAAAAGGGTTCTCTTGAGATTGGGATTTTCGGAGATGTTATTAAGCGCGCCAATCATGTTGCGGAAGTTGCGATAGGAGGGCCAATGGTCGAAAACTGGATTCCACGCTTCGAAGATGCCTATATCGCAGAATTAAAAGCATGGGTTGAATCAGTAACAACTGGGAACGCTCATTCAGATTTAGCTACGTCAGCTGATGCTTTGGCGGCGACAGAGGCTTGTTTTCTAGCCTTAAAATCTATTAAGTAAATTAGCCGCCGATTGTCGGTAGGAAGTATTTGCCGTATTTGATGAAGATTGCAATCAAAATGATTGTGTATACAGCTGTCACAATGACATGGTCCCAGCCGCGGTCCAAGAAATTAACGATCTTTGCTTGGCGTTGCTCTGAAGCGTTGAAAGTATTCTCTCGCAGGTTTATACGAAACATCGTCGAGAAGACTGTGACTGTTGAGATAGTGACGATTAAGCACCATGGGCAGAAGGCTTTGATGACGAAAAATGATTGAGATAAAAGCCAGAAAGCGAATGCCAAACCAAATCCATAAACAACAAGCGCAGCTTTTAAGAACCACTTAGGGAAGATCACTAACCCAAGTCCAGCAACTGCAATAGAGATGACAACAGGTTCGCAGATCAGTCCGATAAATGAATTCGGGAATCCAAGAAGACTTGATTGCCACGAACGAGCGACTTTTCCGCACGAGACGATTGCGTTGACATCGCATGAGAGTTTTGTAGCCGCGTTCTTGGCGATAGCGATGGCATCAACGGAGAGAACCAGTGATGCAATCAAGCTTGCTAGCGATGAGACCAACATAAAGATGTAAGTCTTGCGGTAACTACGTGCTCGCTCGATAGTCGAGAGCTCTGTCATGGCTAAAGTCTATCGGAGCGTTGGAGCGCCGTTTCGGCTGCAGATTGGATACCTGAAGCGAGAATTTGGTCGAGATACTCTGCGATTCGAGCAGTAAAGCCATTCAACTTAGCCAGTTCAGGGGCGAAGATATTGCCTTCTGAAAAGAGCAATGAAACGAGCTCGGTTCCATTTGTGGAACGTGCAGTGAACTCTTGAAGACGTGGTTGTGCAGGATCCTTCATGGCACGAGCGTGAGGACCAGGATCAAAACCATTGAGTGGAGCGATGCAGGCAAGCCATGCTGCAACAGTGAGGGCCAAGAACTCGGGCACTTGACCTTTCTTTACGAGCTCAATTGCTGGCTCGGTGATGCGCTGTGGCAGCTTTGTTGAACCATCTGAACCGACGCGGTTGGTCTTATCTCCAAGAACGGTATTGGACCAACGGGAGAAGAGTTGATCAATATAGCTCTCTGCAGATAGCCCCGTTGGCATCGTAAGAGTCGGCAAGTACTCATGAAAGAGAACTGTGCGAAGTGATTTTTCAATAAATGGTTGGAAGCGCGAATCAGGAATTGTTTCCTGATTATCAAGTGCGCCGAAATATGCCAATAATGAATGCGCACCATTGAGTAAACGAAGTTTCATTACTTCAAATTGCTCAACGCGATCGGTGAAAATTACACCGGCTTTCTCCCACGCTGGACGACCTGCAATGAAATTATCTTCGACAGCCCACATTGAAAATGGTTCAGCAGGAACAGGGGATGTGTCGTGAACACCAAGTCGTTCTTCAGCTAGAGCAATATGGCGATCTTCGGTGCCGGGAACAATGCGATCCACCATTGAGTTTGGGAAAGAAACGTTTTTAGAGACATAGTCCATAAGGGGCTTAGATTCTGGCATTGCAGAAATAAATCCCATAACTTGTCTCTTTGTGCGATCTCCATTTCCCGATAAGTTGTCACAACTCATCACAGAAATTGGTTCAGCGTTTTCTTTTAATCGCGCTTCTAAACCTCGCACAATTAAACCAACAAGAGTTTTTGGTGGATTTCCGGCTAAGTCAGATTGAATGTCTGGTGAATCAAGATCTAAACCATTGGTACGTTGCGATATTGAATAACCCGCCTCAGTAACGGTTATCGAAATAATTTTTGTGGTGGGTTTTGCGATTTCAGCAATAACTTCATCGACGCAATCAATTCCTGCAATTGCTGCTGTATGAATTGCTGGGATAATTGCAGCGTTTGTATTGGGAGCGAAATCAATAACGCTATAAAGCAAATCTTGTTGATTGAGAGCATCAGCAAGAGTCTTGCTTCTGAAGGAATACGAGAAAATTCCCCAATCCCCGCCATCTGCTGCAACTGCTTTTGCTGTGTAGACAGCTAAATGAGCGCGATGAAAATTTCCAAGACCTAGATGAACGATCCCTGTCTTTGGCGTTGCACCTTTCACAACAAGGGCAGATTGAGGCGCTGTGGCTCGCGTGAGGCCGCTTTTCTCGCTCATAACCAGCAGATTACCGGCAATCTGAAGCTTATTGTTAACGAGCGACCAACTGGCTGGTTAGTGGAAAGGTAAAGCACATCAATCATTTATAGGATTAGGGCATGAAAGCATTTCTGATTCGCGGCAAGCTAGATGCAGGTATTCAAGAGATTGAAACACCTGTACCCGCTGCCGATGAAGTGCGTATTCGCGTGGCTTTCGTTGGAATCTGTGGCTCTGATCTTCATTATTACTACGAAGGAGCTAATGGAGCATTCGTTGTGAAGGAACCGCTTATTCCGGGACACGAACTCAGTGGCACGATTGATTTAGATCCAAGCGGTGAATTCGCCGCCGGAACACCGGTCACTGTCCATCCTGCAACATTCGGCAAAAGCGAACCAGGAATAGAAGAGCAACCACATCTGTGGCCCGGTGGTGGTTATCTTGGTAGCGCTTCTACATGGCCACATACCCAAGGTGGAATGTCAGAATTTTTGATTATGAAACGAGCAAGCGTTCGAATACTTCCAGCATCGCTCACATTAAAAGACGCTGCGCTCGCTGAACCTCTCGGAGTGAGTTTGCATGCAGTCAATGTTGCCGGGGGAGTTAAGGGAAAGAAAGTTCTGGTCTCTGGTTCAGGTCCCATTGGAATCCTGACAGTTGCTGCAGCAAAAGTTTCTGGAGCATCTGAAATTGTTGCGACGGATTTACTTCCCGCTCCTTTAGAACGCGCCAAACAACTCGGCGCTACGGGAGTAGTACAAATCGGAAAAGATGTCATCCCTGAAAATTATTTCGATGTAGTTTTTGAATGTTCAGGAGCAGCTCCCGCAATCAGCGGGGCACTCGTAGCTGTTCGGCGCGCTGGTGTTGTTGTGCAAGTGGGAATGCTTGGAGCTGGCAACCATGCGATTGCAATTGCTCCACTTGTAGCTAAAGAGGTTCAACTTCGTGGAACTTTCCGCTTTAAGAATGAAGTCGATCAAGCTGTAGAGGTATTGGCTCAAAACCCTTGGATTTCGCAGGCTATTACGCACGTGTTTCCCATGGAATCGGCAGATGAGGCATTCGCTGTGGCAAAAGATTCAGAGAATTCCGGCAAAGTATTGGTATCGCTCTAAATGACACATGTTGTGTGGTCGCAGTGGGATGACCTCGTGGTGCCTGATGGATATACGCGCTTATCGCCTGCAAACTTTGATCTCACTACTGGCGATCTCTCTCAAATAACTTTTTATGTACCTGAATATATGAGTGGCCGCGAAGGTCTTCTGCACTCACAAAAGATGAATAATCTTCAAGTTTTGCAGATGCCAAATGCCGGATATGACGATGCCCTGGAGTTTGTGCGAAATGGAATAACTCTTTGCAACGCTCGCGGCGTTCACGATGCATCAACTGCGGAATTAGCTGTGGGGCTTGCAATCGCAGTCCGTCGTGGCTTCTATGATTTTGTACGAGCACAAGATACTGGTGAATGGTTACATCGCCGATATGCATCACTCAATGACAGCAAGATTGCAATTATTGGTTACGGATCAATTGGCAAAACTCTTGAGAAATATTTGAGTGTGTACGATGTTGAGATTACTGGCTATTCACGGAGCGGTAGTGATGGATCAAAGAAGATTGCAGATCTCGATAAAGAGATTGCAATGTACGACATTATCTTTCTGATTCTTCCGCTCAATGCCGACAGTAAAAATATGTTTGATGCGCAACGTTTGGCGAAAATGAAAGATGGAGCGCTACTTGTGAATGTTGCTCGCGGCGCGATCGTCAATACCGATGCCCTTATTGCAGAGCTCGAAAGCAAGAGAATATTTGCCGGTCTCGATGTAACAGATCCAGAACCATTGCCAAGCGGTCATCCTCTATGGAGTGCACCAAATTGCATTATTGCTCCCCACGTCGGAGGAGATTCAACAGCTTTCGAGTCGCGTGGAAAGCGATTAGTAGAGAAACAACTCGCGCGGATAGCGTCTGGCGCTGGTTTGGCGAACGTCGTTAATTAATTGCTTCGACGCTGAATTTCACGAACGATAGCGCTGTGATCTAATTCCCCATCGCCTGCTTCAACAAGCGATTCAAAAAGCTTGGTGACTTCTTCTGTTACAGGAAGCGCAGTTCCTGAACTCTTTCCAGCTTCTAAAGCGAAACGGAGATCTTTTAACTGGAATACAGCTGAACCACCAGGACGGTAGTCATCTGCTTCAATCTTCTCGCGCTTCACGGTGAGAGCTTGTGAATTAGCAAGTCCTCCAGCAAGAATGTCGAGTACGACTTTGGTATCGAGCCCTGCATTGCGGGCAAGTGTTACTGCTTCTGCAAGTGCTGTAAGAGTGACAGCGACAACAATTTGATTACACGCTTTAGCAAGCTCACCGGAACCGAGTGGACCAAGATGGCGAACTGTAGATCCAATTTTTAGAAAAGTTGGCTCAACTAATGTGAGAACGTCGGCATCTCCGCCGACCATGATTGAGAGCGTTGCATTTTGAGCACCGACATCTCCACCACTTACTGGTGCATCGAGCAGGTGAACACCTGAAGTTGCAAGATCTTTTCCTAATGCTGGAACCGCAACTGGGGAAACTGTTCCCATAATGACCAAAATATCCGATGGCTTGAGAGCAGCACGTAAACCATTTGCCAAAACATCCAGTACTTGAGGCATATCTGGAAGAACTGTAAGAACGATTGCTGCATCAATATCGGAAAGTTTAGTTACGCGAGTCGCTCCTGCTGCAACAGCTTCTTCTGCTTTTGCATCAGATCGATTCCATACTTGAACATCGACGCCTGCTTTGGCAAGGTTTTTGGCAACAGGTAAACCGATTGCTCCAAGACCAACTACGGCAACTCTGTTATTTCGAAGAGTCATGAGAATTGAGCCAGTTTCTTCTTAAATTGATCGGCTTCAAGAACATCTTTATTAACCACAAAAGGAGGGATTTTGCCTTGTGAAATAGCGGTTATAGAAGCAAAGGCACTTGTGCCCATTCCGAGAGCAAGCTCATCGGTCCAGCCAATGTTGTGAGGCGTCGCAATAACATTCTCAAGAGTTAACAATGGATTATTAGCTGAAGGAGGTTCTGTTTCGAATACATCAAGGCCAGCGCCAGCAATTCTTCCTTGTTGGAGAACTTCGATCAGGGCAGATTCTTCAACAATAGGCCCACGAGAGATATTGATGAGTACGGCATTTGGTTTCATAAGAGAAAGGCGCTCTTTATTAATCATGTGATGAGTCTCTGGTGTGAGCGTTGCAAGAACGACAACTACGTCAGCAACTGCGAGTAGAGCATCGAGCTCCATCAACATGACATCATGTTTGCTCGCTTCTTCTTGCGTTTTCCACGGATCAAAAGAGATTCGCTTGCAATCAAAGGGAGCAATCAATCGGAAAAATTCGGTACCAATATTTCCAAGTCCAATTGTCGCAACAGTTTTACCGTTGAGTCCTTGGCCAAGATTCATACGTTGATCCCATTGATTCTTTTCAGCGATCGTCATTTTTTGATGTAAGCGATGCAAAGTCGAAAGAACCAACGTAAGCGCAGCTGTTGCTACAGGTTTCTTTGATCCATCAGGAGTAATCGTGAGAGCAACACCAGCTTTAGTGCATGCAGCTAAATCAATATTGTCGTATCCCACTCCAAAGCGAGAGATAACGAGCGGAGATTCGCTCGGTGAGCCAAATGATTCTGATGTAACACCTGGGCCAGCAAAGGCAATTGCGTGGAAACCTGCGACAGATTCAGGCGTGAAATTCTTGCCGTTTGGCTTTAAGAATTCCCACTTCAATGGAGCAAGCGTATCGATTGCGATTTCTCCCCAAGAGAATCCGCCTTTTCCATTATCTAAATCTGAGGAAAGTCCAACGCGAAAATCCATTACAGCACCGCAATGGGGTTAACTGGTGAGCCTGTGCCGCGTGGAACGTTAAGCGGAGCAATAATCATCTGGAAAGTCCAACGCTTCTCGTCAGCGCACGCAGATGCAATTGCTTCGAGTTGTAAATTATCGAGTAGTGGAATTCCCATAGCTGGAAGTGCAAGTACGTGAATCGGAGAACCAACACCTGCAACAGGTGAAGGGCGAACATCGCTATCGCCATCTGCCCCAATGACTGAGACTTGACGTTCCTTAAAGAGTTGCATTGCATCAACATAGAAACCAGCAGAAAGATTGCTTGGATCCCAGATGCCAACTTTTTCACGGCGCGCAAAATGTCCGCTACGGAGTAGAACGCAATCACCTTTTTGAAGAGTGAAACCAAACTTCTCTTCCATACGCAAAATATCGGAAGCACGAACAGCAGTTCCTGGTTCGAGCCAATCCAGACCATCAAGTCTCGCTGCATCAAGAAGTACGCCTCGTGTGACGATAGGTCCAAGTTTGTCTACAGAACACCAGCCAGAACCCGTTGCATTTACAACTTGGCTTGAAATCTTTCCACCAAACAGAGTGTCTTTGAAAGCGATATGAGTGGGTGCATCGAGGTGGCTTGACGCTTTGCCATGGTAATCAACGCCGATGAAATCTTTGTTGCAGGTTGGCTCAGGATCTTCAACATCTCCAAGCTCTGTCATGTAATGCAAAGCTGGCTTGGAATTATCAATCCCAGCAACAGTGTTCCACGGCAGCGCCATCGGTACTACGCGACCTGTTTTTACTTGGGCAATCGCGTTTTTCACGACATCTGCATCAATAAAGTTAAGGGCACCGCGTTGAATATTGGCATCGTTGTAGAGAGACCATGTCTTTGTCTTTTCAAAGATCGCATCAAATTCAGCGAAAGAGATTGCGGGACCGTTATCGAAAGATTTCTCTTGAGAACTCATTTCATCACTTTCTCTTCCTGTGCTATTTCCAAAAATTAGGTATTGATACGACGATACTGCGCTGCTACTGTCCGACATTAGCAGGATGCTGTGTAGCGTCCAGAGGGTTGGTCAGCAGTGAGCGAGACGTTGGAAGCAAGCCATCTTGTTCCCGCAGTCGCGCGTGCAGCAGCAATCTTGGACTTAATCGGACAATCAGGTCAAGCACTTGGCAGTAACGAAATTGCACGCCAATTAGATCTCCCTAAATCATCAACAGCAAATATTTGCCTCGAACTTCTTGAAGCGGGGATGTTAGTCCGCCGTGATAATGGTTATGCACTTGGCCGCAAACTTGTTGAATTAGGTGGACATTACTTATCGAGCGTTGATGCTCTTCGCGAGTATTACGACCTTTGCGCGAGCCTTCCCATCCTCTCCCGTGAATCTTCGCGTATTGCAATCCTTGATGGCACCGATGTTCTCTACCTCGGTAAATATGAAGGTCGCCAGCAAATCCGGCTGACTGCAAATATCGGAGATCGCTTCCCAGCAATTTGTACCGCAACAGGTAAAGCTCTTATGGCTCTGCTTCCTAAAGGAGAAGCCGAAGAGAGATATCGCGAGAATCCCAACGCTTTTGTTCAGCTCACACCAAAGTCGTTAAAGAACGTCGGCGAACTCTCCACCATGTTGGATGCTGCAAGAAAAGTTGGTTATGCCGTTGATGATGAAGAGACAACTCTTGGCGTTATCTGTTTTGCTGTCGCAGTCTCGGGATTCAGAGGTGACACTTCCAGCGTTGCCGTTTCAGCGACGGTTTTGAAGCAGCGCCTCACTCCAGAATTTAAGCAAGCCTTGCTGAACGATCTCTTTGCGCTCGCTAAAGGCCTTTCCAATCCTTTGGTAACGCGTTCATAACGATTTGATAAAACCACCCAATCTGCTGGACAGTGCATAACACTTTGGGGGCTTTGGGTTTACTTTCTACTCGTCTTGCTCACGGAAGGGGAAATATATGGCTGCTCACGCACCTGAAGCTGTCGTAAAAATTTCCCATGTCTCAAAGAGATTTGGTGCAACACAAGCACTCAATGATGTCTCACTCGATATTCGTTCCAGTGAAGTTCTCGCTCTTCTTGGTGCAAATGGCGCTGGTAAATCTACGATTATCAAGATTCTTGCAGGTATTTACATTGCGGATTCTGGAACGATCACATCTGCAAATGGCGGATCACTCGACGATGTTCGCTTCGCATTTATCCACCAAGATCTTGGCCTTGTCGAATGGATGACTGTCGCAGAATCTGTCGCACTAGGTTCGACATACCCGATGAAGAACGGACTCATTAGCTGGTCTGGTGTTCGCGCAATGGCTGAAGAAGCTTTGAAGACAGTCGCTCCACATATTTCAGTTACAGCACAAATTAATTCTCTCAATCGCGCAGATCGTTCATTGGTCGCTATTGCTCGTGCGTTGTACAACAAATCTGATGTGCTTGTTCTCGATGAACCAACAGCATCGCTGCATGCAAGTGATTGTGAACATCTCTTCCAAGTTCTTCGTAACTTGCGCGATGAAGGTGTTGCAATTGTTTATGTGTCTCACCGCCTTGATGAAATTTTCAAAGTTTCTGACCGTGTTGTTGTATTGCGTGACGGCGTACTTCGTGAGGATGGACCTATTGCAGAATTCACACCACAATCGCTCGTCCGTGCAATCGTTGGGAAAGAAACTAACCGCTTTAATCTTGGCGATATTTCCCGTGGAAATAAAGTTCTGGATGTAAAGAACGTTTCATCTCAACGCGTCACGAATGCAACTCTTGAACTCTTTGAAGGTGAAGTTCTTGGACTTATCGGTCTCAATGGTGCAGGACAGCGCGAACTTGGCCGCATGATTGCGGGAGTTCTCCCTAAAGAAGCTGGGTCGATTTCTATTGAAAACACAGAGATTCACGCCTCAATCGGCGATGCTGTAAGCAAAGGAATTTCACTTATTACAAGTAGCCGTGCAGAAGAAGGCTTGTGCATGGAGCTCACTGTTCGCGAGAACATGTTCCCTAATTTGAAAGCGCGTGGATCTCGTCCTTGGAACATTATTCGTAAAAACCGTGAAAAAGTTTCAGCTCGCGACGTTAATGAAAAATTCAATGTGAAGCCTCGCCAAACTGAACTAGCAATCGCAACACTTTCAGGCGGTAACCAACAGAAAGTTATTCTTGGTCGCTGGTTGAGCATGCCTCGCAAAGTAATTATTTTGGAAGAGCCAACAGCAGGTGTGGACGTTGGCGCTAAGACCGATATCTATTCATTGATTGAAGAAGCAACTCAAAAGAAGCTTGCCATTCTCTTGGTCTCAACCGACTTTGAAGAAGTCGCGCTTATGGCGCACCGCGCACTTGTATTTTCAGAAGGAGAAATCGTTAAAGAACTTCAACGATCTGAAATAACTGTAGAAAACCTCGTCACATACGCATCTAGAGCAAATGTTGGAGCACACTAATGGCAGCTGCAAAAAAGAAGACTGAATCACAATCTCTCGCATTGCGAGTGGGAACTCTTGGGTTGCCAATCTTGATGGTGATTTTGTTCGTTGTGTTCTCGCTCTTGTTGCCTGATACCTACCCAACAATTTCGAATTTGCGTGGAATGTTGTCTAACCAGAGCATTCCTGCGCTCTTAGCTCTTGGTGCGATGATTCCAATCGTTACCGCAAAGTTCGACCTTTCGATGGGTTATGGAATTGGGCTCACCCACGTTGTCGTTATGTGGATGATTGTTAATACATCTGTTTCATGGCCACTTGTTTGCTTGATTTCGATTCTTGGAATGGCAGTTGTGGGCTTGATCAATGGCCTTCTCGTTGAATTTGCTCAAATCGATTCATTTATCGCAACCCTTGGTACAGGCAGTGTTTTATACGCACTAAGCGGATGGATTACAGGCGGCGGACGAATTGTGCCTCCACAAAAGGGACTTCCTAAAGGGTTCACCAACCTCATCGATGCACACGTACTTGGCCTTCCAATTTCTGCTTATTACGTAGTTGCTCTTGTCGTTATTCTCGCAATTTATCTCGAACTACTTCCAGCAGGTCGTGGTCTGTACGTTATTGGATCTAATCCACGTGCAGCTGAACTGATTGGAATTCCGAAGCGCCGCTATGTCATCACAGCATTTATTGCAGCTTCGTGTGTAACTGGTTTTGCAGGATGCATTCTCGCCGCCCAACAACAAGTTGGAAACCCAAGCATCGGTGGCGAATATTTACTTCCTGCATTTGTTGGCGCTCTTTTGGGGTCAACAACGATTCGACTCGGAAGAGCAAACGCGCTTGGAACTCTGGTTGCGGTTGCCATTCTTGCAATCGGAGTATCTGGAATTCAGCAGTTGGGAGCTGACTTCTGGGTAACACCTCTCTTCAACGGTTTGACGTTGCTCGCAGCAGTTGGCCTTGCCGGCTACTCAGCTCGTCGTCGTTTGAAGTCTGGTGCTGAAGCTTCTCGCAGAAGTATGGAAGCTAAAGAAGAATAAACAACCGCTAGACATAACCAGAAAACATAACTAGAAAAAATAAGGAGAAACGTGAACGCATTCAAAAAGCGCGCAGTTGCACTTAGTGCAGCAGCAGTGTTGATCGCTGGTTCAGCTTTTGCTGCATCAGGTGCATCAGCAGCAGCTGGTTGTTCAGCTGCACTCGCAAAAGCAACAAAGGCTGTAAATGCTTCTGTTGCTGTTAAAGCTCCATGGGATGGTCCAAAGACAGGTCCTAAGGCTGCAATGGGCAAGACAATTATTTATGTAGCTCAAACCATGCAAAATGGTGGAGTTGCTGGCGCTGAAAAGGGCGTAGAAGAGGCTGCCAAGGCTATTGGTTGGACTGTTCGCGTTCTCGATGGTCAAGGAACACAAGCTGGCATGGCTTCAGCTATGGACCAAGCTGTAACACTTAAGGCTGACGGAATCGTCGTTGGTGGATTCGATCCAGCAACTGTGAAGTCAGGCGTTGACGCTGCAAAGGCTGCAAACATTCCTGTTATCGGATGGCACGCTGCTGCAACATCAGGACCACAACCAGATCTCGGACTCTTCTCAAACGTCACAACACTTCGTGCAGACGTTTCAAAGATTTCTGCTGACTGGGTTATCTACGATTCAAAGGGTGTCGGCGGAGTAGTTGTCTTCACAGACAAGTCAATCCCATTCGCTCATGGAAAGTCAGATGAGATTGTTGCAGAGTTGAAGACATGTGCTTCACTCAAGCTTCTCAAGTACTCAGATATTCCAATCGGAAATGACACATCAACCCGCGTACAAACAGAAACAGCTGCTCTTCTTGCTAAGTTCGGTAAGAAGTGGACACATTCTGTTTCAATCAACGGTGGACTTTATGTAACTCCAATGGCAGCAGCACTTCGTGCAGCTGGCAAGAAGGGTACTGACTTTCCACACAACGTTGGTGCTGGCGATGGATCAGCTGATGAATACCAGCGCATCTCTGCTGGACAATTCCAGTCAGTAACAGTTCCAGAACCTTTGACAATGCAGGGATGGCAGATCGTTGATGAATTCAACCGTGCCTTCGCTGGTCAAAAGGCTTCAGGTTATGTTCCAGTTGTTCACCTTGTTACAAAGGCAAACGCAGGAACTTCAACTGTTTGGGATCCACAAAATGGATACCAGGCTGAATACAAGAAGATCTGGGGCAAGTAAGCCTTAAATCACGTGAATTGCACGGTCAGATTAATTTCTGGCCGTGCAATTCTTTTTATAGAGGACTAATCTTTAATCAATGACAACACCAAAGAAAGTGATTCTGCTTGGCCCTATGGGGGCAGGTAAATCTACGCTGGGGAGAATCCTTGCTCGCGAATTGAACTGGCCTTACATCGACAACGACCTGGATATGGCCACGCAAACCGGTCTCACGATTGAGCAACTATCAGCGCTCTCGGTACCCGAGTTACATAAAATTGAAGCTGAATTCATTCTGCGCGTTCTTGCACAAGATGCTCCTCTTATTTCAGGAGCAGCTGCATCGGTTATTGAAAGCGAAGAGATTCAGTCAAAGCTCGCAAGCGTTTATTCTGTTTATCTGTCCATTCCCGTAGAGATGGCAATACAACGCGCATCTGTAGGCACAGTAGGGCGACAAGCGTTAGATGAAGCTGGTGTTCAAATTCTGCGCGATCGATATGCAAAGCGAGATCCCCTCTATCGAAAAGTTGCTTCACTTGTCATCGATCTGAGTGATTCTCCGGAAAACGATGCCAAGAAAATATTGCAAACTCTTAAGAACGATCATTGATGAGTAATCACGCCCAATGGCAAGCTTTGCGCAATGCTTCTCGCGACCAGTCTGTTAAGGATCAGAAGCTAAAAGCGGGGACTTTCAAACGCATCGTTGGTTTTGCAGCTCCTTACAAAGTTCAACTCATTATTTTCCTTGTCATGGTGGTACTCGATGCCCTCCTTACAGTTTCCGTGCCTCTTCTCCTCAAACAGTTAATTGATAAAGGAGTCGTTCCACATAACGGACGCGTTGTTACTCAACTTGCGTTGGTCGTTGCACTTTTTGCCATTCTTGATGCTGTGATCAATTTGGTATTGCGTTGGCACTCAAGCCAAATCGGCGAGGGACTCATTTATGATCTACGCACACAAGTATTTGCCCATGTGCAGAAACAGTCGATTGCGTTCTTTACACGCACCCAAACAGGTGCACTCATCTCTCGCCTCAATTCCGATGTCATTGGGGCGCAACAAGCTTTTACCTCAACTCTCTCGGGGGTTGTGAGCAATGTTTTGAGCCTCATTCTTGTTGTTGCAGCGATGTTGACCCTCTCGTGGCAGATCACACTCGCTTCCTTTCTTATGGTTCCATTCTTCATTTTTCCAACGAAATGGATAGGCAAGAAGCTACAAGGCCTCACTCGTGAGTCTTTCAATGTGAATGCTGAAATGTCCTCGACTATGACTGAACGTTTCAACGTATCGGGCGCGTTACTCGTAAATATTTACGGTGATGGCGCAGCAGAGTCCGAAAATTTCAGAGCAAAAGCCCGCCGTGTAGCAGACATCGGAATCAAGAGCGCACTTCTTAACAGAGCCTTTTTTAGCGTCCTTACAACAATCGCCGCAGTTGCCACAGCTTTCGCGTACGGAATTGGGGGACATCTTGCGATTAGCAAGACGATCACTATTGGAACGCTTCTTGCAATCACAACGCTATTAGCGCGCCTTTATGGACCACTTACATCGCTATCAAATGTTCGTGTAGATGTGATGACTGCACTAGTTTCCTTTGAACGAGTATTTGAAGTACTTGATTTGCATCCCATGGTGAAAGACCCTCTTCATCCAGTGCATTTCCCGCCCCAGCAACCAGATGTTGAGTTTAAGGATGTTCGCTTTTCCTATCCGAAAGCAGACGAGATTTCTCTCGCATCACTCGAAGGCGTTGCAAAAAAGGAGATTGTTGAAAGTGGTGAAGTTCTTAAAGGAATTTCATTCACAGTTAATCCTGGGACGCTCACTGCAATTGTTGGCCCATCTGGTGCGGGCAAAAGCACGATTTCCGGTTTATTGCCACGTCTGTATGACGTCACGAGTGGTTCAATCAGCGTAAATGGCATTGATATCCGGGATGTCTTGATTACTGAACTTCGTTCAACAATCGGTGTTGTAACTCAAGATTCACATATGTTTCATGATTCCATCGATGCAAATCTGCGATACGTCCGTAAGAACGCAACAGTCGAAGAATTGTGGGCAGCATGTGATGCGGCGCAAATTGGAGAGTTCATCCGTACCCTTCCAAATGGGTTAGACACCGTCGTCGGGGAACGTGGACATCGCCTTTCTGGCGGAGAGAAGCAGCGCTTGGCAATTGCCCGCTTACTTTTGAAAGCACCAAGAATTGCTATTCTGGACGAAGCAACTGCTCATCTTGATTCAGAAAATGAAGCCCTCGTACAAGAGGCTTTGAAGATTGCGCTAAAAGATCGCACAAGTATCGTGATTGCTCACCGGCTATCCACGATTGTGCAAGCTGATCAAATCTTGGTTTTAGAAAACGGCTTAATAGCCGAGCGCGGCACACACGAGCAATTAGTCGCTAAAGCGGGCCTGTACTTTGATTTATTCCAGCGACAGTCTTTAACTACTGGTGCATAACAGATAGATTTGTAGGACTATGTATATTCCAAAACCCTTTCTCGTTGAAGATTGGAAAGAGATAACAACTTTCTTTGATAGGAATCCTGCTATCAATCTTGTGACTGTAGGCAAAGATGGAACACCACTAGCGAGTTTGCTTCCGGCTGTTTGGAAATCAGATCAGGCATCTGAAGAAAATTACGGGACCCTTTACACGCATATTTCAAAGGGAAACCCCCAGTGGAAAGAGATATCTAACGGGCAAATTGGTTTGGCAATTGTGCAGGGCGCGCAGGCTTATGTTTCCCCAAGTAATTATGAAAAGAAATTAACAGATCACAAAGTTGTACCAACATGGAACTATCAAAAATTGCACCTAACAGGCGTTCTTGAGATAAGTGAAGATGTAGATGTTCTTCGTAAGATAGTTTTTGAACTTACTGATTTTCATGAGCAAGGCCGTGAAAAACCATGGAGCGCCAGCGAAACTGATCCAGACTATATGAAGGCGCATTTGCAAGGAATCGTTGCGATAACAATGAAGGTAACTAAAGTTGAGACTAAATTTAAAATGAGCCAAAATAGAAGTGATACAGATCAAAAACAGATTGCTAAAGATTTACAGAGTTCGGAAAAGCTAGAAGAGCGAGTAATCGCCTCAGAAATGAAGCGAATACAAGATCTAGGTTAGATCTAGGTTAGAGCTAGGTTAGATCAAGGATAAAGACCACGTAACTTGTGGGCTTCAGCAACTCGTCCTACACCCAACATCATTGCAGCTTCTCGCCACGTGACTTTCTTTGAGTCGGCCATTGCTTCAACTTCTCGGACTGATTTCATCAAAATATCGTTGAGATTCTGTTTCACTTCTTCAGCACTCCAGAAATAATTTTGTTTATCCTGAACCCATTCGAAGTATGAAACGATTACACCGCCAGCGTTTGCGAGAATATCGGGGACAACCAAGATTCCTTTATCTTTCATGATTGCATCGCCTTCTGGCGTTGTCGGTGCATTCGCACCTTCGACAACAATCTTCGCTTGAATTCCTGGTGCAGACTTTTCAGTAATAGCATCTGCAAGAGCTGCAGGTATGAGCACATCAACTTTCAGATGGAGAAGCTCATCGTTGGTGAGTTTTTCGCTCCCTGGCACATTGATGTTGCCATGTTCTTTGAAGTGGCTCCAGAGTTGATCTATGGATTGGAATCCAGTTACGCCTCCATGCACATCGCTTACAGCCACAACTTTCATGCCCATTTGCTCACATGCCACAGCGCCCCAGTAACCAACTTTTCCGAATCCTTGGATTGCAACGGCTGCACCATGTGGATCGATTCCTTTGACGCGAAGTGCTTCGCGAGCAGCGATTGCAACACCGTCACCCGTTGCAGAAGTGCGACCGAGAGAACCGCCCAAAACAATCGGCTTACCTGTCACAACGCCAGGAACTGAGAATCCAGCGTTAACAGAGTAGGTATCCATCATCCACGCCATATTGCGCTCATCGGTGCCAACATCAGGAGCAGGAATATCTCGCTCAGGACCAATGATCGGAAGAATTTCAGATGTGTAGCGACGTGTGAGGCGCTCGTTCTCGGTCAATGAGAGCGATCCAGCATCGACAGCGATGCCACCTTTTGCCCCGCCATAAGGAAGATTGGTAAGTGCGCATTTCCACGTCATTAACATTGCGAGAGCAATCGTCTCGTTCATATCAATGTCTGGGTGAAAACGCACGCCACCTTTAGATGGGCCGCGAGTGGTTGAGTATTGAACGCGATAACCGCGATACATCTCAACATTGCCATTATCGCGTCGAAGTGGGACTGCTACTTCTAAAACGCGTCGTGGGGTGGAAAGGGTTTGCCAATCATTCTCAGAAAGTCCAAGTTGAGAAACAGCTTGTTTAAGTTGAGATAGGGCTGTGTCGAGTGCTGACTCCGTTGTCATGAAGTTGAGCATACTCTCGCTACAGTACCTTTGTGAACAATGTAGAAGTAAAAGCACTGATAACTATTAGTGAACAGTCCATGGCACGCGCAGTTTTTGATGAAGTATGGCCAGTAATGGGTGGTGGCACTGAAATCACACCAAATCTCATGCAAGCACTCGTACATAATGGTACGTATCTTGCTGGTGCTTTTATCGATGGAAAAATTGCTGGCGCAGCTTTTGCATTTCCTTCCATCAAAGATGAGATTCATTTACATTCACATATGACTGCAACTTTGCCGAAGTTTCGTGATGCAGGAATTGGCACAGCGTTGAAAATGCATCAATACACATGGGCTCGCGAGAATGGATATAAATCTATTCGTTGGACATTTGATCCACTTGTGCGCCGAAATGCAAAACTCAATATCGTGAAACTTGGTGTTGATGTCATTGAGTATCATCCAAATTTTTATGGTGCAATGCCAGATATGTTGAACTCAGGCGATGAATCTGATCGCTTAATGGCGCGATGGGATCTCACCGATGAGACGCCTTTGATGCGTCCGCTCGTCACAAAGTTCCCCGAAGATTGCATTCGTATCGCCATTCCTGAAGATATCGTCAAGCTTCGCGGCGAAGATCCAGCCAAAGCTAAGCAGTGGCGCCTCAACGTCCGCCAAGTCTTTATGAACGCTTTGAAGAATAAGCGCGAACTAATTGGCTTTTCAGACAATAACGAATACATTCTTGCATAATGAAAATTCAAGAGTTTGAGCTTCGCAAGATTCACCTGCCTCTTGTACGCCCATTTCGCACTTCCTTTGGCACACAAACTTCTCGCGAAGTCCTCGTCGTCAAAGTAACTGACGCCGATGGAAACGTCGGTTGGGCCGAAGATGTAGCAATGTCTGAGCCTCTGTATTCACCCGAATACGTTGAAGGCAACCTCGATCTCATTAAGCGATTCTTGATTCCTGCTCTATTTTCGCGTGCTGAAGTCACAGCTGAAGAAGTTGCAGATCTGCTTGCACCATTCCTTGGTGCACCGATGGCAAAAGCTGCTCTTGAAACAGCAATTCTGGATGCTCAACTGCGTGGAGAAAAGAAATCCCTCGCCTCATATTTAGGTGCAACAAAGAGCAAAGTGGAGTGCGGAGTATCTGTTGGAATCGCACCAAGCATCGATAAGTTGTTGGAAGAAGTCGGTTCATATGTTGACGCTGGCTATCGCAGAATTAAATTAAAGATTGAACCAGGTTGGGATATCGAGCCAGTTCGTATTGTTCGCGAAACTTGGCCAACAATTCCATTACAAGTTGATGCTAACCAAGCCTATGCGCGTGGTGATGGCGATCATTTAGCAAAACTCGATCCTTACAATCTCTTGTTGATTGAACAACCATTGGATGAACATGACATCCTCGGACATGCTGGATTGGCGAAGAAAGTGAAGACTCCAATTTGTTTGGATGAATCAATTGTCTCTCTTCGCGCAGCAGAAGATGCACTCGCACTCGAGGCAACGACTGTCATCAACATCAAACCTGGACGCGTTGGGGGATATCTTGAATCCGTTCGCATCCATGATTTGTGCGTTGAGAAGAAGATTCCAGTGTGGTGCGGGGGAATGCTCGAAACCGGAATCGGTCGAGCAGCGAACCTCGCACTTGCTGCCATGCCAGGATTCACTTTGCCAGGCGATACATCGGCTTCTGCTCGATACTTTAAGGAAGATGTCACTGATCCATTCGTCATGGATGATGGATATCTCCACGTCCCAACCGGCCATGGCATTGGCGTAACACCACATATGGATTTCCTCGAAGATATAACGACATCTAAAGAAATCGTTACACGATAATTTAAAAAATCCCTTGCTCGTGCTTTGCCCCGCCCGTACCGTTAGCCCTTCAAACGTCTATCGGAGGGCCATTACATGGGTATGAACAAGGATCCGCATTCCTTCACCAAGATCACTCTTGATGAGAGCGAGATGCCAACACAGTGGTACAACATCATTCCTGATCTCCCATCACCTCCACCACCACCATTGCACCCTGGAACACATGAGCCAGTGGGTCCTGCAGACCTTGCTCCACTTTTCCCAATGGATTTGATTCTTCAAGAAGTCTCAACAGATTCATACATTGATATTCCCGGTGAAGTTCTCGATGTCTATCGCACATGGCGTCCATCACCACTCTTTCGCGCACGTCGCTTAGAGAAGCTCCTTGATACTCCAGCACGTATTTATTACAAGTACGAAGGTGTTTCACCAGCTGGTTCGCACAAGACAAATACTTCTGTTCCTCAGGCTTACTACAACAAGAAAGCCGGAATTAAGAAACTCACAACTGAAACTGGCGCGGGTCAATGGGGAACTGCTCTCTCGTTTGCTTGTGCACTTTTCGATCTTGAATGCGAAGTCTGGCAAGTGGGCGGCTCGTATGACATGAAGCCATATCGCCGTTTGATGATGGAAGTTTTCGGTGCGAAAGTTCACCGCTCACCTTCACAACTCACAGAAGCAGGACGTCGTCTTGCTGCAGATCCAAAGAATATGTCTGGATCTCTCGGCATTGCGATTTCTGAAGCGGTTGAAGCAGCTGTTCAAGATCCAACAATCGCTTACGCGCTTGGTTCTGTTTTAAATCACGTTCTTCTCCACCAAACAATTATTGGCGAAGAAGCGCTCTTGCAACTTGCTAAGGTCGGAGAAACTCCAGATCTTCTCGTTGGTTGCACAGGCGGTGGGTCTAACTTTGCTGGTCTTTCATTCCCATTCATGCGCGAAAAGATGAAGGGGAAGATGAACCCTGAAATTCGCGCTGTAGAACCAGCGTCATGCCCATCTCTCACACGCGGCACATACGCATATGACTTCGGTGATACAGCAGGAATGACACCGTTAATGAAGATGCACACCCTTGGACACGATTTCATTCCAGATCCAATTCACGCTGGTGGACTTCGTTATCACGGCATGGCACCGCTTGTTTCACATATCTACGAGCTCGGAATGATGACAGCAACAACTGTTGGTCAGAAGGAGTGTTTCGAAGCTGCAGTGATGTTTGCTCGCACTGAAGGAATTGTTCCTGCACCAGAACCAACACACGCAATTGCAGTTGCAATTCAAGAAGCTCTCAAGGCAAAAGAAACTGGCGAAGAGAAAGTTATCTTGACAGCTTTGTGCGGCCACGGTCACTTTGATCTTGCTGCATATGACCAATTCCTCAGTGGAAACATGGTTGATTCAAAGTTGCTCGATAGCGATTTCGAAGCAGCGCTTGCAGCACTTCCAGTTATGTAAATCCAATTAAAAAAGCCCCACCGGAGAAATCCAGTGGGGCTTTTTAGTTTTACTGTTTAGATGATGCCTGTTGTGATTGCACAGAGAACGCCAGATACAGCAATCCATGTGAACCAAGAACTAGCAGTTAATTGACGCCAGTATTCAAGAGTTGGATCAACGTTCGCGCGTGAGCGACGAATGAAGAGACCCAACGCTAAGAATGTTCCGATGATGTAGTGGAACATATTCGCTCCACCAAGGACTACCCAGTTCGATGCATATGCACCTTCGAAGAAGTGTCGTCCACCATCATCTTTTGCAATGAATGGCATTGTTGCAAGTTGGTGCCACTGCAAATACAAGCCAACGAGCATCGCAAGGAGAACAATTCCTGCACTTGCAGAGCTGCGCGATTTTGTTCCAAGCTTATGAACTACTGCTGCCACCACCAGTGGCAAAGCAACAATCCAGCCGCTTGATGCAGCAAGTGTGTGACCACCTTTTGGTACCCATCCACCATTGGCATTTAAGCCACGGAGGTAGAAGTACGAGAAGATCATTCCTGCGACAAAAGCGCCGTCAGCAACGATGAGAAGGCGAACTCCTAGGCGTTCGCGACGACCAACAACAGCTGGTGCATCGTGATGAATATGGAACTCAGTATGAGATGACATTAGTTGCCCTTTCCATAACCATAAGGATCTGTTGTGATCACTGGAAGTTCGTCAAAGTTCTCTAGAGGAACTGGATAAGGAACAGTCCACTCGAGAGTTTTTGCTCCCCATGGGTTCTTTGGAGCAATAACTCCGCGACGCCATGAGTGAACAACTGCCCAGAGCAGAACGATGAATCCAATTCCTACAAGGTAGGCACCGAATGTGCTGATCATGTTCTGGTACTTGTACATCGCTGCGAAGCTCACAACACGTCGTGGTTGTCCTTCTGCACCAGCAATAAACATTCCAAGGAACAAGATTTGGAAACCAACCTGGGTGAACCAGAATGAAATGTATCCGGCACGTTCGTTAAGCATGCGACCTGTCATCTTTGGGAACCAATATGCAAGACCAGCAACAGCGCCAGTAAGTGCAGCGCCCATTAGTGTGTAATGGAAGTGAGCTGTCACGTACATAGAACCGTGCAAATAATTGTCTGCAGGTACATCTGACAAGTAAATACCAGTGATTCCGCCGATGAGGAAGTTCCAAATAACTGCGAACATTCCAAGCATTGGAAGTTTCATCCATGGTTTACCGCGCCAAACGGTTCCAAGAAGAACGAGGAAGATCAATCCTGTTGGCACAGAAATCATTTCTGTTGTCACCATGAATGGACCATTCAGCGTTGGGGTCCAACCTGAAATGTACATATGGTGAGCCCAAACCAATACGGAGAGACCCGCGATACCCGCAAAGCCAAGAACTGCAGCGTTGAAGGAGAAGAGTGGCTTACGAACGAATACCGGTGTGATTTCCATAAGAATCGCAATACCTGGCAACAAGATTACGTACACCTCAGGGTGTCCCATAATCCAGAAGAGGTGCGCGTAAAGCCATCCACTTCCGCCAACATTTGCATCATAGAAACCGGTATTGAAAACTCGATCGGTTGCTGTTTGCACCATTGCCAACATAAATGTTGGGAACGCTGGAATAGCAAGTGCGACCGACATAGTTGCGCCGATAACGAAGATAGGAACGCGATTCCACTTCATTCCCTTTGCGCGCATTGCAACAACGGTTGCGGTGATATTCATACCTGCAACTGCTGTCGAAACTGCGAAGATAATGATGGTTGCGAGGAATGCATTCATTCCAGGTCCAGCTTGAATGCTGAGTGGTGCATACGCAGTCCACCCTGTAGGAATTCCACCGAGGAACCATGCGCTACAGAGCACAGGGATCGCGGTGAAGAGAACCCACCATGAGAGTGCATTCAATCGAGGGAATGCCATATCGCGAGCACCAATCATGATTGGCATGATGTAGTTACCGAATGGGCCTGTTGCAACAATGATCATCGCAACAATCATGGTGATTCCATGAAGACCAACGAGTGAGTTATAAATAGTTGCTCCGATGAAGTGACCGCCTGGAACTGCAAGGCTTGTGCGAATCATCATCGCCATCGTTCCGCCAACTCCGAGCATTGCCATCACGCCGACGAGGTATTGAATACCTACGACTTTATGATCGGTGCAATATTTGAAGTAGCGCTTGATTCCTTGGCCATCGCCAGCAAGATAGAGCTGCTCTTCAGCAGTTAAATCTTTACCGATCAACCAGCGGAATGGCCCAATAAATGCGCCAATACCAATCAGGAAGCCGATGCTCCATGCAAACATGGATGCAAGCAGCGCTTTATTCTGTTGGTTGTAGAAACCAGGATCATCAGGAATTGGCTTGAGAGCGTAGTAAGTCGCTAACGCGAAGATAACTCCGACAACAGTTCCTGTACCCATATTGAGTTTGGTAATCAAACTCTTTGCTGGATTAGGAATTGGACGTGAGCTCGTTGACGTACTGTGGAGAGTTGTCATGCTTTGTGACCTCCGTTAGCTGTGATCCAGTTATTGAAGTTTTCTTCAGTCATTACTTCACCACTCGTCTCCATATACGCGTGATAAAGCCCGCAAAGCTCTGCGCATTTAATATCAATCGCGCCAAGTTTGTTAGGAACGGTATGCACAACCGTTGTTTGCAATCTGTTGGCATCAACTTTTACACCCAACTGGACTGGCCAGAATGAGTGGTTCACATCAACAGATGTGACTTCAAATTCAACAGGTCGATCAATTGGAAGAATCAACTTGTCTGATTCAACGCCTTGATCAACATATTTAAATGACCACACCCATTGCGAACCAGTAACTTCCACGTGAATAGATTCTTTTGCATCAGCTGTTGCTGCATTAGCCATTGTGTTGAGTTCTGCAATTCCCCAAACAACTGCGACAAGGCAGAAGATTCCGGAAACAACAGACCAAATAATGACAACTGGCCCATTCGTGCGAACTGCTGGACCATCTGGCGGCGGTGTATCGCCCTTGTGGCGATTAGTGATTGCCTGAGTAGCTATTCCAAGCACAAGACCTGCAATCGGTGCTGAAATAACTGTGAAAGCAATCATGATTCGTTCCATGGCTTTCATATCTGTACTCATAATCGTTGGCATCCACTTTGGATATGCATAAAGTCCAAGAACTACGAATATCGCAGTCCAAATAAGACCAAATACCATCGTGCGCTTCACATCTTCTCGCTTAAGGAGATTAGTTGCGCGAGCGCCAGGAGTTGGTTTGAGATCTGGTTCGTCGTGGTTCGACATTACTTCACCGTTACCTTTCCTGACATATATCCGTATGCGCTCATCGCTGCGCCGAATTTTGCGTACGAACCATCACCACATGGATATTCACAGTTCCACACATATTCGCCTGCTCCACCAGTGATGAAGGAGAAGACAACTGTGTGACCTTTGTTGTGAGTACCTGGGTCATTGGTTGGAAGAAATCCATCTTCGCCTTCATCTACGTGAGGGAGCGGAACATTCACGAAGAGAGGGTCTTGAGATGTTGAAGGAATTCCGTGGAGTGTCCATGTGTGCTGAACTTTGTCAGGTGCAACAGCGTTGATATCAACACCATCGACATTGATAGTTCCGCCAACAGTTCCGACAACTTTTCCAAAATAAGGATTGTTAAGTTCTTCGCCACCGTCATATGCATGAATTGTCATCGTGACGTATGTATGTGCTGGAAGAATTAAATGAGTTGAGGGACCGTATTGGACATAATCTTTCTTATTGAGTGTGTAGCCATCTTCAGCAGCTTGTGCTGAATCAGCGTAGACGCCCATCGTCACAGATGCTTTCGGGTAAGTCTTGCCATCTACAACAATTGTTTCGGAGCTCTTTGTTGCGTGAAGTGGAGCTTGCGGGTCAGCGCTCAGTGCATGAAGCGTGAATCCAACAGTTCCAACAACAGCGACACCAAGAACAACAAAAACAAGTGCGCTGATCAGGCGCTTACTTGAGCTTGTTTCTACTTTGGCGGATTCCACTATTCCTTCTTTCCGGAAGTTTGAGGGTTGGACCATGAGGGCAGTTGCCCAACTCTGGTCATTTCTGTGAAGCAGGTCACCTCGAGAGGGTACGCCTGTGAGTACGCTTAGGGAAGGAAAAACGAACGCTGAGTGATAACAATTCTGTGAGGTTATGGGGGTCTGGTGAAGCTCAATCTGCTCTGGGATTTCGCCTTTTTATTGGCGATTTTGAGCGGAGGATTTGGGTATTTCTCCCACCGCCCATCGACTTACGGAATCTCCAAGGGACGTCAGTTTCTCTTCGCCACTGGCCTCGTGCTTTCAGCCGTGATTCTGGTCGGCCCGATTCCCCACCTAGCGGTCCGAAATTTCACTTTTCATATGGTCCAGCACATCTTGTTGATGATGCTGATCTCCCCGCTTCTGATTCTCGGCTCGCCCTTCACAATCCTGCGGATAGATAAGACGCCTCTCAAGCATCTGCTTCGCCCTGAAATTGGTTTCGCCATCTTTCTCGTAACGTTGATCTCAACGCACTTCTCCCCGTTGGCGAACGCTGGCATGCGAAATTCAAATGTGCATAGCCTTGAACTCATTCTCTTTTTGCTAGGCGGAATGATTTATTACTACCCAGTGATGGAAGGCAATCCGCAACCATTCCATGTTCCGTATTCAACGCGGGTTATTTCTCTATTTGCCATGATGTTGCCAGAAACAATGACCGGTTTCTTTTTATATTCAGGAAACCGAATGGTCCACTCGCTACCTGATTCGGTAACAGTTGCAACAGGAATTAAAGAACAGCATGCTGGTGGAGCAATTATGTGGGCAATGGGAATGTTGATTGATACAGTCTGGATTGTGCTTGCAGCAAAAGATTGGTTCACCAACGAAGCAAAGTTAGCGTTGGAAGAAGATGAGTAAAGAAGAAGCGCCAGAACCTAGACGCAAATGGTTGCTCTGGGGAATTCCATTATGCATTGCAATGGGATTACTACAGTTCGATCGCGCACTTGGAGGTAATTCTCGAAGTTGGATGTACGTTCTCGAGTGGCCGTTTTTTGGGTTATTTCTCTTCTATATGTACTGGAAACTTTCACAACCACAAGAGCCATACGATGACTCAAACGATCCTCAGCGAGAAGTGGATTAGTTTTACTTAGTCCACGATTGAAAGAGTGGTCGACCTTCTGCATAACCAGATGCAGATTGAATGCCCACAACAGCTTTTTCATGGAAATCAGCGAGGCTACGTGCACCTGCATATGTGCATGAAGAACGCACGCCAGCAATAATCTCGTCGAGTAAATCTTCAACGCCAGGACGTTCTGGGTTGATGTACATACGGGAGGAAGAAATTCCCTCTTCAAAGAGAGCTTTGCGAGCGCGATCAAATGCGCCTTCTGTTGCAGTGCGAGCAGCAACAGCGCGGGCCGATGCCATACCAAATGATTCTTTGTAGAGACGTCCGTTGGAATCCTTATTTAAATCACTTGGGGACTCGTATGTTCCGGCAAACCATGATCCGATCATGACTTGTGATGCACCAGCAGCAAGAGCAAGAGCAACATCGCGAGGATGGCGAACCCCGCCATCTGCCCAAACAGTTTTGCCATATTTCTTCGCTTCAGCAGCACATTCCAAGACTGCGGTGAATTGAGGACGACCCACACCTGTCTGCATACGAGTTGTGCACATTGCGCCAGGCCCAACACCAACTTTAATAATGTCAGCTCCAGCATCAATCAAATCTTTTACACCTTCAGGTGTCACGATATTTCCAGCAACAATTGGAACTTTTGGGTCAAGTGCGCGAATAATTTTGAGCGCTTCAATCATCTTTGCTTGGTGGCCGTGCGCTGTATCAACGACAAGAACATCTGCACCTGCATCAAGGAGTGACTTCGCTTTACCAGCAACGTCACCGTTGATTCCAACAGCTGCAGCAATACGAAGTTTGCCCTTTGCATCAAGAGCTGGTGTGTACAACGTTGCACGAAGTGCACCTGTCTTTGTCAGAATTCCCACGAGTTTGCCGCTCTTATCAACCACTGGTGCTAAGCGACGACGATGTGTGTTGAGGAAATCAAATGCTTCATGCGGTGTGACATCAGAATTTAAAGTAACCAGATCTTTGCTCATCACTGCATGAACTTGAGTAAAGCGATCTACTCGCTCGAGATCTGCCTCAGTAACAATTCCAACAGGCTTGTCATTCTCAACAACAATGAGCGCACCATGTGCGCGCTTGGTGATGAGATCGATCGCATCGGCAACAGTTTCGTGCGGTGCAAGAGTGACAGGTGTATCGAAGAATGGGTGGCGAGTTTTTACCCAACCAATAACATCGCTAACAATTTGAATAGGAATATCTTGAGGAATAACAGCGATAGCGCCTCGACGAGCAACTGTTTCTGCCATGCGGCGACCTGAGATTGCTGTCATGTTTGCTACAACAATAGGAATTGTTGTTCCGGTGCCATCGGTGGACGATAAATCCACATCCATTCGGCTTGAGACATCAGATTTGCTGGGGACCATGAAGACATCGTCATAGGTCAGATCAAAAGCTGGGTTATTTAAGAAGCGCACGTATGAGAACTATACGCAGGCAATGGGTGAAATCAAACCTGCCGCATACGTGGGTTAAACAGAGTGGCTGCGGAAGCTTGAGATGAACTTCTCGGCACGCAGGGCTGCCCAGGTTACTGAAGGCAAGTCACGAGCTTTTGGATACAGGACATATCGAGTCTGCCATTCAGGGTCGAACTTTGCATTGAAACGATAGAGAGATTCAACTTGGAAGAAGTTCGACATGAATCGAATGAAGTTACGAGTGCTGCGCACAACAGGTCCCGCGCTGATTTTATCTGCACGTTCAAAGAGAGAACGAAACGCTGCAAAGTTGAGTGAGACATATTTGAACCCGTTAGCTTTTGCATATTCCACTGCAGTCACAATCATCAATTCATTAACGCCTGAATCCGCGCCTCGTTCACGTTGCATGCGATCGAGTGAAAGACTGTGCGTTGACCACGGAACAAAATAAAGAAGTCCTTTAATTTCATTCTCTTGGCGAGTGATGGTGATAAATGCGTTGCCATCAGAGTCTTCGCCAAAACGATCCATCGACATTGAAAAGCCACGTTCTGGTGCGCCATAGCGCCACTTTTTCGCAAGTACACGCAATTCATTTTTTGTCGCTTCATCCAATTCGTGCCAACGACATGTTGTTGCTGAATAACCTTTGCGGTTAATGCGATTAATCATGTGACGCACATTGCCCATCGTACGACCTTCAAGTGTGAAATCCTTAACATTAATAATCGCTTCATCGCCGATATCGACTGCCAACATTCCGGCGTGCTCGACCCATACTTCCCCGCCGCGGTCACTCGCGCCCATGACAGCTGGTGTCCATGCATGTTGCTTCGCTTCTTCGAGGAAAGCTTCAATTGCATCCGGCCATAAACTAAATTCACCAAAAGGATCACCGCTTGCAAGCATCACGCCATTTTGAACGCGGTATGCAATACCCGCTTTCTTATTGGGGCTCCAGATAACGCTTTTATCTCTGCGAGTTGCGAAATATCCAAGAGAATCTTGATCTGCGTCATGCGCAATGAGTTGCTTGACGGATTCACACTCGTCGGAAGTCATTACTGCAGTGGGTTTTACCCGTCGGAAGAACATCGCAAATGGAATAACAACAATAAAGAAGCCAAGAATCGTCAGCGTTGTGGAGACAATGTCAGTCATTCGATCGCTGGTGAATTGAAGTGGTCCAGTTAATCCTATAAATCCATAGAGAACTGTGAGAGCAATATCCTTTAACGAAGGCGAACCAACAAAAGCATCCTTATGGCGATTGAGCAGAATCAATACACCGGCAATAAACATCACGATAAATGTGAAGATGAATCCATACAGCGGCCGCAACTTCACTGTTGGATCTGATTGCGCGTAGAACTCTTTTCTAAAGAGAATCAACATCACCAATAAGAGCGCTGCGCCTGAGACTTGAAACGGATGATAGTGCAATCGGAATAAGTCAGAGACAATGTTGAGAGTCAAAATGAAGATTGTCATCGCCCATGCGCGATGCTTTCTCCGAACCAAATTGCGAGCGAGAATAATCATTGCTACGCCAGTAAAAATAGCTGTTGCGAAAGCAGCAGAGTTAACAAAAATTGGAAGATATTTATCGAACTCTTTAGCGCGGATTTTTACTGGGGTTAAAACGTTTGCCAAAATATCGGCAAGCCCTGCGATATAGGTGATCCGTCCGATGATCAGAGGGACCGAGCTACGCAGCTTCATGGATTAAATCTAATGCTCGAGACTCGTGAGAGTCGAACTCACCACCTGTTCTACGTCAACGAACCGAAAGCCCTGCAATTTTTTGCGGGGCTTTTGACTTATTGGCGACTATTTTCAAGAACACGTCACTTAATATTCATCAAGTACGGCGGAGTTTTTCTCGAATCGTTGTGCGCAGAAATGACTCTGTATCTGAAATCAATTGGGCAAGAATTTGAACGTATTCTCCGTATGTGCCCCGTAGTTCAACTTCTCGGTAACTCTTAAAAGTTAAACCGTCGCCACTGCTCTATAGGTGGGGGCTCTCCGGATGATCTGTGCGCTCAGCGCACGTGTGCATCTTCCGGCGTAGGAATTGCTGCGCAATTCCGAGAGCGGAGGATGAGGGATTTGAACCCTCGAAAGGTTGCCCTTTACACGCTTTCCAAGCGTGCGCACTCGGCCGCTATGCGAATCCTCCAGCGAAGCCGTTGAGCCTCGAAGGGCAAGGGTATCGGAGGAGAGAAGTAGGATTTACCCAGATCCTCC
>CANFVU010000012.1 GCA_947450545.1 Actinomycetota bacterium
CTTGTCGCGGATAGAGACCTCTCTAAGTCGGGCGTGAATGTTGATTTCTTTGGCTTTCCTTCACGCATGCCAGTGGGGCCAGCAGTGCTTTCAATCCAAACAGGAGCGCCTCTCATTACGGCGTTTGTTACATACGAAGAGAATCGCATCCGAATCATTTTTCAAAAGCCGATCGACGTTCCAGAGTCGGGCACTCAATCAGAGAAGATTCAGGCAATGATTCAAGAATCAGCAAATCGATTTGCTGGCCACATATTCGATCACACAGTTGATTGGCATATGTTGCAACGAATTTGGATTGATGGAGATTTTGTTGAGCGCACATGAATAGATCACTGAAAATTGGAATGGTCTGTCCCTATGGTTGGGATACGCCTGGTGGCGTGCAAATTCACATGAAGGAACTTGCAGAGCATTTCATGAAAGCAGGGCACGAAGTTTCGTTGCTCGCTCCTGTATCGGATGAAGATTCGCTGACAGAGCCATGGGTTGTTCCAGCTGGACGTCCAGTCCCCATTCCTTTCAATGGAGCAGTTGCCAGAATTCTCTTTGGACCGATAGCAACATCACGAGTTCGCCAATGGATCGCATCAGGAGATTTCGATCTGCTGCATATCCACGAACCGGCGATTCCATCTCTATCTCTCCTAGCATGCGTAGCAGCTGACGGCCCAATGGTGGCTACATTTCATGCATCAGCACCAAAACAGAAAGCGATCTACGCGATAGGGCCCATTCTCGAACCCGTTCTTGAAAAGTTAAGCGCTCGTATTGCTGTGAGCGAGATGGCTCGAGAAACCCTCAAAGTTCATTTCGACACTGAAGCGGTTGTTATTCCTAATGGCATTGAAACCAAGAAATATCTCAACGGACGCCGCAACGAGGATTGGTATGCACCGCATACCTTGGGATTCCTTGGCCGCTTTGATGAGCAGCGCAAAGGTTTGCAAGTACTTATTCAAGCGCTTCCTGAGATTGCGAAAAAGATTCCGGGCGTTCGAGTTTTAGTAGCCGGACCAGGCGAAGATGAGAGCGTTTTGAAAGGTGTGGATCCGTCGATTACATCACGCGTCCGATTCCTCGGCAGACTTTCAGAAGAAGAGAAAGCCGATTTCTTTGCATCCGTAGATGCCTATGTTGCTCCTAATATTCGCGGTGAATCTTTTGGAATCATTCTTGCAGAAGCGATGGCTGGCGGCGCTCCGATCATTGCGAGTGATATTCAAGCGTTCAAAGATTTACTGCACGACGGCGAATTTGGAAAACTCTTTTCAAATGAATCTTCTAAGGATTTGGCACGCGTAGCAATTGATGTGCTGTCGAACGACGAAGCCCGAAGAGAAATGTCAGATCGTGGAAGAGAGTATGCACTAACTTATGATTGGGGCTCAGTAGCGTCACAGATTCTTGATGTGTATGAAGTGGCAGTAGCTGGTGGAGCGAAAGTAACCTTAGCTTCCGAAAATCGAGGGTGGAGGAGATTGCGTAATGAGTAATTCAGTCTTTATTGCCATTCTCATCATTCTCCTGCTCGCTTGGTATCTCTCCTTTTCTGCTACGAGATTAGATCGCTGTCACCATCGCGTTGAAACAAGTTGGGAACATCTTGATGCCCTTCTTCAACGACGCGCTGCTTTAGCTCTTGAGATTGCACGCAATAGCGATTTGGATCCAGCAACGGAGATGATTTTGACATCGTCTGCTTACCAGAGCAGAGAAGCAAACATTGGCGATCGCGAAGATGCAGAGACCTCGCTCTCAGAGTCCTTGAAATTCCTGCATCACAGCGCGTTGCAAGGTGAGATTACGATTTCAGTCGGTTTGATCAATGAACTCACTACTCTCACGGACAAAATCCGCACTGCAATTGCAATTCACCTTGAGGCAATCAGCGCAGTAAGAAACTTGCGTCAAAAGTTGGTTTTTCGCTTCTTCCACTTGGCAGGGCGAGCGAAGTGGCCTGAGAAATACCATTTCGAAGATGATGAGCTCTAAATGAAGAAGGTATTCGTTTTCCTATCAAGCGCTGCGGTATTGGCTGCTTCACTTGCCGGCTGTACGTCAATTGGTTCGGTCGTAAAGAACGTTTCGGGGAAAAATAGTTCTGTAAATGTTCTGACAGGATTGCCAGGGAGCAACGGAGAAGTGCTCGCCGTAAAGATTGATGACACTCCACCGGCACACCCGCAAATCGGTCTGGAAAAGGCTGACGTCGTTTACATCGAGCAAGTTGAGGGTGGCCTCACTCGATTGGCTACCATTTTTAGCAACCCAGAAAGTTTGCCGGAATTGATTGGACCTGTTCGCAGTGCTCGCATTAGCGATATCGAAATTTTGGCTCAATATGGAAGAGTTGGATTTGCTTTTAGTGGAGCTCAAACAAAACTTTTTCCCGTAATCAATTCTGCAAATTTGGAGAATCTTGGTGCAGAACGAGAGCCTCCTTCAATCTATTCACGAGATCTCACACGCATTGCGCCAACCAACATGATTTTGCACCCCGCTCAGCTTCTTGAAAAAGCAAAGAGCGAAGGCAAATCGATTGATGTCGCTAAGAGCGTTGGGTGGAAAATTGGCGATAAGCCAAAAGGCGGAAAAGCTGTTGATGCTGTTTCATTTAAGTGGCCAGCATCGCGATATTCAGCGACTTGGTCGACTGCAGAGAAGCGTTGGTTGCTCTCATATCTGGGCGCTCCTGATATGTCGGCGAGCGGAATTCAATTGGGTTCTCCTACTTTGATTATCCAAATGGTTTCGATCACCCCATCGGAATATCACGACAAAGTTGGGGGAGTCACTCCGTTTAGCAACACGGTTGGATCGGGTAAGGCTTATCTACTTCGCGACGGAGAAGTGTCGACCATCTATTGGAATCGTCAGACTGCTGAAAGTGCGACCTCGTGGACGTTGAAAGATGGTTCCTCGGCTAACTTCGCTCAAGGCCAAATTTGGATTGCCCTTACGGATAATGAGCCTGTTTTCACCTATCCGGTGAGCAACAGCACAGCGCCATCAGCTTCGCCCTCACAAGGAAGCCCAAAAAAGAGCGGCAAAAACTAAAGTACGATTTACCTCCTAGCCTGGAGGAAATATGAGCAACGAGCTAAACAACGAGAAGAAGCAAGTCGGTACTGCACGCGTTAAGCGCGGAATGGCTGAAATGCTCAAAGGTGGCGTCATCATGGATGTCGTCAACGTTGAACAAGCAAAGATTGCTGAAGATGCCGGCGCTGTTGCAGTTATGGCTCTCGAGCGCGTTCCAGCAGATATTCGCGCACAAGGCGGAGTGGCTCGTATGTCAGATCCAGACATGATTCAAGCAATCCAAGCTGCTGTTTCTATTCCTGTTATGGCAAAAGCACGCATCGGCCATTTTGTTGAAGCTCAAGTTCTGCAAAGTCTTGGCGTAGATTACATCGACGAATCAGAAGTTTTAACTCCTGCTGATTACGAGAACCACATTGATAAGTGGAATTTCACAGTTCCATTTGTTTGCGGTTCAACAAATCTTGGAGAAGCGCTACGTCGCATCAACGAAGGTGCCGCAATGATTCGATCAAAGGGCGAAGCTGGAACTGGCGATGTTTCAAATGCGACAACACATATGCGCAAGATCAATCAGGAAATTCGTCGCCTCTCATCACTTCGAGAAGACGAACTCTATGTTGCTGCAAAAGAGCTTCAAGCTCCGTACGAGCTTGTCTGCGAAGTTGCGCGCGAAGGAAAGCTTCCTGTTGTTCTCTTCACTGCAGGTGGAGTTGCAACTCCTGCTGATGCAGCGATGATGATGCAGCTCGGCGCCGATGGCGTATTCATTGGTTCTGGAATTTTCAAATCTGGAAATCCTGCACAACGCGCTGCGGCTTGCGTTAAGGCAGTTACCTATTACACCGATCCTAAAGTGATCGCGGATGTATCACGTGGACTTGGTGAAGCAATGGTTGGAATTAACGTTGCAGATATTCCTGTTCCACATCGTTTGGCTGAACGCGGCTGGTAGTAGCTCAGTGAAGTTAGGAGTTCTCGCACTCCAAGGTGATGTGCGCGAGCATATTTCTGCGCTTAATGAATGTGGTGCTGAAGCTTTTCCTGTTCGAACTGCTGAAGAAATCTCAACTCTCGATGGCTTAATTTTGCCTGGCGGAGAGTCCACCACCATCGCAAAGCTTGCACGCAGTTTTGGACTTTTTGACTTGATTGCTGGGCGAATTAAAGAAGGATTGCCAACATATGGATCGTGCGCGGGAATGATCCTTCTTGCGAACGAATTAGTGGATGGCGCCGTTGGCCAAGAGACTTTTGGTGGGCTGGATGTAAAAGTTCGCCGCAACGCTTTTGGTCGTCAAGTGGATTCCTTTGAGACCGATCTACCTTTCGAAGGAGTAGGGACAGTTCGCGCGGTCTTCATCAGAGCTCCTTGGGTCGAAACCACTAATCCAGGGGTGCAAATCCTGGCTTCAGTAGAAATCGAAGGAGTTTCTCATCCTGTCGCCGTTCGGCAAGGGAATGTATTAGCAACTTCCTTCCACCCTGAATTGACAGGGGATAACAGGGTTCATAGATACTTTGTCACTGAACTTCTTCGTGGAGTTTCCACACATTCATAAAGTCAGACTGGGGTAGATAAGCATGTCAGGCCATTCCAAATGGGCGACGATCAAGCATAAGAAAGCAATTCTTGATTCGCGTCGCGCAAAGAGTTTTGCAAAGTACATCAAAGCGATTGAAGTAACAGCTCGCGTTGGTGGCGCAGATCTCGGCGGTAACCCAGCACTTTATGACGCAGTTACTAAAGCTAAGAAGAACTCGGTTCCTGCAGATAATATTGAACGAGCTATCAAACGCGGAGCCGGACTTGAATCTGGTGGAGCTGAATACATCACCATCATGTACGAAGGTTATGGTCCTGGCGGCGTTGCACTCATGATCGAATGTCTATCCGACAATCGCAATCGCGCAGCATCAGAAGTTCGTGTAGCTGTAACACGCAACGGTGGAAGCATGGCTGATCCTGGTTCAGTTGCATATATGTTCAACCGAAAAGGAATCATCATGGTCTCCAAAGATGGAGGCGTTACAGAAGATAAAATTATGGAAGCAGCTCTCGATGCTGGGCTAGAAGATGTCAACGATTTTGGTGACAACTTCCAAGTCGTCTGCGAATCATCTGACCTCGTTGCTGTTCGTACCGCTCTTCAAAGCGCAGGTATTGATTACGAATCTGCCGATAGCTCATTTCTTCCTTCAGTCTCGGTTCCATTGGATGCTGAAAATGCGAAGAAAGTCTTTGGGCTCATTGATGCGATTGAAGATCTCGATGACGTTCAAAATGTTTTCGCTAACTTCGATGTCACCGATGAGGTAATGGCGAGCCTCGAGTAGTTCTTAGATACGCTCGATAGGCTTTCAACCATGAGAGTTTTAGGAGTCGACCCAGGCCTAACCCGTTGCGGGCTTGGCGTGGTCGAAAGCTCCGGACCTCAACTGCTATCGATGGTTGGAGTGGGTGTCATCAAAACATCTGCTGACCTTCCTTTGGAGCAACGTCTCCTGGAATTGGAAACGCAACTCATCGAATGGATAGAACTTCACCAGCCTGACGTTATTGCTGTTGAACGCGTCTTCTCACAGCTCAATGTTCGAACAGCGATGGCTACTGGCCAAGCTGCTGGTGTTGCACTTCTCATTGCAGCGCGCAAGGGAATTCCCGTGATGATGCATACTCCGTCTGAAGTGAAAGCAGCAGTGACTGGTTCGGGGCGAGCAGATAAAAAGCAAGTCGCCCTCATGGTTCAGAAACTTCTTCGTCTTGATGAAATACCTAAGCCTGTCGATAGCACCGATGCTCTTGCACTTGCGATTTGCCACCATTGGCGTGGAGCAGGCAATGCTCGAGTGGCATCTGCACTTGCAGCCGAAAAAATTTCACGGGTTCGAAAGTTGGTGAAGAAGTGATCGCCTCTCTCAGCGGAGTTGTGAAAAGTGTTTCTGGATCGTCTGCCGTGGTTGAAGTAGGTGGAGTTGGAATATTGGTACACCTCTCACCTCGCTTATCGGCTTCCTTAACTGTTGGGCTCTCCACACATCTCCATACAACGCTCATTGTCCGCGAGGACGCTCTCACTCTCTATGGATTTGAAAGTTCATCGGACCGCGAGCTCTTTGAACTGCTAATGACTGTCACGGGAATCGGACCCAAAGTCGCCCAGTCCGCACTGTCAGTTTTTGATGCGCCAGAGATTATTTCGGCGATCATGAACGATAAGCCAAGCACTCTTGAGAAGATTCCTGGTCTTGGTAAGAAAGGTGCACAGCGATTAATTCTCGAGCTTAAAGAGAAAGTTCGTGGTTTCGCCTCGTCATCAGCTTACGCACATGGTGCTGGCAGTTGGCGTGAACAAGTAAATGAAGCTCTCTTGAACCTCGGTTTTACTACGCGCGATACTGATGACGCGCTCGACCTTGTTGCAGCACATTTTGGTAGTGAAATCCCGTCCACAGATATTGCCGTGCTATTGAAATTTGCTCTGCAAACTCGAGGACGTAAGTGATGAGCGAGAATGAATCAATCTTGAGCCCTGCTGCAGCGGAGGCAGAGCGATTACAAGAGATGGCCTTGCGACCTAAATCTCTTGAAGATTTCACTGGACAATCGCGCGTCTCTGATCAAATTCAATTGCTGTTAGATGCCGCTAAATCCCGCAACCATCCAGCGGATCACATTCTTCTTTCTGGTCCTCCGGGACTTGGTAAAACAACGCTTGCAATGATTATCGCGTCCGAGATGAACGCTCCCATTCGAATCACTAGCGGTCCAGCAATCACACATGCCGGCGATCTTGCGTCAATTCTTTCATCGCTTGTTGAGGGAGAAATTCTTTTCTTAGATGAAATTCATCGAATGTCACGACCTGCTGAGGAACTTCTCTATCTTGCAATGGAAGATTTTCGCGTTGATGTGATCGTAGGTAAGGGCGCAGGAGCTACTGCGATTCCACTTCAACTTCCACATTTCACTCTTGTAGGTGCCACAACTCGGGCGGGACTTTTGCCAAGTCCATTACGCGACCGATTTGGTTTCACAGCGCAATTAGATTTTTATGATGATGCATCGCTCTCTCGAATTGTGAAAAGAAGTGCAGAACTTCTCGAAGTTAATATTGATGCTGATGCAATCGATGAGATTGGTTCGCGGTCTCGCGGTACCCCACGCGTTGCCAACAGACTTCTGCGTCGCGTTCGAGATTTTGCTCAAGTTCGTGGTGATGGACATATTCGATTAGCTGATGCACAAGCGGCGCTTGCGATGTATGAGGTGGATGAGAACGGTTTAGATCGTTTGGATCGCTCACTTCTCGATGTTCTGATTCGTCGCTTCGGTGGGGGACCAGTAGGACTTACGACGCTGGCGATGGCTATTGGTGAAGAAGCCGAAACGATCGAATCTCTCGCCGAGCCATTCCTCGTTCGAATGGGCTTTCTGGCACGAACTCCACGAGGTCGAATAGCAACAGAATTGGGTTGGAAACAGCTTGGATTGACCCCTCCCGTTGATAAAGCGGCATCACTCGCCAGCCTTTTCGACACACCGTCCAATGACGCCTAGACTCCGGTCTCATGTCTGCGAATATTTCTAAAGCTACCCAGAAGCAGTCCCGCCCAGCGCGGACGATTGCGATCTTGGCCCTTGTCCTTATCGGCTTCTCCATCTTTGCTGGCCTTGCTAGCGCGACTAAGGTCAAGCTTGGACTTGATCTTCGTGGTGGTACGAGCGTCACTCTGACACCGCGCGGCACAGCTGGCGGCAAAGTGACATCAGCTGCGATTGATCAAGCGGTTTCAATTATTCGTCAACGCGTTAACTCACTCGGTGTTGCTGAATCAGAAGTATCAGCACAGGGAAGCGGTACTAACCGCCAGATTGTCATCTCTGTTCCTGGTGACACTGGTGATCGCATCGTGAACCTCGTCGGACAAACCGCAGAACTTCGCTTCCGCCAAGTTCTTGCGTCTGGTGCAGGCAATGCGAAGTCAACATCCACCGGTGCAGCAAAGTCGGCTGCTTCATTCCCAGCAGGGGTTACAGCAGCACTTGATTCTCAATTTGCAGCATTGGATTGCACAAACGCGAAGAACCGCCAAGGTGGAAATGTTGATGTACCAACATCCGCTCTTGTCACTTGTTCACGCGATGGTGGAACAAAATATATTCTCGCTCCAGCTGAGGTTCTTGGAAGCCAGGTCAGTAAAGCCGCAGCAGTCCTTGATCAACAAGGTGGTTCAGGTTGGATGGTTTCACTTACCTTCAATGGCGATGGAACCAAAGCCTTTGGTGCAATGACAACTCGCATCACTGGTCTTGCAGCACCTGCTAACCAAGCAGCGATTGTTCTCGATGGCTTAGTCGTGTCATCTCCTCGAATCATCGAGGCGATTAATAGTGGAAGTGCTCAAATCACGGGTAACTTCACACAAACTGACGCAACAGATCTTTCAAACGTACTCAAGTACGGTGCACTTCCACTCGCATTTGACCGCGGAGAAGTGCAGCAAGTTTCTCCAACATTGGGATCTGACCAACTTCGCGCCGGTCTTCTCGCAGGCGGAATCGGACTTGGATTAGTTCTTCTTTATTCACTTCTTTATTACCGAGGTCTCGGTCTTGTGTCTGTAGGGTCCCTCGCAGTAGCAGGAGGAATTACCTATCTCTCCTTCTTATTGCTCGGTAAATACATTGGTTTCACACTTACTTTGGCAGGTATCGCCGGAGCAATCGTGTCGATCGGTATTACCGCAGACTCATTCATCGTCTACTTCGAGCGCTTGCGCGATGAAGTTCGTGAAGGTCGTTCGCTGAAGACTGCAGTCGAAACTGGATGGCAACGTGCGCGTCACACCGTTCTTGTAGCTGACTTCGTTTCGTTGATTGCTTCGATCCTTCTCTACTTCTTTGCAGTCGGTGGCGTCCGAGGTTTTGCATTCACTCTTGGACTTACAACGTTTGTAGATCTTTTCGTTGTCTTCTTCTTCACTAAGCCACTCGTTACTTTGCTTGCTCGTACCTCGTTCTATTCACGAGGCGGAAACCTCTCTGGCTTCTCAGCTAAGAGCTTAGGTGTTGTTACAGGAAAGGATGTTGCGTAATGGCTCTCTCAGGAATTGGCGGTCGCCTTTATCGCGGTGAAACATCTGTTGACTTCATCGGTCAACGTCGACGTTTCTATGCATTCTCACTTCTTCTCATCATCATTTCTGCTGCAGCACTTGGAATCCAAGGGCTGAAACTGGGTATTGAGTTCAAAGGTGGAGCAGCGTTCACTGTGACATCTCCCAACGCAACAATTGATGGTGCAGACCAGGCTCTTCAAAACGCAGGCATTACTTCTGAAGCAATCGTTCAAAAGATTGGTACAGACAAAGTCCGCGTACAGACAGGCGCACTGTCTAATGTTCAAAGCGACACGTTAAAAGCCAATCTCGCAAAGGCATACAACGTTCAGTCTGGAAACATCGACACCCTTGCTATTGGTCCATCATGGGGTAAAGAAATTACTAAGAAAGCCCTCTATGGTCTTATTGGATTCATCATTGTTGTGATGCTCTATTTGGCTATGGCGATGGAACCAAAGATGGCTATCGCTGCGATCATCGCAGTTGTGCATGACGTTTTCATTACCGTTGGAATCTACGCTCTGGTTGGTTTTGATGTAACGCCAGCGACCGTTATCGGTTTCCTCACGATTTTGGGCTATTCCTTGTATGACACAGTGGTTGTTTTCGACAAAGTCCGCGAGAACACACGCTCGATTACAAGTACAGCCAAGCAGACATATTCACAAGCTGCCAACCTCGCTGTTAACCAGACTTTAGTTCGCTCGTTCAACACTTCTCTTATCGCTCTTCTTCCAGTCGCTTCAATTCTCTTTGTTGGTGCTGGATTACTAGGAGCAGGTACGTTGAAGGATCTCTCACTTGCACTCTTCATTGGTTTGGCAACAGGTACATATTCATCAATCTTCGTTGCAACTCCAATTCTTGCAACTCTTCGCGAGCGCGAGCCAGCAATGGTTGCTTTGCGCAAGCGTGTAGCTGTTCGCAATGGCGGAACCCCTGAGAAGTTTGCTTCAGAGGTTATTCCAGGTGTTGTTACATCTACGCATTCAAAGGAAGATCGTGTGCGCGGGCCTCGCAATCAACCAAAGCGCAAGCACACCAAGAAACATTAATCACCTCTCACGATGTGACTGCAAGCGGTAACCACTTGAACTCTCTATTGGAGCCGCTTGCGAAATCTCTAGCAAGCCATCATGCAGGTTTTGATGTCGCTGAACTTGAGCGCGCATTTCTTGCAGCGGAAAAAGCTCACGAAGGTCAAACCCGCAAATCTGGTGAAGCGTACATAACCCATCCTATTGCAGTAGCAGAAATCCTTGCCGACCTTGGTATGGATATTGCGACTATCATCGCGGCGTTGCTACACGACACTGTTGAGGATACGGAATATCACCTCGATCAATTACAGAGTGATTTTGGCAAAGAAGTGGCTCAACTCGTAGACGGCGTTACAAAGCTTGATAAGTTGACCTACGGACCAACAGCTGAAGCGGAAACTCTTCGCAAAATGGTTGTTGCAATGTCCCGAGATATTCGAGTACTCGTTATCAAGCTTGCAGATCGCTTACACAACGCACGTACATGGAAGTTCGTCAGTTCAGAGTCTGCCGCACGTAAAGCCCGCGAAACCCTTGATATATATGCCCCGCTCGCACATCGACTCGGTATGAACGCCTTGAAATGGGAGCTCGAGGATCTCTCCTTTAAAGCTTTAGAACCTAAGAAGTTTGAAGAGATCGAGCGTCTTGTTGCCGAAAGAAACCCCTCTCGAGAGAAGTTAACAACATCAGTGATTGATGCCGTTGTGGGTGACCTTGCTGCCGATGGCATCGAAGCGAAAGTTACCGGCCGACAGAAGCACTACTACTCCGTCTATCAAAAGATGGTCGTGCGAGGACGTGACTTCAATGAAATTTACGATCTGGTGGGAATTCGCGTCTTAGTTGAGAATGTTCGTGATTGTTATGCAGTACTCGGAGCGATCCATGCTCGTTGGAGCCCGGTTCCTGGTCGATTCAAAGATTACATCGCGATGCCAAAATTCAATCTTTATCAATCTCTCCACACCACTGTCATCGGGCCAACTGGAAAAGCTGTAGAAATCCAGATCCGAACATTTGAGATGCACTCACGTGCGGAGTTCGGTATAGCAGCACACTGGAAATATAAGCAGAAGAAAGCTGGCGACGAGCCACAAGATCCAAATGTTCTTTGGTTGAAGCAACTACATGAGTGGCAACAAGAAACTGAAGATGCCAACGAATTCCTCGATGCACTGCGTTTTGATTTGAAGACACCTGAAGTTTTCGTATTTACACCAAAGGGGAGTGTCATCGCATTGCCCGCAGGCTCGACTCCGGTGGATTTCGCTTATGCAGTGCATACCGAAGTTGGTAGCCGTTGTGTTGGCGCGAAAGTTAATGGAAAGTTAGTTCCACTTGAATCGCACTTAGCAAACGGCGATGTTGTAGATGTTGTTACGAATAAGAATCCGACTGCTGGGCCAAGTAGAGATTGGCTCAACTTCGTAGTTTCACCTCGAGCCCGTTCAAAGATCAAAGCTCACTTCACAAAAGAACGTAAAGAAGAAGCTATTGATGCAGGTCGTGAATCACTTGCGCGCCAAATGCGTAAAGCCGGCCTACCTCTTCAAAAAATCTTTGCAGGACAAGCCATTCTTGAACTGTCACATGACCTTCATTACCCAGATATCGAATCTCTTTATGCAGCAATCGGTAATGGTCATGTCTCTGCATCATCGATTACAGAGAAGTTGGCACATCTCTTCTCTGATGAACCGGTCCATGCCGAATCAAGTGTTGATCATTTCTTCACCCCAACCAATCGCGAGCCAAGCAATCGTTCATCATCAGGCGTCGATGTTGAGGGAGTGGGCGAAGTGATGGTGAAACTCGCTCGATGCTGCACGCCAGTACCGGGAGACGAGATAGCGGGCTTCGTTACTCGAGGAAGTGGCGTATCAATCCATCGAGCTGACTGCATCAACATTGTGGATTTGAAAGAACATCAAGGCGATCGCATTGTGAATGTAAAATGGAATGCGACAGCAAAATCAGTTTTCTTGGTCAATATCCAAGTAGAGGCACTCGATCGAAATCGCTTGCTCTCTGATGTCACTCAAGCTCTATCTGATCAACACGTTAACATTTTGAATGCAGCAGTTTCTACTTCAAAAGATCGTGTGGCAATCTCACGGTTCACTTTTGAAATGGCTGATGCATCCCACTTGGATTCAGTCATTGGGGCAGTACGGGGAATCGAAGGCGTCTATGACGTCTATCGAATAACGAACAACTAGAACTTAGTTACTTAGAAAAGTCAGCGAGGCCCTTTTGTGCTTCAGCGAGCCAGACTTTACGAGCAGCTGCAGCATCCAGGAGTTCTTGAGCTTTCTTTGCATTGCCAGCTGCTTGCGCTTTAGCCGCTTTTTCTTCATATTCCTCAATTGCATCAACGAGACCCTGCACAACATTGTTCGCGCGTGCGATTGCAGTTGGGTCAGTGCGACGAGAATGCTCTTGATGGAGTGAATCAATTTCAGCTTCAACTTTCTCAAAACGAGCATCAAGTGCTGCGCGCTTAGAGCGTTCTGTCATGCCGATTTTGAACCATTTTTCACTGAGATCGCGGAACTTCTTCTGCGCTGAATTCAAGTCTGTGACAGGAAGAATCGCTTCAATTTCAACGATGAGCTCTTCACGCTTCTTGAGATTCTCGGACATCGTGCCTTGGCGCTTTTCCAAGTCAGCGTTCTTAGCTGTGAAGAATTGGTCTTGCGCAGCTTTGAATTGCTCCCAGAGTTTGGCATCAACGTTCTGTTTGCCGCGGCCAGATGCTTTCCACGCATCCATGAGTTCCTTAAAACGTTTAGCAGTAGGTAGCCACTCTTTCGATGTCGCAAGCTTCTTCGCTTCAGCAACGATCTCTTCCTTCTTTGATGCAACCAAAGCGGAAGTTGCTTCTAGTTGCGAGAAATGAGTACGGCGACGCTTATCAAACTTGTTGCGTGAAGCAGAGAAGCGCTTCCACAAAGATGCATCGGCTGCTTTCTCGAGACGAGGTGCTGCTTTCCATTCATCGAGCAAGACTTTGAGACGTTCGCCAGTTACCTTCCAGCTTTCAGAGAGAGCGAGTGATTCAGCTTCTGAAACAATCTTCTCTTTGATTGCGAGAGCTTCGACGCGCTTTGCTTCTTTTGCAATCTTTTCGGACTCTTTGCGAGCTTCGTAGGCAGCGCGGTGGCCTTCAATGAGATCAGGAATTTGTTCAACGGAGCGAGCGAGAGTTGCTAAATCACCAACACCGTTCAAAGAAGCTACTTGTTGGCGCAATTTGTTAACTGCTTCGTGAGCATCTGATGGCACAAGGGCGCCACTCTTAATTCGCGCTGCAAGAAGTGCTACTTCAGAAGCAACGGCTTCAAATTTACGAACGAAGTATGCGAGAGCTTCTTCGTTGGTCTTTCCAGGATATGAGCCAACAGGGCGTTCGCCTTCAGGAGTTTTTACATAGACAATTCCATCTTCCCCGACAAACCCAAATTGTGATGGGTCTCCGACGAGAGCTGATGCTGGTGAGAATGTTCCTTCTGTCATGACGTACTCCTTCTGTTGCGCGTTACCACTGCCGATTTTGGCTAGTGACTCCGTTATGGATGGCTTTCCTGCTGAGGCGTCAAAGGTACTCGTTTCAGAGATGGTGCGAAAGTTCACGCTCAACGAGCACCGATTGAGCGCGCATGAGCGAGGCGGGCTGGCATGATGGGGCAATGCTCATCGAGTCAGTGGTTGCCGACTATTTTGGAACAAACTGCTGGGTGATCGCTCCAACTAAGAATTCTGAATGCTTCATTGTTGACCCGGGAATCATCGTGCCTTCTATGGCGTCGAGGGTCCAAGAAATTATTGGGAAATTCAATCTCAAACCGATTGCTGCAATTCTCACCCATGGCCATTTAGATCACACCTTCTCGGTTGTTCCTATCGCCGACGGTTATGGAATCCCAGCGATGATTCACGCGCGCGACAGAGCTTTAATTGCCAATCCCATGAAAGCACTCATCCCTGGTGGGCCGGCGCAGCAGATCATGGAACAGATCGGTGTAACGAAGTTTTCCGAACCTCGCGAAGTAGTTGAATTTCAAGGCAGTGAATCCATCACAATCGCTGGGTTGCCTGTCGAAGTTCGCCACGCGCCCGGTCACACCGCTGGCTCAGCCGTCTTCATTGTCAACAGCGAAATACTTGTCTCTGGTGATGTGCTCTTCGAAGGTTCGATCGGACGCACCGATTTGCCGACTGGCTCTTCACGTGAAATGCGCAAGACTCTTAAGGAGCAAATTTTGACGCTCCCTGATGAGTTAATTGTCCTACCCGGTCATGGTGGGCAAACTACAATTGGACGTGAGCGGAAGAGAAACCCATATCTCACCGAAGCATTTTTAGAGTCTCAGGATTAGCGAGGGGGAGTGATGAGTAAGTTTCAAGCTCCTAAGGGAGTAAGCGAATATTTTCCTGAACGCTCTCGCCACTTTGAATTCGTTCGAGAAACACTCATCCAATCTGCCCGCGTGAGCGGCTATGAATTGATGGAACTTCCTGTTTTTGAAGATACTGAACTATTTGCCCGTGGCGTTGGCGAATCCACCGATGTTGTATCTAAAGAGATGTACACCTTTGAGGATCGCGGTGGACGTTCCATCACTCTTCGCCCAGAAGGCACGGCTGGAGTCATGCGTTCGGTTATCGAACATAACCTCGATCGCGGCCAGTTGCCTGTCAAAGTTTGGTACTCCGGACAATTTTTCCGTGCAGAGCGTCCTCAAGCAGGTCGTTACCGCCAGTTCTACCAAGTAGGAATTGAAGCAATCGGATTGAATGATCCAGAGATCGATGCCGAAGTCATTGCAGTCGCGGTAATGGCCTTCGAGAAACTTGGACTCAAGGACTATCACACAGAAATCACATCGCTAGGTGACGCTGTTACTCGCGAACGCTATACAAAGGATTTGCGTGAATACATTTCAACTCTCGCACTTGATGAATCGACTATTGCTCGCGCCGAGTTAAATCCACTTCGTCTCTTCGACGATAAGCGCGACGAGATTCGTTCGATGATGGAGAAAGCTCCCGTCTTGATGGATTATCTGACACCAGAGAGTGCTGCTCATTTTGAGGAGGTGAAGTCGACGCTTGATCAATTTGGGATTACCTATCAAGTGAATAACCGAATGGTCAGAGGTTTGGATTACTACACAGGTACTGCATTTGAATTTGTCCACCACAAACTCGGTGCCCAATCTGGCATTGGCGGCGGCGGCCGCTATGACGGTCTCATGAGGCAACTCGGAGGGTCGGATCTCTCAGGCATTGGTTTTGGCTTAGGAGTAGATCGCATTCTTCTGGCATGTGAAGCTGAAGGAATCGAAGTGCCGCAGGAAAATTCACTAGCGTTGTTCATAGTTCCGATGGGAGAGTCGGTAAAGGGCTTTGCTGTCCTGAAAGCACACCAACTACGTGCCCATGGCATTTCCGTGGATGTCGCATACGGCGACCGAGCTTTGAAAGGCGGAATGAAGGCAGCCGATAAATCCGGTGCTCGTTTTGCTCTGGTTCTCGGAGATGATGAAATTGCCTCCGGGAAGGGTGAGCTCAAGAATATGCAAACGGGCGATTCAGTCTCCGTTACGCTTCGAACCCTGCACGAAGAGCTTTTGAAGCTCATCTAGCTTTTTGTTAGTACCTATTACTGGAGATTGATTGATGCTTAGAACTCATGACGCTGGTTCGCTACGCAAGAGCGATGTCGGCTCCACCATCACTTTAGCTGGATGGGTGGCTCGCCGTCGTGATCATGGAGGCGTAGCTTTTATTGATTTGCGCGACTCAACCGGCGCTGTGCAAGTTGTCATCAAGGATGAAATTGCGGGAGCGCTACGCGCCGAGTGGTGTGTTCTGATTACCGGCGTTGTGACTGCACGACCTGCGGGTAACGAAAACTCAAATATTCCAACCGGCGAAATTGAAATTGATTGTCAAAAGCTCGAAGTTCTCAGCGAAGCTGCTGCCTTACCTTTCCAAATTGATAGTGGTGAGGTTGTCAACGTCTCTGAAGAGATTCGATTGAAGTATCGCTACCTTGATTTGCGTCGCGAAGGACCATCGAAAAATCTTCGTTTGCGCTCCAAAGTTACTTCAGCGATTCGTGGAGTTATGGATGAGCTCGATTTTCTTGAAATCGAAACGCCTTACCTAACGCGTTCAACCCCAGAAGGCGCGAGAGATTTCCTTGTACCAGTTCGCCTACAGCCTGGTTCCTGGTATGCCCTGCCTCAATCGCCTCAACTTTTCAAACAACTTTTGATGGTTGCAGGAATGGAACGCTATTACCAAATCGCTCGCTGTTTCCGCGATGAAGATTTTCGCGCAGATCGCCAGCCAGAATTCACCCAACTCGACATCGAAATGTCATTCGTTGACCAAGAAGATGTGTTGGAGGTTGCTGAAAAGATTCTCTCGAAAGTTTTCAAAAGCGTTGTGGGATACGACATCCCCATGCCGATTGATCGCATGACATATGCCGAAGCGATGCGTCGCTATGGTTCCGATAAGCCAGATTTGCGCTTTAAAAATGAGATTGTGGAAGCGCGTGAGTTCTTCGCTGAAACTTCCTTCCGAGTCTTCCAAGCAGATTATGTAGGAGCAGTTGTTATGCCTGGGGGAGCAAGCTCTCCACGTCGCGAACTAGATGCTTGGCAAGAGTGGGCAAAAGCCCGCGGTGCAAAAGGTTTGGCATACATCTTGGTGCAAGAAGATGGAACTCTCGGCGGACCAGTTGCTAAGAATCTCTCTGAAAAAGAAGCTGCCGGAATCACCGCGCACGTAGGAGCTAAACCTGGCGATGCGATCTTCTTTGCAGCCGGTGAACGAACATCATCTCAAGCACTTCTCGGTGCAGTTCGTTTAGAAATTGGTAAGCGTTGTAATTTGATTGAAGAAGGCGCCTGGAAGTTCCTTTGGGTTGTCGATGCTCCAATGTTCGAAAGAGTCGATGCAGAAAATCCTCAATCAGGATGGACTGCAGTTCACCACCCATTCACTGGACCAAAGCCAGAGTTCGCTTCCACTTTTGATAGCGACCCCGAGAACGCTTTGGCATATGCATATGACATCGTTCTCAATGGAAGCGAGATCGGTGGAGGGTCAATTCGTATCCACGACCGCTCGATGCAGCAACGTGTCTTCTCAACGATTGGTTTGAGTGATGCAGAAGCGCAAAGCAAATTTGGTTTCCTCTTAGAAGCATTTCAATACGGTCCACCACCACACGGTGGAATCGCCTTAGGGTTAGATCGTCTATGCGCGCTTTTGGCAGGAGCCGAATCAATCCGTGAAGTTATTGCATTTCCAAAAACCGCTAGCGGGGGAGATCCACTCACTGGCGCCCCAACTCCAATCACACCCGCTCAACGCAAAGAAGCAGGCGTTGATGCTGTACCTGGAGAAGATAAGAAATAACTTTATGAATCGACGTTCTGTTGCGATGCCTTTGATTGTGATATCTGCTGCGCTTGTTCTTCTCTCAGGTTGTGCCCAACCATCAAAAATCTATGCAACGAGCAAGAACGAAGGCGTGTATTTCGCTCTTCCTCAAGGTTGGAAGAAGATTCCTCAAAAGTCCTTGGCAGCACATGAAGCGACATCGACAGCAACAGGAGCTGCAGATCGTGCTGCATCAGTCTTGTGGCAAGAGGCGTACACAACCAATAGGGATTACAACGCCAAGACCGTGATGAGCCTTGCCACTCCTGAAAGCCCAATTGTCTATGTCCGAGTGCGTTCTCTTCTGGGCGATGAAATTAATTCCATTTCCTATAATTCACTGCGAGATCTCATTGTTCCTTTGACCGAATGGGTAAATGGCACTACCAAAGCGCCAGAATTCGACATCTTTAACGATGAAGAAAGAGTCGAAAAGGGCGCCCGGGGAATTCACAGCGTCTACCAATTCACCCAAACAGATGGCACCAAGCAGACCATTGATCAGACATCGCTTCTCTCAAACGATCACTCAATTATCTACGTGCTTCTTATTCGTTGTTCGACATCGTGTTACGACAAAAACCATGCAGAGTTAGAAAAGATCGCCGCGTCTTTCACAGTTAGGGGCAAATAATGGCCGAGATTGAAAGTCAAAGTCGTCCTCGAGACACGGACCGAAAGACTCGCGTCCATCTCTCGGCATTTGATCGCTTTAAGTTCCTTATTCTCTTCGCTGTTGTCTTTCTTACTTTGGTCTGGGCAGCGATGTCCAATAACCCCATTCTCAATTTTTCTGATTCGGTAAAAGAGAATCTCAATTCGCGCTGGTGGTTGCTGGTTCTTGCTGCGATTGAAGTTATTCGTCAGCTGCATTTCCTTGCTGCTGAAATCGTTGCGCCATATCACGGTGCTTGGTTGAAGTACTTCTCTACTGTTGACTCGATTCTTCGTCGGTTGAGTGATTGGAATCGTTACAGGCTTTCTCGCGTTCTTAAAGGCGCTCTCTTTGTTGTGTTGCTTGCAATTGTTCTCGGTGCTTATTACAAAGAGACTCCAGTAACGGCGCTCTTCCTTGCACCTAAAGCTCTGTGGAGTGCTTTGCCAATTTTGGGTCAATTGGCATTCGCAGTCTTCTTTGTATTGATCCAATTCTTTGCGATGTTCTGGTTCCTATCTAAGGGTGGTATCGATACATATTTCCCTGACGATATTCGTACGCGCTTCTCAGATGTTTGGGGACAAGATCATGTTCTCAACCGTATTCGCGAAAACCTACTGTTCCTTGAATCTCCTGAAGAGATCGAAAAGCATGGTGGATATGTACCAGGTGGTTTGCTTCTTTGGGGCCCTCCAGGAACTGGTAAGACTTTGATGGCAGAATCGATGGCCGGTGAGACTGGAAAGCCATTCGTTTTCGTTGATCCCGGCGCATTCAACAATATGTTTTTCGGTGTCGGAGTATTGAAAGTGAAGTCTCTCTTCCGAAAACTTCGCAAATTAGCTTTGCGTTATGGGGGAGTCGTAGTTTTCTTCGATGAAGCTGACTCATTAGGAAACCGTGGAATCTCAACGCAGCAGGGCTCATACGCTAAAAGTGATACATCGTGTCATGGTGGAAATTACCTTTCCGAAGGTGCAACATCGCTGATTGTTCGCAATCGTTTCGTTGCTAACTCTGCAATGGGCGGCGGTGGCGGTATGGGAACTCTCCAAGCCCTACTGACAGAACTTTCCGGATTGAAGAAACCTCGTGGATTTTTCAACAGAATTGTTCGTAGAACTTTAGGACTTCGACCAAAACTTCCGCCTAAGTACAGAATCCTCGTTGTTATGGCAACCAACTTACCCGAAGCTCTTGATGAAGCACTTCTTCGTCCTGGTCGTATCGATCGCATGTATCGTGTGGGATATCCAAGCAAGACGGGCCGCATTCGCACATATAACGGTTACTTGGACAAGGTGTCACACAATTTGAGCGAAGATGAAGTTGATAAGTTGGCAACTATCACGCCGTATGCGACGGGCGCAACCATCAAAGACACAATCAACGAAGCTCTCATTATTGCGATCAGAGATGGTCGTACTTCGATCAATTTCGCTGACGTCATCAAAGCTAAGCAACTGAAGGAACTTGGACCCGCCGAAGATGTTGAATACATCGAACGCGAGCGTCACGCAGTTGCAGTGCACGAGGCGTGTCATGGAGTTATGGCTTATCTCGTTCGCCATCACATGTCCATCGATTTAGCGACCATTGAAAAGGGTTCTGATTACTTAGGAATGGTTGCTTCTATCCCACCTGATGATCAATTCACTCGTTGGCGCACAGAATATGAAGCAGACATTTTGGTCTCACTTGCTTCACTAGCCGGTGAACGCATGTTCTTCGATGGCGATAACTCATCAGGCGTTTCAGGAGATTTAGAGAGTGCAACAACTGTTGCCAGCTTCATGGAAGGTCACTGGGGTATGGGTTCCACTATTAGTTCCCATGCATCTAACAGGCGTTTCGAAGTCGGAGCTCCCGGTGGTGGAAAAGGCAAAGATGACAACAATCGAGAGCTGCGTCGAGCGTTAGCTGATCGCATTGAAGATAATTTATCGGGACTCCTAGCAAAGGCCGAGATGATCCTTCGGGATAATCGAAATAAGGTCTTGGCTCTCGCCCATGCGCTTGAAATTCATAAGACGATTTCAGGCGACGATGTCATTGCAGTGATGGAAGGTAAAACCGGTCCACTCGTTGATGGCTCGCCTTATGTGGTAGCTGAAAACCTTGACGCTATTGAGAAATATCACGAAGCATCTCTCGCTGCGCATAAGGGACACGAGAAACCTGCCGTCCAGATTCCAACTTTCGGGTAGTCTGCGCTTATGGGTCCAGGTGGAATTGCGACAATTATTGCAGCGTCAGCTCTGCTGATTATTGCTCTCGCTGTGGGGTACACGATTATTCGTATCTCGCGCTTGATTGATGAAGTCAAACAGACAGTCAATAACGTCAACCGAATTACCGCCACTGCTGAGGCTCTCACCGGAAAAGTTTCTGGAGCCATCAATACGATCCTCGATAAAGAGAGCAGCGTTATGAAGCTCCTCGGAACTGTTGCAAGTTTTGCAGGACGACGTGGCTCCAACAAGGACCACGACTAGTCCGTGAATTCTGCAGATATTCGCGCACGTTGGTTGCGCTTCTTTGAGAGTGGCAATAGCCAAGGGTTGACGCATACCGTCGTACCTTCTGCATCCCTCATCGCTGATGATCCGAACCTCCTCCTTGTAAATGCCGGAATGGTTCCATTCAAACCATTTTTCTTAGGTGAAGTGAAACCTCCATACGCACGTGCAACGTCGGTTCAAAAATGCGTACGTACACTCGATATTGATGAAGTCGGTAAAACAACCCGTCACGCCTCGTTCTTCCAAATGTGTGGGAATTTCTCCTTCGGTGATTACTTCAAAGAAGGCGCAATCATGATGGCGTGGGAACTTCTCACAAAGCCAATCTCTGAAGGCGGTTACGGATTTCCTGAAGAACGTTTATGGGTCACCGTGTATTTGAATGATGATGAAGCTGCAGATATTTGGCACCATAAAGTTGGAGTTCCACGCGAACGTATTCAGCGTCGTGGAATGGCAGATAACTTCTGGTCGATGGGTGTGCCTGGGCCTTGCGGTCCATGCTCTGAAATTTATTACGATCGTGGCCCCGCTTACGGCAAAGAAGGTGGTCCAGTAGCTGACGAGGATCGCTACCTCGAAGTGTGGAACCTTGTTTTCATGCAGAATACTCGTGGAGAAGGTGGCGGCAAGGATGATTTCCCTATCGTTGGAGAATTGCCAGCAAAGAGCATCGACACTGGACTTGGTTTAGAGAGAACTGCCGCGCTCCTACAAGGCGTTGAAAACATTTATGAAATTGACACCACCATGCAGATTCTGAACAAAGCTTCAGAACTCTCAGGTGTGAAGTATGGAAAAGATCAGAAGAGCGATGTTTCTCTTCGCGTAGTTGCTGATCACGCCCGTACGGCAATGATGCTCATCGGAGATGGAGTTCTTCCTGGAAACGAAGCGCGAGGATATGTACTGCGCCGCATGATGCGTCGAACTATTCGTAATATGAGAATTTTGGGCGCACCAGATCACAACACTGGTGAGCTCATTACTGCAGCCATTGGCGCAATGGGTCCTCAGTATCCAGAGCTTGTCACCGATGCTAAACGAATTCTTTCGGTAGCCACTGGTGAAGAAGATTCCTTCTTACAGACGCTGAAATCTGGCACACAGATTTTCGATGTAGCTGTTGGCGAAGTCAAGAAAGAGAAGAGCAGCAAGTTAACGGGCGATACAGTCTTTAAGTTGCACGACACTTATGGTTTCCCTTTTGATCTCACTCTTGAAATGGCAACCGAGCAAGGGCTCAACGTTGATGAAGACGGATTCCGCCGCCTGATGAAAGAACAGAAAGATCGCGCAAAAGCTGATGCCAAGTCGAAGAAGACAGGTCATGCCGATGTCAGCGAATTTCGTAAGATCTTCGACTCTTTTGGCGCAACGAACTTTCTTGGTTACTCAGAAATCTCTTCGGAATCTAACCTCAAAGCAATACTTGTAGATGGTAAGAGCGTTCATGAAGCGAACGTTGATGATGAAGTTGAGATTGTTTTGGATCGAACTCCTTTTTACGCTGAAGGTGGCGGACAACTTGCAGATGGTGGTCGAATCACTCTTTCCAATGGCGCTGTCATTGAAGTGGACGATGTGCAAAAACCAGTTCCTGGTTTGTTCGTACACCGAGGAAGAATCCTTAGCGGTCATGCCGTGGTTAATGATTCTGCTTTAGCCACAATTGATAATGAGCGCCGCCTCGCAATTTCGCGCGCTCATACCGCTACGCATATGGTTCACAAAGCTTTCCGTGAAGCTCTGGGCGAAACTGCAACGCAGGCAGGATCAGAGAATGCTCCAGGCCGATTCCGCTTTGATTTCCCGTCATCTGGAAACGTTCCGGTTTCAGTGATGCGTGATGTTGAAGATCGAGTGAACTCACTTCTGATTGAGAATTTGGCGGTCACCGCTCAAGAGATGACACAACCAGAAGCTAAAGCAATTGGCGCGATGGCTCTCTTTGGTGAGAAGTATGGCGACACAGTTCGTGTTGTCAGTGTGGGTGATTGGGCTCGCGAACTGTGCGGCGGAACTCACGTTAAGTCTTCAGCTGAAATCGGCCTTGTGAAGTTGCTTGGCGAATCATCAATCGGCGCTGGTGTGCGACGAGTTGAAGCCCTTGTTGGCTTCGACGCTTTCAACTTTCTAGCCAAAGAGCATGTTCTACTTAATTCGCTCACCGAACTCATCAAAGGCGCACGTGTAGAAGATTTGCCAGAGAGAATTTCTGAGTTGCTCGAGAAGATGAAGGTGATTGAGAAGGAACTCTCAACGCTGAAGTCCGCTCAAGCACTTGCTGGTGCATCTGCTCTGGCTGATAAGGCGGAGTTGGTCGAAGGTATTTCATCTATTTTTGAAGTAGTCGGAGACGGCGTATCAGTCGATGATTTGCGGACCATTGCTCTTGATTTGAGAAATAGAAACGCAGATTCAGTTGTTGCGCTTCTTTCAACAAGCGGTGAGAAAGTCACTCTCGTTGTTGCTGCTTCTGATGGTGCGCGTTCAAAGGGTGCTAAAGCTGGAGCACTTGTAAAAGTGGGATCCACGGTATTGGGTGGCGGTGGCGGTGGCAAGGATGATTTCGCACAAGGCGGCGGAGTTAATTCTGCAAACATCGCTGATGCGATTCGTGAAATGAAAGCGGCTCTACGGTCTTCAGTAGGTAAATGATGCGCCACGGTCGAAGAATTGCTTTCGATTACGGTGATGTGCGCATCGGTGTGGCAATTTCTGACCTGTCAGGTTTACTTGCGACTCCTCATGGGGTAATTCTGACTGCGGAGGATTATCTGGAAGAGATCGCCCGCTTAGTTGAAGAATACGAACCTATCTATTTTGCTGTCGGACAACCTCGACACTTATCTGGACAGCCGAGTGAAAAGATGAATTCTGTTGAGGGATTCATCGCGAAACTTGAATCTCGTTTCAACATCGACATCGTTCGGATCGATGAGCGTCTCACAACAGTCAGCGCAGCGAGAAACCTTCGTGCTAACGGGAAGAACGCCAAAGAAGCGAAGTCCTTTATAGACGCAGCTGCTGCAGCCACAATTTTGGAGAGTGCGCTTGCCCAAGAAAAATCCAACCCATCTCCATGAGTACTCGCACAAATGCGCGTCCATACATTCTCGTCGCTCTCGTCATTTCTTTAGGTTTTAGCGTCTACACAGCGACGCGCCCCACCCATGAATTCGCTTCCAATAAGCCAGGTGCTGAAGTAATCATCCAAGTATCTGAGGGGGAGTACGGCGTATCTATCGCCAAGAAGCTCCAAGATGCAGGTGTTATTAAGGAGTCGGCGACATTTACTTCGTTAGCTAACAATCCGAAGAGCGGGGCTCAAGGAATATCTCCAGGAAGTCACAAAATTCAAAGCCACATCACATCGCAGATGGCACTTGAGCAGTTGCTTGATAGAACTCGTTTCACTCACATGGTAAATATTGTTGAGGGAACAACACTTTCGGATGTTCTATTTGTAATGAAGAAAGACTCGAATATCTCAGGCAATTTTGCGTCTGCCACCAAAGGACTGATTCCTGTATTGAAAAATCAACGGAATAGTGTGGAAGGTCAACTCTTTCCTGCTTCCTACACTTTTGAACCTCATACGACACCCCAGCAAGCGTTGCAAACGATGCTGACTAAATTTAAGGATGCTATTTCCGCCACATCCCTTTCAAAAGGATTTGCAAAGTTTTCCCCATACCAAGTACTAACAGTTGCCTCTCTTGTTCAAATTGAGGGAGATCCTTCGGATTACGAGAAAGTTGCGGGGGTTATTTACAATCGATTAAAGATTGGTATGGCTTTGCAGCTTAATTCAACTGTTCAATATGCTGCAGGGCTGCGCGGACAGATAGCTCTATCGACTGCTGCAACGAAAATTGATTCCCCTTACAACACCTATAAATATGTAGGGCTCCCACCAACACCAATCTCAAATCCTGGGCTGCCGGCCATTAAAGCTGCTCTGAATCCCGCGGCGCACGACTATCTCTATTTCATCACAGTTAAACCTCACGACACTCGATTCACAAAGGATTACACTGAATTCCAAAGTTGGGTAACTGAATACAACAAGAATCGGGCAGCAGGTTTATTCAAATGATTAAAGCAGCCGTACTAGGGTCACCCATCAACCACTCCCTTTCTCCCTTTATTCATAACAGGGCATATGAAATTCTAGGTGTCGAGGGAAACTACGAAAGGCACGAGGTTACTGCGGAAAGCTTTGATTCTTTTATTGAGTTGGCAAGAAATTCTGATTGGACGGGATTTTCGCTCACTATGCCACTGAAGGAAGCGCCACTGAAAGCAGGATTTGACGTGGACTCTCGTGCTCAGACTATTCAATCAGTGAATACTCTCGTTCGCACGGGAGATTCTTTTCGAGCGCTCTCAACTGATGTTCTGGCTTTCGATCGTATCCTGCAAAATATTTCCTATCATCGTGTTGCAATTATTGGTGGCGGGGGAACTGCGCGAGCAGCTCTTGGAGCGCTCGATGGAACCGTAGATCAGGTGACGATGCTTCAAAGAGGTTCGAATCGTAATTCTCAATTGGTGGCCGCGGTAAGTCAGAGCGAGATAGTCTTCGCGGATTTGTCGACGCCTCTTTCGGATTTTGATTTAGTGATCAGCGCGACCCCAGCTGGCGCGTCTGATTCCCTTGCATCTTCGATTGCGGGTCATGCGGGGACGTTGATTGAATCACTCTATAAACCATGGCCTACTGTGCTTGCATCTGCATGGGAGCAACGCGGCGGTCACGTAATCCACGGACTTGACCTTCTTGTCGAACAAGCTCTGGACCAAATTCATCTCTTCGCCAACACAGGTTTTGACTATACGTCGATGCGCAGTCAACTCCTAGCTGAAGTTACGAAGCAGATTCAATAAAACAAAAGAAGTACGGACAAAGGTAGCCTTCCTATAATTAACGTAGGAAGATGCCTTTTGCATTGATTCTCCTTTTTGGTTCGTGGATCTCATTAATCGACTTCACTCGGCACATAATTCCTAATCGCTCTCTTCTTTATCTCGCGTTGTCTGTCTCTATGTATCTCACTATTAACGGAGCGCTCGGGAGACATGCGCTTTTTGCTGGAAAAGTTTTCGTTGTTTTGATAATAGTGAATTGGCTATCGGCGGGCGTCGTAGGGATGGGAGACCTCAAGTATCTGCTCGTGCTCTCATTTATCAGCGGCAATAAGATCACATTTTCTAGAGGAGCCATTTTCTCAACAGGTTTCGCATTCGCGTGGGGAATGATAGTTCTTTTAAAGACACGAACTCTGGCTTCGTCGATTCCACTTGCACCTTCAATTACTGCTGGATATTTAGTGGCTATGGCCACATAGCTGTCTCATTGCTCGAAATGAACGCCGAGGTTGGTGGGGAATCTGCAAGAATAGGAGCCTAGATTGGGAGGCATTATGTTGCGTTGGTTAACTGCAGGCGAGTCACATGGGCCTGCACTTTCAGCAATACTCGAAGGCTTGCCATCTCATGTCCACATCACATCCGCAGAAATAGATGCGGATTTGCAGCGTCGTCGACTTGGTTATGGTCGTGGCGCACGCCAGAATTTTGAAGCCGACGTTGTCACAATTTTGGGTGGAATACGTCATGGAGAATCTCAAGGTGGTCCCATCTCTATTCAAGTAGGGAATTCAGAATGGCCTAAATGGGAGAAGGTAATGTCAGCAGATCCTGTTGATGAAGAGATTCTCTCTGCGTTAGCACGTAATGCTCCGCTAACTCGTCCACGTCCAGGTCACGCCGATCTTGTAGGCATGCAGAAATACGATTTTTCAGATGCTCGTCCAATTCTGGAGCGAGCCAGTGCTCGCGAGACAGCGGCTCGCGTAGCTCTTGGCGCAGTTGCTCGCGCTTTCCTTGCTCAAACTGTTGGAATTCACATTGCTTCGCACGTCATTTCAATCGGTTCAGTGGAAGTTCCAGAAGATTTCCCAACACCTTTATTTGAAGATCGCTCACGCGTTGATGCAGATCCAGTTCGGTGTGCAGACCCTGTTACAAGTGAAAAGATGGTTGCTGAGATTGATGCAGCGCATGCAGACGGTGACACTTTAGGAGGAGTCGTCGAAATTCTTGCCTATAACTTGCCACCAGGATTGGGTTCCCACACTCACTGGGATCGCAGACTGGATGCACGTTTAGCTGGAGCGATGATGGGAATTCAAGCGATCAAAGGCGTTGAATTGGGTGATGGTTTCCGCACTGCACGCCGTCGTGGCTCGGTAGCGCACGATGAGATCGAGCCAGGATCAAACGGAAAAGTTGTTCGACGCACAGATAGAGCTGGCGGAACCGAAGGTGGAATGTCGAATGGTGAGATCTTGCGCGTTCGCGCGGCAATGAAGCCAATTTCAACTGTGCCTCGAGCGCTCGATACGATCGATGTAACAACGGGCGAACCCGCGAAAGCAATCAATCAACGATCCGATGTGTGCGCTGTACCGGCATCGGCAATTGTTGCAGAAGCAATGTGCGCACTCGTTCTCGCTGATGCGGTTCTTGAAAAGTTCGGTGGTGACTCAGTTGCACAGACGAAGCGCAATTTCGAGTCCTACATGGCTAATTTGCAGATTAAGTAATTCACGATGCCTCGCGCAATTCTGATTGGTCCACCAGGTGCGGGTAAGTCGACGATTGGGAAAGCTCTTGCTAAAAAGCTCAACGTCGATTTCGCTGATACGGACCAGTTGATCGAGCAGCATGCAGCGAAAAAGATTACTGATATTTTTGTAGAAGATGGCGAAGCGGTTTTTCGCGATATGGAGAATGTGGTTGTTGCAAAAGCGCTCCAGGAAACTTCGGGTGTTCTTGCGCTTGGTGGGGGATCGGTCATGAGTGCCCCAACTCAAGAACTCCTCGCATCAATGAAACCTCACGTGATTCTATTGGAAGTGTCTATTTCTCAAGCAGCTCCACGGGTTGGCTTCAACAAAGATCGGCCATTGCTCATGGTGAATCCTCGTCAACAGTGGCAATCTCTGTTGGAGAAACGTTTGCCGACTTATCGAGCCTTAGCCGGTTTCACAGTATCAACCGATTCGATGAAGCCAGCAGAAGTTGCGGGAATGATTGCTACATATTTGGAGGAGTTATGAAACACATCAAAGTTTCTGCCGAGCACGAGTATCAAGTGCACCTCGATGTTCATTTTGAAGGAATTCTTAATGATGTCAGTAAATCTCACAACAAGGTTTTGATTCTTGCACCTGAATTCATTGTTTCTACGTATCATCTTGAGCAGTTCCTCCATCCTCTAGAGAACGCTTCGCTCTTCGTTGTTCCTGACGGCGAGCATCAAAAGGATATTTCGATCGTTGAGAAGATTTGGCAGTCTATGGGAGAAGCCGGTCTCACTCGTTCAGATGCCCTCATTGCTATTGGCGGGGGAGCCACCACTGATCTAGGTGGTTTTGCAGCTGCCACATGGTTGCGCGGAATTTCTTGGTATGCAATCCCAACCACTCTTGCAGCGATGGTTGATGCATCTGTTGGGGGAAAGACCGGCATAAATAGCCAGGTCGGTAAGAATCTGATTGGTTCTTTCCATTCTCCTCAAGGGGTATATGTGGACTTACGCTTTTTGAAGACGCTTTCCGATCGCGATTTCGCTGCCGGGCTAGCAGAGGTGATCAAAGTTGGGTTCATAAGAGATACAGAGATTCTGAATTTACTCCAGAGTAAAAATACTGTTGCGCTTGCTCGGGAGATTTCCGAAGAACTCATTTATCGAAGTGTTGCTGTGAAAGCAGATGTTGTATCACAGGATTTCCAAGAGAGTCGCCTACGAGAGATTCTCAATTATGGGCATACATTCGGTCACGCCATCGAAAAGTATTCTCACTACGAAATGCGCCACGGTGAAGCTGTGTCCATCGGACTTGTTTTCGCCGCTGAATTAGCAGGACGAGTCATTGGACTAAAAAGTGATGTAATTGATTTACATCGCTCACTACTCCAACAGTTTGATCTACCGACGAGCACCCACATTCCTTTTCCCCCTTTGATGGAGTTAATGCGGTCGGATAAGAAGTCTCGTGGCGATTCGATTCGTTTCATCGGACTCAACAGCATTGGCACGCCTCATTGGTTAGAAGATGTAACATCCAACGACCTTGAAGCTACCTATGAGAGAATTACCTCATGAAGGTATTAGTTCTTAATGGACCCAATCTTGGTCGCTTAGATCTCCGCGATACCTCGATTTATGGAAACCTCGATTTTCCAAAGCTTAAGGAGTTCATCGAGAACTCTGCGAGTGAGAACGGCTTTCAAGCCGACGTTCGTCAAAGCGATAGTGAAGTTGACATCATTCAATGGTTACACGAAGCTGCGGAATCGAAAATTCCTGTGATCATCAATCCTGCTGCTTTCACGCATTACTCCTACGCAATCCGTGATGCCGCGGAAATGTTGACTCTTCCATTCATTGAAGTCCACATCAGCAATCCACTTCGCCGAGAAGAATTCCGTCATACGTCGGTTATTTCAGGGATCGCGAGCGGGACCATTGCTGGATTCGGTCCTGATTCGTATCGATTAGCGCTTATCGCGCTCAAAGGCTTGCTCAAATAGCTGCACAACTTCTACGTCATCCTCGGGTATTCTTCTCCGCTGGTAAGAAATTAGTACGTAGATAATTCACTTTTAGGGCACAACTAGCACACACAAGGATGGACGCACATCATGGCAACAACCAATGACCTTAAGAATGGCATGACTCTCGATATCGAAGGTCAGCTCTGGACAGTTATTGAGTTCCAACACGTCAAGCCAGGTAAAGGTCCGGCTTTCGTACGAACGAAAATGCGTCAAGTCCTTACTGGCAAAGTTGTTGAGAAGACTTTCAATGCGGGCGTAAAAGTTGAAGTTGCTGTTCTAGAAAAGCGCGACATGACATTCTTGTATCGCGATGGGGATGACTTCATGTTCATGGATGCAAAGACTTTTGACCAAGTTTCAGTTCCAGAAGCAGTTGTTGGCGATAGCGTTAATTTCATGTTAGAAAACTGCGAAGCGATCGTAGCTATGCATGAAGGAAGTCCTTTGTACATCGAACTTCCTGCCTCCGTGGAATTGGTTGTTACGTACACCGAGCCAGGCCTTCAAGGAGATCGTTCTTCTGGTGGAACAAAGCCAGCGACAGTTGAGACAGGCATTACCGTTCAAGTTCCACTTTTCATCAAGCAGGATGAAAAGATTCTTGTGGATACTCGCAACGGTTCATATCTCGGCCGCGCTAACTAACGCGAATACGACTACATACTCATGAGCGCACGGCGCAAGGCTCGAAAGCGAGCTTTAGATTTTCTCTATGAAAGTGATATTCGTAAAGCTGTCGCGTTGGAGCTGTATAGAACCAGGCCTGCAGATGAACTTTCCGAAGGTGCTTACGTTGAAACATTACTGTCGGGCGTAGCCGAACATATTGCGAAGATTGATGAACTCATCATTACTTATGCACAAGGCTGGGATTTGGATCGCATGCCTTCTATTGACCGCAATCTTCTGCGAATTGCTCTCTTTGAAATCCTTTGGAGCGAAAACCTTGATGACAAGATCGCAGTTTCAGAAGCTGTATCTCTTGCAAAAGAACTTTCCACCGATGAATCTGCTGGCTATATCAACGGCGTTCTCGGTCGAATAATCGCCCTTAAGCCTTCTTTGGCGTTGTAAAAAGAAGCCCATACGATTCGAGTCCTGCTTGAAGCTGTGAAGCGGGGATTTGAAGAGCTGCTGCAAGAGCGAGTGAATCACTTGCTCGCACAGACAATATCTCGCCGTTCCAATCACGACGCGCGCTACATACACCTGTGATGAAGCGTTGAAGGGATATCAATGAGGGTTCGCGTGAGTCTTTCACGCGGCGAATATCAAATGTGAGTCGATCCACTTTCACTTCGTGTGGTGGAGTTATTCCCAGAAGTTCATCGAGAGGAACTTTGTAAAAGGCCGCGAGCGCAATCGCTTTGTTGAGAGAGAGGGCTCGGTCGCATCGCTCATATGAGCCAATAACGACAGCTTTCCATTTTCCCGCGGATGCCTCTTCAACATCCTTGAGGGTCCAGCCTTTGCTTTTACGGATACGGCGAATAGATGCGGCGAGCGCTTCGATTGTAGGTCCATCGGAGAGTGGGTCATTTGTGTGTGAGTGTGTATTCATGCGGAGAAAGTACTCCGAACAGTGGCGAACCCGCTTTTTCTATCCACAGGTGGTATTTTTACCTCCGCAAGGGAAACCTTGCATCCCTTTAACGATCCGTCCTGTGAGGCGGCGAAGGAGCTTAGATGAGCGCTATCTTGGAGTCGGCCGACATCGATCGTGCCCTTAAACGCATCTCCCACGAAATAATCGAACGCAATCACGGTATCGAATCTGTTGTTCTCTTAGGAATTCCTACTCGAGGCGCCTATATTGCAGCGCGTTTGGCAGAGATTCTTAAGAACCTTGGCAGCGAAGTGCCTGTGGGCACACTCGATATCACGATGCACCGCGACGATCTTCGCATGCGTGCACCGCGTCCGTTGCTACCAACAGTTCTGCCTCTCGGAGGTATTGAAGGTAAAGATGTCGTTTTGGTTGACGATGTTCTTTTCTCTGGACGAACCATCCGTGCTGCACTCGACGCACTGGGAGAACTTGGTCGTCCGAAGACAGTTCAACTCGCAGTCTTGGTCGATAGAGGCCACCGCGAACTTCCTATCAGAGCAGATTATGTTGGGAAGAACCTTCCCACGTCTTCGAATGAGAGCGTGAAAGTTTCGCTCAAAGAAGTTGATGGAATTGATTCCGTTGAAATCACAGGTGCGCGGTGAAGAATCAACTTCTATCAATTAACGATCTTTCGCATAGCGATGTTCTCTCCATCCTCAATACGGCAGCTGAGCTTGAAAAGATTACAAGCGGAGCTAATAAGAAGCTCCCAACTCTTCGAGGCCGAACAGTCGTCAATCTCTTCTTTGAAGACTCCACGCGCACACGCATCTCTTTTGAAACTGCAGCAAAACGCTTATCTGCAGACGTCATCAACTTCTCCGCAAAGGGATCCAGTGTCAGTAAAGGTGAGAGCCTCAAAGACACTGCTCAAACTCTGCAAGCGATGGGAGCAGATGCTGTTGTTATTCGTCATGGATCATCTGGAGCAGCACAGCGCTTAGCTGACTCTGGCTGGATTAGTGCTACTGTCATTAATGCTGGAGACGGCACTCACGAGCATCCGACTCAAGCACTTCTTGATGCATTTACAATCTCAAAAGCCTTTCCAGACCGCAAAAACGACTTTTCTGGAGTAAGAGTTGCAATCGTGGGGGATATCTTGCACTCACGTGTTGCTCGATCCAACGTTCTTCTTCTCACCAAGCTAGGTGCGAAAGTTACTTTGATTGCGCCACCAACTCTTCTTCCGGTAGGCGTTGAACAATGGCCTGTCGACATCTCATATGACTTTGATGCAGAGATTGAGAATTTCGATGTAGTGATGATGCTTCGTATTCAACTGGAGAGAATGAGCAATTTCTTCTTCCCGAATGAGCGCGAATATTCACGACGATATGGGTTGAATGAAACTCGATTATCACGCATGAAAAAGAGTGCGATCGTCATGCACCCAGGGCCTATGAATAGAGGACTTGAAATCTCAGCCTCTTCAGCCGATTCATCTCGTTCAGTCATTGTGGATCAAGTGGGTAACGGTGTGGTTGCTCGCATGGCGGTTCTTTATCTTTTGCTCGGAGGAGCACCTATCTCGGAGGTATTGTCATGACATACACACTTACAAATGTGACACTTCCGTCAGGTGAAGTATCCAATATTGTTATTGATGGAAATCAGATTCTTTCAGTTGGTACGCAATCACAAGGTGATTCGATTGATTGCACTGGCTTAATTGCACTTCCTGGTCTTGTTGACCTACACACTCATCTTCGCGAACCAGGTAAAGAAGATTCCGAAACAGTTCTATCTGGTTCACAAGCGGCAGCCAAGGGTGGATTCACTGCCATATCAGCGATGGCTAACACATCTCCAGTTGCGGACACAGCAGGAGTTGTTGAACAAGTATTCCGACTTGGAAAAGAAGCCGGGCTGTGTGAAGTTTTCCCAATCGGCGCGGTCACTGTTGGTTTAGCAGGAGAGCGACTTTCTGAGCTTGGTGCAATGGCTGATTCGGCTGCGCAGGTTCGAGTATTCAGTGATGATGGTAAATGCGTCAGTGATCCACTGGTGATGCGTCGGGCTCTTGAGTACGTGAAATCTTTTGGTGGCGTCATTGCGCAACACGCACAAGATCCTCGTCTCACTGAGAACGCTCAGATGAATGAGGGTGAAGTTTCATCACGTCTCGGCCTTGCGGGATGGCCAGCAGTTGCTGAAGAAGCAATTATTGCTCGAGATATTTTGTTAGCTGATCACGTCAAGAGCAGACTTCATATTTGTCACCTAACAACAAAGGGTGGAGTGGAACTTGTCCGTTGGGCCAAAGCGCAGGGGATAAGCGTTACAGCAGAAGTAACACCACATCACTTACTTTTGACGGATGAACTTGTAGAGAGTTACGACCCTATATATAAAGTGAATCCCCCTCTACGAACTCAAGATGATGTCGATGCGCTGCGTGCAGGGCTAGCCGATGGAACTATCGATATTGTTGCAACGGATCACGCACCACACCCAACTGAAGATAAAGAGTGCGAGTGGAGCGCTGCTGCTTTTGGAATGCTTGGGTTAGAAACTGCGCTTTCAATTGTGGTTAAAACAATGGTTGAGACAAAGAAATTTACGTGGACAGATGTCGCACGTGTTCTTTCATCGAATCCAGCGAAAATCGGTGGCTACGTCCGCCAAGGTCAAGAGCTAGTTGCTGGATCACCTGCAAACATCACGGTGATAAATCCCACTCTTGAATGGAGCGTGAATCGAGAGGAACTTTCTTCAAAGAGTCGCAACACGCCATTCCATGGGTACACCTTGCCAGCTAAGGTAATCCACACAATCTTCGAGGGTGTCATCGTTGTGAAAGATGGAGAATTGACAGGTAAGAAGCATGACTAAGGCATACTTTGTATTAGATGACGGGGCAATATTCGAAGGTGAATCGTGGGCTTGTGTTGGCGAGACTTTCGGAGAAGCTGTCTTCTCAACGGGAATGACTGGCTATCAAGAGACTCTTACTGATCCGTCGTATCACAAGCAAGTAGTTGTGATGACGGCACCTCACATTGGTAACACAGGAATGAACTCGACTGACGAGGAGTCGCGAAAGATTTGGGTATCCGGATTTGTTGTTCGCAACCCTTCGCCTCGCGTGAGTAATTGGCGTTCAGAAATTTCATTGGAAGAGTCGCTGATTGACGCTGGAGTTGTCGGAATTTCTGGAGTGGATACTCGTGCGATTACCAGACACCTTCGGGATCGAGGTGCAATGCGCGTCGGAATATTCTCTGGCACTGAGTTGAGCCGAGAAGAGATGGTAATCAAAGTTCGACAGGCACCACCAATGTCAGGTGCTTTTTTAGCGGAAGATGTGTCGACTCCCGAGAAATACATCGTGCCAGTACCAGAAGGTGTTGAAAAGAGATTCACTGTTGCCGCTATCGATTTAGGCATCAAATCTGCTACACCACGTCATATGTCTGATCGTGGCATTGAAGTGCATGTCTTCCCGGTGGGTGCTACGAAAGAAGAGATTCTTGCAATCAATCCCGATGGAGTCTTTCTCTCCAACGGCCCTGGAGACCCAGCCACGATGGTTGATATCGTCGAATTGGTTCGTGAATTCTTATTGGATTCAATGCCGATTTTTGGAATCTGTTTCGGCCATCAAATTTTGGGACGAGCACTTGGATTTGATACATACAAGTTGCCGTTCGGTCATCGCGGAATCAATCAACCAGTGAAGAATTTGCAAAGTGGCACAGTCGAGATCACAGCACACAATCACGGGTTTGCAGTTGCTGCTCCTATCGATTCAAATTTCACCACGGTCTTTGGTGCAGGCTATGTCAGCCATATATGCCTCAATGACGGAGTTGTTGAAGGTTTAGAGCTCTTAGAAAAACCAGCATTTAGCGTTCAATACCACCCAGAATCAGCAGCGGGTCCACATGATGCGGCATATCTTTTCGACCACTTCGTCGAGATGATGACGAAGGAGAAGGCGGGAAGAAGTGCCTAAAGATCAATCTATAAAGAGCGTTCTTGTAATTGGTAGCGGACCGATCGTCATTGGTCAGGCATGCGAATTTGATTATTCAGGAACTCAAGCATGTCGCGTTCTTCGGGAAGAGGGCGTACGAGTCATCCTTATTAACTCTAATCCTGCAACCATTATGACTGACCCAGAATTTGCTGATGCGACATATATCGAGCCAATCACTCCAGACATTATCGAAAAGATCATCGCTAAAGAACGCCCTGATGCTGTCCTTGCAACACTTGGCGGGCAGACGGCTTTGAATGCGGCGATGGCTCTCAATGAGCTAGGAATTTTTGAGAAATATGGCACGCGTTTGATTGGTGCAGATATTCCTGCGATTAAGCGCGGTGAAGATCGAGATATCTTCAAGAAGATCGTGGAAAAAGTTGGGGGAGAGTCTGCGCGCTCGGCAATTTGTCACAGTCTCGAGGATTGTTACGCAGCAGTTGAAACGTTGAACTACCCGGTTGTAGTACGACCATCTTTCACAATGGGAGGTCTGGGATCTGGAATTGCATTTGATCGTGAAGAACTTGATCTCATTGCTGGAGCAGGGTTGCGTCATAGCCCTACAACAGAAGTTCTCCTCGAAGAGTCGATCTTGGGTTGGAAAGAGTACGAGCTCGAAGTAATGCGTGATCACAAGGACAATGTCGTAATTGTTTGTTCGATTGAGAACGTTGACCCTATGGGCGTACATACCGGTGACTCCATCACTGTCGCTCCTGCACTGACGTTGACAGATGTCGAATACCAAAAATTGCGCGACTTATCGATTGAGATTATTCGAGAAGTTGGAGTTGCCACAGGTGGATGTAATATCCAATTTGCCGTAAATCCTCAGGATGGCCGAATCATAGTTATCGAGATGAATCCTCGTGTCTCACGTTCGTCAGCGCTTGCTTCGAAAGCAACGGGATTTCCTATTGCAAAAATTGCGACCAAACTGGCGATTGGTTACAGTCTTGATGAGATTCAAAACGACATTACTCAAAGCACGCCTGCATCTTTTGAACCTACATTGGATTACATCGTTGTAAAAGTTCCTCGTTTTGCATTTGAAAAATTTCCGGAAGCTGACCCTCGTCTGACAACCACAATGAAATCCGTTGGTGAAGCGATGGCTATCGGCCGAAGTTTCCCTGAAGCGCTGCAGAAAGCGCTCCGATCGGTCGAAAAGAAGGGAACATCCTTCACCTGGCGCACACCATCACTCTCACGTGAAGAGCTCGTGGCTTCGGTCGGAATTCCTACAGAATTTAGATTGCAGCAAGTTCAACAACTCATGGCGCTCGGTGCTTCTGTTGAAGAACTTCATGGATTGACAAAGATTGATCCATGGTTCCTTGCGCAGATTGAGGCTATCAATAACGCCGCACTCGAAATTGCTGGCGCATCGGATTTGAGCGCTGAAGTTCTACTCAAAGCCAAGCGTCTTGGTTTCGCTGATTTCCAGATTGCTGAACTACGCAATATTGCTGAATCTGAAGTTCGTGGGGTGCGCCATCGCTTGGGAGTAAAGCCTGTCTATAAGACAGTTGATACATGTGCAGCGGAGTTTGAAGCACACACCCCTTATCACTATTCAAGTTACGACTTAGAGAGTGAAGTTATTCCTCGCACCAAACCTGCTGTAATCATTCTCGGTAGTGGGCCTAACCGCATCGGACAAGGCGTTGAGTTTGATTACTCTTGCGTTCATGCAGCTTTTGCCCTGAAAGCGGCAGGCTATGAAACAATCATGATTAACTGCAATCCAGAAACTGTCTCTACGGATTACGACACCTCTGATCGTCTCTACTTCGAACCACTCACTCTTGAGGATGTTTTAGAAGTTATCGCTGCTGAAACTCAGGCGGGGCCAGTATTGGGTGTTATCGCACAACTGGGCGGTCAAACCCCACTCGGTCTTGCTCGCGGCTTGATGGATGCCGGAGTAACTATTTTGGGAACAAGTCCTAATTCAATCGATCTTGCAGAAGACCGTGGACAATTCGGAAACGTACTTGATGTTGCCCAATTGGTTGCGCCTAAATATGGAATGGCTCAATCGTACGAAGAGGCAGTCACCATTGCTCATGAGATTTCATATCCAGTTCTCGTTCGCCCGTCATTCGTACTTGGTGGACGTGGAATGGAGATTGTTTATGACGATGAATCTCTTCGTGGGTTTATCGAACGGGCAACACAAATTACACCCAACCATCCTGTCTTGATTGATCGATTCTTGGATGACGCAATTGAGATTGACGTTGATGCTCTCTACGACGGCGAAGAACTCTTCCTTGCCGGGGTTATGGAACACATTGAAGAAGCTGGTATTCACTCAGGAGATTCAGCATGTGTTCTTCCAAGCGCATCTCTTAACGCAGATATGCAGAAGCAGATTCGCGAAGCTACACACAAAATTGCATCGGGTGTGAACGTTCGGGGTTTGATTAATATTCAATTTGCTATAACGCGCACCAATCCTGGAGAGACTGGAACGTTATATGTATTGGAAGCAAATCCACGCGCTTCTCGCACAGTTCCATTTGTCAGCAAAGCAACTGGAAATCCTCTATCTAAGGCAGCTGCACTTATCTCGGTAGGACGTTCAATCGCTGATCTTCGGAAAGAAGGCGTATTGCCAATCACTGGCGACGGAGTTGCGCATGGAATTTCTGTTAAGGAAGCAGTTCTGCCTTGGAATCGTTTCCGTAGAGTTGATGGAACAGGAGTGGATTCAGTCCTTGGACCTGAAATGCGTTCGACCGGTGAAGTTATGGGTATCGCCAACACTTTTGGCGAAGCGTATGCAAAGAGTCAGAGCGCTGCTTTTGGTGCGCTGCCGAAGTCGGGAAATGTATTTCTTTCACTGAGCGAACGAGATAAAGAAGGATCGGTTGAACCAGCGCGAACCCTTGTAAATCTAGGATTCACTTTGTTCACTACCATTGGTACACACAACTACCTTGCATCTACAGGTGTGCAATCAACTCTTGTACGGAAGAATTCAGATTCAGCAGCTCAGGGTCCTTCCGCAGTCGACATCATCACAAATGGCACGGTCCAGCTTGTGATCAACACTCCACTTGGACGAGGCACACGTCATGATGGGTGGTTGATTCGCACGGCTTCTGTGCAGCGCCAAATACCGATCATCACAACGATTGCAGGATTCAAAGCAGCAGTTGCTGGTATATCGGATATCACTGCAAACGATTTTTCTATTAAATCAGTTCAGGAGTGGTCTGCATGAGTGCCATTAACCCAAGAGCTGTCCAAGTGAAAGCCGAAGTAATTAGCAACAAACGAGTTGGTTCATATCACCACATGGTTTTCGCCGTTGAAGGAATGGCGCAAAGCGCGCGCCCTGGAAACTTTGTGGCAATCTCAGTGGGCGGCGAAAGCTCGAGCTTGGTGCTGCGTCGCGCATTTGCGATCTGTCGATCTACCGATAAAGGAAGCGCTGGGGGAGTAGTTGAGCTTGTCATTGCACCTCATGGTCAAGGAAGTATGTGGTTAGCGTCGAGAAACGTTCATGACACAGTTGACATGGTTGGGCCGCTGGGAACGTCATTTGGAATACCAACAGAACCAGTTCGTGCATTACTCGTCGGCGGAGGTTACGGATCGGCACCACTCTTTGGTCTCGCGGAGCTTTTGAAAGCACGCGGTTGTCGAGTAGATATGGTTCTTGGGGCAAGTTCTGCTGCGAAGATCTACGCACCACTCGAAGGAAAGCGTTCCGTTTCATCGATGACTCTCACAACAGATGATGGTTCAGCCGGGCTACATGGACGTGTCAGCGATGCGCTGCCACAACTGATTGAAGCCAATGAATCTGAAATAATCTACTCGTGTGGTCCAATGGCGATGCTTCAATCTATTCAAGCGATTGCTGATAAGTACCAACTTATCCACCAAGCTTCAGTGGAAGAGAGTATGGCCTGCGGGATTGGCGTGTGCATGACTTGCGTTGTGCCGCTCAGAGGCGCAGATGGCATTGTCCGTATGTCGCGCACGTGTATCGACGGTCCAGTTATGGATGGCGCCGATGTTATTTGGGATAGCAAAGGAAAAATTCCTGCAGAGACGTGGGGTGCATAAGTGTTTAACTACACCACGAAGCTAGCGTCCACTATTCTTCCCAACCCAATCGTCACAGCAAGCGGTTGTGCTGGATCTGGAAAGGAACTTTCCCAATTCTTTTCGCTCCAAGATCTCGGGGCTATAGTTACCAAGTCCATTATGTTGAAGCCGCGTAGTGGTCGCGCAACTCCACGTATGGCCGAAACTCCAAGCGGCATGCTCAACTCAATCGGCCTACAAGGCCCTGGTATAGATCTCTTCCTCGAAAACGATATTCCGTGGCTTCAGGAACAAGGTGCAC
>CANFVU010000013.1 GCA_947450545.1 Actinomycetota bacterium
AAGGGGCTGCGCGGAGAAGTGCGATCTCACCTTCGAAATCTTCTAAGGAGGCAAAGTTACGATATACCGAGGCAAATCGTAGGTAAGCCACCTCATCGAGTTCACGGAGTGGCGCGAGGATTGCCATTCCGACTTCTTGTGCTTCAACCTCAGCTGATCCATCGAGACGAAGTGCTTCTTCCACACGTTGCGCGAGCAACGCATAGTCATCATCGTTTACAGGACGGCCTTGGCATGCCTTACGAACACCGGAGATAACCTTTTCGCGACTAAATGGTTCAGTCGCTCCAGAGCGCTTTACAACCACGAGAACGGATGTCTCTGATGTTGTGAAGCGACGTCCACATTCCAAACATTCACGGCGACGACGGATGAGCGCCCCATCTTCTGCAGGACGCGAATCAACGACTCGAGAGTCGTCGTGGCGGCAGAATGGGCAATTCATGAGGGTCTTCTCCTGTGTAGTTTCTGTGGTGCTGGGTTATTTCTGAGTTAATGCGGTCTTGTGGGGCAAGAGACGTACAGTAGCGCCTTACGGCTTAAAACCACACCATATGGGCGAGATTCTTGAGGAAACCCCTAGATGTTGTGGTAACTCTACACCCGTACTCAAGACTTTCCCCTCGACACGCCGTACCCAAATATCAAACCAACCCTGTCAACTATGCAGGTGCGGCTCAAGCGCCCGTTGGAAGGACCTCGTTCTCCAAAATTGCCCACTCATCGTCGCTAAAGAGGCGAGATCGAATTAAAAAACGCTTACCTTCGGGGGTCTCCAGAGAGAAGCCTCCCCCGCGCCCATCGACGACATCAACAGTCAGATGGGTGTGTTTCCAATATTCAAATTGCGATGCTGACATCCAAAAACTAATGAGCTCTGGGATGCCAGCAACACGTAAATCAGCAAGCTTTACATCTTGTCCGCCAGTTTTAAATTCACCAGCGGGATAACACATAGGTGAAGACCCATCACAGCAGCCACCCGATTGATGAAACATCAAGGGGCCGTTCGCTTTATACAACGTGCGAAGTAACTCGCACGCCGATTCAGTGAGATCTACTCGTGATGGGTTCTCCATAACCTTTATCTTAACCGCCGGCTTAAAAGAATCCGAGTTTGTTTTCGTTATACGAAACAAGCAAATTCTTTGTCTGTTGGTAATGATCAAGCATCATTGCATGGTTTTCACGGCCGATACCTGATGACTTGTAACCACCAAACGCTGCACCTGCTGGGTAAGCGTGATAGCAGTTAGTCCAGACACGTCCGGCTTGAATTTCACGTCCTGCGCGGTACGCAACGTTTCCGTTACGGCTCCAGACGCCAGCACCAAGTCCATACAAAGTGTCGTTAGCAATCGACATAGCTTCATCGAAACCATTGAACTTTGTTACAGATACAACTGGTCCAAAGATTTCTTCTTGGAAGATACGCATCTTGTTATTGCCTTCAAAGATTGTTGGGGTGACGTAATAACCACCAGAAAGCTCGCCGCCCAAATCTGCGCGCTCACCTCCAGTGATGACTTTTGCCCCTTCTTTCTTTCCGATTTCAATGTAGGAAAGAATCTTTTCTAGCTGATCATTTGATGCTTGCGCGCCAATCATTGTCGAGACATCCAACGGGTGCCCCTGAACAATTGCCTTTGTGCGTGCTGTTACATCACCAAGGAATTTGTCATAAATACCAGCCTCAATAAGGCCACGAGAAGGACATGTACATACTTCACCTTGGTTCAATGCGAACAAAGTAAAGCCTTCCAACGCTTTGTCGTAGAACGCATCGTTCTTATCAGCAACATCGTTAAAGAAGATATTTGGGCTCTTTCCACCCAGCTCCAACGTGACGGGGATGATGTTCTCTGCTGCATACTGCATAATCAATCGACCGGTTGTTGTTTCGCCGGTAAATGCGATCTTTGCGATGCGAGGAGATGAAGCCAAAGGCTTTCCAGCTTCGACACCAAATCCATTAACAATATTCACAACACCTGCAGGCAAGAGATGTGCAATCAACTCCATCAAGAACATGATCGATGCAGGAGTCTGCTCTGCCGGCTTTAATACGATGCAGTTACCTGCAGCGAGCGCAGGAGCCAACTTCCAGACAGCCATCAAGATTGGGAAGTTCCACGGAATAATTTGCCCTACGACACCAAGTGGCTCATGAAAATGATATGCAACGGTGTCATTGTCGAGCTGAGTCGATGATCCCTCTTGCGCGCGAATACATGCAGCAAAATAACGGAAGTGATCGATTGCTAATGGAATATCCGCGTTCAAAGTTTCACGAATTGGCTTTCCGTTATCCCACGTTTCAGCTACAGAAATTGCTTCAAGATTCGCTTCCATCACATCAGCAATCTTGTTCAAAATGATTGCGCGTTCGGTTGTCGAAGTCTTTCCCCAAGCCGGCGCCGCTTTATGCGCCGCATCTAAAGCCAAATCAATATCGGCCGCATTTCCGCGAGCGACTTCACAAAATACTTTTCCAGTCACTGGAGTTACATTTTCAAAGTATTGACCTGAGGATGGTTTTACATATTCCCCACCGATCCAGTGGTCATAACGAGCTTTGAAGTTTGCCTTACTTCCTGGTTGCCCAGGTGCGACGTAATCCGTCATTTCTTCTCCTTAGTAGTGAGGGCACCGGTGCCCAGACTTCATAAGGAACGTACTCTCGGCGTCGCCGAGTAAAAAGGGTTGAAGTGAGGACTAGCCCTACTTAACAGGTACGAGTAAACGTGTACCAGCAGCTACAGAGCTAGAAGATAAATGATTGATCGAGACAATCTCGTCCACGACAGAAGCCACATCGGAAGATCCAGCCACAAGAGCAGCCACGCTCCACAGGGTCTCTCCCGGTGCAACAACTACGCGCACATAATCTCCGGATGCAACAGATGCAGATGCACCAACAACTTTTTCAGAAGCGCTTGAACCAACAGCGCTAAAACCAGCGCCAATCACTACTAATAGCGATGCAACAGCAACTCCGCGAACTAGATTCTTGCCACGTGATGTAAGTGCCACGATAACCACTTCCTTTACTACCACCGATATTCGAGGGGATTCGAACATCTGTACGAAATGAAACTATACACACTCCCACTGACAAAAGCGAACAAATGTTCGACAAATTCCCCAATCTCCCCTACTCTTATCCCATGACGAAAAAGATCTCTGAACTCCCAGACGGCCCCGCTGACGCCTCGGGACTCACTCCCCGCCAGATCAAAATCCTCCTGGCCATCAAAGATTCCATCGAAACCAACGGTTTCCCACCCTCCATGCGTGAGATCGGTGAGCTCGCAGGCCTCGCCTCCCCAGCTTCCGTCTCCTACCAACTCAAGGCCCTCGAAGAAAAAGGCTGGCTCAAGAAAGACCCCAAAGGCCGCACCCTCGAGGTAAAACTCCCGGGCGATGAACCACGCCAGCAAGCAGAGAAGTCCAGAAACGTTCCCCTCGTCGGACAAATCGCAGCAGGTATCCCCATCACTGCCGATCAAAACATCGAAGAGGTCCACACCCTCCCCGAATCACTCGTGGGCAAGGGCGATATCTACATGCTCAAAGTCAAAGGCGATTCCATGGTCGAGGCCGCCATTTGCGATGGCGACTTCGTTGTAATCCGCCAACAAAAGAACGCCGAAAAAGGCGAGATCGTCGCCGCCATGATTGATGGCGAAGCAACCGTCAAAACCTTCAGCAAAAAAGACGGCCACTACTGGCTCCTCCCCGCCAACCCCGACTTCGCTCCCATTCCTGCAGATAACGCAGAGATATTGGGCAAAGTGGTGGCTGTGCTTAGGAGTGTTCGTTAACTCTTAATCACCGGGTCAGTCTTCGTCGAATAAGACTAATTAACATCCTTAAGTTTCCCCAACCGCTCCTTTGCCTCTTCGTTCTTGGCATCGTTGGCGAGGATGAGTTCTAGATCTTTGCGGGCGGCGTCGATTTTGCCCATCTTTTCGTAGGTGATGGAGCGCTCGAGGTGCACGCGGTTGAGGGCTTCTTGTTGGCGGTTCTTTTTGGCAAGAGCTTGTTTGAAGCACTCAAGGGATGCGTCGTAGAGGGATTGTTCGCGGAAAGCGATACCGCGGATGACGAGCATGATGAGAGTGGCATCGTCTTCGTTTGTGATGTCGGCGGTGGTTTGGAGAACCGCGTCGTAATCTTTTTGGGAGAGCTCGATATCGGCAATGGAAATTCCCACGAGTTGGGTTGCGTTCATTTCGTGCAGGACTTCCATCGCTTGGTCGAGTTTGTCATGGGCTTGCAGGACTTCTACCCACATGAAACCAAACTGTTGTGTGTTGAGGATTTCGGTGGCGTGGATCCCAGGCGTTACTTGGATGACGGGGCGGATGCCTCTGAAGTATTTGGTGACAATGGAGTTGGAAAAGTATTCATCGCGGCGTAACCAAATGCGTGCGCCGAGTTCGAGAAGGTGATCTTCATATGCTTCTTCGTTGAGAATATGAATGAAGGTGATGATCTCGAGTGGGATGTTGAGGTTGGGATGTAGTTCTTCGAGAGCTTTTGTTTTCTCGACGATTTCTTTTGGTGATGGCTGTTGATCGCCGGAGTAGAACTCTATGAGCATTTTGGAGAAATCTTTTTCGGCGCCTGATGAGAAGAAGTTTGGGCGTGGAGTTGGGCCGGGAAATGATGTGAGGTCTTCGGGTTGTTGTGAGAGTTGGCGTTCTTCGCGGGATGCGCGAGCGGCTTGTGTGCGGGGGTTGTAAGACTCGGATGCGTAGAGGCCGGTGCCGGGGATTCCTGAAGAGATTGTTCGACGGCCGGTGGAACTCATTGTGTAGTGGGCACCGCGGGGTCCGAGTGTGAGGCTGGTGGAGTGCGTGTTGAAGTTAATGCGAATGCCTGGGGCGATCTTTACCGACCGGCGGAAGCGAACTGACATGCGTTAAGGATGGTGGTTGTGGGGTGGGATTGCAATGTTCTTCGGGTGATGTCAGTGGTCACCTTTATGTTGTGAGAATGAAATCGAAGTGGGTGAAGGTGGCGCTGCAGGTGGTTCTGTTTATTGGGCTGCCGACATGGTTGGAATTCTGGGTGATTCCAAAGATGCCACTTCGCTCGTTGCACTTGTCGAATTTTTGGACGGCGATGATTTATCGTGGGATTGATGCGGTGATTTGGGTTGGGGTTATTTGGTGGTTAAAACCGAAATCGTTGACGCGATTGAGTGTGAGGAAAGATCCGAAGAGGTTATTGATTGCTTTGGGAGCTGGCTCGGCTTATGTCGGCGGGCAGATTGTGTGGGCGCCTTATGGGGGCAATCCGTGGTGGGCGATTGTTGGTGGGTTGGTATTTGCGTTGGGGATCGGTTTGCACGAAGAGATTTTTAGTCGTGGGTTGATCTTTGGATTTTTCGAGCCATACGGGGTGTGGGTGGCGTCGATTGTTTCGTCGGTCCATTTTGGGTTGATGCACTTCAGCAATTATGTGTGGGGTGGATATTCGTTTTGGTACAACGTCGCACAGGTGTTGGGTGCAGGTGCCTTTGGATTTATGTGTTGTGGGTTGATGATTTATTCGGGGACAATTTGGTTGCCGATATTGGTGCATGGGTTGAGTGATTTTCCGATGCAGTTGATGGGAGCTGTGACGTATTCGAAGCTCACGACGGGATCGCCGGATTGGTTTGCGACGGGGCTTGAAGTCTTTTTGTGTGTGCTCTTTGGGTGGGCGTTGTTGACGCGCTCTGATCATCGCGAGATGCGAAGGATGCGTGACATTGGTTTGCGGTTTGGTTTGGTAGAGGGTTAGAGAGTCCAGACGAATCTGGACCCTTTACATGATTGCCACTTGCAACGAAAAGAATAACAATAATTCAAGTCACTCGGAGTTGATAATTGAAAAAGAATATTGAAACCTGAAGATGTTCCTGCTACCTTGAAAGAGACAGAAGTGAAGTTGGGAGTGAGATGGTGGAGTTAATGACAAGAGAGCCATTTGTCACCACTGCTGTAAAACAAGATAGTGGTTGGCTTCTTGAAACAAGCGTTCAAGGCGTTGGAATCATTCATGCATTTGCCGAAAGTGATGAAGAGATTGACTTAATGATTCGCCAAAACATCTGTAGCTTCACGGACTTTCAACCTTTTGACTTTGATATCCATGTGGAATTTCCGAGAGAAAAACCTTCGCTCGGAGTTTAAATTTATGGCGTTGCCTTTTTAGTTGCGCGAGTTAATCCAGTTGAGAAATCGAGTGACTAGTTTTATAAATTTGGTGTGGCGATGGGTTGCAACCCATGTGTAACTCCAGTTGCCAATCGGGCCAGAGAGTTTGATCAAGGTTGAGAGGGCTTTCTTTCCTCGGTGGTAAAGGAGAAAAGCCACAGCGTTCGCTGCTGAGTAGGTCGTCTCATCCCTTATTGCGTAAACCGATTGAGAACACTCTTCTTTTGTTAAGCCGAACGGTGCGAGATCGGAAGCTTGAAATGGCAGAGCTGTGAATACCAATTTCTTTGCTAGCCACGTGATGCTTGCTTTGCAGAGATCACAATCTCCGTCATAGATAACGGTTATTGATGTTTTAGGCATCGCTAACGCTTGAGCACTTTGATGATGGACCAAGCCCAATAAAACAAACCGAACTGCAGAGGTAGGCGGGCATAGGCGATGAGTGGGAGTGGCATTGCACGTGAGCGCCAATCAATTGCCATTTTGATATTTGCTGGATAGACCGCGAGGAAAAGTAGGAGCGCTGCGTAGGCGGCAATGAGTCGAACTGATGTGTTTCCAATTTTGAGTGAAAGTGGGGTGAGGAGCGCTGCGCCGATTACAAACTCAGCGACTCCGCTGATGTATGTCCAGAGTCGTGGATCACCCGGTAGGAATGACGGAACGATTGAATCTAAAGGCTTTGGGAAAATGAAGTGGGCGACTCCGGTGATCACGAGAAAGATGCCCATGACTTTCGCGCTAGTGAAAGAGATGCTTGCCATTGTGGGCCTTTCGGATCGGTTACATCAAGTGTAAATCCACAAGGCTTCTTTTCATTCGACTTCGATTATCACATGGCGGGTGGCTTAGAGGGCGTAAGCGAGAATCGCAATGAAAGCGATTGTTATGGGGAAAGATTCCATCAGACCTCGAAGTGTTGCCATCGTTGATGCAGGACCATAACGGCGATGATTGAAAGCGCTGACGACAGATGCGATGACGGGATAAGTTGATAGCGCTCCGGAAACGTTTGCACCGAGATGTGGGGCTAGCGCAGCAAGGCCGATAAATATTGTGAGTGTTACGGCAATGCGAACGGGCAATTCCCACTGTGGGCTTTCGACAAAGACGGGAGCGTTTGATGACTTTGGCCAAAACTTCATTGCTGCTAACCAAATAGCGATGAGTACTACGAGGGCTTGTGTTGTTGTGAAAGCAATGTGGGTGGTTGCGTAACCAACAGCGAGCACTGTTGCGGTGGCTGTTGTAATTGCTTGATACCAATTCATACGTGGACTGATGAATGTGTATACCCAGCAATAAATAGCGAGTGCGATCTGGCCGAGGAGCACTCCGTGCGCAGCGTGCTTTCCAAATTGGGTGCCTTCTTGCAAGGAAATAATCAAAATGAAAGGTCCCGTTGTAATCGGAAGGCCGATGAGTCGACCGCCCATGCCGTGGCCTTTGAGTTTGCCGAGGTAATGCGAGAGGGCGACCATGAGCGGGCCGAGAGTTACTTTGAGAATGAGAAGTGTTTGGGTGCTTTTCATTTAGATTTTAAACTCGAACAACGAGGTTGATGATCTCTTCTGCTGTCGCACCTTGACCGAGTTCGTTATTTACGTTAGTTGGAATGTTATTGAGTTGGGCTGCTGAAAGAAAAGCCAATTGTGAAGCGATATCGCTCATCCAATAGAGCGCAGCGGGACCTGCCTTATCTAGGATCTCTTGAGCTTTGCCGATTTGAACGTCACTGAACTTTTCCTCATCATTGTTGTTGCTAGCTATTGTTGCTAACAGATAATCCTTGATTGCTTGTGCATTCGCTCGATTCACATTCTCCGTTTGAATGAGTTCTTGGAGTTTGCCATCGAATGTGCGAGGGCGTCGCTTTTTCTTTGAGCGGCTTAGAAAAAGGAATATGAGCGAGGCGATGAAGAGAGTTTCTAGCATGGCTAGAAAGTACTCTGTTGTATTAGGCGGCGATAGTCTGACCTGAGGGGAACGAAAGGCTGAGCGTGGGGACTATTTACCGGCTTTGCAACGCTCAGAACAATATTTAACGTTCTCCCAATCACGAGCCCACTTTTTGCGCCACTCAAATTCTAAGCCACAACGTTGGCAGACTTTTGGAGCAAATCCGTTTTTAATCTTGGCTTTCATCTCAGAGTTTTAACGGTTCCGATGGATGGTTATTGCACAAGAGTTGAGGCAAAGATTTGCCAAGCCAGAGCTGATTTCGCGACGAGAGAGAGCGTGATGTAAGTCTTCTCTCCTCTGATGTAATCACTCCATTTGCCGACTTTCTTGTATTGTAGATACTGAACGACTGCAAAACAATTGAAAAGAAGGAAGAGAGAAATCACAATCCCGTAGACGAAAGCTGGGGCTTTTGTGTCTCCTGGGCCGCCGATAGCGAAAATATAAAAGACGAGTGAGATCCATGGAATAGCACCGGCGATGCAGCCGAAGATAAATGGAAGCCATCCTCCACTTGCTGGTTGTTCGTACTTTTCTTGGAGCCAACCAAAGAGAATCATGGAAGCGTTGACGCCGAAGATTGCGATGATGGCAGCGACATCGGTGATTCCACAAATTTGTGCAATGAGAACAATCATTACAGATGAGCTGATGCTGTATTCGACCCAGCGGAAATAATTGCGTTGGTGAGCTAGACCGTTGCTGTAGCGAGGAAAGTACTTTGGTGATGCGACAAGGAAGTGAAAGAAAGCTGAAAGACCAAGAAAGATTGCAACTGCTAATCCGACTGGAGTCTTGAGCAGAGTGATTGGTTCTGCAACAAAGGTACTTCCTGGAGGGCCTGCCATGTACCTCGCAACGATTGGAAGAGAGAAGTCATTGGCCAGAAGCAACACCACGAGCATTTGCGCGAGGTGAAAGAATCCGGCGATGAGGTTGTAACGTCTTATTGAAGCTGAATTGATCTCTTTGCTCATAAGTAAAGGATAAGAGAGGCGTTAGAGGTTAAGGGCTATTGAGGCGGTGGCGTTTAAATCTTTCCTGCTTCAAGCCCCTCGAGCACATCGCGAGCACGCTCTTTGAGTTCGGGTAGGTCGCTGAGCCTTTTGAGTCCGAAGAATTGTTGGGCCATGCGGTGGTTCTTTGAAAAGGTTTCTTGGTTGCGATCGAGGAAATCCCAATACAAAGTTGTGAAAGGACAGGCGCTCTCCCCCGTGCGCAATTTGGGGTTGTAACTGCAGCCCTTGCAGTAATTACTCATGCGGGAAATGTATGCGCCACCTGCTGCGTAAGGTTTTGTCATCATCGCGCCACCATCGGCGTGAACTCCCATGCCAATGACGTTGGGGACCATCACCCATTCTGTTGCATCGATAAAGACTTCGCGCATCCAATCGAGGAACTCTTGTGGGTTCGTGCCGGTGAGAATTGCGAGATTGCTCAGGACCATGAGGCGAGGAATGTGATGTACCCAAGCACGATTATTGATATCAGTGACGGTTTCTTTCATGCAGTTCATTTGAGTCTTGGATGGATCGCGAAATAGCGGCAGAAGTTTTCGGTCTGCTTGAAGTTGATTGTTCTTTCGATAATCGGGGCCTAAGAACCAATACATTCCATTGACATATTCGCGCCACCCGATGACTTGGCGAATAAAACCTTCTGCAGATTCGATAGGGACTTTGCCGGTTTTGAAAGCTTTAAGTGCTGCAGTGATTACTTCGGATGGATGCAACAAACCATTGTTGAGATAGGGTGAGAGAAGTGAATGGTGAAGTGCCCAATTCTCAACTGTCATCGCATCTTCAAGTGGACCGAACTCTGCAAAGTGGTTGTCAATGAAGTTGCGTAATTGCTTGAGAGCGCCATCGCGGGTTGTTGCCCATGTTTCTATTGGGGTGTGGCCGAGCTCTTGTGCTACTTCATTGTCGATTTCATCGCGGGCGTGGTTGAGATAAGCGGGGCCTTCATACTTCTTTGGTGGTGGAAGTCGATTTTCTTTATCGAAATTCCACGCGCCACCTACGGGATCTTTACCTTCAACCAAGATATTTAAGCGGATGCGCTGGGCTCGATAGAAGTTCTCCATAAGGAAACTCTTTTGTTTCTCTGCCCATAGAGTGAAGAGCGGACGAGGTGTCAGGAAGAAATCATTCTCTACGAATGTTGCGCCATAATTTTTTAGTGCTTCATATTGAGTGAATGAAGAAGGCTCGGCACAAGTAATGGGTAGGTTGTTGTGTTTGGCTTTAATCTCGTTGAGGCCATCAATTGTTGTAGGTGCTTTCACATATTCGACTGTGAAGCCTTCATCCTTTAGGGATTGAGCAAAGTGGCGTGCACTTGAGATGAGGAAGAAGAGTCGCTCTTTGTGCCATGGTCGCCCCGTCGTCATGCGTGCGCTCTCAACGAAAGCGATGACATCTTCTTTCCGTTGAGCGTCTTTGAGCGCTCCATACGAGCGATGGAGATGATCGAAGGGAATATAGATAATCCGCTTCATGGCACTCATGTTGGATCTCGGTTAATTCCCGAGGTATGCCTTCTCCATTGCAGCAAGATCAATCTTCTTCATCTGAAGCATCGCCATCGTGGCACGTTGCGCACCCTCGCCATCAGGTCCGCCAAGGAATTGACCCATGATTGGTGAGGTGACCTGCCAAGAGAGGCCAAATTTATCTTTTAGCCAACCGCATTGGCTTTCTTGCCCACCATCAGCAAGCAGAAGGTCCCAATACTTATCTATTTCAGCTTGATTCGCGCAAGGAATCTGAAATGAAATTGCTTCGCTGTGTGGGAATTGAGGTCCACCATTAAGGCCGATAAAAGATTGTCCGAAAATTTTGAAGTTCACGACAACTTCTTCACCCTGTTTATTGCCAGGTGTTTCGGTGGGAGCAATCCAATTATCTGCAATCTCGCTATTAGGAAAGATGCTTGTGTAGAAAATTGCAGCTTCACGCGCGCGGCCATCAAACCAAAGACAAGTCGTAAGTTCCATTCGAGAAGGGTAATCCAAAGCTAGCGTTTCAGAGTCACTTTCAGAGCGGGCAATTGTATTCTTTGGTTATAACGACCTAGGAATAGAGGGTATATGCCAAAGTTAGAAGAGCTTCTTGAGCGGTTGATATTTGCAGGGCGTTGGTTGCTAGCACCTCTTTACATCGGTCTGCTCGCTGCGCTGCTTCCAATTTTGTATCGCTTCTTCCACTCTTTCTGGCACATGATCTCGCATATCTCATCTCTCACCGCAAACGAGATTACGCTCCAGGTTTTGGAGCTCCTGGATACCGTGCTTCTAGGAAACCTCATCATCATTGTTCTCTTCGCGGGCTATGAAAACTTTGTTTCGAAAATCAAAGTCGCTGAAGGAGCAGAAGATCGTCCTCATTGGATGGGGCATGTTGATTACAGCGGACTAAAGATAAAATTAATTGGTTCGTTAGTTGCGATTTCAGTTATTGAATTGTTGAAGGACTTCATGCAAGAAGGACCATTCGATGCAAAGCGCGAAGGATGGAGAATCGGAATTCACGTGACATTCGTGATTTCTGGTGTGCTCTTTGCCTACATGGATAACTTGGCTGATCGCCATAAATCAGAACGCTAGAACTAGTTTCGAGCTACTCCCATAACACCGAGGCACATCTCATCGGATGAGCCCTCTCCCCATGTGACATAACGCGGAGCAAGCTTCTTTAGCGCCGGCAGAATCGTTCGTAAATTCGGATCGAAAGTACACACAACGCGAACAGTGTCGCCCGCTTTCAGGGCAATTGGAGATTTCAGCACTGTTGGGGATTGATCATCAAAGTTGTATTTAGGACGATTGAGGATGATTTTCTCTCCAGGAGTACCCGGATTAAGAATCAACTTAAGCGACGTTCCCAATAGGTGCATGTGGGGCGTTGCTTTTACAACGAGCTCGTTCTGCATAATTCTCTTGTCGCACGTCGATGTAGTGCTTGGTGTTGGCTTGAAAGCGCTTTGACCACACATCAAATTGATTCCAGCAGATTCAAAAGCGCTTGCCTGTGATGTGCGACGAGCTAAATCAGTGAGCGATTTACCGCGGTCACATAGCTCCCCTGCGACACCAGTAGGACAAGCGAGTTCGACAGGTGCTGCGACCATATCTCCGTAAAGAGTGCGCAGTTTTGATCCCTTTGCAGGAACCGCAGTGATTTCTACTTTCGATTGATCGGTGACTGTCATTCCGAGCTGACGAAGCAAGAGGTTGTAGTGCACTTGCATGACAATGCGATCGCCTTTATGAAATGGCGTTCCGAACCCGGTTGGCATGACATCAACATCTCGTCCTGGTGCCCATGATGAGAGCCATGGTGATGTAAGGAACGAGGAGAAGCTCGCTCCACTACCAATGCCACCAAAGCAAGGCCAGCCTTCACCGTTGTTATCAAGTGTGATTGCTTCCGGTAAATCTTTCGCACTTACTTGGAACAAAATTGCGTGGTGAAAAAGAATTCGCTGTTGTGGAATGAACTTCACGGAAGTGATTAGAGAATCTTGTGTGACTTTGGGATCCATCAGGAAGCATCGATAATCATCAGTTCCATCGGCAGGTGCGGTAGGAAGGTGTGGCTTTGTCATCGTTGCCGTGTAGACAGTTTTTCCACTTGTGGAGCTCACCGAGTTGGCAGGTGAGACCGAGGTAATAAAGCTTGCGATCAATGCGACCGCGATCACAATTCCAAGGCGCTTTAATTTCATGGCGCAACGATAGCCGGATTTAGAAATGGCTAATGCCCTCTTAAAGCAATAACGTAACGCCATGCGAATGAAAGATGTCACAGACCCACGGTTTACAAGGCTTTCGGCAGTAGTAAGTGCCGCTCTCATCTTTCTCTCAACTCTCTTTATAGGAACATCTTTCGCATCGTCGCCTGTTACCACTCACGATCTCACTCTTCCTGGTGCATCAGGTGTGCAATTAGATTCAACAATCTTTATTCCTTCTGTTACACCAGCGCCTGCAATCTTGTTAGCGCATGGCTTTGGTGGAGATAAATCTTCTGTTGCTGCGCAAGCGCGCGAATTAGCGCAAGCGGGATACGTTGTATTGACCTGGACTGCGCGCGGTTTTGGAAAATCGACTGGAGAGATCTCTATGGATTCTCCAAGCGGTGAAGTTGCTGATGCGTCAAAGCTCATTGATTACCTTGCACATCAAAAGGAAGTCATCGTTCAAAGTTCTAGAGATCCGCTCGTTGGTGTTGCTGGATCTTCATATGGTGGAGCTCTCGCTCTCTTAGCCGCTGGTTATGACAAGCGAGTCGACGCAATTGCTGCAAACATCACGTGGAATAACTTGGAGCGCGTGCTCTTCCCACAAAATGTTATTGGTTCAACGGCTACCGGTCCCTACAAGAAGTTTTGGGCTGGCACATTTTTCTCGATTGCAACTCTGCCAAACTCTCTTGCAGGTGAGTGCGGAACATTTACCAAAGAGTGGTGTAATGCATTTAAGAGCGCAGTTGCAACAGGTGCGTCAACGGCTTCACAATCAAAGCTTTTGAACGCGTCTTCTCCTTCGTCCATCGCAGAAAAGATCACAGCACCAACACTTTTGATGCAAGGAGAGAGTGATTCACTCTTCCCGCTTAGTGAATCCACTGCGACAGCTGATGCGATTCGCGTGGCACATCCCAAGACTCCCCTAGCCATGATCTGGCACGGTGGTGGTCATGATGGTGGGTTGGATGAAACAAAGCGTTTGAATCAAGCAACGCTCGATTGGTTCAATACATACCTAAAGAAGCAAGCAGTATCTATCCCCGCTTTCCAAGTCACCAATACCAACGGCTCGATTTCGCTCATTGATTCTTCTGTTATTCCAAAGTTTCTCCAAGCAGATCGCTTTCCAAACCAAAGCGGCTCGCGCCAGATTCCAATAACCACTCCATTCACAGCGCTTGTCGCACCAATCGGTGGAATACCTGCCGCAATCTCTTCGCTTCCTGGCGTTGGATCTGCAGCAACAGCGCTCTCCATCGCAGGTGGTTCAGCTGCATTCCTGCCGGGTCAATCTGGATTCCTTGAATCCGATCCGCTCACAACACCAGTCTCGATTGTTGGTGCATCAAAAGTTTCAGTAAAGATTTCATCTAGCGTGAAAGATGCAACGCTCTTCTTCTCACTTGTTGTGCGCACTCCATCGGGACAGACAAAACTTCCTAACGGAATCGTTGCTCCTGTACATGTCACAGGGTTAAGTGGGGCCGGTTCAATCTTTACTATCTCACTTCCATCGGTTGTGGTTGATGCATCGATTGGCGACAAACTTGCGGTGGCCATTTCAACGACAGACCAGGGTTACACACTTCCCCAAGATGGTCGCCTGTACTCAGTAAGCATTGCATCTCCGCTCACGATTCCTCTCCTCGACTTTAAATCTTCAGCAAGTAAGAGTGCGCAATTTGTGTGGCCAGTCTCAACTGTTGTTGTGATTCTGCTTGCTGCGCTCTTTGCATATATCCGACGCGCTCGCCATTCAGGCAAGCCTCAAGTGGAAAGCAACGCTCTCGTCAGTGTCACCAATCTTTCTAAAGTGTATAAAGATGGGTACCAAGCAGTCACCGATTTGTCATTCGAAGTTGAACGTGGACAGGTACTTGGACTTCTCGGACCAAATGGCGCAGGTAAAACAACAACGCTTCGCATGATGATGGGCTTGATTTTCCCAACTGAAGGTGAAATTGCGATTGAAGGGAAGCCTATTTATCCAGGCTCGCCTACTCTTGCAAACCTCGGCTCATTCGTCGAAGGTTCAGGCTTCCTTCCGCATCTTTCCGGACGTGAAAATCTTGAGCTGTATTGGAAATCCATCGGCCGCGAAGAAGATCCGTATATCGAGGAAGCTATTGCGATTACTGATCTTGGTTCTGCATTAGATAAGAAAGTTCGCTCGTACTCACAAGGAATGCGCCAGCGTTTGGCTATTGCTCAAGCGATGTTGGGTATGCCTGATCTTCTTGTGCTCGATGAGCCTACAAATGGCTTAGATCCTCAGCAAATCAAAGCCATGCGCGGAGTTTTGAAAGATTACGCGAAGACGGGACGCACGGTCATTGTCTCTTCTCACCTCTTGGCTGAAGTTGAGCAGACTTGCTCGCATGTTGTGTTGATGCACCGCGGCAAGCTCATCGCTTTCGGGCCTATGAAGAAGATTCTGAAGCGCAAGGGCAAAGTTGCTGCAAATCTAGAGGAGATCTTTATCGAACTGGTGGGAGATGAACTCACCATTGGTTTAAATGACACTTTGCAAAAGAAGACGAATTCGTTGCTCAATCAAATTATTCAGAAAGGGAAGGGTAATTAATATGTATAACGCTCGTAAAACGCTTCCCTATCGCATTGAGATGTATCGCCAACTCAAGCGCAAGCGCACTTTGTTTGCCTACGTCTTTGTGATGTCACTTCCTATCATCGTCGCTTTAGCTGTGAAATTCGGAACATCAGGCAACTCAACTGGTCCGACACGTTTTGGATCGGGCACAGCAGATCTCATCGGTCTTGCAACAAAAGGTGCGCTGAACTTCACCTCGACTATGTTTTACTTTGCAACACCATTCTTATTGGTCGCTGTTATTTCAATTTTTAACGGTGACACTGTTGCATCTGAAGCAAACTGGTCAACACTTCGATATCTCCTTGCATCACCTGTGCCACGCTCACGATTGCTCTTCCAGAAATTAAAAGTCAGCCTGACTTTGTCAGCCTTTGCAATAGTGATTCTTGTGGGTACATCGTGGGTAGTTGGTGAAATCGCATTTGGTAATGCGCCGTTGCTGACTCCCCTTGGAGTAACCATGGCTCCGCATATGGCGATACCGCGTTTATTGATTGTCGCTGGATACCTTGCAATCAACTTACTTTCAGTTGCAGGGTTAGCTTTCTATCTCTCTGTCGCAACCGATGTACCACTAGGCGCTGTAGGTGGCGCAATTGGAATCATGATTCTCTCTAATATTTTGGATGCCATCACCGGTCTTGGAACTCTGCGGAATTGGCTTCCTACCCATTATTCCTTCTCGTGGTTTGATGCCTTTTCAGCCACTATTGATTGGACACAGATGATCCGTGGCGCGAGCTACGCAGTCATGCTCTTTGGAATATTGATTTCACTCGCTGTGCTTCGCTTTGGTAAGAAAGATGTGACCTCTTAATTCCTACCAATCGATAACGCTGCGCTCTTCCCAGAGCAAACCTGTTTTATCAGTTGCTGGATCGAATGATCGGGTCGCTAACCAGAACGCTGTGTCTGCGCCTTCTTCAACTGAGAGCGGCGCATCTGGTCCGCCCATGTCTGTGCGAGTGTGATTAGGGCAGACTGCATCTACGAGCAATCCGCGAGATCCATGTCCTGTTTCGTGTGCAATATTTCGCACAAGTGCGTTCACTCCAGTTTTGCTCACTCTGTATGGCACAAGTCCCCCTGCATTTCCTGGACCTGACATGCGTCCGAGACAAGCAGAATAAATAATGATGCGACCGTTACGGGCTTCTGCCATCGAAGGACCAAATGTATTTACTGCAGTGAAGACAGAGTCGAGGTTGATTGCCATAACGCGGCGCCATTCCTCGTTGGTTGTTTTGAGAGTTTTCGACATTTTTTCACTCATCACACCGTGCGCGAGAATGAGAATCTGTGGTGTTCCGAAAGATGCGAGCATTTCAGAAAAAGTGGCTCTCGCTGCATCGATATCAGCAAGGTCAACAACGCGATAATCGCAACTTAGTTTTGCTGCTGATTCTTTGAGGCGTACTTCATCTTTTGCAACAAGGACAACGGTGTGGCCTGCAGCTTTTAAAGCGCGGGCATTTTCAAAACCCAATCCTCGAGATCCGCCAGTCACGATTGCAAGCGACATCTTTGTGGCTACTTTCGCTTCAGTTCGCGTAGAGATTTCTTAAGAGCTCTGCGGTGCGCACGATCTTCAGGGTTCTTCTTAGAAGGAAAAGCCCAACGAAGCAGCACAATGATGACAGGCAGAACGAGGAAGCCTCCGAGGCCTTTGAAGAAGAGAGCGGTATTGATTCCACCAAGCATGGGGAGAATCTACACGTGATTTAACGCAGGGATTCCTTTACGCTTCTGATATGGCTACTAAAGATAAGAGTCGCGAGGCACACTTCCCCGCAATTGAAAAGAAGTACGGCGAGAAGATGTCGTACTGGCACAAAGTGATGAAGGAGATGCTGGACGAGAAATATCCTGCACAGATGGCACATTTGATGGAGAACTATGGTTTTTCGCGTGCCCACGCGAATGCCTTGGTGATGTATTCACGTGGATCTGTTTCATCCCAACGTTTCTCAACGATGACCGATTATTTAAAGAGTGTTGATCCCATCCAAGCCAAGACTATTCGCGCGATGTTTAAAGCTATTCAAAGCAAGCACCCCAAACTCACTGTTGAAATTGCTTGGAATAAGCCGATGCTCAAGGATGGAGATAAATATGTATTCGGAGTTTCAGCATCGAAGAAGAGCATTTTGATTCATCCATGGAGCAACACAGTTGTTAAATCATTCCTGCCTAAGCTTGAAGAACTTGATGTAAAGATCAAAACTATTGGGGTACCCAACGACTGGAAAGTTGATGCGAAGCTTCTCCAAGATATGGTGAAGGCACGAATGGCTGAGAAGAAGTAGGTCTACTTCTTTTTGATGTAACCCTTGGGGCACACAGGTGCAAGCCCCATGACTTTCTTAGTTGTCTTTCCCTTAGCGCAATTAATGGTCTTTACTTTTGCAGCCATCTGTTCAAGAAGATAAACGGTGTTATCAAATTCGCCGACTTCTTCGGTGGCGAAATCATCGGTGGTTTTTAAGTCGGCACTCTCGCTAGCGAGGGCTTCCTTAATTGTGTTGACCGACCCGGTGTAATCGGCAAGGAAGGCTTTGTATTGTGCCCACAGTGAGGGTTCAGATGCCATCTTCGCTTTAATTGCGTTGAGGCGAGTGAGCTCGGAATCGAAACGACCCATGTACGTGTTGGTGATGTACTGGACTTGTTGGTCGCGAGGCACAGTGGCATCAAAGGCGTGCGCTGGAAGTACTTGCGAAATTAGAGCTGTTGCAATCAGCGTGATCAATGTATATCGCGCTCTCATGTCATCAATCTACTTGATTGCATTACTCGGAATGTCTGGATTGGTCGAAAAGAAAGATGCATGAGGGCTGTCCCTAGTGATGTACGAGACATATGGCTTTAGATAGAGTTCACCCATGCTCGCACATAACGAATATCTGAAATCAATTCAGAATTTCGACACTGTGCGCGTGGAGATGGTCTGCCACGGAAATATCTGTCGCTCCCCTATGGCCGCAGCGATGTTGCATGGAAAATCACTTGAGATTTCTTCCCCCAACTTTGTAGTGACTTCTTCTGGAACTTCTGCGTATCACCAAGGGGAACCTGCGCACCCGCTTTCACAGAAAACGTGGGAGAACCATGGATTTGATTACCGCCATCGCTCTCAACCTTTTAGCAAGCAATCCTTCTTAGATACAGATTTGATTTTGGTTGCAGACCAGACAAATCGCGCGATGATTCTGGGTTCAACCACTAATACCGCTGACCGTGCAAAAGTCTTCATGTTGCGCGAATTTGACGTGAGTCTTTCGCACATCGACCCACAGGGAAAAGAGGCTGGAGATTTAGCCGTTCCAGATCCTTGGGGTTACGAAATAGATGCCTATGAAGCCGTGTATGAACAGATTGAAAAAGCCGTTGATGGTTTGATTACCTTCTTTACATCACATCGTAAGTAAATAACCAGTGTTGGTTGCCGAGAAAGGTTGCACTTCATGAGTCTTCGTTGGGGATATATGGGAACCGGGCGTATCGCCCATGTGGTTGCAGAAGATTTCAAAATTGCCGGACTGACTATTCAAGCGGTCGGGTCACGTAACCTTGATTCAGCACAAGCTTTTGCTGAAAAGCATGGGATTGCTGATGTTCATGGATCTTATGAAGATCTTGTTGCTAATCCCAATATCGATATCGTCTATATCTCCACGCTTAACTATGTACATGCCGAGAATGCCCTTCTCGCTATCAACGCTGGCAAGCATGTGTTGCTTGAAAAGCCATTCACAATGGATGCAAAACAAGCTCTCAAGATCCAAAAAGCAGCTCGCGAAAAGAACGTATTCGTGATGGAAGCAATGTGGACACGCTTTCTTCCATCGATGGATGCCATCTTTGATGTCTTGAAGAAAGGCACTATTGGAAAGCCGCACATGGTGATGGCAGACCACAGCCAATACCTTCCACCTTCAGTCTCCACACGTATGTGGGATTTACATACAGGCGGTGGCGCACTTCTCGATCTTGGGATTTATCCCATCTCATTCGCGGCGCGCGTGCTTGGACTTCCTGATGAAGTGTTAGCAGTTGGTCGCCTTGCTTTTGAAGGAATGGATGAAGCCACATCAATAATTTTCAATTACGAAGATGGATCTCAAGCCGCTCTGACAACCTGCATGACAGTAGCAGGACCTGTTACAGCAACGATTCTTGGTGATAAAGGTTCAATCGAGATCGATAATACTTTCTACGCCCAAACAACCTTCACTGTCTACGACAATGAGCGAAATGTCTTGCTTCGTTATGACACTCCCCCAGTTCCTGGAACGGGCCGCCAACTCCAAGCACTCCATGCTGAAAAATGTATTGCAGATGGATTAATCGAATCCCCTGTGATGTCGGTTGAAGAATCCGTCGATTTGATGCAAATCATGGATGATGTCCGCTTAGAGATCGGCGTTGTCTGGGATTACGAGGATCAGTAAGCCTCATCACTGCCAGCTGAGTGCTGGCTCGCAGATTCTGTTCAGTGCGACTTCTGGTAATGGAAGAATTGCGTTATGAGAACAGTTGATGGAGAGCAACTTAAAAAAGTTCTACAAGGTTTGCCAAAGAATCCACGGGTTTTAGTTTCCGGAAATTTTGCAACGCCTAAAGAGCTCTTAAAGATAATCGATGAAGTCGTTCCTGAATACACCCTTCATATGCTCAATGCCCAGCCGGGCATTCCCAATCGCCCTGGCGTTACTTACGAGACAGCATTCGTTGGCGCAGGAATGCGACGTTCTGAGCGCTTGAACTATGTGCCATCGCGCCTCTCTCTATTACCGGTGATGCTTCGAGATCACTTGGTACCTGATGTAGTTCTGATTCATACCTCTTCCCCGCGCTTTGACACAGTCTCTTTGGGAATTGAAGTCAATATTCTTCCTGCAGCAATTGAAGCTGCCCGTGAACGTGGTGGCGTTGTCATCGCGCAATCCAATTCCAATATGCCGTATACATACGGCGATGCCCAGATTTACGAAAATGAAATTGATTTCATTTTTAACCATGATGAGCAATTGAATTTCCACACACCTCCTGCAATACCCGAGACAGCAAAAGAGATTGGTCGAAAGATTGCTGACCTCGTGCCATCAGGGTCAACTCTTCAACTTGGTATCGGATCTGTTCCAGATGCTGTCCTTGAATTAATGACGAAGCGCACCGATCTTCGAATTTGGACTGAGATGTTTAGTGATGGGGTGCTGAACCTCGAGAAAATCGGAGCACTTGATACTGATATACCGATTACGGCATCTTTCATATTTGGCTCTGAAGAGTTGTACTCGTGGCTTCACCTCAATCGCCGTGTTCGAATGCTGCGCACAGAAAAAACAAATGACCCTGCCCAAATCGCAAAGCAAGCGAAGATGACATCAATCAATGCAGCGCTTCAAGTGGATTTACTTGATCAAGCAAATGCTTCTCGTGTGCGCAATCACATTTATTCTGGTTTTGGTGGCTCAACTGATTTTATCGTTGGAGCGCTACATAGCCGCGGCGGTAAATCCTTTATGACTCTGCCCTCATGGCATGCAAAGAGCAATACCTCGAAGATTGTGCCGATGATCGATGAAGGTGTAACAAGCTTCCAGCATTCATATGTCGTCACTGAACAAGGAATTGCAGAGTGTTTTGGTCATGCCGAAAGTGAACAAGCAAAGAATCTCATCGAAAAGGCGGCCCACCCAGATGCTCGCGCATCTTTACGTGAAGCTGCCCTCAAGATGGGCTTCTAATTACTTTCGAATAGCTGTTGTAAAGCGTGGTCGTTCAGTTAAATCGTTGTGCAAGCGAATTGCTGTGAAATCCGAAGTGAGCGCCGTATTGATTGCTGCGCCTTGAGTCTCGTGGTGCTCCATTGCGAGCAAACCGCCGGGCTTCAGAAGTCTGGAAGCGGCAGCAATAAATATGCGCGGAACATCCATGCCATCAGCTCCACCGAGTAGAGCAACGCTTGGTTCTTTGGTGACATCTTCAGGAAGAGCTTCAGAATTGGGAATATAGGGCGGGTTAGCTACAACGATGTCGCATTTGATGCCCTCGAGCGCTGTTTGCACATCCTCTTCAATGACACGAATCGGCAAATCATATTTTGCTATGTTCTTGTGGAGCCAAGGAAGCGCTTCTCTGCTCTTCTCTACAGCAATAACAGCGACTTTCTTCTTATCAGCTGTTTCTGTCTGAAGTGCGATCGCAATTGCGCCAGATCCTGAACCTAAATCAACAATGGAAACTGTTTCATCATATTTATTGAGATTGTGCAGAACTTCATCAACCAACATCTCTGTCTCTGGTCGAGGAATTAATACCCCCTCACCTACCTCAAGATCAAGATATCGAAACGCTGCTTCCCCGATGATGTATTGAGTCGGGCGACCTTCCAAACGTTCATTGATGAATCCTTGAAAGTCTTCTCGGATTTGAGGTGTGAATTCAATAGCTTTGGAATGTAAATCCATTCGCGTGACATGCGCTGCGTGTGCAAGGAGAAGTTCGGCATCAACTGGGTTGATGTTCTTAGTTGCCAATTGATCTTTGGCGTTTCGAAGAAGTTCCTTCATTCTTACGCTGTTTGGTTTGCGAGCTTTTCAGCTTTATCGGCAGCGAGAAGCGCATCGATCATGTCATCGAGATCTCCATTGAGAACTGCATCTAAATTGTTGGACTTGTAATTCACGCGGTGGTCGGAGATTCGGTTTTCAGGATAGTTGTATGTGCGAATACGTTCGGAGCGATCAACGGTACGAACTTGTGACTTACGTTCAGCCATTGCTGCGGCATCGGCTTGCTCTTGGGCATGTGCCAAAAGTCGTGCGCGCAAAATACGTAAAGCGCTTTCTTTGTTTTGGAGCTGAGATTTTTCATTTTGGCATGAAACTACAACGCCCGTAGGAATGTGAGTGATACGCACCGCAGAGTCGGTGGTATTCACGGATTGTCCGCCTGGGCCAGATGAGCGGTAGACATCGATACGCAGATCTTGTTGGCGCACTTCAATATCTACTTCATCAGCTTCAGCGAGGATCAATACGCCCGCTGCAGAAGTGTGAATACGGCCTTGTGATTCGGTTTCAGGAACACGTTGAACGCGGTGAACGCCGCCTTCAAATTTCAATTTTGCGTAAGGGGTTTCACCAGGTTGTGGCGTTCCTTTAGATTTAATTGCCATGCTGAGTTCCTTATATCCACCCATTTCAGAATCGGTGGTGTCGATGATTTCAGCTTTCCAATTATGTTTTTCTGCATAGCGTGTATACATGCGAAGAAGATCGCCTACGAAGAGAGCAGATTCATCTCCGCCAACTCCCGCTTTAATTTCAAGAATAACGTCTCGATCTTCATTGGGATCGCGAGGAAGAAGAAGTTCTTCAAGTTTTTCTTCTGCTTCAAGAAGGGCTGCTTCGAGTGCAGGAATTTCAGCAGCGAATGATTCATCTTCGGCAGCCATTTCACGGCCGGCAGCAAGATCATCTTCCGCAGATTTAAATGCGCGATATCCACCAACAACGGGACCGAGCGCGGCATAGCGCTTACCGAGTTGGCGAGCTTTACCTTGGTCGGCGTGAATGGATGGATCGGCAAGATCTTTTTCAAGTTGTGCGTATTCGGTTAATAACCCTGGGACTTGTCCAAAGCGTTCTTTCTTATCTGCCATCTCCTTCTCCTTTCACTTCTTGGTTGTCACACGTACTAGTTAGTTCGTCACAAAATAAAAGAGACCCCACGCACCGCAATGGGTGCGAAGTGGGGCCTCTTAAGTAAAACTACTTGAGAACTTGCTTGCGCTTTACTGGCGCCTTCTCCGCTTTTGGAGCTGCTGCTTGAGCTGCTGCTGTCTTTGCTTGACGAGCTTCGAATGCTGCAACGCGGCCGCCTGTATCGAGGATACGTTGCTTGCCTGTGTAGAAAGGATGACACTGCGAGCAAACTTCAACGTAGATCGAACCGGAAGTCTTTGTGCTACGAGTGGTGAAAACTTCGCCGCAACCGCATGTAACAGTTGTCTCGACGTATTCTGGGTGAATCTCGTTCTTCATATTCTTTTCCTATCAGCCATTGGTTTTAGCGGAACTGGGTCCTCATCTATTGCTAGATGCGGTGAACCAGAGGGTTGAATGTTACAGGGGGCTCTGAACTGCGCCTAATCAGCCGCCGTTTACGCTGGAACCAGGAGCCTTTTCAGCACTTGCTTCGCTGATGGTGGTCTTCTGGATCTGGAGCAAGAATTCGACGTTGGACTTGGTGCCCTTCATCTTCTCAAGGAGAAGTTCAAGTGCTTGTTGGGAATCAAGAGCGTGAAGTACGCGACGCAAACGCCACACAATATTGAGCTCTTCAGTTCCCATAAGGATTTCTTCCTTACGTGTACCTGAAGCATCAACATCAACTGCTGGGAAGATGCGCTTATCTGCGAACTTACGATCGAGTTTCAACTCCATATTTCCTGTGCCCTTGAACTCTTCAAAGATAACTTCATCCATCTTTGAACCAGTTTCAACAAGAGCTGTTGCAAGAATTGTGAGTGATCCACCGTTTTCGATATTACGTGCAGCTCCAAAGAACTTCTTTGGTGGATACAACGCTGCTGAATCCACGCCACCGGACAAGATACGTCCAGATGCAGGTGCTGCAATGTTGTACGCACGTCCAAGACGTGTAATGGAATCGAGAAGAACAACAACATCGTGGCCAAGTTCTACAAGACGCTTTGCGCGCTCGATAGCAAGTTCGGCAACTGTGGTGTGATCATCTGCAGGGCGATCGAAAGTTGAAGCAATAACTTCACCCTTAACGCTGCGCTGCATATCTGTAACTTCTTCCGGACGCTCATCAACGAGAACAACCATCAAATGACATTCAGGGTTATTGGTGGTGATTGCGTTTGCGATCGACTGCAAAACCATTGTCTTACCAGCTTTAGGAGGCGAAACGATTAGTCCGCGTTGTCCTTTACCGATAGGAGCAATTAAATCGATGATTCGAGTTGTGAGAATTCCTGGTTCTGTTTCAAGGCGAAGGCGCTCTTGAGGATAGAGAGGTACAAGTTTTGCGAAATCAACGCGATTTTTTGATTCCTCAGGATCTTTTCCATTGACTGTATCGAGCTTGACGAGTGCGCTGAACTTTTCCTTGCGCTCTCCTTCTTTAGGCTCACGAACTTGTCCAGTAATGACGTCACCTTTGCGAAGTCCGTAACGGCGTACTTGTTGGAGTCCAACATAAACATCGTTCGGGCTTGGGAGGTATCCGCCAGTGCGAATAAATGCATAGTTATCGAGGATATCGAGCAATCCACCTACAGGCAGAAGCACATCATCGTCGCTCAAAACGATTTCGCGCTCATTGCGATCTGGTCGGTCGCCACGATCACGGAAGCGATTGTTGCGATCTCCGCGGTCACCCCGGTCACTGCGGTCACTGCGGTCACGATTGCGGCGGTTGCCACGATCGCTGCGATCATTGCGGTTGCCACGATCATTGCGGTCGTTGCGATCGTTACGGTCGTTACGACTAGAAGAATCGTTATTTGAATCTGAGCTCTCGTTATTCGAGCTGTTCTCTGAGCTATCACTCACGTCGGAGTCCTCATTCTGGTCTTGGTTATTCTGAGAATTACGGTTGTTGCGCGCTTGTTGTTTCGCTGCGCGGCGTTCTTCCTTCTCAAGCTTCGCTGCTTCGCGATTTGCGGCTTGGAGGTCGCCAATGGATTGCACGAGATCTGCCTTTGCCATCTTTGTCGCACCATCAATACCGAGTGCGCTTGCGGTCTTCTTGAGTTCTGGCAGCGTCAGTGCGCTGAGATCGCCAGGAGCTTTTTCAGCTTTTGCTGGACGTGATGTTGTCTTTTCAGCCATGTACTTTGGTTTTACCTTTGTTAGTTATTACTTCGGTTCTTGCGGTGGATTCTTTTTGATTATCTGACCCTGTAAGCAGGGAAACATCAAATATGTAAAGTGATTGTGGCTTTTGTGACCGGCCCTAATTTCAAGGAATTAAAGGAGTTATGGTCTCGCCTTCAGACAGGAGAAACGTAACACAAAAAGCGGGGCTTATGCCACTCCTTGAGCGGAGATAGCCAGTTTCTTCGCTGTGAATCCGGCTCCAGCCGCGTGAATAATGTCATCAGCATCCTGCTCGGTTCCTGTGTGAAGGACCAGAACTGTTGGGCCAGCGCCAGAGATTGTTGCTGCAACACCGGCTGCGCGAAGCTTTTTCAGCAAAGCAGCTGATTTTGGCATTGCTTCGGCGCGGTAATCCTGGTGCAGAAGATCTTCTGTTGCTGGGAAAAGTAAATCAGGACGATGTGAAAGAGCATGCACAAGCAGTGCAGCATGTGAAGTATTGAGAACCGCATCTTTATGAGGAACAACTTCTGGCAATAACTTGCGAGCTTTACTTGTTGCAAGATGAGTTTCAGGAATAAACGCGATTGCTTTAATGCGATCATCAACATGAATATTTACTGCTCGGCCTGCAGTGTGTTCGACGCCGCCCACAATCGTGGTCTCCATCCAAGCAATGGTTGCGCCGCCCAAGAGAGCTGCAGCAACGTTATCTGGGTGTCCTTCTAATTCTGTTGCAAGAGCAAGCAAGTCTTCGTTGGTGAGAAGTTCATCGCCACCAAGTACGAGCGCGCGAGCAAGTGCCAATCCCCCGACAATCGCAGATGATGAAGATCCAAGTCCACGACCATGTGGAGTGTTATTCAAAGCGCGAAGTGCAATTCCACGAGGTTTAGCTCCCATGAAATCAAAACCTTTCATCATCGCTTTGATGACTAAGTGGTTCTTATCTTTCTTGAGATCCTCAGCACCTTCACCGGTGACATCAACATCAAATGTTGCATCATCGAGAATTTGTGCTGCGTAATAATCGCGAAGATCTAAAGCAATTCCCAATGAATCAAAACCAGGTCCGATATTCGCACTCGAGGCAGGGACTGATACCTGCGCCATTGTTGCGCGGAATGTCACTCGATTCATGGATGCCATAGCTAAACCTTAGAGGCCCATCGCTTTGGCTGCCGCTTTAACGTCGACAGGAATAATTGTTGGAGCGGCTGCATCATCAAGAATCCAGCCAACATCCTTCAAACCATTTCCGGTAACCGTAATAACAATTGTCTTATCTTTAGGAAGCTTGCCTTCCGCTTTCTTCTTCAACAAACCGGCAATTCCCGCAGCAGATGATGGCTCAACAAAGACGCCCTCCTTACCTGCAACGAGGCGATATGCCTCAAGAATTTGCTCATCTGTAACAGAATCAATAAGTCCACCTGATGAATCACGAGCTTCAACCGCTTGCTCCCATGATGCTGGATTACCAATACGAATCGCAGTTGCAATAGTTTCTGGGTTTTCAACAACTTTGTTTTGAACGATTGGTGAAGCACCTTCTGCTTGGAAGCCCCACATTGCTGGAAGTTTTGTTGAGACTTTATCGTTGTAGTACTCCTTGTAGCCTTTCCAATATGCAGTGATATTCCCTGCATTGCCGACGGGAAGGACGTGCATATCTGGTGCATCTCCAAGGAGATCGACAACTTCAAATGAGGCAGTCTTCTGGCCTTCGATACGGAATGGGTTTACTGAGTTAACAAGTGAGACGGGATAATCTTTGGAGAGGTTGCGCGCAAGGTTGAGGCAATCATCAAAGTTGCCATCCACTTGGAGCAAGCGTCCACCGTGAGCAATGGCTTGTGCAAGTTTGCCCATTGCAATTTTCCCTTGAGGAACAAGCACAACAGGAAGCATTCCTGCTTTCGTTGCATACGCAGCGGCTGAAGCAGATGTATTTCCAGTTGATGCGCAGATCACGGCTTTCGCGCCATCTTCTGCAGCTTTCGACATCGCCATTGTCATGCCGCGATCTTTAAAGGATCCGGTTGGGTTGGCGCCTTCTACTTTAAGCCAAACATTATTGCCAAGCATCTCAGAGAGAACGCATGCATAAACAAGTGGTGTGCCACCTTCGCGCAATGTGATGACAGGAGTCTTATCGCTGACAGGTAAACGGTCGCGATATTCATCGATAACTCCACGCCATTGATGTGCCATTACGCAGAAAGCCCCTCTACTCGGATCACACTTGCAATTCGCTTTACGAACTCCAAGCCATTTAATTGCTTAACAGTGTTAGCAAGTGACTCTTCTGTTGCAAGGTGAGTTGTAACAGTGAGCTCGGCTGTATCTTCCTGGCCGGTCTGACGAACGGTCGAAATAGATACGTTATTAGCTGCAAAAGTATTAGCAACGCCAGCAAGAACGCCTGGCTTATCTTGGACATCAAGACGAATCAAATAACGAGTATGTGTTGTGCCGATATCGGCAATTGTGAGTGATGCGTAATCACTTGTTGCTGGAGCAGTACGTCCATCGACAAGGTTACGTGCGATGGCAACGAGATCTCCGAGAACAGCAGACGCTGTAGGAACTCCACCTGCGCCACGACCGTAGAACATCAACTCGCCAGCTGCTTCAGCTTCAACGAAAACAGCGTTGAATGCGCCGCGAACTGCAGCAAGTGGATGAGTCTCTGGCAAGAGCGTTGGATGAACGCGTACTGAGAGTTTCTCGTCATCAATATTCTCGGCAATAGCAAGAAGTTTGATAACCATGCCCATATCTTTTGCAATCGCAATATCGCGAGCAGTTAATTTGGTAATACCTTCACGGTACACATCAGCATCCGTAACTGTGTGATGGAAAGAAAGTGTGGCAAGGATTGCAGCTTTCGCAGCAGCATCGAATCCTTCAACATCTGCAGTTGGGTCTGCCTCGGCAAATCCCAGTGCTTGTGCTTCCTTAAGCGCAACATCGAAATCTGCGCCAGTCTCGAACATCTTGGTCAAAATAAAGTTAGTGGTTCCGTTAACGATTCCCATGATCTTGGTGACGTAATCGCCAACGAGAGATTCAGAGAGTGGGCGAATAATTGGAATCGCACCTGCAACAGCTGCTTCGTAATAGAAATCAACATCTGCTTTATCTGATGCTGTTTCAAGTTCATCTCCGTGACGAGCAAGCAGCGCTTTATTTGCAGTGATAACTGCTTTCCCGTTGTTGAGAGCTTTGAGAAGATAATCGCGAGCAGGATCAATGCCGCCCATAAGTTCAATCACGACATCGATTTCAGGATCGTTAACAATCGAAAGCGCATCTGTTGTGAAAAGGCTCTTATCAATTCCAGGGCGAGCTGCACCAAGGTCGCGAACAGCGATTTTCTTGATGACGAGGTTGGCTCCTGAGCGAGCTTTGAAGTCGATGCGGCTTTCAGCGAGGAGGCGTACTACCTCTGAGCCCACGACACCGCAGCCGAGCAGGCCAACGTAAAGGGTGTCTGTATCGAGTTTAGGCATGGGTTAATTATCGCAAACTAATTAGATATCTAGAGCCAATAAATCTTCGACCGTCTCACGGCGGACAATTACGCGTGCTTTTCCATTTTTTACAGCTACTACAGCAGGGCGCGTTAAATGATTGTAATTACTGCCCATTTGGCGGCCATATGCACCAGTAACGGGCACAGCGATGAGATCGCCAGGATGAATATCTTCAGCGAGCTCGATATCGCGAATGATGATGTCCCCAGATTCGCAGTGCTTGCCAACAATGCGGCTTGTCACACGGTGCGATGAGGATGTGCGGTTTGCAAGAACAGCGTGATATTTCGCGTCATATAAAGCAGGACGCATGTTGTCTGTGAAGCCACCATCGACTGCGATGTATCGTCGTGTGTTGCCACCATCGAGTTCAATATTTTTTGTTGTTCCAACGGTGTACAACGTTGTAGTTGTGGGAGCTGCAATAGCTCGTCCAGGTTCGATAGAAATATGTGGAACACGAATTCCCGCTTTTGCACATTCTTCTGCGACAACTTTTGAAAGTTCAGCAAGAACTGAATCAGGATTTACAGATTCTTCACCTGGTAAATATGCAACGCCAAATCCTCCACCTAAATCAAGTTCAGGAAGTTCATCAGCATAGTGTTCGCGGAATTTTGCTAAGAGAGAGATGAGACGTTCCGCTGCAACGCCAAATCCTTGCGCATCAAAAATTTGTGAACCGATATGTGAATGCAAACCAATGAGATGAAGACTCTTGTGTGCTCGAATTTCTTCAATAGCTTTCCACGCAGCACCAGATGCAAGTGAGAATCCGAATTTCACATCCTCGTGCGCTGTTGCAATGAACTCATGTGTATGCGCTTCAATGCCCGCAGTCACGCGAATGAAGACTCGTTGAATTTTCTTGTGATTCACCGCTATGCGAGCAACGCGCTCTATCTCGTGAAATGAATCGACAACGATTGCTCCAACGCCAGCCATGATGGCTTTTTCAATTTCATCTTCACTTTTATTGTTGCCATGCACCTGGATGCGATCTGCTGGAAAATTAACAGCGAGCGCAACAGCGAGCTCTCCACCACTTGCCACATCAATCCCAAGTCCTGATGCCTCAATCCAACGAGCAATCTCTTTGTTGAGAAAAGCTTTGCTGGCGTAATAGACCTTGCCAGCGTGGTGACCAAAGTGAAGATCTAAGGCTGCTTTGAAAGCCAGCGCACGTGAAGTGAAATCTGCTTCATCCACGACAAAGAGTGGGGTTCCAAACTCTTTGGCGAGCGCAGTTGCGCTTACTCCCCCAATGGTGAGCTCAGATGAGAACGCTGAGTTGCTGGAGAAGATCTCGGGAGCGAAGCCATGCGAAATATCGGTAGACATATCTATTAGCTCCTTTCTTACATCTTCTCGGGTGCGCTTACACCCAACAAGGCTAACGAATTAGCGATTACCTGCGCTGTTGATTTGCAAAGGGTTGCGCGTGCAGCGTGAAGATCGCTGGGAGCTTCATCTCCCATAGGCAGTACTCGGCAATCGGCGTAGAAGCCGTGGTAGAGACCTGCTAATTCTTCGGCATATCGAGCGATGCGATGAGGTTCGCGTAGTTCAGCCGCGCTTGCAACCACACGTGGGAATTCACCCAAAGCCCCAACGAGTTCGCGTTCGCGCTCGTGAACGAGCAATTCAGGATGAATATGCTCTGGCCCAAATGCGATCTTGAGGTCGGCAGCATTACGAAGCACGGCACAGATACGCGCATGAGCATATTGAACGTAATAAACAGGATTTTCGTTGGTGCGGCTGCGAAGAAGATCAACATCCATCACCATCGGAGTATCGACGGGGTAACGAATCAAGGTATATCGAGCAGCATCGACGCCAACTTTTTCAACCAATTCTTCAAGAGTGATAATCGTTCCAGCGCGCTTAGAAAGTTTTACTTCTTCGCCGTTCTCCATAATTTTTACAAGCTGCCCGACCAACGTCTCAACGTTGTACTTAGGATCATCACCAGCGCATGCTGCCAACGCTTTAAGGCGCGCAATATATCCATGGTGATCTGCACCGAGCATGTAAATGCAGATATCAAATCCGCGTTCACGCTTTGAAATGTAATACGCTGAATCCGATGCGAAGTACGCCTGCGAACCATCGCTCTTGATCATGACGCGATCTTTATCATCACCAAAATCCGTTGTACGAAGCCACGTTGCGCCCTCATGAATAAAGACGTGTCCTTGTTCTTTCAAGCGATCTTGGACGTGGTCAAAGAAATTATTTTCATACAGCGATTTTTCTGAGAACCAAACATCAAAGTGTGTTCCAAATGCATCAAGCACATCTTGTTGTTGCTTGAGTTGAAGGGCGTAGCCACGATCACGAAACGCTGCGATGGCATCCTCTTCGCCAAGGTCTTTCAATTGCGGTTCAGTTGCAAGGATCGCCGTAGCTAAATCTTGAATGTATGCGCCGTGATAGCCATCTTCCGGTGTTGGTTGGCCAAGTGCAGCAGCGCGAATAGATGCGCCGAACTTATCCATCTGCACTCCCCGGTCGTTAATGTAAAACTCGCGAGTGACTTTTGCGCCAGCAGCAGTAAGCACGCGGCCAAGTGCATCGCCGACAGCGGCCCATCGTGTATGGCCAAGATGCAATGGGCCTGTTGGGTTGGCGCTGATGAATTCCAAATTGATTGCTACGCCAGTCAGCGTTGAACCAGTTCCGAATTCTTTTCCACTTTTCAAAATAGCTGCGATGGTGCCACCTTGACTTGCCTTTGCAACCGTGAAATTTATAAATCCTGGTCCAGCGATATCCACTGCATCTAATAGAGATGAAAGAGAATCTTTTTCTAAACCACTTTTCAGAAGTTCAGCGATTGCCCGTGGTTGAAGGCCTGCAGGTTTTGCTAAAGCGAGCGCAATCGATGTTGCAAAATCCCCGTGATCACGATTCTTTGGCCGATCCAGTGTGATCTCATCAGGAATGACCACTTCCTGGGATAGTGAGCCATTAGCTTGAGCTGCTATTAATACACGCTTAACGCCCGCGACTATGGACTCGTGAATTGTGAGTTCAGTCGATTGTGGGCTCATTGGAGTGAGTTTAGTCGGTCAATGAAGCAAGTGTTATCAGAATGTTATCCAGCGATGTGGGGTTTTTGAGCGTGCTGGACTAGCGTTACCCACGTTCACAACCAATCAGCGAGCCAAAGCAGGTTTGGCCGTGGCTGTGATCCTTTCGAAAGGTAATACATGACAAAGCGCAATGGAATCGTTGCCGCAATTGCAGCAGTTGCAATCGCAGTAACAGGTTTGTCTACATCAGTACATGCAGCTTCAATCCAGGTTGGCGTAATCCTTCCTGATGCTGCTTCATCAGCTCGCTGGGAAACAGCGGATCGTCCATTCCTCGCATCAGCTTTCAAAGCTGCTGGCGTCACATACGACATCCAGAATGCAAATGGCGATAAGACAGCTTTCGCAACAATCGCAGACCAAATGCTCTCAAACGGTGCAAAGGTCCTTTTGCTTGTTAACCTCGATTCTGCATCAGCAACAGCTGTACAGGTTAAGGCTGCAAAGCAAGGCGTAAAGACAATCGACTACGACCGCCTAACAAAGGGTGGATCAGAGTCCTACTACGTTTCATTCGATAACGTTGCAGTTGGCAAGCTCCAAGGAACAGGTATCTACAACTGTCTCAAGGCTAAGAACATTGCTAACCCACGTATCGTTTACTTGAACGGTTCACCAACAGACAACAACGCAACACTCTTCAAGCAGGGTTACGTTTCAATCCTCGGCAAGTACGTCACAGCTAAGAAGATGACACTTGTTGCAGATCAGTCTGTCCCAGATTGGGATAA
>CANFVU010000014.1 GCA_947450545.1 Actinomycetota bacterium
AGGAACAAGGTGCACGCATTATTGTGAGTATTGCTGGAGAGACCGTTGAGGATTACGCAGCACTTGCCAGACGCGTTCGAGCCATTCCAAACGTGGTTGGTGTAGAAGTAAATATTTCCTGTCCCAATGTAGAAAACCGTGGAATGGTTTTCTCGTGCCAACCTGATACCGCCCGCGCAGCAATAGAGAATGTGCGACGAAACATCGGAGGAGACTTACCGATCATCGCCAAGCTCTCGCCAGATGTCACTGATATTGCGCTCATTGCAAAAGAGGTTGTTAATGCAGGAGCAGATGGTGTTGCTTTGATCAATACGGTTCTGGGAATGGTCATCGACATCAATTCAATGCGCCCAAAACTAGCTCAAAAAACTGGTGGCTTATCAGGGCCAGCCATTAGACCCATAGCTGTTCGCGCAATTTATCAAGTCCATGCCGCGCTACCTAAGATTCCTATTATCGGTATGGGTGGAGTTTCTAGTGGTAAAGATGCATTGGAGCTCGTGCTCGCTGGTGCAAGTGCAATCTCAGTAGGTACAGCTACTTTTGGAAACCCTATTGCTGCAATGACGATTAAATCTGAATTGAAGGATTTGTTAATCGAACGTAGCTTTGAAAACTTTATTGATGCTATTGGTTTTGCCCATCGCTTAGAAGATCGTTAAAAGGGGTTCCATGTCTGCTTCGCCGCTTATTCTCGCTTTAGATACACCAGATTTGGATACAGCACGCTCGTGGATCGAAGCGACGCGTTCGACAATCTCGATTTATAAGACTGGATTGGAATTCTTCTTAACACACGGTGCAGAAGGTATTGCTCGGCTCCGAGAAGCTGGAGACTTCGATCTATTTTTGGATTTGAAGCTTCACGATATCCCTAACACCGTCGCCTCCGCGACTAAGACAGTGATCGCCATCAATCCACGTTTTCTCACAGTGCATGCATCCGGTGGTCGAGATATGGTGAAAGCCGCTTCTGAAGCTGCACCACATATTGATATCACTGCAGTCACGATTTTGACCTCACTCTCTGAGTCAGCTATTCAAGAGATTGGGTACAAAGCGAACGCGCTTGATTCAGCTGTGAATCTTGCAAAGATTTCTGTCGAAGCAGGAGCTCGTGCGATTGTGTGTTCACCACTTGAAGTTTCCGCAATCCGCACAGCTGTTGGATTAGCACCCATCATTATCACCCCAGGAGTTCGTCCTGCTGGTTCAGATCTGGGAGATCAGAGCAGAGTGATGACTCCTAAAGATGCAATCGCAGCGGGATCGACGCTTCTCGTTATCGGCCGTCCAATTACTTCCTTGGGGGATCCGCGATTGATGAGCGAGAAAGCAAAAGAGATTTCAGAGAGCGCTTTGGCTTAATTGTGAGCTCACGACCTCTTCCACCTGTGCTCACGCAGGAGCAGCGGAGGGAAAATCTTCTGAAAGCAAAAGCTGCACGGATCGAACGAGCGCAGGTTAAGAATGAGATTTCGCTCAATCAGAAGTCTATCTTCGACGCAATTAATGACCCACGAGATTCAATTCAGCGAATGAAAGTGATCGAACTACTCGAATCAATTCCAGGAGTAGGGCCTGCGCGGGCAGAACTCATCATGGAGAAGCGGAAGATTTCTTTATCGCGTAGAATCGCAGGTCTCGGGCCACATCAATTGCGTGCACTTCGGAAGGAGGTCGGCATTATGAAAGTTGATCCTCAATATGGATCGCTCATCGTGATGTCTGGACCTGGCGGAGTTGGAAAGAGCACCATCACACAACATTTAAAGAGCGATCCTCGATTCTGGGTCAGTATTTCTGCGACAACTCGTGAACCACGCACAACTGAGAAAGATGGAGTTGATTACTTCTTCGTAACCGAGAACAAATTTGATCAGATGGTTGCAAAGGATGAATTTTTGGAATGGGCTAATTTCGCAGGAGCTCGTTACGGCACCCCACGTTCACCAGTCAATGAGTGGCGCGAGATGGGCAAACATGTCTTGCTAGAAATTGAGATAGCCGGGGCTCGACAAATTCGCGTCAGTGATCCCACCGCTAAGTTGGTCTTCATCTCGCCTCCATCATGGGAAGAACTCGAGTCTCGACTAGCCAACAGAGGTACTGATTCGCCAGAACGTCGCGAAGCGAGGCTCGCTCTTGCGCGTGAAGAGATGGCTGCCGCCTCAGAGTTCGACCTCACCATCGTAAATGAGCAGGTCGAGAGCGTTGTCGCTCAGATGGTATCCTTGGCGACTGCACCATAAGAGTTATAAGGGGTTCAAGTGTCTAATTTGTCTGCTAACGACGGAATTACTAATCCACCAATCGATCAATTGCTCGATAAAGCTGGATCGAAATACAGCCTTGTTCTCTATGCTGCTAAGCGTGCGCGCCAGATCAACGCTTACTACTCACAATTGGGTGAGGGGTTACTTGAATACGTTGGCCCACTGGTTGATACATACGTTCATGAGAAGCCTCTCTCTATCGCTCTTCGCGAGATCAACGAGGGTCTACTCACCATCGAAAATCTCGAGCCAAAGAGCGTCGAAGCTTCAGCTTAAATTTTAGGTGAGCAATGGTCCCACCTCTTTTTAACACCTCCCGCGAGATCATTCTTGGAGTTGGCGGAGGCATTGCTGCATACAAGTCTTGCGACCTATTGCGACGGCTTCAAGATGCCGGTTTCCTAGTTTCGGTTATCCCGACTCGGTCGTCACTGAACTTCGTGGGGAAAGCGACGTGGGAAGCCCTTTCAGGTCGTCGCGTTCAGGATGATTTATGGAACAACGTTCACGAAGTTCCGCATGTTGCAATGGCAAAAAGCGCTCGTGGAATTGTTATCGCACCGGCTACTGCTGATCTAATCGCACGCATTGCTTCAGGACGAGCCGATGATTTTCTCACAAATGTTCTTCTTGCAAGTAGTGCACCTTTGATTGTGGTTCCTGCAATGCATACAGAAATGTGGCTCAATCCCGCAACTGTTGCGAATGTACAGACACTTCGTGATCGTGGTGTCACGGTCATCGACCCGGCTACAGGAAAACTTACGAGCGGCGATGTTGGGGTAGGGCGTTATCCAGAGAGTTCAGAGATTGTAAAAACTGTTGAGTCGGTTCTCGGACACGCATCAGATTTGCGGAATCGAAAGGTGTTGATCAGCGCTGGGGGCACTCGCGAACCTATTGATGCAGTTCGCTATATCGGAAATGCCTCTTCAGGTAAGCAAGGAATTGCACTCGCAATCGAAGCCGCGCAGCGTGGTGCTGATGTAACTCTTGTACTTGCAAATGCGCCAGAAACACATCTTGAGGGAATCGACGTTGTGCATGTCTCTACTGCTCACCAAATGTACGACGCTCTTCAATCACACTTCGAAGGCAGTGAGATTGTTGTGATGGCTGCCGCTGTTTCCGATGCTCGCCCTGCACATCCTTCAGATCAGAAAATTTCGAAAGCGGATTACACAACGATTGAATTGATTGCGAATCCTGACATCATTGCAGACCTATGCAAAAAGAAAGAGAAGCAGTTTGTTATCGGGTTCGCTGCCCAAACAGGGGAGCAAGCAGTTGCCCAAGGAGAAAGCAAGCTCAAGGCAAAGAACCTTGATTTGATTTATGTCAACGATGTCTCAGGTGGTGCGATTTTCGGAAGCAATCAAACTTCAGGGACCATCATTGATGCATCGGGTAATGTCACTCAATTTTCGCAGGGATCAAAGTCGACACTTGCGAGCCAACTCCTTAGTATCGCTATCGATAAGTTAGGTTATGCAAATGACTAAACGCCTCTTCACTTCAGAATCTGTTACCGAAGGCCACCCAGATAAGATGGCGGACCAGATTTCGGATGCGATTCTTGATTCACTTCTCAGTCAAGACTCCAAGAGTCGCGTTGCTGTTGAAACCCTCATCACTACCGGGCAAGTACATGTCGCCGGCGAGGTCACCACTAACGGATATGCCGATGTCATGAGCATTGTGCGTGACACAGTCTTGGCAATCGGTTATGACTCCTCTGAAAAGGGTTTCGATGGAAATTCATGTGGCGTTTCGCTTTCTATTGGCCAACAGTCACAAGATATCGCTCAAGGAGTCGACTCAGCTTTTGAGAAGCGTGTCTCTTCATCAGTTGATCCACTCGATTTACAAGGTGCGGGCGATCAGGGGCTCATGTTTGGTTACGCGTGCGATGACACTCCAGAATTGATGCCTCTTCCAATTCACCTTGCCCATCAGCTCTCGCTGAAGCTTTCTGAAGTGCGCAAGAGCGGAGCGTTGCCTTATCTTCGCCCTGATGGAAAGACCCAAGTAACAATCGAATACGATGGAGATAAAGCAGTTGCTCTCAATACTGTGGTGATCTCCTCCCAGCATTCTGCCGATGTTGATCTTGAAAAGACTCTTGCTCCTGATATCAAGAAGTTAGTTATCGATCCGATCATCTCGGGCTTGAATATTGATACATCTGATGTACGCATGCTCATCAACCCAACAGGGCGTTTTGTTATCGGTGGACCAATGGGAGATGCGGGACTAACAGGTCGAAAGATCATCGTCGATACCTACGGCGGCATGGCACGCCATGGCGGAGGAGCTTTCTCTGGAAAAGATCCTTCGAAAGTGGATCGTTCTGCTGCTTATGCAATGCGTTGGGTAGCTAAAAACGTTGTCGCGGCTGGTTTAGCATCACGTTGTGAAGTACAAGTTGCGTATGCGATTGGTAAAGCTCAACCAGTTGGTCTCTTCGTAGAATGTTTCGGAACCGAAAAGGTTCCTGTACTTGCTATCGAAGCAGCAATTGAATCAGTTTTTGACCTGCGTCCCGCTGCGATCATTCGAGATTTGAATCTACTTCGTCCAATCTATTCAAAGACAAGCAGTTACGGTCACTTTGGACGCGAGCTTCCTGAATTTGCGTGGGAGAAGACAGATCGTGCAGCAGCGCTGCAAGCCGCAGTTAAGGGTTAGTGAGTTGTGGCTTTAATACGGCCACTGAAACTGCGATCAGAAAAGGTTGCGGTTCGTCAGACGCGCGCGTCTCACGATCCCATTGCTTTTGTTCTCGTTGATACGAAAGTCTTTCATCTCGATGAACCGTATTCATATCTCATCCCAGAAGCTGTATCCGACCGAATCACCGTTGGATCTCTCGTCAAAATTCCTTTTGGTCGCACGACCACTGAGGGAGTCGTTCTCGGAAGAACGTCAGATGGCTCCACTGCAGGTTTGAAATTTATCGAGTCTCTGATTTCCGACATTGCCCCCATGGGTAAAGGTCAGATTCATCTCACACATGATGTCGCTAAGAGATATGGAGTCCCGCAGTGGGATGTAATGCGGCTAGCTCTTCCCGCCTATGTTGCCTCCGGCGAAAAACGCGCAAAGGTAGAGAATCTACCCAAGATTGAGACAGCGGGAAGCATCGATAGGTTTGCACTCACGCTACTTCCAGGGTCATCACTTGTAGACCAAGTGCAGCTCTATGCCGCCCGAAAATCAGAGCACAAAACCCTTGTGGTTGTCCCAGATCAGAAGACCTTAGATAAGTTTGAAGGGATTGCAGACATTCTTCTATCGGGCACACTCCCGAAAAGCGACAAGTATCAAAAGTACCTCGAAGCCAATTGCCTTCAGAGCGGTCTTGTAGTTGGTCTTCGAAGCTCGGTATTCCTGGAACTTAACCCAGGTGATCAACTAGTCGTAGTAAGTGATTCAGATGCAAATTTATACGAACGTCACACACCCACATATAACGTTCGAGATGTTGCGCTGCTTCGTGCAGTAGACGCCTCACTCTGTTTCATCAGCCCATCGCATTCTTTGGAAATCGAGAGACTTATCGAAATTGGTTATTTGGAAGAGAGGTCGGCGGGGGAGCGAAACCGAAAGGTTCTCAATGAGTCATCGACAAATCTCCATGCAGTTGTTTCCGAAGGTTTGAAAAAGGGAAATGTTTTGTTGGTGCATGCAAATGCTGGTTATGTGAATTCTTTTCTGTGCAATCATTGCAGGAACATGGCTACGTGTTCGTGCGGTGAACGGTTAATTTTGCAGCGAGATGGCAAAGGCACTCAATGCCCGATGTGCGCTACCAAGAGTGAATCATGGAGTTGTTTCTATTGCCAGCGTTCAATCCCTCAATCGCTCAGTCAAGGTGTTCTGAAGAGAGCCGAAGATTATGGTCGATCATTTCCCAACACCCGCGTTGTTGTATCAAGTAGCGATGGAGCACTTACTACTCTTCCCGAGGAGAAGGTATTGGTGATTTCTACACCAGGCATGGAGCCTGATGGTGATTATGCAGCAGTTTGTTTGCTGGATGGAGAGCAGATATTTGGACGTACCGGTTTACGAAGTGATGAAAGCGGTGAATTGCACTGGGCAAGTGCTGCAAACAAAGTTTCCGAGGGTGGCACCGTCTTCATTTCCCTCCCGCTCGAACATCCCGTCACACAGGCCTTCACGCGAGGTTCTTTCAAGTTACGCCATCGTTCTGAACTTGCGTCGCGGCTTTCTGCAAAACTTCCTCCCGAATTTCGGTTGATATCCATTGAAGGTTCCGTCAAGGATTTATCCTCCGTGCTCTCATTCTTAGAGACCGACACCTCCGAGATGGAGATCGTGACCATTGGCCCAATCGAGATAGGGAAAGATCTCTCACGCTTGCTTGTTAAATATCCTGTTTCAATGGGCAATAGCGTCGTTAGAAAAGTTCATGAAATGAATCGAATTCGCAGTCTTCAAGCACTTACTGTGTTGCGAGTGTCTGTAGATCCATACGAGTTCATCTAGAATAGTCGTATGTCCATTCAGCCAATTCGATACTTCGGCGACCCGGTGCTGACGACTCCAGCAGCTCCTGTTACTACCTACGATAAAGAGCTTCGTAACTTGGTCGCAGATCTCGTCGAGACCATGCAAGATGCGCCTGGCGCAGGACTTGCAGCGCCTCAAATTGGAGTTTCATTGAGAGTCTTTGTTTGGGATGTGGATGACACGGTAGGACATTTGATTAACCCGACACTGGATTTGAGCGAAGAAATGCAAGAAGGCGATGAAGGTTGTTTGAGTTTTCCCTCTCTGGTCTACAACACTCCACGGGCACTTCGTGCAGTAGCTAAGGGTTTCAATATGCACGGCGAACCCATTCTTGTAGAAGGAACAGAATTTCTGGCACGAGCACTCCAGCACGAAACGGATCATCTCAACGGGATTCTCTTCATCGACAAACTTTCTGCCGATGATAGGAAAGCGGCTATGAAAGAGATTCGTGAAAGTGAATGGTTCGGAGATGCTGCAAGCCTAGGAAACTCTCCAACAATTAGGATATCTCCACACGCCACTCGCGGCTTAGGTTTCTAGGTTTACGGACAAGGTGCCTTTTTGAACATTGCCTTAGCGAGTTCCTCTTTTGTTGGAATTCCTATCCTTGAAGCGCTTATGAAAAGCGACGTTTCAATTTCTTACGTAATAACTAATCCCGACAAAGCTGTTGGTCGAGGTCAAAAGGTTCTTCCAAATTCTTTCGCTCATGCGGCAGCAGAGATGGATGTAAGGGTTGAGAAACCTCAGAATGGGGATGAAATCACCTCGTTATTGCAACAAAATCCTGTGGATCTTGTGTTGACCGTTGCGTATGGACAATTAATTAGGGAACCTGCGCTTTCCATTCCGCCTATGGGTTGGCTCAATATTCATTTCTCACTCCTTCCTGCTTGGAGAGGAGCCGCACCTGTTCAATATGCGCTCATGAATGGTGAAACGCAGACAGGGATAACTGTTTTTCGCCTGGACGCAGGAATGGATACCGGACCAGTTTTTGCTTCATGGACTACAAGTATCAACTCGGAAGAGACCACATCTACTCTTCTTGCAAGCCTTGCACAGAGCGCTGCAGAGCATATTGGTGAGATATTGAAGCAAGTTACATCGGGAGTCGCACCCGTTGCACAGTCCGATGTAGGAGTGAGTTATGCACCAAAATTAAAGAAAGCTGATGGCAAAATCGATCTGCATTCCCCGTCGAAAGTAGCTCTTGCAAAGATTCGCGCCTTAGGGGAGAACCCAGGCGCATTTGTTTCGTTTCGCCGTCAACGACTTGGAATTACCCGCGCTGAAATTTCGTATGCCTCGCATGAAAACACCCAGCCTGGGGAGCTACAGGCTACCAAAAATGAATTGATTCTTTTCCTAGCCGACGGAGCCATTCGTCTTCTCGGTGTTATTCCTCAAGGAAAGCAAGAAATGTCCGGGGCGGACTTCGCGCGAGGGGCACGGATTAACGCGGGTGAACTTTGTGAGTAGGCCTCGCTATTCGACTTCTCCCGCTCGGTTGCTCGCATATAACTTGATTCGCCAAGTAAACCACGAGGGTGCATACGCAAATTTGCGACTCCCAACTCTTCTTGAGGAGTCTGATCTTGATGAGAGAGATCGTGGTTTTGCAACAGAACTGAGTTATGGAACTCTCCGAATGCAAGGCAAATACGATTCACTTATTCAGCGATACTCGAGCAGAGATTTTGCTCGTATCGAGCCCGAATTGATTGATATTTTGCGTATGGGGTTGCATGAGATATTTGGAATGCGTACTCCTGAACACGCCTCAGTGAGTCAAACTGTTGATCTTGCAAAACATATAGTGGGTGAAAGTAGCGGTGCATTCGTCAACGCAATTTTGCGTAGCGCCATTCGTGATGAGGTTCCCGTCGAATACACCAGCGAGCTACAACGTTTGAGTCGTGAATACTCGCATCCCGAATGGATTGTGCAAAGCTTTTACGATCTCACTAAGGATTGGGGTCGCGTAGAGAGCATTCTCATCTCGGATAATGAAGCCGCAACGCCTCACTTGGTTGCGTGGCCAGGTGAATCCACAGTGGATGAACTGCTTGATATCGGGGGAGAACCTCTCTCAGATACACGTTTTGGCGTACTTTCAAATCAACCTCCGAGAAATTATCTTCCCGTGAGAGAACGGCGCGCTGGAGTTCAAGATCGTGGTTCTCAGATTGTTGGAGAAACTTTTCTCAGCACAGCATCTGAAAGTTCGCGCGAACTACATTGGTTAGATATGTGCGCTGGTCCAGGTGGCAAAGCTGCCTATTTGTACCACTCGCTCCATACTTTACGTCCTCAGGATACTTTCACTGCAAATGAAATTTCCGAACATAGAGCTGCTCTCGTCGCACAAGTGATTCCGTCCAACCATGTGATTACTGGTGCCGGCCAGGATCTTGAGAAGGCACCTGCGCGTTACGACAGAATTTTGGTCGATGCTCCATGTACAGGATTGGGAGCGCTTCGTCGTCGCCCTGAAGCGAGATGGCGACGCACATTGAACGATCTCAAAGAGTTGGTTGTTATCCAAAGAGAACTTCTCGATTCTGCTGCAAAGATTCTTTCGAGTGATGGAATAATTGGATATGTCACGTGCTCACCCCATATTGCCGAAACGCGCCTTCAGGTTGCGGATTTTCTCTATAGACATAAAGATTTCGAGCTTCTCTCGCTAAATTCCTACTCGCATGATCTTCCTCCAGATTCTCTGCAATCCGATGGAACGCTTCAATTATGGACGGATCTACATAATACAGATTCGATGTTTATGGCTCTCTTTCAGCGAAAAGTAGAAACTCCTTCCGGAAAATGATTAGAGTGCAACTGTGAGCACGATCCAGATTTGCCCGAGCATCCTCAATGCTGATCGAAGTAATCTTGCCGCTGAAATTCGCAGAATCGAAGCGGATGCTGATTGGTTGCATTTGGATGTAATGGATTCTATTTTTGTTCCAGCCCAAACCTTTTCTTTCGATGATTCCGTAAAGATCATCCAGGGAACTTCGTTACCGGTGGACTCGCACTTAATGATCGCGAATCCAGATGAAGTTGCTTCGGAATATGCACGGGCCGGATCAAAGAGTGTGACTTTCCATTTAGAAGCGAGTAAAGATCCGAAAGAAACTCTTCGGCGTATTAGAGAAGCTGGTGCGCGAGCATCTGTCGCCATCAAGCCAGCTACACCCGTTGAGTTTCTTTTCGACCTGCTGGACTTCGCGGATATGTTTCTTGTGATGACTGTTGAGCCTGGCGCGGGGGGTCAATCTTTTATGCGAGACATGCTGCCTAAAGTGAAAGCTCTTAGGAGCCGAATTTCTGAAATATCTGGTAGCCAATGGATACAGGTGGATGGCGGCATTTCACTCGACACGATCTCCGAGGCTCGCTTGGCCGGTGCAGATCTCTTTGTGGCGGGAAGTGCAGTCTATAAATCTGATGACGCAGGAGACATGATTCAAGCGCTGCGCCAACGTGCGAACGAAGTTGAAGGTTAGGTATGTCTATTCTTAAGTGGCTCTTCGAAGCCAATCTTCATTTCGGCAGCAAATCAATTGCGGTTCGCGAAATCATTGGTGGTGTTCTCGGATTGTCGAGCGCCGTCCTTGGTATGCGTCGCAAAGTTGCTGCATGGCCTATAGGTATTTTGGGAGATGGCTTGCTCTTCACCGTATTTCTAGGAGCGGTCTTCTCTTTCGGTGACAAGACTCAACATGCAAACTTTTATGGCCAAGCGGGAAGAAATCTTCTCCTCATTATTGTGAGCGTATACGGTTGGATTCGCTGGGCTGCCCATCGAAAAGCAAATGTGAGTGCTCCGGTTGTTGAACCACGTTGGACAACAGCCAAGGAGAAGGCCTATCTCATTCCAGCCATCATCGCATTCTTCGTAATCTCATCGAGAATCTTTGTCGCCTTAGGCGAGAGCGGCACATGGCTCTTGGTCGATACATGGATCTTTACTGGTACTGCACTTGCCACATACGGAATGAGTAGAGGATATGTTGAGTTCTGGCTCGTGTGGGTAGCAGTTGACTTTGTTGGAGTCCCATTTGCCTTCAAGAATGGTTATTACCCAACAGGCACTCTCTATGCAATCTATCTGCCATTTGTAATCTGGGGCTTCATTTCTTGGCTCAAGATATCGAAGTATGAAAAGCGAGAGGTCGCAGCTCTCTAGTAAACTATTGCTATGAAGTCATTCGAAGCGCTCTGGTTGGAATTAACCGAAAAGGCACAATCCCGACCAGAAGGCTCCGGAACGGTCGAAGCGCTCGATGCCGGAATTCACTCAATGGGAAAGAAGATCATTGAAGAAGCAGGCGAAGTGTGGCTCGCAGCAGAACATGAAAGCAACGAGGCTCTTGCTCTTGAAATTAGTCAACTTCTCTATCGTCTTCAGGTGTTGATGATTGCTCGTGGAATTTCCCTTGATGATGTTTATAGAGAGTTGTAGGAATGATAAAAGTAGCCGTCCCCAATAAAGGTTCTCTCGCGGAGAGCGCCGCGCTCATTCTGAAAGAGGCCGGCTATCGCCAACGCTCTGATTCCCGAGATTTAACTCTCTACGATCCAGAAAATGATATTGAGTTTTACTACTTACGACCACGCGATATTGCTGTTTATGTAGGGTCGGGGGAGTTGGATATTGGAGTAACTGGACGAGATCTCCTCGTGGATAGCGGTGTCACTGCAGTTGAAATTTTATCCTTAGATTTCGGTCGCAGCACTTTTCGTTTTGCTGCAAAAGAAGAAACTGCACTCAACAACAAACGAATCGCAACTGCCTATCCTGGTTTAGTAGAAAAGTATTTATCCGAGAAGGGGATTGCAGCAACGGTGGTTCGTCTCGACGGCGCTGTTGAGTCCTCGGTTCGTTTAGGTGTCGCTGACGTGATTGCAGATGTCGTATCTACCGGAGGAACTCTTCGCCAAGCAGGCTTGAAAGTTTTCGGAGAGCCTTTGCTTGAATCGGAGGCGATTCTTATAGAACGAACCGGCGCAAAGAGAAGTGAAGCGATTGAAACTCTTCTTCGCCGAATTAATGGAGTCGTTATTGCTAGACAGTATGTTCTCGTAGATTACGATGTAGAGACGAGCAATCTTGCTGCTGCAACTGCTTTGACGCCAGGAATTGAATCCCCAACAATCTCTCCCTTACAAAAAGAGGGTTGGAGCGCTGTTCGGGCTATGGTCAAAAGCCGTGAAGTAAATAAGATTATGGATGAGCTCTACAAAGTTGGAGCACGTGGAATTCTTGTAACAGATATTCACGCGAGCAGACTCTAAGAATCTGATTTAAGAATCAGCTTTATCGGCAGCTTCGATCTCTTCCCGGGGAATACCCATCAAGTACAGAATTGAATCAAGATACGGGGTGTTGAGAGACGCATCGGCTTGTGCCTTTACAGAGGGCTTAGCATTAAATGCAATACCCAATCCTGCCGCTTTCAGCATATCCAAATCATTCGCTCCATCGCCTACAGCGATGGTTTGCGTCAATGCAACGCCTTCTGCCTTCGCAAATTCTTCTAAGAAGCGTGCTTTCGCTGCTCTGTCGACGATGTCTCCCACAATTTTACCGGTCAGCTTTCCATCCACGATTTCTAAAGTATTCGCCCTAAAGAAATCGAGTCTCATCTCCTCGATAATAGGTTCGATCACATTGGTGAAGCCACCAGAAACGATCCCAACTTTATGACCCAAACGATGAAGGGTGCGGACCAACGTTCTAGCACCGGGGGTGAGAGTGATTCTCTCTCTAATGTTAACGATTGCGCTCTCTGGCAATCCCGCAAGTAGCGCAGTTCGTGCCGAAAGGGATTGTTTGAAATCCAACTCACCTTTCATTGCAGATTCCGTAATCGCCTTTACTTGATCTCCAACTCCGGCATCTTCGGCAAGCAAGTCGATGACCTCTTGCTGGATGAAAGTGGAGTCCATATCAAGAAGAACGATTCTCTTGGATCGACGTGTTAAACCTCCAGCTTCAATGGCCAGGTCGATACCTTCCGTGAGAGCTAAATCTGCTAAATCTCGTTGCAAATCGCGAGAGTTGGAAGATTGTGGGATCGCTACGTCGAATTCAATGGCGGTTACTGGATAGGAAGCTGTCCGACGAAAGCGTTCAACATTGCCTTTATGTGCATTGATGACAGATGCAACTTTAGCGATTGCGTGAGGTTTCAACTCTTTTGCTAGAACGACTAATTGCAGGGCTTGTGTATTTTCATCTTGAGCCCGCTCTACATCGGTGAAGTCCACTGCGACATCGAGCCCGAGTCGCTCACCAAGAGCGAGTAAGTCATCCTCGATACCATCCGAGTGGGCAGGGTCGAGGGAGATGAGTGTTGTAAGAATCAATCGTCCACGAATAATTACTTGCTCCATATCCAAGACCACGATGGAGAAGGGGGAGAGTGTTTCAAAGAGAGATTGTGTGACTCCAGGGGCATCTGCGCCTGAGATGAGGATCAAGCCAGTAAATGTCGGGTGAGGTAAATCTTGCTTGATCATGGCGCTATTTTAGGGTCTTTCGAGCTCTCTACGGGTATCTTTCACTCTCGTGAGCCAGATTCTTCAATTCCAGAACGCAACAGTGGTCCGCAGTCAGAAAAGGATTCTCGGCCCAGTCTCACTCACAATCAATGAAGGTGAGAGATGGGTTGTCTTAGGACCCAACGGTGCTGGCAAAACAACATTTTTTCAATTAGCAGGAACAATCATGCATCCCACACAAGGTTCCGTATCGGTTCTTGGTGAAACTCTAGGCAAAGTTGATGTCTTTGAACTTCGTCCTCGAATCGGATTAATGACTCACAACACAATTGAACAGATTCCTTTTGATGAAAAGGTGATCGATGTCGTGTTGACATCTGCCTACGCAATTTATGGACGCTGGGAAGAAGAGTATGACTTATGGGATGAGTCACGAGCTATGGGACTCCTCACAACTCTTGGTGTCCGGGATTTAGCGCAACGACTTTTTGGAACTCTCAGCGATGGCGAAAAGAAGAGAGCGCTTATTGCAAGGGCTCTCATGCCCAATCCTGAGCTACTTCTTTTGGATGAACCTGCAGCAGGGCTTGACCTTGGAGGACGTGAAGATCTTCTCAAGCGACTGACCGCACTTGCTCTTGACCCTCTAGCCCCAGCAACAATCATCATTACTCATCACATCGAAGAGATTCCTTCAGGCACCACTCACGCGCTATTACTCAATGGTGGTGAGGTGGTTGCAGTCGGACCCATTGCAACTGTAATCACTGATACAAATTTGTCGAGTGCTTATGGTCTTCCAGTCGCAGTTACACACGATGCAGGCCGTTATTTTGCTCGAGCTCTCTAAAGAAATTCCAGAAGCCTGGCTCTCACAACTCACTCGCTCACGAACAACAATCGACCGAATATCCGAAAATCTTTTAGGTTCGACATACATTCCAAAGCGCGGTGACGTTTTTCGAGCACTCGAGGTTGATCCTGACAGAGTCCGAGTCGTCATAGTGGGTCAAGATCCTTACCCTAACCGTGAACATGCGATGGGCTTAGCTTTCTCCGTGCGCAGCGGTGTTCACCCATTGCCGGCCTCGCTTCGCAATATCTTTACAGAGCTCTATGAAGATGTCGGAGTTCGGAACATGTCAGGCGATTTATCCTCTTGGGTTGATCAAGGGGTCTTGCTTCTCAACCGTGTTCTTACAACTACCCCTGAAAATTCCCTCGGGCATGCAGGATTAGGATGGGAAAAGGTGTCGGAAGAGATTATAGAAATTGCGAGCCGTAGAAAGCCTGTGGCAATTTTGTGGGGAAAGAAAGCACAAGAACTGTCGAAATATTTTGAACCGGACCGAACGATTATTTCAGCACATCCCAGTCCTTTGAGTGCCTACCGTGGATTTTTTGGAAGTAAACCGTTTTCACGAACGAACGAACTGTTAGCGAGTGTAGGAACGTCTCCGATTAATTGGCAAACCTATTAACCAAGTTGAAAGAGATTGCGACTGAGTTTCCAATAAGTACCGCAAAAAGAGCTGTACCTATACCTGCACGGCCACCTAAGGCAACACCTATAGATAGAGCAACAACTTCGATACACAGTCGAACACGACCGACTCGAATTCCAGTTTTCTTGTGAAGCGCAGTCATGAGTCCATCTCTCGGTCCAGGACCAAGTCCACACGTTATATAGAGTGCGGAAGCGAAGCCCACCATTCCAATTCCACAGAGCGACATAGTTACCGAAGTTATCGGCGCGTTATGAACAAGAGGAATATGCGAAACTCCCAATTCAAGAAAGTATGCAATGACAACCATATTTGCCAAAGTGCCGAAACCCGGACGTTCACCCAAGGGTATCCATAGAGCCAAAATCACGGCGCTTATGAGAAAAGTTGATTCACCAATATTGAGCGGCGTATGGAGCGATAAACCTTGAGCGAAAACAGTCCAAGGAGAGTTTCCGATATTGGACTGAACTAAGAGAGCTTCTCCGATTCCGAAAAATGCCAGACCTGAAATGAGAATCACCAAACGCATTGGGGACAAGTCCCAGCGATGTTTCCCAGTCCATTTAACGTGAGGAACTGTTTTGTGAGGAGCTAAGAACTGAATAACTCTACGAAACACATTCTTCTGCTCGCTCACTGTTAGAGTTTAACCATGTTCCATGGGATCGGTACGGTAATAAACATTGCAGCCATTGTTGCAGGTGGAAGCATTGGGATGCTTACCGGCGGACGCCTCAATGTTCGAACGAAAGAACTGATCACAGATGTTCTGGGCTGCATCACGCTTATCGCCGCCGCGGATGCCATCTCATCGTTATGGCACTCGCATTTTGTTCAAGCCGTGCCCAAAGGTTGGACTCTTCTCGGAACTCTCTTTGCGCTGATTGTTGGCGGAGCTCTTGGAACTCTCTTGAAGATTCAAGACCGTTTAGAAAGTTTCGGAGAGCTTCTTCGACGCAAATTTGGCAGCAATGACGAGAAGTCCTTCATCTCTGGCTTCATGGCAGCAACACTTCTCTTTGCAATAGGACCGTTAGCGATTCTCGGAAGCATCAGTGATGGAATGGGAAGTGGCACAACGCAATTAGCACTGAAAAGTACATTGGATTTCTTCGCATCTATAGCTTTTGCTTCATCGTTTGGCGGGGGAGTAATAGCATCAATTTTTCCTGTTGGTCTCTATCAAGGTGCATGGACTGCCGTAGGAGTTTTCCTAGGCAATGTGATGTCCGAGTACCAAGTGGATGCAATGACTGTAGCTGGTGGAGTATTACTTTTTGGCATCTCTCTTCGACTGTTGGATATCAAAGTCATCCGTGTAGGCGATCTTTTACCAGCACTTTTTCTAGCGCCACTAATAGCTCTAGCAGCGCATCAATTCATTTAGAAAGTTGAAGCGTCGATAACAAATCGATATTTCACATCGCTCGCTACGGTTCGGGTATATGCCTCGTTGATGTATGAAGCGGGAATGACTTCTACATCACTGGTGATGTTGTGTGTTCCGCAGAAGTCCAGCATCTCCTGAAGTTCAGGCATGCCACCAATCATTGAACCTGCTATCGAACGACGAGCTGGAAGCAGAACATTTCCTTCAAGGGCATATGGTTTTCCAGGGAGCCCGATGAGAACGAGCGTTCCATCTAGTTTCAGTGAACGAAGATAAGGATGTAAATCCATATCAGCAGACACTGTATTGAGGATGAGATCAAAAGAGCTTTTGAGGCTATCGAAGACTGATGGGTCTGATGTGAGAACAAAGTGATCTGCTCCCATAGCCAACGCATCGGCTTTCTTCGATGCTGAATGTGAAAACACGGTCACTTCAGCACCAAGCGCCGCAGCAAATTTCACTCCCATATGTCCAAGTCCGCCTAGTCCGATAACGCCAACCTTCTTTCCTGGACCAGCTTTCCAATGGCGAAGTGGTGAATACAGCGTGATGCCTGCACACATCAGTGGTGCAACTCCTGGCAACGACAGGTTGGCGGGAACCTTTACAGCATAATTTTCATCAATAACGAAAGCGTTGGAGTAGCCACCTTGAGCTGGTGTAACTCCATCTCTTTCATAACCGTTGTATGTACCAGTCATACCTTCTAGGCAATAATTTTGTAGGCCTTGTGCACAGTTCTCGCATGAACCACAGGAGTCGACGAAGACTCCAACACCGATGAGATCCCCGACAGCAAACTTCTTTGCGCTCTTTCCGACCTGAGTAACAACGCCAACAATTTCATGCCCTGGCACGAGAGGAGTGAGGACAGAGCCCCATTCTCCAGCAACAGTGTGAATATCTGAGTGGCAGATTCCTGCATAGGTGATTTTCAACTCGACATCGTGATCGCGCAAATCTCGACGATTAAAAGTAAAAGGCTGAAGAGATCCCTTGGCTTCCATTGCTGCATACGCGCGTGTAGCTATTCCCATTGTTTTCTCCTTCAGTATCTTTCAGTTTGTATGTCAAAGATTTTGAAATGGCAGAGGTTGGTTATCTGCTGGCTTCGCAGCTCGAGATGTAACTTTTCGCATATGGTGACGGCGACATAGGACTTCGTAAGAAACAACCTCTGCGGCAGATGTATCACCAACAACAACCTGTTCGCCTACGGAGACCATCTCACCATTGATGAGACGTGCATTATGCGTTGCGCGTTCACCACACCAACACAGGGCTTCAACTTGAAGAGTCAGTACACGGTCTGCGAGCTCAACGAGACGAGCAGATCCTGGGAAAAGAGCGGTTCTAAAATCGGTGAGAATTCCAAAAGCAAAGACATCGATACCTAAACCATCAACTACTTGAGCAAGTTGTTCAATATGCTCTGGTTCAAAAAATTGTGTCTCATCGCTAATAATGAAATCGATACGCTCACCTTGAGACAAACGATCAACCACGAGGCGATGGAGATTCATCTCCGGATCTACTTCGATAGCCTCACTTTTCAAGCCGAGCCTGCTGGTGATAACACCACGTCCACCGCGATCTTTGTTGGTGAAAATGAGACCTTTGCGGCCTCGAGTCTGGTGATTGTGGGCTGTCTGCAGAGCCAGAGTGGATTTACCAGAATCCATCGTGCCGCAGTAGTAGATCAATTCAGCCATGTGGGTATCTAACCATTACTTGTGTCCGAGAGGGGACTTGAACCCCTAATCCCTTGCGGGAACTAACACCTCAAGCTAGCGCGTCTGCCAATTCCGCCACCCGGACAAGAGAGGCAAAGATACCAATTATTTCGGCTGTGGAGAAATTGGCCTCATGAAGGCTGCGAGTTCACCGTGATGGGTGGCAAGATAAAGGCATGAGCAACCCACAACACATGACCCCTGATCAGATGAACTTTATGGAAGAGGACTGTGTCCGAATACTCCAGGAGATGATTCAGATTCCTAGCGTCAATTTTGGCGAAGGTAAAGGCGATGAGAAAGCTGTTGCTGAATATGTTGCGGCGCAACTCGCGGAAGCGGGAATCGAGAGCGAGTTTGTTGTTGCTGCAGATAATCGCGTCAGTGTTGTAGCTCGCATTCCTGGAAGTGACACCTCGCGACCTGGACTAGTTGTCCATGGTCACATCGATACCGTTCCAGCAGATGCTGCAGATTGGTCTGTCGATCCTTGGTCCGGAGTTATTAAGGATGGATTTATTTGGGGTCGTGGCGCTGTTGATATGAAAGATGGGTGTGCGCAATTTCTCGCAATTGTTCGAGGATGGAAGAAGTTTGGTTATACGCCACCAAGAAATATTCTCCTCATATTTTTCGCTGATGAAGAAGCCGGTGGCCTTTTCGGTTCTCGTTGGATGATTAAGAACCGCCCTGAAATATTTGAAGGTTATTCAGAGGCAATCTCAGAAGTAGGAGGTTTCTCTGTAACCATTACCGGGGGCCATCGTTTGTACTGGGTTCAAACTGCGGAAAAGGGTCTGTCATGGATGAAACTGACAGCAAAAGGAACTGCAGGGCACGGATCATTCATCAATCGCGACAACCCTGTTACAAAACTTACGCGAGCAATCGCCCGTATCGGGGAATATCAATGGCCGATTCGTGAAACAAAAACCGGTGCTAAATTCTGGGGAAAGATCGCAGAATTAGTCGGTGAGAAATACGATCCATCAAATCCTCGTCCACTGCAAAAACACATAGGTGGCGCGGCTCGAATGATGGGCGCTACGGTACAAAACACTTCTAATCCAACGATGTTAGAAGCTGGTTACAAAGCAAATGTCATCCCACAACTCGCAAGCGCTGTCGTTGATGGCCGCTTCTTGCCCGGTTACGAGGAAGAGCTTCTCGCAACCGTTCGTGAATTGGCGGGCGAAGATGCGACTGTTGAGATGCTTGTGCGAGACAAGGCACTTGAGGTTGATTTCGATGGTCCACTTGTTCAAGCAATGTGCGACGCACTTCATGCAGAAGATCCAGAGGGTGTGCCTGTCCCATATGTGATGAGCGGTGGAACAGATAACAAAGCGCTCTCTGATTTGGGGATTATTGGCTATGGATTTAGCCCGCTGAAACTTCCAGCAGATTTGGATTTCTTCGCTCTCTTTCACGGCGTTGATGAGAGAGTCCCAGTCGATGGTCTGAAATTCGGCGTCAGGACGCTTTCGAGATTCTTGGAAAACTGTTAAACGGTCGGTTCTGAGATTTCGTCGAGCGCTTCGCGCACTTGCGGTGGAAGTTCGATCTCTTCAACTGTGAGCACTCCACGAAGTTGTGCGCCTGTTCGTGCACCAATAATTGCTGAAGTTACGCCTTTGCTGTCACGAACCCAGGAGAGTGCAACTTCGAGGGGTGAGTAGCCAAGACCTTCTGCGGCGACGCACACTGCATCCACAATTCCACGTGCACGTTGATCAAGATATGGCGAAACAAATCCAGAGAAATGTGGACTTGCTCCACGCGAATCAGACGGCGTGCCACCTCGATATTTTCCGGTGAGGACGCCACGGCCTAGTGGGGACCAGGCAAGGAAACCAGTTTCTAAATACTGTGCCGCGGGAACGACTTCACGTTCTACTCCGCGGTTGAGCAGTGAATATTCAGATTGAATAGAGATGATAGGGCTCTTGCCGAAAAGAGGATTTTGCAAAGTCTGTGCACGAGCAAGTTGCCAGCCTGAAAAATTTGACACTCCCGCGTATCGAACTTTTCCACTCGACACTGCATAATCGATTGCGGAGAGAGTTTCTTCCAAGGGTGTTGCATCGTCCCACGTATGTATCTGCCATAAATCTAAATACTCAACTCCAAGGCGGACCAAGCTTTTCTCAAGATCGTCGAGAAGTGATGTCCGAGAATTACTGACCTTTCGTTCTCCACCTTTTGCTGATATTCCAGCTTTAGAGGCGAGAAGAATTTCATCCCTACTGACCAAGGTTCCAAGAAAGCCACCGATCACTCGTTCAGAATCGCCATCGGCATAGACGGCAGCAGTATCGATGAGATTTCCGCCTGCTTCTATAAATGCGCGAAGTTGGACTGCAGCTTCGTGTTCATCTGTATCGCGACCCCAAGTCATCGTGCCGAGGGTTAAACGAGAGACTTCTAGCCCGGTTCGACCAAGGGTGCGTTTCTCCACGGTTCGGACACTAGCAACAAGGAAGTCGAAGTATCGGTAACCTAGCCATATGACGCTCCGCAGTGGAAGTAAAAGCACAACAATTTTCTTGTTGCGCCATGCCCATTCTGAAGCAAATCTTCGTGGCACTTTGTCCGGGCGTAAAGCAGGAGTCAATCTCTCTGATGTGGGAAAGAAACAAGCGGCAGAACTGATTGAAAGACTTGGGACACTAAAAATCCAAGAAATCCATTACAGCCCACTTGAACGATGTTTTCAAACGATCGAACCTTTCCTCAGGGCAAATCCAAAGATTCCGGCGGTCTCGGAACCCGCGTTCGTTGAAATGGATTATGGAAAATGGTCTGGGTTGAAACTTTCTCTTCTGTCTAAGAAGAAATTGTGGAGCACTATTCAGCAGTCTCCATCACGAGTGCGTTTCCCGGAAGGTGAGAGCTTCACAGAAATGTCAGCTCGTGTTTTGGAAGGCCTTGAAAAACTCAGGGGAGATGGCAAGGTACATCTGGTCGTGTCTCATGGTGATGTCATCCGTGTCGCTCTCAATCACTATTTAGGTTCTCAGCTTGACAATTTTCAACGATTATCAGTCGATCCAGCATCAATCAGCGCACTTTCATTCCACGGAGATAGCGTTCGTATTAACTTCATTAACTCAACTGTTTCAGCTTCAACGCACAACAATTCAACGTTGGGCGGAGGCTCAGGAAAACCATGAGCCGGATCATCTATTCCCATCACAACGTTGAGCGTTGCGTGGTTGGTACGGTCGGAGTTCCTGGAGAGAGAGCTTTCTTCATCCAAGTACTTTCATCAAAAGGCCTCAATTGCGTTGCTGTGGAGAAAACCCAAGTTCAAGCTCTTGTTGAGCGACTACAGCTGCTTGTCCGTGAAATTCGACGTAACCGGTTGGCTTCGACAGATTCTCTAAACCTCCCTGCAATCAAAGATGATGCCCAACTTGAATATCCCATTACTGAAGATTTTCGTGCAGGAGTTATTGCAATAACGTACGAACAAGGCAATCAAACAATTGATCTTCAGATCCAAGGCGTAAGTGATGATGTTGATGAATTGATCGAAGCTGGCGATGAAGAGGTTGGCATTGATACGCCTGACTTGCTCATCGTTTCACTTACGATCGCGCAAGTTCGAGGTTTTTGTGATCGTGCACTCAATGTGGTGTCTGCAGGAAGATCTCCATGCCCTTTCTGCGGTCTTCCTCTAAATCCAGAAGGACACATCTGTCCGAGAGCAAACGGATATCGTCGTTGATTGATCTTCAGAACGGAGAAATCACCATAGTTGGACGCATCACCGACGCATCCAATGCAACGCTTCTTGCACACATAGATGGTGAGCAAGTTGTCTACAAACCTATTGCAGGCGAAAGACCGCTCTGGGATTTTCCTGACGGACATTTAGCGTATAGAGAGTATGCCGCTTTTCTTATTTCGGAACATCTCGGTTTTGAAATTGTTCCTCCGACAGTGTTAAGGGATGGTCCGTATGGGGAAGGCATGGTTCAGTTGTGGATAGAGCCAAACGCTGAAATCGATGTTGTTGAGATATCCCAGTCAACTAATGTAAAGATTCGCGAAATGGTTCTATTTGACGCTCTCATCAACAATGGTGACCGAAAATTTGGACACATTCTTCCGCTTGATGAAAGAAACATTTATGGGTGCGATCACGGTGTAACTTTTAATGTAGAGAACAAGCTGCGCACTGTCTTGTGGCAATGGAGTGGGGATACGTTCACGCCACACGAGAATGAAAAGATAGAAATTTTCAAAAAGGTAATTGTTGATTCTCGCTACGAAGCGCTTCTCACGGACGCTGAAATCGCAGCTGCCATTTCCAGGGCGGATAATCTCTTATCGATGGGCACATTCCCCGAACCATCAGAAGATTGGCCAGCAATTCCATGGCCACCTTTCTAGGTTCAGTTAGATAGGCTCAACCCCTATGAATATCTTTCCGTGGGCGAAGATCTATATCCCACCTCTCGATTTTTCGCTTCCACCTCTGAAACTCTCAACAGCCCAGGGCGAGAAAGTTTTTACAGAAGAGACATTCACTATGTATGTCTGTGGAATAACACCATATGACTCCACGCATTTGGGACATGCTGCGACGTATCTCACCTTCGATTTGATCAACCGATATCAACGCGCTTCTGGCAAGAGCGTCTCCTTTGTTGAAAATGTCACGGATATTGATGAACCACTTCTTGAACGCGCAACACGAGATGGCGTTGACTGGAAAGATTTAGCTCTCAACCAAGTCCAACTATTTCAAGGTGATATGGCAGCCCTCCATGTAATCCCACCGCAATTCTTTGTTCCTGCGACAAGTGTCATGGGGTTAGTTGATCAAGCCATAACAAAAATGACATCGACAGGCTTTGTTTACTCCATTGATAACGATCTTTACTTTGATGTCTCCTCATTCTTGAAAGATCTTCCCATTCCTTATGATGAGGCTCTCTCAATTTTTGCTGAACGCGGGGGAGACCCACTCAGAGAAGGCAAGCGCGATCCGCTTGACCCTGTTCTCTGGATTGCTAACCGCAATGATGAACCGGGTTGGGAAAGCAGTCACGGATTTGGTCGACCAGGTTGGCATATTGAGTGTTGTGTAATTAGTTTGCGATACCTATTGGGTGAAAGATTTCTCTCTGAATCAAAGGGGGAATACCTCATCGACCTTCAAGGTGGAGGAAGTGATTTGATTTTTCCTCATCATTTCATGAGTGGCGCGCAAGCCCAAGCAATGTTGGGGATTTCGTTTGCTCGCGCCTATGTCCATTCCGGCATGATCGGTTTGGATGGCGAAAAAATGAGCAAATCGAAAGGCAATCTTGTATTCGTCTCTCGACTTGTTGCGGATGGTGTAGATCCTATGGCGATTCGTTATGCGTTGATGCTCCAGAGATATTCAGAGGACCGAATGTGGACCAACGAATTACTGGAAAAGGCTCAATCAGCACTCGCGCGAATTCGTCTGAATCTCTCCAAAAGTGAAGTGGCACCGGCTCATACACTGATCTCGCAGTTGGCATCATCCCTTTCTTCAGACTTAGACACACCTGAGGCGCTAAAAGCCATTGAGCGTTGGTGCTATGAATCTGAAGAAAATCCGACGGTTGATGAGGCTGGAGTAGTCTCACGAGCCCTCGATTCTCTCTTAGGTTTAGCCCTGTAAACTTTCTTCTCTATGAGTAGAGAATCCCTGAGAAGTGCGCTGGCAAGCCGCGTCATCGTGGCCGACGGGGCCATGGGAACGATGCTGCAAGCAGCCAATCCTTCGTTAGACGATTTTCAAAACCTTGAAGGTTGCAATGAAATCCTCAACGTCTCTCGTCCCGACATCGTAAAAGCTGTTCACGCCCAATATCTCGATGCGGGTGTAGATGCAATTGAAACAAATACCTTTGGTGCGAACTGGGCAAATCTCGCTGAATATGGAATTGAAGATCGCATTTATGAACTTGCTAAAGCAGGCGCAGTGCTAGCTCGTGAAGTGTGCGATCAATACTCAGCCGATGGACGTACTCGATTTGTTTTGGGCTCCATGGGGCCTGGGACAAAACTTCCAACGTTAGGTCACACTCAATATGACCACTTGCGAGATGCATATTGTGAAAATGCACGAGGTTTGCTGGATGGTGGAGCAGATGCTCTACTGATTGAAACGTCACAAGACTTGCTACAAGTGAAAGCTGCAATTAATGGATCGCGCAAAGCGATTCATGAGTCACATCGAGATGTCGTCCTTATTGCGCAAGTGACCGTTGAAACAACCGGGACAATGCTTCTGGGATCTGAAATAGGTGCTGCACTCAATTCAATCAGCGCTTTGGGTGTTGATTTCATTGGCTTAAATTGTGCGACTGGACCTGCGGAAATGTCCGAGCATCTTCGTTATCTCGGCAAGAGCGCTCAAAGCGGAATATCTGTAATGCCAAATGCTGGTTTGCCAGTTTTGGGACCGAACGGTGCGAGTTACCCATTAGGACCTGACGAATTGGCGTCAAGTCTCAAAGAGTTTGTTATCAATTACGGAGTTGGATTAGTAGGTGGTTGTTGCGGAACAACCCCTACTCACCTTGCCGCAGTTGTGAATTCAGTGCGGGAGTTGAAGGTAGCGCCGCGTACAGTGATCTCTGAGCCCGGAGCTTCTTCGTTGTATCAATTCGTGCCATTTCGCCAAGACAAGACGTATCTTGCGATAGGTGAACGAACCAATGCAAATGGTTCAAAAGCATTTCGCGAAGCTCTGTTGGCAGATGATTGGCAAACATGTGTTGAAATAGCACGCGATCAAATTCGTGACGGTGCGCATATGCTCGATCTCTCCGTGGATTACGTCGGTCGCGATGGTGTGGCAGATATGAAGGAGATTGCAGCTCGATTAGCGACCTCGTCCACGCTTCCAATTATGTTGGATTCCACTGAACCTGCTGTGATTCAAGCTGGCCTTGAAGAACTCGGTGGGCGTTGCATCATCAACTCCGTTAACTTCGAAGATGGAGACGGCCCTCAATCCCGATTTGCACGCATTATGCCTATCGTCAAAGAACATGGCGCAGCTGTTGTCGCTTTAACGATTGATGAAGAAGGCCAAGCCCGATCGCAAGAATGGAAGATTCGCGTCGCCAGTCGATTGATCGAAGATTTGACCCAAAAATGGGGGATAGCGATTGGAGACATTCTGATCGACTGTCTCACTTTCCCGATTGCGACTGGGCAAGAAGAGACTCGTCGCGATGGCATTGAAACTCTCGCGGCCATCAAAGAGCTCAAAGAACTCTATCCAGATGTTCAAACAACTCTCGGCGTAAGCAATATTAGTTTCGGAATCAATCCTGCTGCTCGTATCGTTCTCAACTCAGTATTTCTCAGTGAAGCAGTGAAGAATGGTCTTGATTCTGCGATTGTTCACCCATCGAAAATTACTCCCATCGCTCGCATCGATGAAGAAGTCTTGAAAGTAGCGATGGATCTCATCTACGACAAACGAGAATTCTCCAGTGATGGCAATTGCACATACGACCCATTGCAACGTTTCCTAGAACTCTTTGAAGGCGTTGAAGCGAAATCGTCCAAGTTATCGCGAGCAGCCGAATTAGCGGCTCTTCCACTCGAAGAGCGGTTGCAGCGACGAATCATTGACGGTGAGAAAGTCGGACTTGAAGCCGATTTGCAGAGCGCAATGAGTTCTGGAATCAAACCACTCCAAATAATTAACGATCACCTTCTCGCCGGTATGAAAGTCGTGGGCGAACTCTTCGGCTCTGGCCAGATGCAGTTGCCTTTCGTACTTCAAAGCGCTGAAGTTATGAAGGAAGCAGTCGCAATTCTCGAGCCTTTCATGGAAAAGACTGATTCAGAAGGACGCGGCAAGATTCTGCTCGCCACTGTTAAGGGCGATGTCCACGATATTGGTAAAAACCTAGTCGACATTATTTTGACTAACAATGGCTACACAACTGTCAATATCGGAATCAAACAAACGATTAACCAAATCATCGACGCTGCGGAAGCTGAGAATGTTGATGTCATTGGAATGTCCGGTCTTTTAGTGAAATCAACTGTCATCATGAAAGAAAATCTTGAGGAGATGACGTCGCGAAAATTGAATCAAAAGTGGCCAGTGATACTTGGGGGAGCAGCGCTGACACGTACTTTCGTTGAAGATGATTTAGCTTCTGAATTCGATGGAACTGTTCGCTATGCAAAGGATGCTTTTGAAGGTCTCTCGTTGATGGACACCCTTATGGGTATCAAAAAGGGCGACCCACTTGCCGTTCTACCTCCATTAAAGAAGCGCATTACAAACCCTCGCAAGAGCACCGAACCGATGGAGATTGATACGCGTCGTTCAGATGTAGCGACAGATGTTCCAATTGGGAAGGCGCCCTTTTTTGGCTCTCGCATCGTGAAAGGAATTCCACTCTCGGATTATTCGGGCATGCTTGATGAGCGCGCACTTTTCATGGGTCAATGGGGTCTCAAAGGTGCACGTGGTGAATACGAGAAAATGGTCGAAGAGGAAGGTCGTCCACGACTTCGTTCTCTTCTCAATACCGCACAAGCAAATGGTTGGCTCAACGCAGCGGTTGTCTACGGATATTTCCCTTGCTACAGCGAAGATAATGATCTTGTGATACTTCATCACGAGGGACCGAAAAAGGGTGAGGAGCGACTCCGCTTTACTTTCCCACGTCAAACACGTGACAAGCGGCTGTGCTTAAGCGATTTCTACCGACCTAAATCGAGCGGTGAGATAGATGTTGTTGCATTCCATGTTGTCACAATGGGCTCAGCGGTGAGCGATGCAACTGCGAAATTGTTCAACGAAAACTTGTACCGCGAATATCTAGAGCTTCATGGCTTATCAGTCCAACTGACTGAAGCACTTGCTGAACATTGGCATGCTCGCATTCGCGAGGAACTTGGTTTTGGGAAAGATGATTCCACTGAGTTACCTGAAATTCTGGATCAAGGATATCGAGGCTCTCGTTATTCATTCGGATATCCGGCATGTCCAGATTTAGAACAACAAGTTCAACTGTGCGAACTCCTTGAGCCGAACCGAATCGGTGTCGAGCTTTCCGAAGAATTCCAACTACACCCTGAACAGTCCACATCTGCAATCATCACCGTTCACCCTGAAGCCAAGTATTTCAACGCCTCATGACAAAAACATTTGAAGCTGTCTTCTTTGATATGGATGGCACATTCGTAAACTCGGAACCACATTGGTTGGCTGCAGAGACGGAATTGATGGCTGAGTACGGTCATGCGTGGACGCACGAAGATCAACAATATTGCCTCGGTGGACCTCTCGATAAAGTTGGACGTTACATGGCCTCGTTATCTGGTGAGCAGAAATCTCCAGAATTTTTCCGAGATGAACTGGTGAAGCGCACTATTGAACATTTCCAATCTGATATCGAATATATGCCCGGCGCACTTGAACTTCTATTGGAACTTAAGAGCGAGGGAGTGGCTCTCGGTTTAGTAACGGCAAGTCCTGAACCCATGATGCGCGCAACTCTTGGTCGTTTGGATGAAAACCATTTCGATGTTGCAATATCTGGTGATGATGTTGCAGTCACGAAACCGAGTCCTGAAGCGTACTTACTGGCTGCCAAGACATTAGGAGTCAATATCGAAAATTGCATCGTTCTTGAAGACTCGAATACTGGGATCTCTGCAGCAAAAGCGAGTGGTGCTTTTGTGATCGCTATACCAATGTTCATCTCCGTTTCACCTGAGGATCGCTTGGTCGTGCTCGATTCGCTCAGCGGCATCTCGGCCAAAGACCTTGAAGAGTTTTATTCGCGTGACTTAACTGAAGAGAGAATATAGATGGCAAATTTTCAATATGGTGACAGAGTTCAACTCACCGATGCTAAAGGCAAAGTTCAAACAATTACCCTAAAAGAGGGCGGCGAATACCACACACACAAAGGGTGGATTATTCACAATGAACTTATCGGAACTCCCGAAGGATCGGTCGTCGAAACAACGGGCGGCTTAAAGTTTCTTGCATTTAAGCCGTTGCTTGGAGACTTTGTTCTCTCTATGCCCCGAGGCGCGACAATCGTTTATCCAAAAGACGCTGCATTCATTCTAGGTTTCGCTGATATCGCACCTGGCCTTCGCGTTTTGGAGGCGGGCGTTGGTTCCGGGGCGTTATCTATTTCTCTATTGCGCGCTGTTGGACCCACAGGCAAAGTGGATTCTTTTGAACGTCGCGATGAATTTGCCACTGTAGCTCGCAAGAATGTTGAGATGTATTTCGGCGAGTTGCCTGCCCAGTGGTCTTTAACCCTCGGTTCAGTTCAGGATGCCGTTCATCAAAAATATGATCGGGTCGTTTTAGACATGCTTGCTCCTTGGGAATGTGTTGAAATGGCAGCTACCGTTTTGGAAGCTGGTGGTGTTCTGTTGGCTTATGTTGCAACGACAACCCAGCTGTCGGAAATGGCAGAAACGATAAAGAAGTCGGAAGCATTTACTGAACCCGAGAGCATCGAAACTCTTCTGCGCGGTTGGCATCACGAGGGGCTAGCCGTACGTCCACAACATAGAATGATTGGGCATACTGGATTCTTGATCATGGCGCGACGATTGGCTCCAGGGGTTATTGCACCACTTCGCAGACGCAGGCCATCAAAGGGTTCTTATGGTTTGCCAGAGGATGAAGCGTAAAATTACGCGATAGAAATTAGATCCACTACAAAGATCAGAGTTTCATTCGGTCCGATTGGCCCGGCACCTTGTGCTCCATAACCAAGAGCAGGAGGAATAACTAGGACACGACGGCCGCCAGCTTTCATCCCAGGAATTCCTTGTTGCCATCCAGGGATAACACCGGAGAGCGCGAAAGTCGCAGGTTGTCCGCCATTCCATGAAGACTCAACAACTTTTCCAGTGGACCATGCCATGAGTGTGTAATGGACGGTAAGGGTTGATGTTGCTACTGCTTCTGCACCTGTGCCGACAATGACATCATGTGTAAGGAGAGTGGTCGGTGCTGATCCTTTTGGTGCTTCAATGACAGGTGCACTATTTGCAGCGCCTGTGACTACTGGAATTGATGGATTGGTCGATGTATTCACAGTAGAAGCTCCCTGTTGTGTTGGCTTGATCGCTGACGGATGACCTCCATCGGTTGTGCAACCTGCTAGGAGTAATGCTCCAATGCTTGCGATGGAGGCGGCAATTATTGGCTTGGTTTTCGCGCGATTTCTCATTGGCAGAGGATAGCAAAGCCTTATCGTTCTCCTGTGTCCGATCTCAAAACAGAACGTCTTCTGAACCTCACTATGGCTCTACTGGCCTCGAAGCGTCTCCTGACAAAGAATGAGATTTTCTCCTCAGTCGCGGGGTATGACGGGGCGCAAGAGTCGATGGAAAGAATGTTCGAGCGAGATAAGGATGATCTGCGCTCTCTGGGTATCGAAATAGAGGTTGCTCCGCTTGATTCACTTTTCGAAGATGAGCTTGGCTACCGAATAACTCCAGATTCGTACTCTTTGAAAATCCCTGAACTCACTCCCGCCGAGCTTGGCTTGTTGAGCGTTGCCGCTAAATCATGGCGTACAACAGTTTTTTCTGAAGGCGCACAAAAAGCTCTTCGAAAGATTTCGAGTCTCGGAGTTGATGTCGATATCCAATCTCTGAACACATCAATTATTCCCATTGATGAAGGGTCAGCTGATTTTGAATTAATCTGGAGAGCGATTACTGAGAACCTTCTTCTTTCATTTGTTTACTCCACAAATCAATCTATCGAACGGAAAATTGAACCGTACGGCTCTACTTTGTTCAATGGCGAGTGGTATTTGGTGGGTCGAGATGTGGAGAAAGATGACCTTCGTACATTTAAGGTGAAACGTATTTCTCACCTCAAAGCTGCATCGAAGAAAGGTGCCTTCATCAGACCGCACGATTTCAATTTGAACAAAGCTCTTGTGTATCAAGACGTTTCGGCACCCCTAGAAGTGAAGCTGTTGGTTCCTGTTGGGAAAGCGCTGGCGCTGCGTTATGGGGGAGAGGTTGCGTCTTTCGATGAGAATTGGGACGAGATCCGGAAGAGCTATCGATATGTAGGTGAAGCTGTTGCGGAGATCCTTTGGTACGCGCCAGATGTATTCGTTGCCGAACCGTTGGATTTACACGAACATATTATGAGCTTGTTATCCTCACGAGCATCGGGGGTGATGCATGGCAAGTAACGCTCTGGAACGAACCGCGCGGGCTCTCGACTTGATTCCATACATTGTTGACCGCCCTGGCATTCTTATCGAGGATTTAGCTGAGGAGTTCAAGACCACTCCTGCCGAAATATCAGAGATTCTCAATATTGTTTTTATGTGTGGACTACCAGGCTATACACATCTGGAACTTATTGACTTAACAACTGAGGATGGATCGGTCTCCATTATTGATCCCCAAAATTTGAGAGAACCTCGCAAACTTTCTCAAATCGAAATTGTTAGTTCAATTTTCGGGCTCAAGAATCTCATTTCCTTGGGTCTTTCACCAGAGGCAGCTGCGTTAGCCAACTCACTCATGGAGAAGTTGAAGGAACTATTGAACGACGTTAAGACCCTCGATGTGATTGAAACATCTCGTGCTCTTCCTCAATCTCCACATAAGCAAACGATTGACGAATCAATTAAGTTGGGAACGACTCTTAAAATCACTTACAAGTCTTTGACGAAAGATGAGATCAGTCAACGTACGATTTCACCTCACAGGCTTTATGCAAGGAACGGGCATCTCTTTGTCGAAGCTGTTGCTCATGACGTTGGAGACATCCGAAATTTTCGGGTAGATCGAATCGCTGAAATTCGTAGTTCAACTGAGCCGCGCATAGAAGCAACTCTTGAGGTATTACCCGATGCCATACAGGTTGAAGTTTTCATTCCAAGAAGCCATTTATTCTTCGTAGAGACTCACAGAGAAATCATTGAAAGCCAAGAGATTGTCGGGGAGCGAATGCTTCTAACTTTAAATGTGAAGCACACGGACTGGCTTTTCCGCGCACTTTTCGCAATTGATGGCGAGGTGGAAATCATCACTCCCGATTTTCTCGCTGCGAAGTTTCGATCTACAGCAAAGCAAGCGCTAGAGGGCTATAAAGAGCTCGGTGGTAGGCTTTTATCCGGTAAGTAGGAGCAAGATTCAAAGGCAGGAGTAGATATGAACGAATTGCGACCTTGGCACATCATTATTGTGGCCTTAGTTTTCGTTGTGCTTTTCGGGGCTAAACGTCTTCCAGATTCAGCAAAGTCTGTAGCCCGTTCTCTCAAGATCTTTAAATCTGAATTGAAAGATGAGAACGACGGTAAATCTGGCACGTCTGATAAAGATTCTCACAACTAAGTTCACCTCAAGTTCTGGCTTCTCACGGTATTGCCAATGACTGATTCACAAACGCCTGCGCGTGGCACGATGCCTCTCTTGGAGCATTTTCGTGAGCTCCGTAAGCGCTTCTTTGCTTCTGCAGTAGCAATAATTGTTGGTGCAGCCGTTGGTTGGTTTTTCTACGATTCGATAGTTCGAACGCTATCCAAACCTATTTGCGATCTAGCTCTCACAAGCGTTTCCGCTGGTGGCCAATGTGGTTCGCTCTATATCAATGGCGTGCTGGGTCCACTTAATCTCAAGATCAGTGTCTCCTTTTTTGTTGGAGTGATTCTCTCCTCACCATTGTGGCTCTATGAACTCTGGGCTTTTGTCTCACCTGCTTTGAAAAAGAAGGAGCGCAGGTATTCACTTCTATTTATTTTTCTCGCAACTCCATTCTTTGCTTTTGGCGTCTGGTTTGCTTATTGGTTATTGCCCGTTGCTATCCAACAGATCATGGGCCTCACTCCATCAACACTCACAAATTTGATCAGATTCGATGAATATCTCGTTTTCGTTTTGAAGCTACTGGTGGTTTTCGGAATAGCTTTCGAGCTTCCAGTCTTTCTGATAGCCCTCAATTTGATGAACATCGTTTCCGGAAAAGCGATGCTTCGACCATGGCGGTATGTGGTCTTCTCAATCACACTTTTTGCAGCAATATTTGTTCCTACTGGGGACCCATTTACAATGCTGTTCTTGGCGGTTCCGATGTGGTTTTTCTATTTCCTCGCAGCTTTCATTGGAGTTCTCCATGATCGAGGCTGGAAGCTTCGCCAATCATGACCGTTGCACTCGTTGTGAACCCCATCTCAGGCGGTGGTAAAGGCAAAAAGCTTGGTGAAGCCATAGCGCGCGAGTTATCTCGCAGATCTATTCATTTTGTTCTCATTCGAGAAGGAAGCGCGCAGGAGAATTTGGATTCACTCACCCGAAACTCTCTCAAAGAATCGTTGACATCCGTTGTGAGCGTTGGGGGAGATGGGTTAGCTCATTCACTCTTTCCTTTTGCAATCGATCGTTCACTTCCCATTCTCGTAGCACCAGCGGGCACGGGTAATGATTTTGCTCGCTCGGTAGGAACTTTCGGGTTGAGCGCAAAACAGCTTGTTGACCTTTTCACATCGGTCGAACCCATCAAAATTGATATGGGCAAAGTAAAGCAGGGAGATTATGAGC
>CANFVU010000015.1 GCA_947450545.1 Actinomycetota bacterium
AGGACATCACAATCGAAGTAATCAAGAACAACGACGAGACAACCTTGAAGGCTTGGACCGTTAAGTAATCGCTTGATTGAGAGAAATCTCAAGATGAGTGGGGCTTGCATATGCAGGCCCCATTTATCTGTTTAAAGTAAATGTAAGAATATTTTTTGAACTTCTATAGAAGAGGTCTTCGTGGCTAATACAAGTTATAAAGCCAGACAGGCTCGTCGAGTAATTATCGAGCGGACTTTCGGTCTCGCAATTCTCGCGCTCATGTCATTCTGGCTCGTTGCTAATCTTTTTAAAGCGCCATCGCAATTCGCTGAAGTTGCGCTTATCGGATTATCAAATGGAATTCTTTACGCTCTGATCGCACTTGGTTACACCCTGGTGTACGGCATCATCGAGCTCATTAATTTTGCTCATGGCGATCTCTTTATGTTGGGCGGTCTCTTCTCCGCTCACTTCATCGCTCTCTGGTTCCACCAAACGAAATCAAGCCCAATGGGTTGGCTCGTCTTCTTCCTTGCCTTGATTTCAGTCATGATTTTCTGCGCGGGCATCAACGTCTTCATTGAGCGTTTTGCTTACCGTCGCTTACGTCGTGCGCCAAAGCTTGCACCGCTCATCACGGCTGTTGGCGTTTCCTTCATGATCCAATTCGTTGGTCTTCGCTGGAACGGTTCAGGTCAAAAGACCTGGAATAGCGTTCTTCCTGCAGGCCACGCGATGCTCGGTTCTGTGAAGCTTCCATTCACAACTTTGATCTCATTTGCAGTGACGATTCCGATTTTGGCTGCACTTACTTTTATTGTCACAAAGACACGTCAAGGTAAAGCAATGCGCGCTACTGCGCAGGATCAGGATGCATCTCGTTTGATGGGTATTAACGTCAACCGCACGATTGCTTTCACATTCGCACTTGGTGGATCACTTGCTGGAGTAGCTGGCTTGCTCTTCCAACAGACGCGCGGATTGACCTCCTACAACCTCGGTTACCAACTAGGCCTTATTGCCTTTACATCAGCAGTTCTCGGTGGAATTGGAAACCTTCAAGGCGCGGTCCTGGGTGCTATTTTGATCGGTCTCATTCAAGGTCTCAATGATGGATTGCCAATCGGGCTTGGACAGCAATGGTCTCAAACTGTTGTGTTCTCAATCTTGATTCTGCTCATGGTCTTCAAACCTGCTGGCCTTCTTGGCAAGCAAGTAACGGAAAAGGTGTGATCACATGGCCATTTCATTAAAGCGCAAGAACAAGAAACAGAAGAACCCAGCAAGTGCTCGTCAGTGGGCAATCTCTCTCACTGTCATTTCAATCGGCATCTGGGCATTCTTCACATATCTTTTTGATAAGACTCCAGATGCTGTTCAAAGCTGGTTCCAAGTTTGGATGCCGCCTTCAACGATTAATGAATCTCTTGTGTGGGTTATCTGCGCACTCGGTCTCAATATCGTTGTCGGTTATGCAGGTCTGCTTGACTTAGGTTTCGTAGCTTTCTGGGCATTCGGTGGCTACGCCGCAGGTTGGTTTATGTCTGGCTTCTTCAACCAAGTAAATATCCACTTTGGATCAATGAGTGCAAAGACAATTCCAGGAATTCACTTGTCATTCTGGCTTGTCATGATTATTGCTGCTCTGATTGCAGGATTCTTCGGAATCATCATCGGCGCACCAACGCTTCGCTTAAAGAGCGATTACCTCGCACTTGTGACACTTGGCTTTGGAGAAATCATTCCGCAGGTATTTACCAATGGTGAAAATATTGGTGGATTCAATCTCTCTAACGGTACAAAAGGTATTTCACCTGTCGATGCAATTGGAGTCTTCGGCAAGCGTCTTGGGCCTTTCGACCTAGGTTGGAAATTCCTCATCTACTTCTTCCTTGCAGCATGCATGGTCTTCGTTTCACTTCGTATTCGTGGTGGACGACTCGGACGTGCTTGGCTTGCAATTCGTGAAGATGAACTTGCTGCAAGCATGATGGGCGTCCCTTTGATGCGCACAAAGCTCACAGCGTATGCAGTGGGTGCATTCTCAGGTGGTATTGGTGGCGCTGTTTATGCAACACACGTCAACGGTATCTTCGCCGAACGTTTCAACTTCTCCATCTCAATCATCCTTCTTGCGATGGTTGTTCTCGGTGGAATGGGTAACGTCTGGGGAGTAATCATAGGAGCTCTACTTATGGCGTGGATTAATGCAACTGGTCTTCCAGCTATCGGTGATACCTTCAACAATACTTTCCATACCGAAATCAATTTCCCTTCTTACAACTTCCTTCTCTTTGGAGGAATCCTTGTTCTGATGATGCTCTTCAAGCGTGACGGACTTCTGCCTGAAGCTCGTCTCAAGATGATCTCTCATGAGAACGATGATGAAGCTTCAAATACGGGAGGTCACTAGCCATGAGTTCAATTCTTAGCGCAGAAAACATCACCGTTGAGTTCGGTGGTCTAGTTGCTGTTAACGATGTCTCTTTCGATATTCCTGAAAAGGGAATCGTTAGCCTCATCGGCCCTAACGGTGCTGGAAAGACCACATTCTTCAACATCCTGACCGGCCTATATAAGCCAACTTCAGGACATGTGATGTATGACGGATCTGAAATTACCGCTCTTACACCACACAAGATTGCTTCTGCTGGTGTTGCGCGTACATTCCAAAACATTCGCCTCTTCGGTTCAATGACTGCAGAAGAGAATGTCATGGTTGCGATGCATTCACATCTCAAAGCATCATTGTCTGCAACCATTCTCGGATTGCCTTCACAACGTCGCGAAGAGAAAGCAGCCCGCGAAGAAGCTCGCGCACTCCTCGAGTTCGTGGGTATTGGAAAGACTGCAAATGAATTTGCTCGCAATCTTTCTTATGGAGATCAACGTCGTTTGGAAGTTGCTCGTGCACTTGCACTTCGTCCAAAAGTTCTCCTTCTCGACGAACCAACTGCCGGCATGAATCCACAAGAATCTGCTGTCTTCGTTGAGTTCGTTCACCGCATCCGCGATGAAAAGGGAATCTCTATTCTCTTGATCGAACACGACATGGCTGTTGTCATGAAAGTATCTGAGCGCATTACGGTCCTAGACCGCGGCGAAAAGATTGCTGAAGGAACCCCAGCGGAAATCAAATCAAATCCACGTGTTATTGAGGCTTACCTTGGTAAGGGTGTGGGGGCAGGACACTAATGTTAAAAATTGATAATCTCGAAGTTGCTTACGGCAATATCAAAGCGATCAAAGGCATTTCACTTGAAGTTAACGAAGGTGAAATCGTCACTCTGATTGGCTCCAATGGTGCCGGTAAGTCCACAACTCTTCGCGCGATCTCTGGACTTCTCAAGCCTCGCGGCGGCTCCATCACATTTATGGGGGAGCGTATCGATGGCCTTGAAGGCCACGATGTTGTGAAAAAGGGAATCTGCCACTCACCAGAAGGTCGTCGTATCTTCCCTCGCATGACAGTGGAGGAGAACCTTGATCTCGGTGCGTTTTTGCGCAATGACAAGGAAGGAATCGCTGCCGATAAGGAGCGCGTCCTTGAACTTTTCCCTCGTCTTCGCGAGCGCATCACACAAAAGGCAGGAACGATGTCAGGCGGAGAGCAACAGATGCTCGCTGTGGCTCGTGCGCTCATGGGTCAACCAAAGCTTTTGATTTTGGATGAACCTTCAATGGGTCTTGCTCCAGTGCTTGTTGATTTGATCTTTGAAACAATTCAAAAGATCAACCAGCAAGGCACGACGATTCTCTTGGTTGAACAGAACGCACTTGCAGCTCTCAGCGTTGCAAAGCGTGCATATGTTCTTGAATCAGGAATTATTAAGATGAGCGGAAATGCTAAGGATCTTCAATCAGATCCAGAAGTTACAAAGGCTTATCTCGGAGGTTAATCTCTATTCACGATTCGCAAGAATGAGACAGGTGATGCGTGCCGTACAGGTACGCTCACCTTTTTCATTTGTGATGACAATTTCGTAGCAACACATTGTTTTACCGAGTGACACCGGCGTTGCAACTGCTGTCACGATTCCGCTCACTGCAGATTTGTGGTGAGTAGCGTTGATATCAACACCAACAATCCGACGCTCAGGACCTGCGTGTAGCTGAGTTCCAATGGAGCCAAGGCTTTCAGCAAGCACAACGTTGGCACCACCATGAAGTAAACCGACGGGTTGGGTATTTCCTTCAACTGGCATTGTGGCAACGAGGCGCTGCGGAGATGCTTCGATGAGCTGAATTCCCATTTTGATATCGAGAGCACCTTGTCCACGCTCGCGAAGAAGTGCCATGTAATCGGTGGTGTCATTTGCCATACGGAGAGTCTATAAGCGGGAAGAGCCACCTACAATCAGCCACGTGAAGCGCTTACTCCTTGTCGATGGCCACTCATTGGCGTATCGAGCTTTCTACGCGCTACCCGTTGAGAATTTTGGGACATCCCAAGGTCAACCAACCAATGCGGTTTATGGCTTCACATCCATGCTTCTCAATCTCATCCGTGATGAGAAACCAACTCATATTGCTGTGGCATTCGATGTATCGCGCAAAACATTTCGATCAGAAAAATTTCCTGAATATAAAGCTCAGCGAGCTAAGACACCGGATGAATTTCGTTCCCAAATGGATTACTTGCACCAAATGGTGGCAGCTCTTGGGATTAAAGCTTTTGCAATAGAGGGATTTGAAGCCGATGACATCATCGCAACATTCGCTAAAGCTGCCGAGAAAGATAGCTTTGAAGTTCTCATCTCCACGGGCGATCGTGATTCATTTCAACTTATTTCTGAATCAATCACTGTGCTGTATCCACGAAAAGGGATGTCAGATTTAGCACGCATGACCCCCGAAGCAGTTCAGGAAAAGTACGGTCTCACGCCACTTCAATATCACGACTTTGCTGCGCTTCGCGGAGATCCCAGCGATAACCTTCCATCAGTTCCCGGTGTTGGAGAGAAAACAGCAACAAAGTGGATTCAAGAGTATGGAGACATTAAAGGACTTGTTGATCATGCCGAGGAGATTCCTGGAAAGGCAGGAGAAGCGTTACGCGCACATATTTCAAGTGTTCAGCTCAATCACGAACTGACTCAACTCATTCACGATGTCGATGTGAAAGCTTCCGTTAAAGATTTAGAGTGGAAGGGTTTCGTGGCATCAGATGTCACGTACCTCCTCGACTTATTGGAAATCAAAGCACTTCGAGATCGAGTAAAAGAAATGAGCGGTGAAGCATCTGTTGATTCACCTGCTGCTACTGCGGCTTCAGCTGTTGTGACAGAAGAGAAAAGTTCGGCCCAGATCGACACGCTTGTTGAAGCGCACGAGGGAGCCATTGCATTTCATGCAGAGCTTCAGGAAGGTTCATTGCAAGGCTATGCAATTGCGCTTGACGCATCGACTGTCTACGTGAACTCGAGTGAGAAACCCGGGAAGTGGCTTTCTGATATCAACGTTCCAAAGATTGTCCATGGGGCAAAGCTGCTTGCACGTCACCTGGATATCTCCGGAATTGAATTCGATACAGAGCTTGCGGCGTATCTGGTTAATCCGGGGAGCAGAGCGATTGAAGTCGACGATCTCATTGAGCGATATTTAGGTCTGCATCTTCACAGCGATAACGAAGACTTGTTCAGTACATTTTCAGCTGATCGCACAGCTCACCTTCATACGCTTCGCCCCCTTCTCCAAAAGGAGATTGATGAACGAGAGATGGGCTCTCTCCTTGCTGATCTTGAACTTCCCACATCGATTTTGCTCGCGCGCATGGAAGCAACGGGTATCGCTGTCGATATCCCACATTTAACTCAACTCGTTGATTTCTTCCGCTCAGAAGTAGCTGCCGAAACCGAATCTGCCCACAAACATGCCGGTCACGAATTCAATGTTGGCTCACCTAAACAGTTGCAGGTCGTGCTCTTCGATGAGCTCAAACTTCCCAAGACTAAGAAGATAAAGACTGGTTTCACCACTGATGCTGAAAGCCTTGAGAATCTCTTCGCAAAAACGGGACATCCACTCCTCAAGAATCTTCTTCGAATTCGCGAAACCAGCAAATTGATGACCACCATTGATGGATTAATTGCTGCAACGTCGACCGACCATCGCATTCACACAACTTTTCAACAAACCACCACAGCAACAGGACGTCTCTCTTCCATCAATCCGAATCTTCAAAATATTCCGGTACGGACTGAAGAAGGTCGAAGAATCCGCGATTGTTTCGTCGCGCAAAAGCCATTCTCTAATTTATTGACAGCCGATTACAGCCAAATTGAAATGCGTATTATGGCGCATCTTTCGCAAGACGCTGGACTTACAGAAGCATTTAAGAGCGGTGAAGACCTGCACAACACAGTTGCGTCACGAGTGTTTGGTGTCAAGACAACAGATGTTGATCCTGAAATGCGCCGTCAAATTAAAGCAATGTCCTATGGCCTTGCATATGGCTTATCTGCTTTCGGTTTATCTCAGCAGCTTGATCTCTCTCCGACTGAAGCATCGGTGTTGATGGGTCAATATTTTGAACGCTTCGGTGGAATACGTGACTATTTGAAGAACGTCGTTGAGGAAGCCCGTAAAGTCGGATACACCCAGACCATTCTTGGACGTCGCCGCTATCTTCCTGATTTAACAAGTGATAATCGTCAGCAGCGCGAGACTGCAGAACGTATGGCTCTGAACGCTCCCATCCAAGGATCAGCAGCAGATATCATCAAAGTTGCGATGCTGAACGTTCAACGCGAATTAGTGAAAGCAAAGGTGAAGTCCCGCTTATTGCTCCAAGTTCACGATGAATTGATCATCGAACTTGCTACTGGTGAAACCGATGTGGTCTCAGAGATTGTGAAGCGTGAGATGGAGAGCGCCGTTCAATTAACGTTGCCACTCTCAGTCAATATTGGAATTGGAACTAGTTGGGATCTGGCTGCACATTAACGTCAGCTGCGCGCAAATATTTCTTGCCAAGTTCAACAGTCGCAAGGCCACAGAGTACGAAGAATGAGAATAACCCGAAACAGAACGAGGGCGATATTTTCTCAGAGAGAATTCCTCCCAGTGAATTTCCAAAGGCGCCCGCAGTTCCTTCGATAACCCACATCCAACCAAGAGCAGATGCAGCTGTACCCATCGGACGAACCGCATCAAGGACTTCAAAGTAGAAAACTTGTTGAGCTCCGACAAATAGTCCGATTCCAGCTGCAACAACAAGAAGAGTCCAATTAGGTTGAACGAGAGCGAGCGGCGCTGCAGCAAGTGCCCAGAGAATATAGTTTCTGCGGAAAGCACGAAGTGGTGAAAGGTGTTTAGCAATAAGTCCAGCCAAGAGCGCTCCAGCGATCATCAAGCTGGAGTCAACTGCAAGTACGACACCTGTAAATCGAGGTTTGTGATTCAAGGTGTTAAATGCCGGTAGCGCGATATTGAAAAGACCTGTAGCCAATCCGATGCAGATTCCTTCAAGGGCCAATATTCGTATTCCTGGGATTCTAAATAATCGCGGACTATTGGGATGTCTCTCTTCGGGTTTCCATGCGTTAATCGTGGAGAGCGAGGAGAGTGAGAGACCACCGAGGAGAAGTGATGCAGAACAGACAAGGAGCGCTGATCCAGGATGTGAAGAAAGTGCGAGTGCAGTCACGATGACAGGTCCCAATATTGAACCGGTATTCATTGCTGTGGAATCAATCGCGTAAGCGATACGCAATTTCTCAACGGGAACAATCGACTTCCACATTGGGCGAACAGACAAGTTGATCGGCGGCGCGCTTGCTCCCAACGCGACAGCAAAAATCATGAGCCACAAACGGCTGTGAGACATATTTACAACAAGAATAAAAAGCGCATAGGACGGAACGAAAAAGCGCAGTGGCCACTTCATTCCGAACTTATCGAGTAGCGCTCCGCGGTAGCCCGTGGAGAGAGAGCCTGCGATCCCATTGGCGCCTGCAGCAAATCCAGCAGCTGCGATTGAGTGCGTCTCGTGGTAGACCTTGAAGTAGAGACCGAGCCCGATCATTCCGTAAGCAAAACGTGCAGGGAATGAGGCGATAAGAAGGGACTTCGCACCTGGAATTCGAAGAAATTCGAGGTATTCGCGCATGTCAGCACCCTATCGCGAAGGTGAAATCCGTTTTGACCCTCGACACGGCGCGCAAGTACCCTAGGGCACTCGGTCCACAAGGGGCCGGCCTCTCCAATCTCTGAATAGGGGGCGGGGGAGTTTCCTACTACATCTATCCACCTACGGAGCAACTTGAGCACTCAGATCACAATTAACGATGTCGGATCAGCAGAAGATTTTCTCGCCGCAATCGAAGGAACAATTAAGAATTTTAACGACGGAGACTTGGTCTCAGGAATTGTCGTACAAGTAGACCGCGAAGAAGTACTTCTCGATATCGGTTACAAAACTGAAGGTGTTATCCCTTCCCGCGAACTTTCTATCCGCCACGACATCGATCCATCCGAGATCGTAAAGCTTGGCGATCGCGTTGAAGCGCTCGTACTCCAGAAGGAAGATAAAGAAGGTCGCCTCATCCTCTCTAAGAAGCGTGCTCAATACGAGCGTGCATGGGGAGAAATTGAAGGCAAGAAAGAACGCGACGAAGTTGTCACCGGTGTCGTCATCGAAGTTGTTAAGGGTGGCTTGATCGTTGATATCGGTCTTCGCGGATTCCTACCAGCATCGTTGGTTGAAATGCGCCGCGTACGCGATCTCACTCCTTACATTGGCAAGACTGTTGAAGCTCGCATTATTGAACTCGACAAGAATCGCAACAACGTTGTGCTCTCACGTCGTGCATACCTCGAGCAGACACAATCAGAATCGCGCACAACATTCCTTAACCAGCTCACTAAGGGCCAGGTTCGCACAGGTGTTGTCTCCTCTATCGTTAATTTTGGTGCATTCGTTGACCTCGGTGGCGTAGATGGACTTGTTCACGTTTCAGAACTTTCATGGAAGCACATCGATCACCCAAGTGAAGTTGTAGAAGTGGGCGATGAGGTTACTGTTGAAGTTCTTGAAGTAGATTTCGAGCGCGAGCGTGTTTCACTCTCACTCAAAGCAACACAAGAAGATCCATGGCAGGCATTTGCTCGCACCCACACCATCAACCAAGTTGTTCCTGGTGAAGTGACAAAGCTCGTTCCATTCGGCGCATTTATCCGCGTATTTGAAGGAATCGAAGGTCTTGTCCACATTTCAGAGTTGGCTGAACGCCACGTTGAAATTCCAGAGCAGGTTGTACAGGTGGGCGATTCATTGTTCGTAAAGATCATTGATATCGACCTCGAGCGTCGCCGTATCTCACTTTCTCTGAAGCAAGCAAACGAAGGTCATGAAGTAGAAGTCGAAGCATTCGATCCTTCTCAATATGGAATGCCTGCTCGTTACGACGCTGAAGGAAACTTCATTTACCCAGAAGGCTTTGATGCAGATTCACAAGAGTGGCGTCCAGGCTTTGAAGCACAACGCGAAGAGTGGGAGCGTCAGTACGCTGAAGCTCAAGCTCGCTTCCTTGCTCACAAGAAGCAAAAGGAAGAGGCGCGTGTTGCCGATGTCGCTGCAGAAGCAGCAGCACCAGCAGCCGAATAAAGAAGTAGGAAGTAAGGGCCTCGTCGAAAGACGGGGTCCTTTTTCATTTCCGCCGGTAGGCTTTAACAATGTTGATCGTCGCACTCACCGGGGGAATTGGCTCGGGAAAATCTCTTGCGGGTCAATATTTCTCAGAACTCGGCGCAGTGGTTGTGGATTCCGATCAACTATCGCGCGATGTGATTGAGCGCGGAACTGATGGTTTTGATGAAGTACTCGCGCGCTTTGGAGATGCGATTCTTACAAACGGCGAGATTGATCGTAAGAAACTTGGAGAAGTTGTATTTTCAAATCCTCAATCACGAGAAGATTTAGAGAACATCATTCACCCTCGCGTCCGAGAAGCGTTTGCTGAGATAGTCGAGAGCGCCGAAGAGACGGATATTGTTATTAATCAAATTCCTCTTCTTGTCGAAACAGATGGCGCAGATCGATTTGATCGAGTCATCACCGTAATATCTACTCTGGAATTACGAATAGAACGATTGGAAAAGCGAGGCTTGCCAAGCTACGAAATCACCAAGCGAATTGACGCTCAAGTCTCAGATCAGGAGCGAATTGATATCGCTGATTTCATCATTGAAAACAATGGTTCTGAGGATGATTTACTTCGAGAAGTAGAATCTGTTTTTGAAGAACTCCAGCGGGAATTGTCTGAATGAGGCCGATCACCGAGTTGCAACGTACGGTTAATCCCTTCCAAGTGATTAGCGATTACGTTCCGAGTGGAGACCAGCCAGCTGCAATTGCCGATATGGCTAGACGCATTGAAGCCGGTGAGAAAGATGTCGTTTTGCTAGGTGCAACCGGAACAGGTAAATCTGCGACGACAGCCTGGTTGATCGAGAAATTGCAACGGCCCACTTTAGTGATGGCCCCCAATAAGACTCTCGCAGCTCAGCTTGCCAATGAATTTCGCGAGCTCATGCCCAATAATGCAGTGGAGTACTTTGTCTCCTATTACGACTACTACCAACCTGAAGCGTATGTGCCGCAAAGCGATACCTTTATTGAGAAGGACTCATCTGTGAATGATGAGGTGGAGCGGTTGCGTCACTCTGCTACCAATGCACTTTTAACTCGCCGCGACGTGATTGTGGTTGCAACAGTCTCATGTATCTACGGTTTAGGAACTCCCCAAGAATATGTCGATCGCATGGTTCGTCTTCGGGTAGGGGAGTCAACCGAGCGAAATGCTTTGCTTCGAAAATTTGTCGATATCCAGTACAAACGCAATGACATGGCATTTGAGCGAGGAACATTTCGCGTTCGCGGAGACACCATCGAAATTATTCCTATGTATGAGGAACTTGCTGTGCGCATTGAAATGTTTGGCGATGAAATCGAACGCATCACAACGTTGCATCCGCTAACCGGTGAAATTATTCGAGATGAAACCGAGATGTATGTGTTCCCTGCGAGCCATTACGCGGCTGGTCCTGAAACCATGAAGCGAGCGATGGGCGGCATCGAAGCTGAAATGGAAGAGCGCGTGAAACTCTTTGAAAAGCAAGGCAAACTTCTTGAAGCTCAACGACTTCGAATGCGCACGACCTTTGATTTAGAAATGATTCAGCAACTTGGATTCTGTTCAGGAATTGAGAATTACTCCCGTCACATTGATGATCGCGATCCAGGCTCACCGCCTAACTGTCTACTGGATTATTTCCCAGAGGATTTCCTTGTGGTGATTGATGAGTCGCACGTGACTGTTCCGCAAATCGGAGCGATGCATGAGGGCGATGCAGCTCGCAAACGCACATTGGTCGAACACGGGTTCCGTTTGCCAAGTGCCATGGATAACCGCCCACTTCGCTTCGATGAGTTCGAAGCTCGCAAAGGCCAGACTGTTTATCTCTCAGCAACGCCTGGTAAATATGAAATGGCAAAAGTGAATGGCGATGTCGTTGAGCAAGTCATTCGGCCTACAGGGCTCGTCGATCCCCAAATCATCGTGAAGCCAATCAAAGGTCAGATTGATGACCTCGTTGAACAAATTCGCATTCGTGCTGAGAAAAATGAACGTGTTCTTGTGACTACGCTGACAAAGAAGATGTCAGAAGATCTCACTGAGTACTTGGTGGGTCTTGGGGTCAAAGTCCAGTATCTGCACTCAGAGGTAGATACTTTGCGACGTGTCGAGCTATTGCGTGAACTTCGCATGGGTGAATTCGACGTATTGATTGGAATCAACTTGTTGCGTGAAGGTCTGGATCTTCCAGAAGTCTCCCTCGTCGCAATCCTCGATGCTGATAAGCAAGGGTTCCTGCGATCAGCCACTTCCTTGATTCAAACTATCGGCAGAGCGGCTCGAAATGTTTCAGGTGAAGTCCATATGTATGCCGATCAAATGACAGATGCGATGAAGAGCGCCATTGATGAGACAAACCGTCGCCGTGAGAAGCAAGTTGCCTACAACGTTGAACATGGAATCGATCCAACACCGCTTCGCAAGAAGATCGCCGACATCACTGATCTCATTGCAAAAGAGATTGAAGACACTGAAGAGACTCTGCCATGGGGAAAGAAAGGCGCACTTTCACCCGGAATCACTCCCAAGGATGCTGCAGGGATGCCTCGAGCGGAATTGCGAGCGCTCATTGACTCACTCACCGACCAGATGAAGAACGCTGCCGGGGAATTGCAGTTCGAAGTGGCCGCTAAACTCAGAGACGAAATTCGAATCCTGAAAAAGGAGCTACGTAGCATGGAAGAGGCTGGTGTATGAACGCTGATCGCTTAGTAGTACGCGGTGCGCGCGAGCACAACCTTAAGAACGTTTCTCTCGATCTCCCAAGAAACGCCCTCATTGTTTTTACAGGGCTCTCTGGTTCAGGCAAATCTTCGCTCGCTTTCGACACAATTTTCGCTGAAGGTCAACGTCGCTACGTTGAATCGCTGTCAGCATACGCACGTCAGTTTCTCGGTCAGATGGATAAACCAGATGTGGATTTCATCGAAGGCCTTTCACCAGCAGTTTCGATTGATCAGAAATCGACGAATAGAAACCCTCGCTCGACAGTAGGAACTATCACAGAGGTTTACGACTACCTACGCCTTCTTTATGCGCGTGCTGGGCGTCCACATTGCCCAAGTTGCGGCAAAGCGATTGCAAAGCAAACGCCACAAAATATTGTGGATCAGATTTTGGGACTTGATGAAGGTGTACGTTTCCAAGTTCTTGCACCCGTTGTACGAGCGAGAAAAGGTGAATTCCTTGATCTCTTCCGTGAATTCACTACTCAAGGTTTTTCGCGTGCACGTGTGGATGGAGTGGTTTATCCGCTCGCTGAAATTCCAAAGCTAAAGAAACAGGATAAGCACACGATCGAAGTTGTTGTTGATCGTCTCGCGGTGAAGCCGGATGCAAAAACGCGCCTCACCGACTCTGTCGAAACAGCTCTGAAATTGGCTAATGGTCTTGTGATATTGGATTTTGTAGACCTGGATGCAAAGAATCCTGATAAGGAGAAAGTGTTTAGCGAACACATGGCGTGCCATGATTGCGAACTCTCCTTTGAAGAGATGGAACCACGTTCTTTCTCTTTCAACTCACCATTTGGTGCTTGCCCGGAATGCACGGGAATTGGAACAAAGCTTGAAGTGGATCAGGAATTGATCATCCCTGATGATTCTATTTCGATTTATGAAGGAGCTATTGCTCCATGGTCTGGAGGACAGTCCTCTGACTATTTTGAACGACTTCTTGAAGCTCTCGCAAAAGACATCACGTTCTCACTTGATACCCCATGGAAAAAGATTTCCGCCAAAGCTCGAGATGCGATTCTCAATGGGTACGAGTACGAAATTAAGATGAAGTACAAAGGTCGATACGGAACAAAGAACTACACCACGGGCTTTGAAGGCGTTATTCCTTTCATTCATCGCCGTCATTCAGAAACCGATAGCGATTACAGCCGTGAAAAGTATGAAGCGTATATGCGCGAAACACCGTGCCCAGCGTGTAAAGGTGCTCGACTCAAGCCGGAAGTCTTGGCTGTATCTCTTGGCGGTAAGAGCATCGCTCAAGTCTGCGAACTTTCTATTGGCGAATGTGCAGATTTCCTTAAGAAGATTTCTCTCAACGCTCGCGAAAAGAAGATTGCAGAGCGAGTTTTGAAAGAGGTGCATGCACGCCTTGGATTCCTATTAGATGTTGGTCTTGATTACCTTTCACTTGAACGCGGAGCGGCAACCCTTTCCGGAGGAGAAGCTCAGCGAATTCGCCTTGCTACTCAAATCGGTTCAGGACTTGTTGGCGTGCTCTATGTCTTAGATGAACCATCGATTGGTCTCCATCAACGTGACAACCGTCGCTTAATTGAAACGCTGACGCGTTTAAGAGATCTTGGAAATACCCTCATTGTGGTCGAGCATGATGAAGACACTATTCGAACAGCTGACTGGATTGTAGATATCGGACCAGGAGCCGGTGAACATGGTGGCAAGGTTGTTTCATCAGGTGATTATGAGTCGCTGATAACAGCTAAGGATTCCATCACAGGCGCATACCTCGCAGGCCGAATGAAAATTGATTTACCTGAAGTCCGCCGTGCCCAAGAAAAAGGTCGCGAACTCGTCGTAAAGGATGCGAAAGAAAATAACCTTCAAAATATCTCTGTAACTTTTCCGCTAGGAAATTTTGTTGCAGTAACGGGCGTCAGCGGTTCTGGAAAGTCCACCCTCGTAAACGATATTTTGTACTCAGTCTTAGCGAACAAACTCAACGGTGCCCGTATCGTTCCGGGTCGCCATCGATCCATCGCGGGCATCGAGAATCTCGATAAGGTTGTTCACGTTGATCAATCACCTATTGGCAGAACTCCTCGCTCAAACCCTGCTACGTACACTGGAGTCTTTGACAAGATTCGTGCTCTATTTGCCGAAACAGCTGAAGCAAAGATTCGTGGTTATCAGCAAGGTCGATTCTCCTTCAACGTCAAAGGTGGGCGATGCGAAAACTGTGCAGGTGATGGAACTATCACGATTGAGATGAACTTTCTTCCTGATGTGTACGTTCCTTGCGAAGTCTGTCATGGCGCTCGTTATAACCGTGAGACTCTTGAAGTGCATTACAAAGGCAAGACAATTGCACAAGTTCTCGATATGCCTATCGAAGAAGCGAGCGGCTTCTTTGAATCAGTTCCCGCTATCGCGCGTTACTTGAAGACGCTCAATGATGTTGGTTTGGGATATGTACGCCTGGGCCAGTCGGCGCCGACTTTATCTGGGGGAGAAGCTCAACGCGTAAAGCTTGCGACAGAACTTCAACGTCGTTCCACGGGTCGGACAATTTACGTATTGGATGAACCCACCACTGGGCTTCATTTCGAGGATGTTCGTAAACTCCTCATTGTGCTCAACCGGTTAGTTGATTCTGGAAACACTGTCATTGTTATTGAGCACAACCTTGATGTTATTAAATGCGCTGACTGGGTGATTGATATGGGTCCTGAAGGTGGCTCTGGCGGAGGCCTCGTGATCGCTGAAGGCACACCTGAACAAGTAGCAAAGAATAAAGCGAGCTATACGGGTCAATTCTTGGCTCCCATGCTGAAGAGCTGATGAGTTATGAGCGATCCTCAAAGTTATCGACCGTCGGGAATTCCGACAGACCCAGGTGTGTATCGCTTCTTCGATGCACATGACAAAGTTATTTATGTAGGTAAAGCGAAGAATCTTAAGAACCGCCTTAATAGTTATTTCGGATCCAATCTCGCTGAAAAAACCTACCGCATGGTTCACACAGCAGTACGGGTAGATTGGACAATCGTCGACACGGAAGTGGAAGCTCTTCAGCTCGAATACACGTGGATCAAATCTGAAAACCCACAATTCAACATTCAATTCCGAGACGATAAGTCATACCCGTATGTAGCTATCTCTCTCAATGAAGAATTTCCCAAGATGTACATCTCTCGTCAGAGAAAAATCAAGGGAGTGAAGTACTTCGGCCCATTTGCACATACATGGGCGCTTCGCAGCACATTCGATACGTTACTGAAGATCTATCCTGTACGTACCTGTAGCCAATCGAACTTCGAAAAGGCACAGAAGACCAAACGCCAGTGCTTATTAGGAGATATCGGGAAGTGCTCAGCGCCTTGTGTTGAGTGGATTTCCAAAGAAGATCACCGTGCCATGGCTCACCAACTAGCCGATTTCTTCAATTCCGATACATCTGAAATTCTCACCTACATAGAAAGTGAGATGCAGAAAGCATCAGAAAACCAAGAGTTTGAGCGCGCTGCTAAATTGCGCGACCAGATTTCTGCCATTCGCAAATCTGGTGAAACGACAGATGCTGCTCACTCGGAAAATATCTCTGCTGACATCATTGCCATACACGAAGAACTCACACATGCAGCTGCCACCCTCTTCTCGGTCAGATTCGGACGCATTGTTGCTTCTCGTTCATGGATTATCGACCTGGCCAATGTGCTTGAAGAGGAAGAGCTTGTCGGAGCAACGCTTTCAAAAATCTATGCAGATCAATCTCCACCGTCAGAGATTTTGATTGATCGTGAATTTAAGAGCCAAGAGGAGTATGAGGAGTGGCTCAGCTCTCTCGCTGATAGGAAAGTTCGAATCGCAATTCCTCAACGTGGTGATAAATTTGAGTTAATCCAAACAGTTAAGCGCAATGCTCATCAAGCCCTTGTCCAGTATCTCTCCAAACGTTCCAGCGATGCTGCTGTGTCAGGCAGAGCGTTGGAAGAGATTTCTGAAGCACTTGAACTTGCCGAACTCCCACTACGAATCGAATGTTTTGATATTTCAAATATTCAAGGCAAACATATGGTTGCATCGATGGTGGTTTTTGAAGATGGTCGCGCAAAGAAGAGTGACTACCGACGATTTGCCATCGACGACGAACTTGAATTTGACGATACTCGAGCGATGCATCATGTCATCGCCAGGCGGATGAAACGTTACCTCGCTGAAAAGGATATCGATTTAGATGAACTCAAGATGGAGGGTGGAGCGAGGCCTAAGTTTGCTTACCCACCACATTTAATCGTTGTTGACGGGGGACAACCGCAAGTCGCAGCAGCCGCTGCAGCTCTCGCCGAGTTAGGGATAACGGATGTTGCACTCTGCGGTTTAGCTAAACGTTTGGAGGAAGTGTGGCTCCCAGAATCTCCCGATCCCATCATTTTTCCGCGCCATAGCGAAGGGCTGTATTTGTTACAACGGATTCGCGATGAAGCGCACCGTTTTGCTATTACTTTCCATCGAAGCAAGAGATCCAAAGTAATGCTCGAATCGCTACTCGATGAAATTGATTTGCTCGGCGAAGTGAGAAGGCAGACATTGCTCGAACGATTTGGTTCCGTAGCTGCTCTGAAAAAAGCCACGATTGACGAGATTGCAGCGGTACCAGGTATCGGAAGGAAGATTGCGACCTTGGTTTATGAGCATCTTCAGGACTCCGAACCATCTGTCGATATCTCTACTGGTGAAATTCTCTCGGACTAGGGCATGATTCTCATATGACAAGTGAAGTAGTTGTCGTAACGGGCATGAGTGGCGCTGGTCGCTCCACTGTGGCCCATGCGATGGAGGATCTCGGTTGGTACGTCGTCGATAACCTCCCTCCTGCTCTGCTTGCGAACTTGTGCGATATGGCTGCTCAAACCGTGACGAAGATTGCAGTTGTCATCGATGTCAGAGGCCGTCAGTTTTTCGATGATCTCAATCTCGCTCTTGCTGAAATCGGTGAGCGCGGTGTTGCACGTCGAATTCTCTTTGTCGATGCTGCAGATGACGTTTTGATTCGTCGCTTTGAATCCACACGACGTCCTCACCCACTTCAGGGAGGTGACCGCATTGTCGATGGTATTGCCAAGGAACGTGATCGTTTGAGAGAAGTTCGTTCTATCGCTGACATCATCATTGATTCATCGGCTCTCAATATTCACCAACTTGAAAGTAAAATTGAGGAAGTTTTCCATTCCGAAGGAAGTGCCGACCTTCGAGTCAACGTTCTCTCCTTCGGATACAAATACGGAATTCCCGTTGATGCAGATCTCGTCATGGATTGTCGCTTCATTCCAAACCCACATTGGATTCCTGAACTTCGCCCTATGAATGGTTTAGATGCACCGGTAAGTGAAAATGTTTTGGCGCAAAAGAATGTCCAAGAATTCTTGACTCGCTATCAAGCGCTCTTTGAAACTATGGCAGATGGATTCTTCTCTGAAGGAAGAAAATATCTCACTCTTGCTGTTGGGTGTACTGGCGGAAAGCATCGAAGCGTGGCTATAGCCGAAGAGTTAGTTCGTCGCTTGAATGCAACAAAAGAAATCTCTGAACACACTCTTGAAGCCGCATCAATCCACAGAGATCTCGGTAGAGAACTGTGACCATCAATCCCAAGGTTGTCTGCTTGGGAGGCGGCCACGGTTTAGCCGCAACTCTTACTGCTGCCAGATCACTCACTTCCGATATCACTGCCATTGTCACTGTTGCAGATAATGGTGGTTCTAGTGGACGCCTTCGAGAAGAATTCAATTTTCTTCCACCAGGTGATTTGCGTATGGCTCTCGCTGCGCTCTGTTCATCTGATGAATGGGGAAGTGGATGGGCCGATATTTTGCAATATCGATTCACGAGCGATGGCGAAATGAATGGACACGCATTGGGAAATCTCTTGCTCACTGCTCTGTGGGATCGAGATGGAGATCCGGTTGCAGGTATTGCTCGCGTAGGTGATTTATTGAAAATTGTGGGCCGAGTTTTACCAATGGCGATTGAACCACTCGACATTGAAGCGACGTTCAATACTGCTTCGGGGCGCACCATCGTGCGCGGACAAGTGCAGGTAGCAACTGCGAAAGGCCATATTGAAAGTTTGCGATTGATACCGGATGCTCCTCGGGCAACTCCACAAGCACTTCAGGCTATCGCTGAAGCCGAATGGTTAACGTTTGGTCCTGGTTCTTGGTTTAGCTCAGTCATGCCACATTTTTTGCTCAAGGAGCAATTGGAAGCAATTGAGAAATCTGCTGCGAAGAAGATTGTTATTTTCAATCTGCCAGAACCTGCCAGCGAACGAGAGTTTGCCGGAGTGAGCGCTGAAGAACATTTGGAATTGATCCTCTCTCATCTGCCACGTCTTCACCTCGATTATGCGATTGCCGATCCATCATCCCTGGGGGAGAAGAGCAGGCTTCAACGAGTGGTTGAGGGTTGTGGCGGAGAGCTTGTTGTTGCCGAAGTTGCTCAAAGTCCTGGTTCATTTCATCATTCACCAGAAAAATTAGCAGAGACTTTCAGCCACATTTTTCACTAATGTTTGCTTAGATACTCGCATGGCAATGACAGCATCTGTGAAAGACGAACTGAGTCGTCTCTCAGTAACAAAGCCCTGCTGTCGAAAAGCAGAGGTCTCAGCGCTCCTTCGATTTGCTGGAGGCTTGCACCTCGCAGCGGGAAAAATTCTTATTGAGGCAGAACTCGATACTGCTCAATCTGCGCGTCGCTTACGTAAAGATATCGCTGAAATTTTTGGGCATGAAAGTGAACTTGCCGTTCTCTCACCGAGTGGACTTCGCAAAGGAAGTCGCTACGTTGTCCGCATCACGAGCGACAGTGAAGCTCTTGCACGGCAGACTGGTTTGATTGATGCGAACAATCGCCCTATCCGTGGGCTTCCACCGCAAGTTGTCTCCGCAGGACTATGTGATGCTGAAGCAGCATGGCGCGGTGCTTTTCTTGCACACGGATCACTTACAGAACCAGGACGTTCATCGGCTTTAGAAATCACCTGCCCGGGTCCTGAAGCGGCACTCGCTCTTGTCGGTGCAGCGCGAAGACTCGGCATCACTGCTAAAGCTCGCGAAGTGCGCGCCGTTGACCGCGTTGTTATTCGCGATGGAGATGCAATCGGAGCTCTGCTCACACGTTTAGGTGCACATGAAAGCGTTCTTGCATGGGAAGAACGACGAATGCGTCGAGAAGTTCGCGCTACTGCAAATCGCCTAGCAAACTTTGATGATGCCAACCTTCGTCGTTCTGCTCGCGCAGCAGTTGCAGCATCTGCTCGAGTATCTCGAGCAATGGAAATTTTGGGTGAGGAGATCCCTGAGCATCTCAAGGAAGCAGGAGAACTCCGCATCACTCATGGCCAAGCAAGCCTTGAAGAGTTGGGTTCACTCGCCTCACCACCAATGACGAAAGATGCAATCGCCGGACGGATTCGCAGGCTTCTCGCGATGGCCGATAAGCGCGCTCACGAGCTGGGAATTCCAGATACTGAAGCTGGCCTCAGCCCCGAGATGCTCGCTGACTGAGCGCTGGCTCATCGCTCAAACGCAGCAGTAGCCCGCTCGGCTGATAAGGTTGGCCCATACACAATGTTGTGGTTTGCCCTTCCCAATCTGGCTCCACTAGCCAGTTGAAGTGGCCGCTCTTATCAAGAATTCTTAGAAGCGAGGTTTATCGTGGTCCGTGTTGGTATTAATGGCTTTGGCCGAATTGGTCGTAACTTTTTCCGTGCAGTCCTGACTTCAGGTGCAGATATCGAGATTGTTGGAATCAACGATCTAACAGATAACGAGACTCTTGCTCACCTTTTGAAGTATGACTCGATTCTTGGACCTCTTGGTCTGCCTGTCTCATTCGACGACACATCAATCACAGTGAATGGCAAGCAGATCCGCGTATTCGCTGAGCGCGATCCAGGAGCTTTGCCATGGGGCGAAGTGAAGGCAGATATCGTTATCGAATCGACAGGTTTCTTCACAAAAGCCGCTGATGCAAAGAAGCACATTACTGCTGGAGCTAAGAAAGTTATTATCTCAGCACCTGCTTCAGATGAAGATATCACCATCGTCATGGGCGTTAACCACGACAAGTACGATGCTGCAGCTCACAACGTCATCTCAAACGCATCATGCACAACCAACTGTTTAGCACCAATGGCTAAAGTTCTTGAAGATGAATTCGGAATTGTTAAGGGTCTGATGACAACGATTCACGCGTACACCAACGATCAATCACTCCAAGATCAGCCACACAAGGATCTTCGTCGTGCCCGTGCCGGTGCACTTTCCATGATTCCTACATCTACTGGCGCAGCTAAAGCAATCAGCCTCGTGCTTCCAGCTCTCAAGGGCAAGCTCGATGGTTACGCAATGCGCGTTCCAGTCCCAACAGGTTCTGCTACAGATCTCACTGTTGAACTTGCTAAGGAAGTTTCAGCAGCAGATATCAATGCAGCGATGAAGAAGGCAGCAGAAGGTCCTCTTAAGGGTTACCTTCGTTACACAGAAGATCCAATCGTTTCTGCGGATATCGTTACTGATCCTGCATCATGTATCTTCGACGCTGGCCTCACCAAGGTTATTGGCAATCAAGCAAAAGTTCTTGGTTGGTATGACAACGAGTGGGGTTATTCAAACCGCCTTGTTGACCTTGTTGGTTTTGTTGGCGCAAAGCTCTAAGAAAGCACTCTTTCTTAATAGCTTTTAAGTGTAAGGAATTGAATATATGAATGTTGTATCGCTGGAATCTTTAGATGTTGCAGGGAAGAAAGTTCTTCTTCGTTGCGATCTCAACGTCCCCATCAAGGAAGGCGTTATCAAGGATGATGGCCGCATTCGGGCTTCACTTCCCACAATTAAGTATCTTCTCGGACAAGGTGCGTCAGTCATCATTACTGCGCACCTTGGACGTCCGAAAGGTGAACGCAAACCCGAGCTCTCATTGGCTCCGGTTGCTCTTCGTTTAGGCGAATTGCTTGGCACCACCGTTCGATTCTCCCCAGAAATTGTTGGAGCAGATCTCGGATCCGTACAAGCAGGAGATGTCGTTCTCCTCGAAAATATTCGTTATGAAGCATCAGAAACCAGCAAAGATGAAGCTGAGCGCTTGGGTCTAGCTAAAGAGCTCGCATCGTACGCAGATGTATTTGTTTCAGATGGTTTTGGTGCGGTGCATCGCAAGCATGCTTCCGTTTACGACGTAGCTTCACTTCTTCCACATGCTGCTGGATATCTCGTAGCAGCTGAAGTCGAAGTCCTTACCAAGCTCACTGATAACCCAGCTCGCCCATATGGTGTTGTGCTTGGTGGCGCAAAAGTTTCCGACAAGATTGGCGTGATTAGCAATCTTCTCGACAAAGTAAATGTCTTAGCAATTGGTGGGGGAATGCTCTTCACATTTCTCGCTGCCCAAGGACATGAGATCGGGAAATCTCTCGTAGAAGAAGATTTAATCCCAACAGTCAAAGAGCTCCTAGAGCGCGCTGAAAAACTCGGCGTTCAATTACTTCTCCCAACTGACATTGTTGTTGCGCCAGAATTTTCAATTGATGCTCAACCAACTACCGTTAACGCTGATTCAATCCCAGCTGCTCAAATGGGACTTGATATCGGTCCAAAGAGCGCTGAAGCTTTTGCTGCAGCGATTCGCCAATGCCAAACAGTATTTTGGAATGGTCCTATGGGAGTATTTGAATTCCCTAATTTTGCACATGGAACAAAGGTTGTTGCACAAGCCCTTACTGAAGTACAGGGTCTCTCGGTTGTTGGCGGAGGAGATTCAGCAGCTGCTGTTCGCACTCTTGGTTTCGCTGATTCTGATTTTGGCTATATCTCAACTGGTGGTGGAGCATCTCTTGAGTATCTTGAAGGTAAAGAGTTGCCTGGAATCTCTGCACTTGCTTAATTTTTATTCACACAACTGAAGGAGTACGTAATGCGCAAGCCACTCATCGCAGGTAACTGGAAGATGAACCTCAATCACCTTGAGGCGATTGCAGTCACCCAGAAGCTGTCTTACTCTTTAGAGGACAAGGACTTTGATGCTGTCGATGTTTGCGTTATTCCTCCCTTCACAGATATTCGTTCCGTCCAAACTTTGATTGATGGAGATCGTCTACGCCTTCAATATGGTGCACAAGATCTTTCACCTGAAGCTTCTGGTGCATTCACTGGAGATATCTCTGGTTCCATGCTTCACAAGTTGGGTTGCACGTATGTGGTTATCGGTCACTCCGAGCGTCGCGCTATTCATGGTGAAACTGATTCCCAAGTTAACAAAAAGATCAAAGCAGCTCTAGCCAATGAACTCACACCTATTTTCTGTATCGGCGAGGAGTTGGAAATTCGCGAAGCTGGAACACATGTCGAACATGTGCTCAAGCAAGTACGCAATGGATTAGCTGGCTTCCATAAGCCTGATCTCAAGAAGATTGTTTTTGCTTACGAGCCTGTATGGGCTATTGGAACTGGCAAGACTGCAACCCCAGAAGATGCTCAAGAAGTGTGCAGTGCAATTCGCGCCGAACTCATCAAACTAGGAAGCGATGAAATCGCAGCAGCAGCAAAGATTCTTTACGGCGGTTCTGTGAAGTCCTCAAACATCATCGACATCATGAAGCAGGCCGATGTTGATGGCGCTCTTGTAGGTGGAGCGAGCCTTGATCCTGAGGAATTTGCCCGAATCTGTAAGTTCCACCGCGTCGCTTAGCCTTCAGAATTAGAGGAAGAGGCTGACTGAGGTATCCTTTCCCAGTTGCCAGAGCTACGAGTTTTGGCTGTAAGAATCGAGTTTGGAGATATTGTGGTTTTAGCTCTTTCAATCATCCTGGTCATCACGAGTATCTTGATGGTTCTCCTTGTATTGCTCCACAAAGGTAAAGGCAGCGGACTCTCTGACCTATTCGGTGGCGGAGTCTCTTCTAACTACGGTGGCTCTTCTGTTGTTGAAAGAAACTTAGATCGCATCACGATCGTTGTTGGTGGTCTCTGGTTTGCAGGCGTTGTCGCTCTCTCACTCGTTCTCAAGAAGTAATTTTTTACATTTAGCAGTTAGCTCTACATTTCCGAGGAGGAAAAATGGCTGGAAGTGCAATCCGCGGTAGTCGCGTCGGTGCTGGCCCAATGGGTGAAGCAGAACGTGGCGAAGCGATTGGTCGTTTTTGGGTCTCCTACTGGTGTGCCAATGGACACGAAACTCGTCCATCGTTCGCTGAAGATGGAACAGTACAAATTCCTGCAGAATGGGATTGCCCACGTTGCGGTTACCCAGCAGGGTTGGATAAGAACAAGCCACCTCTGCCTGTGAAGAATGAGCCGTACAAGACTCACCTTGCTTATGTAAAGGAACGTCGTACTGAAGCTGAAGCGACAAAGATTCTCGCAGATGCTCTCGCTCACCTTCGTGGAGAAGATTAAGAAAGTTCTTTAAAACTTCTCACTAGCTCTTTAATTCCCGCTTCTCGGTTCTTCAAATGGAATCGAATGAGCGGGAATTTTCTTTCCGCCAGCGCTTCGCCATCGCCGAGCGCTTGCGCCATCAACAAAGTATGAAACGAGAACGGTTTGCCTGGAATTTCAAGATCCTGAGTATTTTCACCGGTGATCTGAATGAAAGCACCATTGTGTGCTCCACCTTTGTGGAATTGTCCCGTTGAGTGCAGGAAACGAGGACCCCAACCGAAACTTGTGCCGGCTCCTGAAAGTTGCGCAGTGAGCGCACGCAGTTGAGTGATGTCATCATCAATGCCGCGAGCCAAGTACGCCATGACAGCTACATAGTGCGACTGTGTTGCGAAGAAGTCTTTGATTTGTCCAGAGAGAGTATGTGCTGATGAGGTTGAAAATACCTGCACAAACTCACTCTCATAAGCAGGAGTAAAGGCAGGAACTGAGTTATTCCACGCATCGAGTAGTGCAAGAGCACGTGTCTTGGCTTCGGTGACATTGGGTTGGTCGTAGGGATTGATCTGCAATGGAATTGAGATAAGAGCGGTAACCCACTCCCAGAGAATAAATTGAGCGCCTAGCGGAGCATCAACAACGATATCTGCATGAGAAACGTTGTCAGCAAAGGCAATCGCTAAATGAGGCCCGGCTACGGCAGCCTCAGCACTTTCAATAGCGAGTGGGAGAAAACCTTTTTGATCTTTACCTGTTGATTCTGCGATGAGCTGTTCGATCCAGTCAGCTAATCCCGGCACATTTGAACCAGCATCAAAGAAAGCAATATTTTGGTGAGCTGCTTGAAGAATATGTACCGCAAGAAGAACCGCAGAAGATTGTTCTGTTACAAAGGATGCGCTTGCTTTCGCGGCATCATCGAGCAATGCAGCAACATCGATACCGATTGCAGCTGCTGGAACAAGTCCAAATGCGCTCAGAACGCTAAATCGACCACCTACCTGAGGATCTGCATTGACGATGAAATATCCATCTGCTCGAGAGGCTTCATCAAATGGCGAACCAGGATCTGTAATGATGATGAAATGGTTACGAGGATCTAAGCCTGCGTCAGTAAGGACCTTTGTGAAATGGGCTTTTTGTGACGATGTCTCTGCTGTAGATCCAGATTTTGACCCGACGATGATTCCCACGTGAGCTAGATCAGATGGAGTTGCTGCTAGTACTTGATCGGGATCTGTGGAATCAATAACAGTTAACTTCTTGCCATATGTCTTAGCCAGAACTTCTGGGCCGAGTGAAGAACCACCCATTCCGGCAAGAATGAAATGGGTGAGACCTTTTTCGGCTATCCATTCTTGTAAGGTAGAAAGTTGGGGGAGTAGCGCACGACTTGCTGTCGGCAGATCAATCCAATTGAGTCGAATGGAGCTTTCTGCTTCAGCTTCCTTTCCCCACAAGGTGAAATCTTTTGCAGCAATTTTCGGAGCAGCGTGAAGTAAAGATGTGTAGAGATTGCTGTGGCGATCTACCTCGACTGTACTGCGAACCGAAATGGTCATTCTGTTACTGCCTCCACATTGGCGAGGAGCTCTTCCCAAGCCTTCTCAAACTTTACAACGCCGTCATCCTCGAGAAAATTGACGACGGAAGTGAAGTTGATGCCTGCTTTTTCAAGGTCGCCGAAAACCTTGTGAGACTCTGCGATGGCAGGAGTGATTGTGTCCCCACGAACAACGCCATGAGAACGAACTTCATTGAGAGTGCCTTCTGGCATGGTGTTAACGCAATGAGGAGCAACGAGCTCAACAACATAACGAGTGGAGTCGTAGGCTTTATCTTTGACACCTGTCGAGGCCCACAACGGACGTTGCATATTTGCACCGAGCTGCGCTAATTTCTCCCAACGCGGAGATGTTGCAACTTTGAGATATGCCTCGTAAGCAAGTACTGCGTTTGCAATGGCAGCCTTACCGCGCAGCGGATGGTTAGCTTCAATCGCATCGAGTTTCTTATCGATATCGGCATCAATGCGGCTTACGAAGAAAGATGCAACAGAATGGATATCGGATACTGGAAGCCCATTCGCAACACGTCGTTCAATTCCGCGGATGAATGCATCCATTACGGCTTCATATCGAGGTGTTGAGAAAATCAGAGTGACGTTAACGCTGATGCCTTGTGCAGTGAGTTCTTCAATTGCAGGAAGTCCATCAAGAGTTGCAGGGACCTTAATCAAAAGATTTGGACGATTGACAAGCGAGTGGAGATATTTTCCTTGGGTAATTGTCTCAGTGGTGTTGTACGCCAACCGAGGATCTACTTCAATGCTGACTCGACCATCCATTTGATTTGATTCAAGGAAAGTTGGGAGAAAGAGATCACACGCGTTTCGCACATCAGATGTGGTGAGCTCAGTGACGATATCTGAAGCCGAGAGACCTTCAGCTTTAAGAGCCAAAATATCCTCTTTATACAGAGTCGACCCAGATATAGCCGCTGAGAAAATGCTCGGATTGGTCGTTACGCCCACAACATGCGAGTTGTCGATGAGTTCGACGAGCGAACCTGACTCGAGGCGATCACGCGAGAGATCATCGAGCCAAATGGAAACACCAGCGTTCGATACTGCTGCGAGGGCTTCAGACATTATTTTCCAACTTTCTTGATTGAGTGAAGAGCAGCGTTAGCAACGTTTTCTGGAGTGAAACCAAACTCTTTGAAGAGAACGTTGGCGCTTGCTGATGCACCAAAATGTTCGAGAGAGATTGCAACGCCGGCATCTCCGATGAGCTCGCGCCAACCAAGAGCAATGCCTGCTTCGATAGAGACGCGCGCTTTGATGGCTGATGGAAGAACTGAGTTCTTGTATTCGGGAGTTTGCTCAGCAAACCACTCTAAACATGGTGCACTTACGACTCGTGCATGCACGCCTTTTGCTGCCAAGAGTTCTTGGGCTGCTAAAGCGAGGTGAACTTCTGAACCAGTTGCAATCAAAATGACATCTGCAGGTGCTGCGCTATCGGAAAGTACATATGCACCGTTTTTCACACCTTCTGCTGATGCAACAACGTTGCGATCGAGAACAGGAAGGTTTTGACGGGAGAGCGCGAAACCAACAGGCTTTTGGCGCTTGATGACTTCTCTCCAAGCAATCGCTGTTTCATTCGCGTCAGCAGGACGAATCACTGCGAAGTTAGGAATGGCACGAAGTGATGCGACATGTTCAACGGGTTGGTGAGTGGGTCCATCTTCGCCAAGACCGATGGAGTCATGAGTCCAGACAAATGTTGAGGGAATATCCATCAGCGCTGCGAGACGGACAGCTCCGCGCATATAATCTGAGAAGACGAGGAATGTTCCACCAAATGACTTGGTCAATCCATGGAGAGCGATTCCATTGAGAATTGCGCCCATTGCATGTTCACGAATTCCAAAGTGAATAATGCGACCATAAGGGTTGGCATCCTTCATTGCGCTTGTTGCAGGCAAGAATGAATGACCCTCTTCAATCGTGGTGTTATTTGATTCTGCGAGGTCAGCCGAACCGCCCCAGAATTCAGGAAGAACTGAAGCGATGCCGTTAATGATTTTGCCTGATGCAGCACGCGTTGCAATCTCTTTATCTGGAGTAAAGACTGGAATCGCACTTTCCCATCCAGCTGGTAGCTCCTTCTTTTGAAGGCGGTTGAGGAGTGCAGCGCGATCCGGATTTGCGGCGCTCCATGACTTAAATTCACTTTCCCACTCAAGACGAGATTGTGTTCCACGATCAATTACTTTTCGGGCATGTGAGACAACATCATCCGGTGCAGCAAAAGATTCTTCTGGGTTTAATCCGAGTGCAACTTTTGTGGCAGCAATTTCTTCTGCACCAAGAGCTGATCCGTGAGATTTAGCTGTATTGCGTGCTTTAGGTGCAGGCCAAGCAATAACGGTGTGGAGACGAATGAGAGTTGGCCTATCTGATGTTGATTCAGCAACTTCCATAGCTTTCTCAAGGGCGCCACGATCGACATTGCCATCGCCCTGCGCAGCAACTTCGATGACGTTCCATCCATAAGCCCGGTAACGAGCTGCAACATCTTCAGTGAATGCAACGTGCGTATCGCCTTCAATGGAGATTCGGTTATCGTCATAAATAACTTTGAGGTTTCCTAGTGCCTGTGTTCCAGCGAGAGAAGACGCTTCGGCACTCATACCTTCTTGCAAATCACCGTCAGAGCAGATTACCCAGATGTTGTGATCGAAAAGTTTTGTCGTTGATTCTGGATCAAAAAGTCCCTTTTCATAACGAGCAGCCATCGCCATACCAACCGCGCTAGATAGTCCAGAACCTAGAGGGCCTGTGGTGATTTCGACGCCGGTGGTGTGGCCATATTCAGGATGGCCCGGGGTCAGCGACCCTTCTGTTCTGAAAGATTTAAGGTCATCAATGGTGAGTCCATATCCGGAGAGAAATAGCTGCACATATAGCGTGAGTGATGAGTGTCCACATGACAGAACGAAGCGATCGCGGCCCAACCAATGTGGATGTGAAGGATCGTGCTTGAGGAATCGTTGGAAGAGTGTGTAAGCAACAGGAGCGAGAGACATCGCTGTACCAGGATGGCCGTTTCCAACTTTTTGCACGGCATCTGCAGCAAGTGCACGTGCAACGGCAACCGCCTTATCATCGAGTTCTACCCAGGCGTTACGTGACATTATTTCTCCTATTGTGAAGTAATTAAACAGCTATCTGAAGCTGCGTTGAATTTCGTGTCAACAACTTTGTTGAGTACGCGAATGACCAAATAGATGCCCATACCAATGTGACACCAAGAAGATGAGCCCCGACAAGAATTTCTGGGAGCTTTGTAAAATATTGTGTATAACCAATGAGTCCTTGGGCAAGTGCAATCAGAATAAAAGTTTCTAAACGCTTGCGCCCTATAACTGCTGCTTCGCCTTCCTCTGTTGCCTTAATCAAAATCCATAGACCAAAGCTGAGTGTAATGAGCGCAATGACGCTGTCAGCATGCAACCAAGAAACAGTTCGTGGATCGACATGAAAACGTTTTGCCATTTCATCGCCGGCATGTGGACCACTTCCTGTCACGACGATTCCAAGATTGATAACGATAAAGGTAAGTCCAAGAATGGCACGTCCCATTTGCCTAGAGAGAGGCTTAAGGGAAACTTGAGCAACTCCCAACATTCTCTGGCGCAGTGAAACAGTTGCTGCAATCAGAAATATGGAAATGAGGAAATGCGCACCCACGGCGATTGGATTGAGATGTGTGAGAACAGATATTCCACCAACAACTATTTGGGCAACGATTCCTAGAAATTGAATAATTGCGAGCCCTGCAAGTCTCTTAGAATCACTTCGGTTGCGACCCCATTTAATTACACCGATGATTGCAGCAAAAATCGCGATGATGAGAAGAAAAGTCAGAAGACGATTACCAAATTCGATCCACGAATGCAGTCGACCCTGAGCTTGATGGGGGACTGGGGTGTAGGAACCCGGGGTGCATTGGGGCCACGTTGGACAGCCGAGTCCAGAGCCCGTTAATCGAACAGCGCCACCTGTCACAACGATTCCCATTTGGGTTACTAAAAGGAAGGTATAGATGGCACGTTTCACGCTCGTAGCCTATGGCTTTGTGCTTGTTACTCGACAGGCGGCTCAGCTGTGCCAGGAGAGTGAGACGCGCCTCTCACTGCCGGTCTCCCGGGGGAAGTGGCGCTTTCTCTTGAATTACGCAACACTTCTGTTGTGAAAAAGAATGAGCCTGATAAGACGCGCGATCAAGTCGCACGCGCCATTCTTGAGCGTGGCCCAGCCACTGCTGTTGACCTAGCCCAGCGTTTAGCCATAACCCCAGCGGGAATTCGCAGACATCTCGATGGACTTGTCGCCGATGGGATTCTTGAACCGCGCGAAGCTCATGTCACCAGTGCAAGCGCGCGAGGCAGAGGCCGCCCGGCAAAAGTTTTCATCATGACAGACCAAGGTCGACAGAAGTTCGAGCATTCCTATGACGACCTTGCAGTATCTGCACTCAAATTTATGGCATCCAAGAATGGCTCCCATCTCGTCCAAGAGTTTGCAGCTTCTCGCGCAGATGAATTGGAGAAGAAAGCCCTGAAAAAGGTTGCTTCGCAAACATCTATCAAAGCCCGAGTAAGTGCTCTTACCGATCATTTGTGCGCCGAAGGCTATTCCGCAACGACAGCGCCTCGCGGCACTGGCGTAGAAATTTGCCAACATCATTGTCCTGTCGCGCACGTTGCAGCTGAATTCCCAGAGTTGTGCGAAGCAGAAACGCAAGCTATTTCGAGAATGCTTGGAACGCACGTTCAGCGTTTAGCAACTATCGCCAATGGTGATGGAGTGTGCACAACCTATATTCCTGGAGAACAAAAGATTTCTACGAAGAAAGTTTTACAAACCACTAGTAGGGGAGAGTAAGTGAGTAATACAACTGCACATCCAGAGCTCGACGGTATCGGCAATTATGAATATGGCTGGGCTGACGGAAATGATGCTGGTAAAGATTCACAACGCGGATTGAGCGAAGCAGTAGTTCGCGATATCTCTACGAAGAAGAACGAACCTCAGTGGATGCTCGATATGCGCCTTAAAGGTTTGGATCTTTTCGACAAGAAACCAATGCCTAATTGGGGTTCTGACTTGTCCGGAGTTTTCTTCGACAAAATCAAATATTTCGTGCGCAGCACAGAAAAGCAAGCTCAATCATGGGAAGACCTACCAGAAGAAATTCGTAACACATACGATCGTCTTGGAATTCCTGATGCAGAGCGCAACCGCCTCGTGGCTGGTGTTGCGGCACAGTACGAATCTGAAGTTGTCTACCACTCGATTCGTGAAGATTTAGAGGCGCAGGGCGTTATTTTCGTAGATACCGACACTGGTCTTCGCGAACATGAAGAGCTCTTCAAGGAATACTTCGGCACCGTCATCCCTGTCGGTGATAATAAGTTTGCTGCTCTCAACACAGCTGTGTGGTCCGGTGGTTCATTCATCTACGTACCAAAGGGCGTAAAGGTTGATATTCCACTCCAAGCTTATTTCCGAATTAATACTGAAAATATGGGTCAATTCGAACGCACGCTGATTATCGCTGATGAGGATTCTTATGTGCATTACGTTGAAGGTTGTACTGCGCCTATCTACTCTTCAGATTCTCTTCACTCAGCAGTAGTAGAAATTATCGTCAAGAAAAATGCTCGCGTTCGTTACACCACCATTCAAAACTGGTCGAACAACGTCTACAACCTTGTTACCAAGCGCACCACATGTGCTGAGGGTGCTACGATGGAATGGATCGATGGAAACATCGGCTCAAAAGTCACAATGAAATATCCAGCTGTCTTTTTGATGGGACCTCACGCAAAGGGCGAGACACTTTCAATCGCATTTGCCGGCGCAGGTCAACACCAAGATGCAGGAGCGAAGATGGTTCACGCAGCTCCTTACACATCATCATCGATCATCTCCAAGTCAGTTGCCCGCGGCGGTGGCCGAACGTCGTATCGCGGATTGATTCAAGTTCAGGAAGGTGCGCACCACTCAGCTTCGACAGTGAAGTGCGACGCGCTTCTCGTTGACACCATCTCGCGTTCAGATACCTACCCTTATGTGGATATTCGTGAAGACGATGTATCAATGGGCCATGAAGCGACAGTCTCAAAGATCAGCGATGACCAGCTCTTCTATCTCATGTCTCGTGGCCTTGAAGAAGATGAAGCGATGGCCATGATTGTTCGTGGGTTCATCGAACCAATTGCTCGCGAACTTCCTATGGAATATGCCCTTGAGCTCAACCGTCTAATCGAACTTCAGATGGAAGGTGCAGTCGGCTAATGTCTTTAAATTCAAACCTTCTTGCTCCACATACCCCAACTTCTCGCGAAGAGTTATGGCGCTTCACGCCGCTTGCTCGCTTGCGTGGTCTGCACGACATTGATGTAAAGCTCAATTCACGTATCTCGCTTGGAAACTCC
>CANFVU010000016.1 GCA_947450545.1 Actinomycetota bacterium
CCATGTGAGCGCCATCAAGTTGACGTGTGCGCTCCCCCACCCAAACGAAGTGGCCTGAGACGTCGTATGGAAGTCCAGTACGTGAATCGATGCGAGTAAGAGCTTTCTCATATTCGAGAATAAGCGCTTCATGACTCGAGTAGAAATCAACAGTCTTGAATGCTTCAGGATCAACTCCTGCAGAAACCATGAACTCGAGTGCGCGACCAATTTCATTTGCTAATTGTTCGTAGCGTGCTCCGAAACGAGGATCGCTGGCGAAACCTTTATTCCACTCATGAACGCGGCGCAAATCTGCAAATCCACCTGTAGTAAATGCGCGAACCAAATTAAGAGTTGCTGCAGATGTGTTGTAAACCTGCACGAGGCGTTGTGGGTTTGGGGTACGTGCTTCTTCTGTGAAAGCTAAATCGTTTACTGCATCTCCGCGGTAGGCAGGAAGAGTGACACCATCGCGTGTTTCATCATTATTGCTACGAGGTTTTGCAAATTGCCCAGCCATGCGCCCAACTTTGATGACAGGCATGCTCGCAAAATATTGCAGAACAGCTGCCATTTGAAGAATTGTCTTAATGCGATTGCGAATGGAATCTGCAGTCGCAGCAGCAAAAGTTTCAGCGCAATCTCCGCCTTGCAACCAGAAAGCTTTTCCTTCAGCAGCTTGCGCGATACGTTCTTTAAGATTGTCACATTCACCAGCAAAGACAAGTGGTGGAAGCTTCTTTAGCTGCTCAACCGCGTAGCGGATTGGCTCGCCCTCTGGACCGCCAGGCCATTGTGGCTGTTGGGCAGCCACAAGACCAGGCGTGAATAGGGAATCGATATTCGAGGAAGTCATTAGAGAATTCTAGGGTTTAAAAAGATCGCGCCGCGACCAATTAACCGAAGAAGACCTCTGCTTCTGCGTAGAGCTCAGGTGAAACAAGCTTCAACTCAGTTGTTGCTGAAGCAAGTGGCACGCGTTCAATCTTTGTTCCGTGAAGCGCAACCATCTTGCCGTAGTCGCCATCGTGGATTGCAGTGATTGCGTGGAGACCGAAGCGGGTTGCAAGAACGCGGTCGAAAGCAGTTGGGGATCCGCCACGTTGGATGTGTCCAAGGACAGATGTGCGAGCTTCCTTGCCTGTGCGCTTTTCAATCTCGCCTGCAAGCCATTCGCCAATTCCTGAAAGCTTGACGTGACCGAATGCATCAAGAGTTTGATCCTTGGTCATCATGTCGCCATCTTGAGGAATCGCACCTTCAGCGATAACGATGATGGGAGCATAAGAAGATTCAAATCGAGAATTAACCCAGTCGCAGACCTTATCGAGGGAGAACTTTACTTCTGGAATCAAAATACAAGCAGCGCCACCAGCAATACCTGCGTGGAGAGCGATCCAACCAGCGTGACGTCCCATAACTTCAACGATCAAAGCACGGTGATGTGACTCTGCTGTTGTGTGGAGGCGGTCAATTGCATCGACTGCGATATTTACAGATGTATCAAAACCAAATGTGTAATCGGTGTTGTTGAGGTCGTTATCGATTGTCTTAGGAACGCCTACAACTTTTACTCCGAGAGAATCGAGCTTTGTGGCAACGCCCAAAGTATCTTCTCCGCCGATTGCAACGAGAGCATCAATTCCCATTGCTGCAAGATTTTCTTTAATCTTCTCAACGCCACCATCGATCTTGAAAGGGTTGGTACGAGATGAGCCAAGAATCGTTCCGCCACGAGGCAAAATTCCTCGAGTGGTCGAAAGATCAAGAGGCATCGTGAGTCCTTCGAGAGGACCTTTCCAGCCATCACGGAATCCGACGAACTCGTATCCGTATTCTTTGATTCCCTTGCGGACAACTGCGCGAATAACAGCATTGAGGCCTGGGCAATCGCCGCCGCCTGTGAGTACACCAATACGCATCTGAAAAATCTCCAAAAATGATTTATTAAATCTGTAGAGTGGCTAGTCAACGATGACTGTGTAAGTCTACCCTTTCGGTCGTACGAGATAAAAAAGGAGCGCCATGACGCTGGTCGCAGGAGTCGATACCTCCACTCAATCGGTAAAGATTGTCATTCGCGACGCAGAAACTGGGGCCCTGATTCGTGAAGGCAGGGCTGCACATCCCGAGGGCACTGAAGTCGATCCAGCACATTGGTGGAGCGCTCTCCGAGAGGCAATCGTTCAAGCTGGCGGCCTCGATGATGTCGCTGCAATCTCTGTCGGCGGTCAACAACACGGCATGGTCGTTCTCGACAGCGAGGGAAACGTTATTCGACCAGCGCTCCTCTGGAATGACACTCGCTCAGCTAAAGAAGCTGCCGATTTAAATAATGAGATTCCCGATATTGCCCAATTAACAGGCTCATCCCTTGTCGCATCATTTACTGCAAGCAAAGTTCGCTGGCTAGCCGACCATGAAAAAGAGAACGCATCCAAAGTTGCCGCAGTCTGCCTCCCCCATGATTGGATCTCATGGAAGCTCTCTGGAAGCACAGATATTCACGATATTTTTACAGATCGCAGTGATGCATCAGGTACTGGCTACTTCAATCCAGTCACATCTACGTACATTCCTGAAATTTTTGAGAAAGTCATCCGCAGCAACCAGAAAGTTTATTTGCCGCGAATTGTTTCAAGTAAAGAGTTTGGGTTAGTGGCTCCTTCGGGAATGAAAATTGGCGCAGGTGCTGGTGATAACGCCGGAGCTGGCTTTGGCGCGCAAGCTCGTGAAGGCGATGTCATTGTCTCTCTCGGCACAAGTGGAACTGCCTTTGCAATTTCTAAATCTTCAACTCATGATCCATCTGGAACCATTGCGGGATTTGCTTCTGTCTCTGGTGAATTTCTTCCACTAGTTTGTACTCTCAATGCAGCAAGAATTCTTGATGCAGCAACGCATATTTTAGGCGTGACGCACGAGGAGCTTGGGGAACTTGCACTTCAATCCCCTGCTGGTGCACACGGTCTCTCACTTTTGCCATATTTTGAAGGCGAACGCACTCCTAATCGCCCAGAGGCAACAGGTGTTCTCTCCGGCATTACTTTAAAGAATTCCAATCCTCGCGATATCGCTCGTGCATACATCGAAGGTATGTTGTGTGGTTTAGCAGATGCTGTTGATGCTCTTGAAAAAGCTGGTGTCTCAATTCAACGAGTCTTTCTTGTTGGTGGGGCTGCGAAGAATCCCGCTGTCTCCCATATTGCTGCTGCACTCTTTGGGCGCGAAGTCCTCGTTCCACCACCAGGTGAATACGTTGCGAATGGCGCAGCAAGGCAAGCTGCTTGGGCACTTCTCGGCGGGGACCAACCACCCGTGTGGGATTTAGGTCATGTAACAAGTGTGAAAGCTCAACCAACTCCAGAAGTTTTGGTTGCGTACAGAAAATTACGTGATCTCACTGCTTAATGGGCAGTGACGATTGTGCTCTTTCCAACGACGACGATTCCGCCTTCGCTCACTGTAAATCGTTGGCGATCGCGCTCTAAATCAACTCCAATTTGGGCTCCTGGCTCGACGATGACGCCTTTATCCAAAATTGCATTGCGAATAATTGCGTTGGCACCGATGCGCACGCTCGGCATGATTACAGAACCTTGCACGATTGCGTTGGTGGCCCCTTGAACATCGAACGAGACAACGGAGCGCTCAACTCGCGCGCCAGCAATAATTGAACCGGCTCCCACAATGGAATCGACCGCGCTGCCATTTTCAGAGAATTTGGCAGGAGGAAGTGAAGGTGGATTTGTGAGCAGCGGCCACTCGCGGTTGTAGAGATTGAAAATTGGATGCACTGACACTAGATCCATATGTGCGTCGTAATACGCATCGATGCTACCTACATCGCGCCAATATCCACGGTCGCGATCTGTTTCGCCAGGGACGTGATTATTTGCAAAGTCATATGCTCGCGCACGACCCATCGCAGTCATCATCGGAATGATGTTTGTTCCAAGATCATGTTTGCTTTCTAAATCCTCAGAATCAAGAATTAGCGCTTCTTCCATCTCATCCCGCTTAAAGATGTAGTTACCCATGGAGACTAAGCAATAATCAGGATTTCCGGGCATCGTTGGCGGATTAGCTGGCTTCTCGTGGAATGCTTTAATTGTTATTCCGTCATCGGCTAATTCGATTACTCCAAATTCAGATGCTTCTGCCTTCTTTACTCTGATTGCAGCAACAGTAACGCCCGCTCCAGTTTCGAGATGAAAATTAAACATCTGTTCTGGATCCATGCGGTAAACGTGATCCGCTCCAAAGACAAGAACATGCTTTGGATTTTCATCGTGAATCAAATTAAAGTTTTGAAGAATTGCATCTGCGCTTCCTGTGTACCAACGTGGTCCTAGACGCTGTTGGGCAGGAACAGGTGTGATGTAGTTACCAAGCAAAGTCGACATCCGCCATGTTGTGGTGATGTGTCGGTCCAGCGAATGAGATTTATATTGAGTCAATACAGCAATTTTGCGAAGATCTGCATTGACCAGATTTGAAAGAACGAAATCAACGAGTCGATAAGCCCCACCAAAAGGTACAGCTGGCTTTGCTCGATCTGCCGTCAGGGGCATCAATCGCTTTCCTTCTCCGCCGGCGAGGACAATTCCCAGGGGTTGCTCTCGACGAATCATGCTGAAAAGATACTCTTACCTCCGCTGTAGCGGTAGTCAATTCACGGTCAACCTTGTAACGGAGTCATAACAAATGTCGAAAGAATTGCGGATTGGTCTTGTTACCAAGGAATGGCCTCCACATATCTACGGCGGAGCTGGTGTTCACGCTCTCCAGTTGACGCAAGCACTTCGCAAAAAGATTACGGTTGATGTTCATTGCTTCGGTGAGAAACGTGAAGATGCCACCGGTTATGCCCTTCCTGAGTCACTGTCGACTCTCAATCCAGCCCTCCAAGCGCTGACGACTGATATCGAGATTGCACAAAATCTATCCGACGTCGATCTGGTTCATTCACACACTTGGTATGCAAATATGGCCGGGCACTTTGCATCCCTGCTTCACGGCGTCCCGCACATCATTACTGCTCATTCACTCGAGCCAGATCGCCCATGGAAAGCTGAGCAACTCGGCGGCGGATATCGCCTTTCATCGTGGGCCGAGAAAACCGCATATGAGTCGGCAGATGCAATCATCGCAGTGAGCAACGGAATGAAAAAAGATATTTTGAAAGCCTATCCAGAGTTGAATCCAGAAAAGATTCACACGATTTTGAATGGCGTTGATACTCAAAAATACGCACCAACACATGATCAAGCACTTCTTGACCGCTTGGGCATTTCAGGACGCTATGCAATTTTTGTAGGACGCATTACTCGTCAAAAAGGTCTAGCTCATCTTCTGCGGGCATGGAAAAACGTCTCACCAGATATTGGGTTGTTAATCGCCGCAGGAAGTCCCGATGAACCAGCAATTGGTGCTGAAATCGCTGGACTCATTCATGAGCTTCAAGCGACGAGAGCAAATGTCTGGTGGCAAGAAAAGATGTTGCCTCAGCCAGAGTTAAAAGCGCTGCTCTCATCGGCAGATCTCTTCATCTGCCCAAGTGTTTATGAACCTCTGGGCATCGTAAATCTTGAAGCTATGGCCTGCGAAACAGCAGTACTTGCTTCACGAGTAGGCGGAATTCCAGAAGTTGTCCTGGATGGAGTGACTGGTGAACTCGTTGATTACAACGGTGATGGTGGCGAACTTGAAACAGCTCTTGCTAAAAAAATTACCTTGATGATGGCAGATCCTGCGAAACTCAAGAAGTATGGTGAAGCAGGTCGCAAGAGAGCCGTAGATGATTTTGCATGGGAAGCAATCGCCGATCAGACAGAATCTCTGTATCGATCAGTTATTGCCCATCGATGACGCGCAAAAGTTGGGGCCTCTTCATCGCTGCCGGAGTTCTTTGGGGTGTGCCATATCTCTTTATTAAAATTGCAGTAGAGCCTGGTGGATTTCAACCTGGATTTCTCGTTTTCGCACGAGTAAGCCTTGGCGCTATTTTCTTACTCCCGTTAGCTTTCAAGCAGGGGCTTATTCCAGAAGCGCTGAAATATTTTAAATGGATTCTTCTCTATTCCATTATTGAACTTGTTGGGCCATGGTATTTCTTATCAAGCGGAGAACGTCATGTCTCCTCCGGGCTTGCTGGCCTATTGATTGCAACTGTTCCATTCTGGTCAACTATTTTGGCTTCACTCCTTGGTGATCACAGTGTCTGGCAACCGCTTCGAATCTTTGGAGTCGTTGTTGGATTTATCGGCGTCTTTCTCGTTGTTGGACTCGAAAGTCTTCGAGGCCATAACAGCAAGAGCGCAGTTGCACTTATTCTCCTTGCAGCGCTGGGATATGCAGTTGCGCCAATCATGATTAGGCGAAAAGCGCCAACGTTGAATGGTCTAGCCATCAACAGCTTGGCGATGTTTTTTACAGCGCTTATCTATATCCCGGTTGGAATCATTCAATGGCCTTCACATATGCCCAATCCGAGTGCGATCTGGTCTCTTGTGATGTTGGGAATTTTCCCCACTGCGATTGCATTTGTGGTCTTCTTTAAGGTGATTGTTGATGTGGGACCAACCCGCGCATCAATGGTTACTTACATCAATACCGCAGTTGCAGTTCTGCTCGGCATAGTAGTTTTAGGTGAGCCATTAACCCTTGGCATTGGCCTTGGACTACCGTTGATTTTGGTGGGTTCGTACTTTTCAGGAAGAAAGAAAATTACTCGGTAAATCCAAAACGCTTGAGAAGTTTTGGATCGCGCTGCCAATCCTTTGAAACTTTCACATGTAAGCCGAGAAATACTTTGCACCCGAGGAAGATTTCAATACTTTTGCGAGATTGCATGCCAATCTCTTTGAGGCGAGATCCTCGTGCACCGAGAATGATTCCCTTTTGGCTATCCCGTTCCACGTGGATGGTCGCATGAATATCGTAAAACTCTTTATTTTCGCGCTTATCGAATTCATCGATGGTTACCACGATTGAGTGCGGAACTTCTTCGAAAACATCTTGAATTGCAGCTTCGCGAATCAATTCTGAGAGTGTCATCTCTGCAGCTTGGTCTGTTGTGATGTCATCAGGATAGAGAGCATGCGACTGTGGCAAAGAATTTACGAGCAGCTCGGTGAGTAGATCTACCTGAGTATGTTCGGCCGCAGAGATGGGTACAACTTCGCGGACCATCAACTTTGTCTTGGCAATAAATTCAGCGACTTCTGCAAGTTTAGTAATGATTTGTTCCCGACCTACACGGTCAATCTTTGTTACGACGAGGTAGACATTTCGAATATGTTCGAGTTGTTTTGCGATGAACTCATCACCGGCGCCGATTGCTTCATCTGCTGGAAGGCAGAGAACTGCAGCATCTACGGATTCAAGATTCTGATTGACCATCTCATTGAGGCGTGATCCCAAGAGAGTCTTCGGTTTGTGAATTCCAGGTGTATCTACAACAACCATTTGGTAATCCGGCTTAGTCAAAATTCCGCGAATGGGATTACGAGTCGTGTTGGGATGGGCAGAAGTAATAACGATTTTCTTGCCGATAAGAGCGTTGACGAGAGTTGATTTTCCGGTATTTGGTCGTCCGACGATAGCGACGAAACCTGCGCGGAAAGTTGAACTCATGTCGCCATTCTCGCATCATTAAGCGGGAGAACCAATTCCATAACATCTCCAACGCTTGATACTAGAACAGCTTCATTATTGGCAATGAGTCGATGACATCCTTCACTCGATGGAGAAGTGATTGAGCCTGGCGTTGCCATTACTACGCGCATGATCTCTGCAGCATCTCTCGCAGTCCGAAGTGAGCCACTTCGATATGCAGCTTCCACAACAAGAGTTGCACGACTGAGTGAAGCAATGATTCGGTTTCGAATGAGGAAACGAGCTGGATGGGCGTGAACAGATGGAAGTACTTCAGATACGAGCGCTCCGGTTACTTCGATTTCTGCAAAGAGGCGCTCATTTCCTGCAGGATATTTCTGATTGATTCCGCTTCCCAAAACCACAATCGTTCCACCTTCAGCCGCAAGTGCCCCTTTATGTGCAGCAGTATCGATTCCATATGCACCTCCACTTGCTACAACCCAATCGCGATCAGCGATTCCTGCTGCAAACTCTCCGGCAATGCGAATTCCATAAGACGTTGGATTGCGGCTTCCCACTATTGCAATGGAAGGTTCTGTGAGAAGTGTGGAATCACCTCGCACCAAAAGTCCGAATGGAGGTGCAAGTAAATCTTCCACTTGCACGGGCCAATTGGAGTGAGACGGAGTGATGAGTTGAGAGTTCGAACTCTCAATTTCATTCACTAATTGCTCTGGATTGAGTGTCTTGATGTGTGAAGTGATTTTCTCCGCTGAATTCTTGGTTCCGGTATAGAAGCCAGAGAGGAGAAGCTCGACAACCTGCGTAGCTGATTGTTCACGCACTTCTTTGCTCCAAAAAGGAGATCCTCCTTCAATGGATGCCATCAACAAGAGCCGAGCAATTTCATCTTCGCTCATTACAAGATTTCCATTCCTTCTCGCAATTGATAAGCAACGTGCGCATCATCCAGAGTTGGAATGGTGTGACCTTTCTGGTCAGCGACAGACCAGGCTAAACGTAGAACTTTATGGAAACCACGAGCGCTTAATCGTTCAGAATCTAATTCTGAATGGAGAAAAGACATTGCTTGGCGCTGCGCAGTAAATCTTCCCCGAAGTTCTCGCGGAGGAATTCGCGAATTAAGAAGCCATGGATCGTTGGCAAATCTTTCAGCAGAAGCCGCACGCGCTTGAATGACACGCTCTCTTACTTGCGCGCTCGATTCTCCATAATTTTCACTCGCCATTTCAGTGCGAGTCGGCGCTTCAACAAAGGTCCGAATATCAATTCGATCCAAAAGAGGACCAGAAAGCTTTTGAAGATAGCGACGTATTTGCACCGACGAACATGTGCATCCACGTCCTCGACCACTGTATTTCCCGCATGGACATGGGTTAGCGGCTAACACCAAGAGAAAATTTGCAGGATAAGTGACGCTTCCAGACGCTCGAGAGATCGTTACTTCACCTGACTCCAACGGTTGGCGCAACGAATCCAATACACCTGGCGCACATTCCGGTGCTTCATCGATGAAAAGAATTCCTTCGTGAGCAAGACTGACAGCACCTGGTCTCACAACATGCGAACCTCCTCCAACCATTGCAGGCGACGTGGTGGTGTGGTGAGGTGAAATAAATGGTGGCAACGGAGATAGAGCACCACGTTCCCCCAATATTCCTGCAACCGAATGGATTGCACTCACTTCAAGAGCTCGCTCATGCGACAGCGGCGGCAAGATTGTTGGGATGCGTTCAGCCAACATTGTTTTACCTGTACCAGGTGGCCCAATAAAGAGAATGTGATGCCCACCAATGGCCGATATTTCAGATGCGAATCGAGCACTTTTCTGTCCAACAACGTCCAGTAAATCAAGATGAGTCTCTTGAAAAAATTCAGTATCACTCACTGACGGCTCATCGCTGATTTCTCCTGTCACAAGGAAGTGCACAGCGCCGGAGAGAGATGATGCACTCACTGAACGTATTGATCGAACAAGCGCAGCTTCCTCTTTATTCGCACGCGGGATTATCGATTGTGTAATTCCTTCTTTCGTCGCTGCAAGCAAAGTCGGCAAAACTCCTCGCACAAAGCGAAGTGAACCATCCAAACCAAGCTCACCAACAAATATGATTTCATCACAACTTTCTTGCGTGATCTCTCCTGTCGCTACAAGCAGCGCTATTGCTATGGGCAAATCAAAATTGGAACCTTTTTTTGGCAACCAGGCAGGAGAGAGTGAAACAATCACACGTCGATTAGGCCACGTGAATCCGGAATTCACCAAAGCAGATCGCACTCGATCGCGTGACTCTGTGAGCGCTGTATCTGGCAATCCCAAAAGTGTGTAGCTCGGCAAACCTTCTGCAATATCAACTTCAATATCAACAAGATGGCCTTCAAGACCTACAAGAGTCAGCGTACGAATCCGTGCTAACGCCATTACAGAACGGCTTTTCGATGTTCGATTTCAATCGCGCCAAATCCATCCATCCACACACCAGCTGCATCGATTCGATAATCCTGTCCCCACCGGTGGTGCATCGCCATCCACGCGAGTGCAAGCCGTTGTAAGCGAAATGCTTTATCGGGGGTGATTGCATCAAAAGGAGTTCCATACATATTGCTGGTACGCGTCTTCACTTCGACAAAAACGATGACACCGTGATCTTCGCAGATTAAATCGAGTTCTCCGCCTTTGATGCGCCAATTACGATCAATGACCTTAATTCCTTTAGCTTGCAAATACCGAGCAACTTCATCTTCGCCTTTAGCTCCAAGTAATTTGAGCGGTTTTCGTGAAATATCTTCTCGCTTCATAATGGGGCGAGGTTAGAAGGCAGGGGAAATGAATTCCTGAGAAACCCTCGCTTCTGTTAATAAAGTAGCTTGTGAATATTGGCGAAGGATTTGCGATGAATAGGGGTAGCACCTAACTTTTCAAGAGCAGCTGTGTGCGTCGCTGTTATGTAACCCTTGTGTCCAGCCAATCCATAGCCTGGATATTGTGTATCTAACTCCACCATAATGTGATCGCGGTGAACTTTGGCGAGGATAGATGCTGCGCTGATGGAGAGTGCTACTTGATCACCTTTCCACACAGCAAGCGTTGGAACATCGATCCCATCAATTGCATAACCATCGGTGAGAACATAGTCAGGTGTGACAGAAAGCGAAGAGACTGCGCGGCGCATTCCAGCAAGATTAGATTTATGTAACCCAACAGCATCGAGTTCTTCTGGCCAGATTTCAATGATGGAAAAAGCAATTGCTTCTTCTTTGACAATGGGGAAGAGTTCTTCGCGCACTTTCTCGCTGAGGGCTTTTGAGTCCTTTACTTTCGCTAAAGCGTGCGAGCTAGATTCTTTGAGAATAACTGCTGCGACAACAAGTGGCCCTGCACATGGTCCGCGTCCCGCTTCATCTACTCCGGCTATCCGCGTTATTCCAGATGCGCGAAGAGTGCTCTCAATGTTAAGCGGATTTAACGGGGACCCTGGAGAGGTCATGGCCAACCGATAGGAATTTAATATGGTTAAACGGCCACACAACAATTACTGCACGGCCTACAACGCTCTTGAGCGGAACCATTCCTTTATGAATATCATCAGTGTGGAATCGTGAATCGGCACTTGCTCCGCGATGATCACCCATCACCCAAATAAATCCTTTAGGAATAGTGACGTTAAATGTTGAATCACTCGGTGCATTGCCCGCAAAAATGTAAGGCTCAGTGACTGAAGTTCCATTAACAGTTAAATGGCCCTTTTTATCGCAACAAATGACTGTATCTCCCCCGACGCCAACAACGCGCTTGATGAGATATTGCTTTGCTGGATCAGGCAAAATTCCAACAGCCTCAAGACCTGTTTGTAGTGCATGCATCGGCTTGGATGCTGTGGATGGCGCTGGATCGCCTAGCCACTTTGCAGGATCACGGAAGACAACAACTTCACCGCGGCGAATATCCGATACAAAGTTTGCAAGTTTGTTTACAGCAATGCGATCGCCAACTTGGAGAGTGTTCTCCATCGAACCAGATGGAATAAAGAAGAAATGCAGAAAGAAAGTCTTAATGACAATGGAAACCACCAACGCAGAAACGATGATGATGGGGACTTCTCGGAGAAGGGAACCCTTCTTGGGAAGGCGCATTAAAAAGCGGTGAAAGTTATTCTGCTGATTCAGTTGTTGCTTCTACAGCAACATCTACAACAGGCAGATTCTCTTCAACGACTGGCTGAGCAGGAGCTGCTGCTACTGGCTCTGACTTCTTAGCAATTGTAGGTTCAATGATATTTGAACCGTCAGCGTTGCGACGTTCCTTAATCTTTGAAGCCTTGCCGCGAAGATCGCGAAGGTAGTAAAGCTTTGCACGACGAACATCGCCGCGACGAACAACTTCGTATTGTTCAATCACTGGTGTGTGAACTGGGAATGTACGTTCTACGCCAACGCCATAAGCAATCTTGCGAATGGTGAAAGTTTCGCGCACACCTGAACCTTGGCGACGGATAACGAGGCCTTGGAAGATCTGGATACGGCTCTTGTTGCCTTCGATAACACGAACGTGAATCTTGAGTTCATCTCCGGAGCGGAAAGAAGGTACATCGGAGCGAAGTGAGGCAGCATCTACTGCGTCTAACACGTTCATGGTTATTCCTAACTTAAATCTAGCTTTGTCATGAAGGGCCGAGGGAAGATCCCTGACCAGAAGGGGTATTTTGCCACAGGCGAGGGTGACTAGCCAATTCGGGAAGCGAGCGCAGAATGCAGGGCCGGCCCAGCACAAATCGTCATCTCATACCCCGCTGGTGCGCCTAATCGGCCAGAAAGGATGGCTCCCGCCTCTTGGGCAATGAGCCCGCCGGCAGCTAAATCCCACTCGTTGAGGCATTGTTCGAAATATCCATCAACCCACCCGGTTGCGACAGCGCACAAATCTGTGGCTGCAGCTCCCATACGGCGCAAATCGCGGAACTCGCCAAGCGTCTTCGCAATAAATTCCGCTTGTTCAATCCGCTTGGATTGATCGTAAGAAAATCCTGTAGCTAAGAGCGCGCTATTTAACTCGACGGGGTCGTTGCAGCGAATCGCTTTTCCATTATGAAATGCCCCGCCTCCCCGAACTCCATGCCACAGCGCGCCAAGCGTAGGTGCGTTTACAACGCCCACGAGAACGCCTTCACTATCTTTTGCCGCAATGCTGATATTCCATCCAGGTAGCCCATAAAAATAATTAACGGTTCCATCTATGGGATCAATTACCCATGTGATTCCACTTTTTGATGGGCGATCACTTCCCTCTTCGCCGATGATTCCATCATCTGGGCGAGCTGCAAGGATTGATTCAACGATTAATTTCTCACTTGCATGGTCCATCTGTGTGGCGAAATCTCGCGCTGAACTCTTTTGGTTGAGGTCAAAATTCGCCGGCCGAGGCGTGAGCAAATCCCCTGCTTTGCGAGCTGTGGAGAGTGCAACTTCCAAAATTTCCGAAGTAAGTGAGTCCATGACATAAATCCTACCTCCCACGCTTATTCACACCTTTGTGGCACTCTTTCCCCCATGAGTGAAAAGCACGACCTACGGGTGGTTGGCAGAACCGAAGATGGCACACAGATTGAACTTGCCGATGGTGATGGCCAAACCTATTTCGTGCGCATCAGCGATAACCTCAAAGCTCTCGTTAACCAGCCGCGCCTTGTCGCAGTCACTCCGCTTGATGAGCGCGCAACGTTTTCAGTAAAAGAGATTCAATCCCGCCTTCGCGCAGGTGAGAGCGCTGCTGCAATTAGCGCCACCACCGATTGGTCGCTCGATAAAATTGATCGCTTCTCCGGTCCAATCATGCAAGAGCGCGCATATGTCATAGGTTTAGCTCTTGCAACGCAATTGCGCCGTGAAAATTCAGCGCCAACTCTTGCTACTGCCACTATTGCTCAACTCCAACCTCGCGGCGTCGATCTGACACAAGTGGATTGGAATACGTATCGCAACGAAGATTCCACATGGACTGTTCTCTTGCAATATCCCAACCGCGATGGCGTTGGTGAAGCTCAATGGATTTTTGATCTCGACAATAGAACTCTTGATGCAGAGGATGATGGCGCTCGCTGGATTAGCGGTGAAGAGAAGCAAGGTCGTCCATCAACTCCTTCACATGGAATGGTTTTCGGTGGCGATCAAACTCCACCAGCACCACGCCTCACAGCGATTTCAGAATCAGTAACGATTATTGAAAGTGTTCCGCTCTCTGTTGTTCCAGACAATGATCCAGTTGATGACGAAGAAGTCGGTGAGACTCTTCCCTTCGCTGGCGCAACTGAAATTCCTAGCGATGCTAAAAAAGATGGTGTAACAAAGAGAATTCGCATTCCATCATGGGATGACATCATGTTTGGTGGAAAGAAAGACGAACCAACCGAGTAATTGCTCTTTAATTAAAGTGCCGCAGTAAGCAGTGGAATTTCAATCTCTGTTTTCGTTGTTCCACCGTGGTGGCCAATCATTTTGCTCTCCTGTGCTTCACGGCTTGGGTCAATCAAAATCATTTCACCGCGAGGAACTGCAATGAGATCCCCAAGGCGCTCTTCTGAATCGAGGGATACTTCTCCGCCGATAAGCTCTGCAACGCTCTCTTTCGTGTAGAAATCGACCCGGTCGCCAATTTCACTCTCCCACCGCGCTTGTACATCAGCAAGTGCACCTTCGCGAACATAGACATGCCTTGCTCGAGGTTCTCCCCCAAGTACCGTCACATCCTCCATCAATGAATTCTCTTTACCTAAAACGTATTTCTCTCCGACGTTCACCATGCCGTGATCGGCAGTCAGCAAAAGCTGGGTGCCACTCGGCAGAGCTTGTGTGAGTTGGTGAATTAGCCCATCAACGAAAGTGAGCGCATCCATATATTTTGCCGAACCAACACCATCGTTATGGCCTGCGTTATCAACGTTATTCACATACACATAAGCAAATGCTCGTGGAGCCTGCAGCGCTTTTTTCGCGAGCGCCACCATATCTTCCGGATAATTAGCACCGAGATAATCACTACCGCGAAGAGTTGCTCGACTAAATCCCGTTCCCTCATATCTTTTTGCAGCGATGTAGCTGGATTTAATTCCATCCGCAATCACGCGCTCGTACAACGTTGGTTGAGATTGCCACATTGTCGGATCTACCCGCTCATCCCATTTGAGTGCATTCAGTAAACGACCTGGGTCGCCACTACGTGGAACTCGAATGGTGTAACCGAGCATTCCGTGAATTCCAGGCAGAGTTCCTGTGCCGAGTGTTGCTAACGCTGTTGCGGTTGTCGAAGGAAAAGTTGAATGCAATTGCGCACTCGAGGTCAGAGCGCTGAGCGATGGAAATTGCGAGCCGTACTTCTCAACAACGTCGCTGCCCAATCCATCCACCAAGAGCAGGCAGATTCGCTGCGCATCAGGCAGATTCAAGGAATTTGTGAGACCAGCCCCGCCCAATGACGCGAATATAGATTGAGAAAGATCATGTAATCCGGCTGGCACGACCCCACTTTAGGCTAACTGCCCACTATTAGGTGTCGGTCACCGAAATACCTCTCATATCTTGGCAAGATACGCGCGTGGCAAAGACTCCAGCAAAAACGACAAAAGCGGCTAAAGCAGCGCTCCCTAAAGCCGGAGAAAATCCAGGCAAGATCGTCGATATCGATGTATCTACTGAAATGTCAGAGTCGTTCCTCGAGTACGCCTACTCAGTTATTTATTCACGCGCACTTCCCGATGCACGCGATGGAATGAAACCCGTCCAACGTCGCATCTTGCACCAAATGTCTGAAATGGGACTTCGTCCAGATAAAGGCCATGTGAAGTCGGCTCGTGTTGCTGGTGAAGTGATGGGTAAATTGCACCCTCACGGCGATGGCGCGATTTACGATGCAATGGTTCGTATGGCTCAACCATTCTCTCAACGTCTACCCCTTGTTGATGGACATGGAAACTTTGGATCACTCGATGCTGGTCCTGCTGCAATGCGTTACACAGAATCTCGTCTTGCTCCCGCTGCTCTCGCGCTAGTTAATGAGAGCGATGAAGAGACTGTTGATTTTGGACCAAACTACGATGGCCAACTTCTTGAACCACTCGTACTTCCCGCAGCGTTCCCTAATCTTCTCGTTAACGGTGCAACTGGTATTGCTGTTGGTATGGCAACTAATATGGCGCCACACAATCTTGGTGAAGTCATCGCTGCAACAAAACATTTGATCGACAATCCAAAAGCCACTCTGAAGCAGCTCATGAAACATGTACCTGCGCCTGATTTCCCAACCGGTGGTCAGATTGTTGGACTCGAAGGTGTTGAAGAAGCGTATGCAACAGGTCGTGGATCCTTCAAAGTCCGCGCAACTGCGACAATTGAGAAAGTCACCAGTCGCAAAGAAGGAATCATCATCACTGAGCTTCCTTACAACATCGGGCCAGAAAAAATTGTTGAGAAGATTGCAGCGCTTGTTAAAGCGAAGAAGATTCAAGGTATTTCAGACATCATCGACCTCACTGATGGACAGCAAGGCACAAAGGTTGTTGTCGAAATTAAACCTGCATACCAGGCAGCAGAAGTTCTCGAACAGCTCTATTCACTGACTCCAATGGAAGATGGTTTCTCCATTAACGCTGTCGCACTTGTGGGCGGAAAGCCACTCACACTCGGCCTCAAGGAGCTCCTCCAAGTATTTATTGATCACCGCATCGATGTCGTACGCAGGCGCTCCCAATACCGCAAAGCTAAAGCAGAGAGCCGCCTCAACCTTGTTGATGGGTTGCTCAAAGCCATTATCGATATTGATAAAGTCATCAAGATTATTCGTGGAAGCGATGATGCAGCTGCTGCAAAAGAAGCCCTTATCAAGAGTTTCAAGCTCTCCGATGAGCAAGCTACCTACATTTTGGATATGCCACTTCGTCGCCTCACAAAGATGAGCAAACTAGAACTTGAGTCAGAACAAAAAGAGTTGAAAGAGACGATTGCTTTCCTCACCAAATTGCTCTCATCAGAAGATGCGATTAAGAAGCAAGTTTCAGATGAACTCACCGAGACTGCGAAATCTTTCGCGACACCACGTCGCACTCGCCTCGCTTAAAACTTACTTTTTAGTGGCGGGACTGCCATTCATCTTTAACCGTGGCGTAAATGAACGAATCGGTCCACTCCCCTTTAAACCAATAATCCTGGATGTAATGAGCTTCGCGGCGCATGCCGATGCGCTCTGTCAGTTTCCAAGAAGGAGTGTTGCGAACATCAATGTTGGCTATGACGCGGTGGAAGAGTCCACTATCGAAGAGTGCTGAGATCAGAGCTTTCGCTGCCTCACTTGCATAACCTTGTCCGCCAAATTTTGGATTAATGACATATCCGAATTCACCCTTTTGATGTTCTTTGCTTCGATACATCGCATTCATCTGGCCGATGAGTTGATCATCAGACTTTCTGCATAAGGCAAGAGTGAGGTAGTCGCCCTCAGCGTTGAGACTGTAGGCAGTCTTATTCTCTGAAATCGATTTCTGAACTTCTTCAAGAGTCCGAACGTTCCATGGGATGTAGCGGCAGATTTCAGGATCGCTGTGATACTCAAGCATAGGTTCGGCATCTTCATCCTTGAAGGGACGCATGTAGAGCCGATCAGATTCGATCGTTAAAAAGTCGGCCAATTAGGCGTCGATTCTCTCGCGATCAATTTCAGCGGAAGAGATAAATTCTTTGCGCGGTGCAACTTCATTACCCATGAGCAGTTCGAAAGTCTTCTCTGCCGCCTTCGCATCGCTCATTGTTATGCGACGTAAGGTACGTGCTTCAGGGAGCATGGTGGTCTCACGGAGCTGATCTGCATCCATTTCGCCAAGGCCTTTGTAACGCTGAATAGGCTCTTTCCAGCGCTTGCCTTCCTTTGTAAGTCCGGCAGTTACTTTCTTCATCTCATCATCAGAATATGTGTATATAACTTCTCCGCGCTTTCCGCCAACAACATCGATGCGGTGCAGAGGAGGGATCGCTGCGAAGACTCGACCATCATCGATGAGCGGTTTCATGTAGCGATGGAAAAGCGTGAGGAGCAAGCAACGAATATGTGCGCCATCGACGTCAGCATCGGACATCAGAATCACGCGTCCATAACGAGCATCATCTAAGTTAAATGATTGACCCGAACCTGCACCGATAACTTGAATGATGGAAGCGCATTCAGTGTTCTCAAGCATTTGAGAGAGGGATGCTTTTTGAACATTCAAGATTTTTCCACGGATTGGAAGAATTGCTTGGAATTCCGAGTTGCGAGCGGCTTTCGTTGTACCGAGTGCGGAATCTCCCTCAACGATGAAGAGCTCGGTGCGAGCAGTGTCATCAGAGCGGCAATCTGAAAGTTTTGTAGGAAGGGATGAAGATTCAAGAGCGTTCTTACGGCGCTGGAGATCTTTGTGAGCGCGTGCAGAAAGACGAGTGCGTGATGCACCGGCGATTTTCTCCATCACTGCTTTGCCAGTGGCCTTATCGATTCGCTTTGTGGTGTTGAAGAAGTTCTTCATCTCTTCGGCAACGACAGCAGCAACAATCTTGGTGGCTGCAGCAGTTCCGAGTACTTCTTTCGTCTGACCTTCAAATTGAGGCTCAGACATACGAACTGTTACGACAGCAGTGAGGCCCTCAAGAACGTCATCTTTGATGACATCTGCTTCATTATTCTTCAATACTTTATTTGCGCGAAGTGCATCGTTGAATGCTTTGGTGATTGCGCGTTCAAATCCAGATGTGTGAGTTCCACCTTTAGGGGTAGAAATAATGTTTACGAAGGAAGCCATCGTGGTGTCGTACCCATTGCCCCACTGAAGTGCAATATCGACGCCCATATTTCGAGCCACTTCTGTAGGCATCATGTGGCCCTTGTCATCAAGAACCGGAACTGTTTCGGTGTAATCGCCTGTGCCTTGTAAGCGAATTACTTCACCAATCGCTTCATCGGGACGAAGGAAAGTGCAAAACTCTGCAATGCCGCCTTTATGATAAAAAGTTTCAGAGCTCTTGGTCTTAGTGCGATTGTCATTAACAATCAGAGTAAGTCCAGGAACCAAATATGAGGTTTGGCGAGCGCGTGCGTGAATATCTTCAATAGAAAGTTCAGCTTCTTTCAAGAAGATCTGGCGATCAAACCACCACTTGATTCGAGTACCGGTGATTTTTGAAGAAATCTTTCCGATGACGCGAAGGCCGCTGCTTTCCGTGAATGGAGCTTTTGGACCATCACCATCAAAGATTCCAGCATTACCGCGTTGGAAAGACATCCAGTGAATTTTGCCGCCGCGATCGACTTCAACATCGAGACGAGATGCAAGAGCATTTACTACCGATGCACCAACACCGTGCAGACCACCTGATGCTGCATAGGATCCGCCACCAAATTTTCCACCTGCATGAAGTTTTGTGAGAACTACTTCAACACCAGTAAGTCCTGTCTTCGGTTCCTTATCGACAGGAATTCCACGACCATCGTCGTGAACTTCAACTGATCCATCTGATTCAAGATTAATTTCAATTTTCTTACAATGTCCGCCGAGTGCTTCATCGACTGAGTTATCAATAATTTCCCACAAGCAATGCATGAGTCCGCGGGAATCGGTTGTGCCGATGTACATGCCGGGGCGCTTGCGAACAGCGTCGAGGCCTTCTAGTACCGCGAGATCTTTAGCGGTATAGCTTTGGAGCTCTGGGGTTACTTCATCTATGGCCACGGGGAGGAAGGTTATCTTCGCATCGCCCCTTCAGCCTTCATACGCGCCGAAGTACTGCGGAAATATGTCCACTTACTGAGAAATCCCAGCAAATTGAGATAAAAATCGCTCTTTCATTCGTAATTACGTGCGGGAATAAAGGCGTGATGCTTTACTGTTACCCAATTACGAAATACTTCAACAGAAGGGTAATTCACATGACAGAGCAGTTGATTCTCGAACCAACGCCACTCAGTGCAGTAGATCGTTGCGATCGTTGCGGCGCTCAGGCTTATGTTCGTGCAATGCTCCTTAATGGTGGAGAACTTCTATTCTGTGCGCATCATGCCAAGGAATATGCAGAAGGCCTCAAAAAGGTAACTGCTCGCATCCAAGACGAGACAGATAAGCTCGTGGATGCCAATAACGACACAGTTCGTTAATTAATCTTTAGTAATAAATTTCTTATGCGAGCCATCGCAATATGGTTTATCTTCGCTATGCCCACATCCGCATAACTTCACTTCGCTCTTGCTTTCGATGATAGTGCCATCGGCATCTACAAAATCAACGTCCCCCGTGATGCGAATGGATCCGCTACGGGGGTTGATGAATATCTTTGGATTAGCCAATTTTAATCGAGGTAATCGCGCAGCACTTGGCTACGAGATGGGTGGCGAAGTTTCGACATTGTCTTCGATTCAATCTGACGGATACGTTCACGAGTTACTCCGTAAACTTTACCGATTTCATCCAGCGTCTTTGGTTGGCCATCTGTAAGACCAAATCGCATCGCTACAACGCCAGCTTCACGTTCTGAGAGAGTATCCAGAACTGAATGGAGTTGCTCTTGAAGAAGTGTGAATGAGACAGCATCTGCAGGAACAATCGCTTCAGAATCCTCGATGAGATCACCAAACTCTGAATCTCCTTCTTCACCCAATGGTGTGTGAAGTGAGATTGGCTCGCGACCATACTTTTGAACTTCGACAACTTTTTCAGGTGTCATATCAAGTTCTTTAGCAAGCTCTTCTGGTGTCGGTTCGCGACCAAGATCTTGAAGCATCTGGCGTTGAACTCGAGCAAGTTTGTTAATGACTTCAACCATGTGAACAGGAATACGAATTGTTCGAGCTTGGTCAGCCATCGCACGAGTGATTGCTTGGCGAATCCACCATGTTGCATATGTCGAGAACTTGTAGCCCTTGGTGTAATCGAACTTTTCAACTGCGCGAATCAAACCGAGGTTTCCTTCTTGAATAAGATCAAGGAAGAGCATTCCGCGGCCTGTGTAACGCTTTGCAAGCGATACAACCAGACGAAGGTTTGCTTCGAGAAGGTGGTTCTTAGCGCGCTTACCTTGCAAAACAAGGGTTTCGAGCTCGCGCTTGAGTTTCTTATCCATCTTCTTATCTTTAGTGATCATCTCTTCAGCAAAGAGACCAGCTTCAACTTGCAATGAAAGTTCAACTTCCATTTCAGCGTTAAGAAGTGGGACACGGCCGATCAACTTCAAATAATCTTTTACAGGGTCTGCAGTCGCACCAGCTGTGAGAACAGTTTGTGCAGGTGCATCATCTTCTTCGGAATCTTTGATTGTGAAAGCGTTCTCTTCGTTCTGAGATTCTTCAGCAACGTTGACAACACGAATCTCATCTTTTTCAGCTTCAACAATTTCAGTGACTTCTTCAACAAGTGTTTCAAGATCTTCGAGTTCAACTTCTTCGAGTTCAACTTCTTCGCCATCGATCTTTGTAACGATTGGCTTACCTGTTTTAGCATCTAACTTTGGAGCAGCTTTAGCAGCGGGCGCTTCGACAGGTGGAAGTCCTTGCTCTTGACGCTTGCGTGCTTCGAGCTCTGCCTTCGTTGGAAAGCGATGGGCTTTCTTCTTTTCTAATTTTGCTTTTTCTTCAGCTTCACGAGCAAGACGAAGTGCTTCGAGTTCAGCTTTTGTAGGAAAACGATGTGGTTTTTTAGCCGCAACTTTTTTACTTGCTACCTTTTTAGCAGGAGCTTTCTTTGCAACTGCTTTTTTAGCAGGTGCGGCCTTCTTAGCAGCAGGTTTTGCGGCAACCTTCTTAACTGCTTTCTTTACTGCAGCGCCGTTTTTGGGCGCACGAGTTACAGGCACAGAGCATCCTTTGTTTATTTTGGCTTATTCACTTGAGAAGTGATTCACCGCGATTTATAACGTTGTGGTACTGGCTATATTATAAATTGTCCACAGGCCTTTATGCACATCGAAAAGCGTGGTCTGAGCGTGTGGCGAGCCTCAATGAGTACTCGAGACTCCTAATTGGACCGCTTTTCTGACAAGTGCGCCTACTTCTTCCACTTCGATGAGGAATCCATCGTGCCCGAATGGTGAGGTGATGACGGCAAGAGGCTCTGAAGTTGGGACCAATTCCACGATTTCTTCCTGGAGACGAGGTGGGAAGAGTCGGTCTGTATCGATGGAGACCACCAACGTTGGGACTTTGATGGTGGCAAGAGCTGCTGCAACTCCCCCGCGATCGCGTCCGACATCGTGTGATGCCATCGCCTCTGTCAGAGCAATATAGGTATTGGCATCAAAACGGTGTGCCAGTTTCTGGGCTTGGTGATCTAGATAGGACTCAACAGCAAAGCGGCCAGTGTCATCGCCTTGAAGTTCACGGCCAAATCGAACATCCATCTCGCCTTCAGTTCGATATGTCAGATGTGCGATTCGACGAGCAATACCCATTCCTTCTACCGGACCTTTTTCCAGGTGGTAGTAGTCGCCGTTGTTGTAAAAAGGATCTGCCTTAATGGCGCGAATCTGAATGGAGAATCCGCCAATTTGATCACCTGTCGCAACAGCTGAGGAACCAATAGTGCAGATAGCTCCGACGCGTTCTGGATACTGAATGGCCCACTCCAAGGATCGCATTCCACCGAGGGATGGTCCAAGGGAGAGAACCCAACGCTTAATTCCAAAAGCATCTGTCACTCGAAGTTCTGCTTCAACTAAATCGCGAATCGTGACAGATGGAAAACGAGATCCCCATGGTTTGCCATCGCTCGCAATTGTTGATGGACCTGTGCTGCCTTGGCAGCCACCAATTACATTGGGGCAGATGATGAAATATTTATCTGAATCCAAAGGCAATCCTGGACCGACCATGGAAGGCCACCAGCCTGGGACATCTGACCAACCTGTCATTGCATGATTGACTAAAATTGCATTGGATTTATCAGCGTTGAGTTCGCCCCATGTTTGATATGCAATACGGGCATTGGTAATTACTTCCCCTGATTCAAGTTCGAGATCGCCGATTTCGAGAAAGCGCCGTTCACCGGGGTCTTGGCCTTCAAGCCAAGCCCCAGTGACGAGATGCTTCAGTGAATCGTGCGGAGGAAGAGTCATGGGAAATTTCGCGCGCTATTTAGCGGCAGCGAAACCTCCTTCGATATCAGCTTTAATATCCTCAAGGTTTTCGATGCCGACGGAGAGACGAACAAGGCCAGGTGTGACACCTGCTGCTTTCTGTTCTTCGGCAGAGAGTTGAGAGTGTGTTGTTGATGCAGGATGAATTGCAAGTGAGCGAACATCACCGATATTTGCTACGTGAGAGTGCAACACAAGTGCTTCAATGAATTTCTTTCCTGCTTCAATGCCGCCCTTAAGTTCGAAGGACAAGACTGAACCACTTCCCTTTGGTGCATATTTCGTCGCAAGCTTGTGCCACGGCGATGAAGGAAGAGTTGCGTAATTGACCTTCTCTACTTGTGGTTGCTTCTCAAGCCAAGCTGCCAATTCCTTGGCATTGTTTACATGGCGTTCGATACGAAGTGACAAGGTCTCAAGCCCTTGAGCCAAAAGCCATGCATTGAATGGACTTACAGCAGCGCCTGTATCGCGAAGCAAGGTGAGGCGAATCTTGAAGATGTAGGAAAGGTTGGCTCCGAATGGCGATCCAACGCCCAAAGCATCTGCATACACAAGGCCGTGATATGAAGGATCTGGCTCGTTGAAGCCAGGGAACTTTGTTTTGTGTTGTGCAAAGTCAAACTTTCCAGCATCCACGATTGCACCCACGACGGCTGTGCCGTGACCTGACAAGAACTTTGTTGCAGAGTGCACAACAACGTCTGCGCCATGTTCGATTGGGCGAATCAAGAATGGTGTTGCAACAGTGTTATCAACGATGAGCGGCACATTGTTTTCGTGAGCAATCTTTGCCACTGTCTCGATATCCAAAATGTCATTCTTCGGATTAGCGATTGTCTCGCCGAAGAATGCTTTGGTATTTGGGCGAACAGCTTTGCGCCATGATTCAGGATCATCTGGATTCTCAACGAATGTAACGTCGATTCCAAATTTCTTGAGGGTGTAATGGAAGAGGTTGTAGGTACCGCCGTAAAGACTTGGTGATGAGACGATGTGATCGCCCGCTTCAGCAACGTTTTGGATTGCATAGGTTGTGGCTGCAGATCCTGATGAAACCAAGAGAGCAGCGACGCCGCCTTCCAAAGATGCAATGCGTTGTTCAACAACATCTTGAGTTGGGTTCATGATGCGGGTGTAAATATTGCCAAGTTCTGCAAGACCGAAGAGGTTTGCTGCATGAGTCGTATCGCGGAATTGATATGCGGTGGTTTGATAGATCGGTAGAGCGCGAGCGCCCGTTGTTGGATCCGGTGTTTGACCAGCATGAATCTGACGAGTTTCGAATGATGCTTTAGCGAGATCAAATGACATTTCATACTCCTTTTAGATACAGGAGGGCCCTACTTCTTTGTATGACCCACGCTTGCCGCTGCACTGTGCAGTCGACCTGGTCTTCACCCGGAGCACCCCACCGTGGTGGAGGGTTGCCGTCCAGTAAGCCGGGGCTAAACACTGGAACTCGTGACCTGGCAAAATATTAAACGATTATGAGTTTTCGCGCCACTTACTCGTTATAGGGAGACGACGGTCTTTGCCGAATGCTCGAGCCGAAATCTTGGTCCCTGGTGGATATTGGCGACGCTTATATTCAGCTGCATCGACCATACGAATGGTCTTCATGGCGAGCTCTTTATCAAATCCCGCTGCGAGCAACCCTTCAAGGCCGCCATCCTCTTCGATATAAATCTCAAGCATCGCATCGAGCACGGCATAGTCTGGAAGTGAGTCGCTATCTTTTTGATCGGGGCGAAGTTCGGCAGACGGTTCTTTCTCAATGGAGCTTTCTGGAATAGGCGCTACTTCCCCGCGCTCTTTCGCCAACTGATTTCTCCAACGCGCAATCTCCCAGACCTGAACTTTGAGCAGGTCTTTGATGGGGGCATATCCACCAACCGCATCGCCATACATCGTGGAGTACCCAACTGCGAGTTCAGATTTATTGCCTGTGGCTAAAACGAGATGGCCCTCTTGATTCGAGATCCCCATAAGGGTGGTGCCACGAACACGGGCTTGAACATTCTCTTCAGCAATTCCCGTCAGTCCTAAGTTCGCGATGAATTGATCGACCATCGGTTGGATGGGAACGATTCGATGATTGAGCCCGATTCGATGAGCCAAATCTGCAGCATCATGAAGGGAATGATCTGAGGAATATTTGCTTGGCAGCGCCACTCCATAAATCCGTGCAGCACCTAAAGCATCTGCAGCAATTGCTGCTGTTACTGCCGAATCGATTCCTCCAGAAAGTCCAAGAATTACGCTTGGAAAACGATTCTTTTCAACATAATCTCTCAAGCCCACGACAAGTGCTTGCCAAATTTCGGCAGCATCTTCAAGGCGAGGAAATAGTTGTGGCGCTACAACCTCATATGCAGGAAGCGATTCCTCTGAAATAACAACATCGGGCGTTGCACTTTTGAGTTGGCACTCAAGGTCTGCAATAAATAGCCCGTCAGTAAATTGTGGTGCGCGGGTAAGTAGAGCGCCATCTTTGCCAACCACAACGCTATCGCCGTCAAAGACAAGATCGTCTTGGCCACCAGTCATATTGACGTAGACAAGTGGGGCGCCCATTTCTTGTGCTCTCTCTTTAACAAGAGCGGCCCTAACGTCATCTTTATTTCTCTCAAAAGGCGAACCATTGGGAACGACAACGAGCCCCGGGTTGCGGGCAGCTAAATCCGAAACAGGTCCTTCAGATCTCCAAATGTCCTCGCAGATGGCCACACCAATATCGATTCCATGAAGTCGGAAAACAAGAGACTTTGTGCCAGCAACAAAATTTCGGAATTCATCGAAGACGCCATAGTTGGGAAGGTGGTGCTTGATATATGTTGCGCGAACTTCACCGCGATGAATTAGCGCCACAGCATTTTGTGGTTTGCCATCCGCGCTCTCTTCGAGATAACCGACTATTGCCACAAGCTCTTTGGGAAGAAGTGGGAGAAGATTGATGAGGGCGCTCTTTGATGCACTTCTAAAAGTAGAGCGAAGAGCGAGATCCTCGACGGGATAGCCCGTCAGAACCATCTCGGGATAGACAATCAGATGTGCGCCGGCAGTGTGTGCGAGCTGGGCCTGCTCCAAAATCTTCGCGCTATTTCCTGCTAAATCCCCAACCGTGGGATTGATTTGAGCAAGGGCGACTCTTAGCTGGGCTTGGGTCGCGCTCATATGAGAACAGTAGCGAAAACTGCAGGGGTGGTTTTAGCTTTATCTGGGTCTAGAATTGAGCCAACCACTAGACGGGGACCCTCACGGGCACCGATCGAATCGAGGTAAGTAATAATGGCTCGTACCACCATCTCTGATTTAGCTGCGAAGAAAAAGCGTGGCGAAAAATGGGCGATGCTCACTTGCTATGAGCAGATGACTGCCTCGGTCTTTGAAGAGGCTGATATCCCTGTTCTGCTCGTAGGCGACTCTGCCGGCAATAATTTCCTTGGCGAAGAGAACACGATTCCGGTGACCGTTGGTGAACTCATCCCACTTGCTCGCGCTGTTGTGAGAGGAAATTCCACTGCTTTGGTTGTTGCAGATTTTCCTTTTGGATCCTATGAAACTTCTCCCGCTCAAGCATTGGAGACTGGCGTTCGATTCTTTAAAGAGGCGAAAGTCCAGGCAGTAAAACTTGAAGGTGGGGCGCGGATCGTTCCTCAAATTCACGCTTTGATTGCAGCAGGAATTCCTGTCATGGGTCACCTCGGATTGACGCCTCAATCGGTGCATGCTCTTGGCGGATTTAAAGTCCAAGGCCGCGGCGAGGATGCAGAAAGAATTAAAGAAGATGCACGAGCACTTGCTGCGGCTGGAGTTTTTGGCATCGTCCTCGAGCTAGTGCCTGCTGAACTGGCAAGCGAAATTTCCCGTGAATTGAATATCCCAACTATTGGAATTGGCGCAGGAAATGGAACAGATGCCCAAGTTTTAGTCTGGACAGATCTCATGGGGTTAACAAAGAACGCCCCTCGTTTTGCTAAGGCATATGTCGATGTGCGAAGCGCAATGAGAGAAGCAGCTATCGCCTGGAAGAACGATGTCGCCACATCCGCATTTCCGAGCGAGGACGAAACCTTTCATTAGAAGCCGTGTAAGTTTTGGCAATGCGTAAAATCGCCCTCGATATCTCCCCGCTGCGCAAATATCGGGAACTTCGCCTCCTCTTCTCGTCGGGAATGATCACCCGCTTGGGATCAGCCATGACAATGGTGGCTCTGCCATTCCAGATGAAGGAGCTCACCAACTCCTACGTTGCAGTGGGTTTGATGGGAATTGTTCAACTTCTCCCCCTCATAATTTTTGGTCTTTACGGCGGCGTTCTCGCCGATTCGGTGGACCGCAAAAAGATGATTCTCATTGCCGAAGCATCCTCACTTTTGATGACGCTGATTCTTTTTACCAACGCCCTTCTGCCTCATCCCCATGTCTTGCTTCTCTACTTCGTGGGAGCATCTTTCGCTGCCTTGAATGGACTTTCAGGTCCAAGCCTCGGAGCTATTTTGCCCCGCATTGTTTCTCATGAAGATATGGCAGCATCCAATGCTCTTATGGGACTTCGTTGGCAATTCGGTGCAATCCTCGGACCATCCATTGGTGGCGTTGTTGTCTCCACTGCTGGAGTTGCAACAGGGTATGCACTCGATGTTGGAAGTTATGTTCTGTCGCTGATCTTTATGTTGATGCTGCGGCCTGTTCCACCGGGAGAGAAAAGTGTTGCGCCGAGTCTCAAAAGCCTTGTCGATGGCTTGAAATATGCAGTGTCAAGAAAAGATTTATTGGGCACATATCTCGTTGATTTATCAGCGATGTTCTTTGCAATGCCAGTAGCGCTCTTCCCATTTTGGGCAGATTCATTGCATGCCAGATGGGCACTAGGACTTTTTTATTCTGCCGGGACCATCGGAGCGATGCTCACAACTCTGACATCCGGATGGATGAAAAATTATCCGCATCATGGTCGAGCTATTATGTGGGCGGCGATCGGATGGGGTGCATGCATTTCTCTTGCCGGAACCTTCAACTCTCTCTATGCGGTTCTCTTCTTTCTGATGTTGGCGGGGGCATCTGATGAGGTCAGTGCCCTCTTCAGATCTCTGATGTGGAATCAATCCATCCCCGATGAATATCGAGGACGACTCGGTGGTATCGAGCTCTTGTCATATTCCGTTGGTCCGTTGGGTGGTCAGATGCGCGCAGGAACCATGGCTGCATGGACAAATTTGAGGACTTCTGTGGTCTCAGGAGGCCTTATTTGCATCGGATTTATCGTTTTGGCCGCTTCCACGCTGCCAAAATTTAGAAATTACGACGTTCGCACCAATGATCACGTGCTTTCAAAAGAAAAATCTGCAAATACTCCGAATTAATTTCAGTGATGAAGTTAAAAATTAAGTAATCTGCACAAAAAAAATAAAAAATAAAGTTGCGACACGCAGATGTTTTTTTTCACAAAATAGTGGAATGTTTTTGTATTTACTGTCACGATTCTCCTTGAACAGGTTCGGTGACGGATCGAACCATTCTGATAGGAGAACCACGTGGCTGCAGCTAAGAAATCTGCTCCAAAGCGTAAGAAGGCCGCTGCTAAAAAGGCAGCACCTGCAAAGCG
>CANFVU010000017.1 GCA_947450545.1 Actinomycetota bacterium
AAGCAGGGTTACGTTTCAATCCTCGGCAAGTACGTCACAGCTAAGGAGATGACACTTGTTGCAGATCAGTCTGTCCCAGATTGGGATAACGTCAAGGGTGGAGTTATTTTCGAGCAGATGCTCACAAAGGCTGGCGGAAAGCTTGATGCAGTTGTATCAGCTAACGAAGGTCTTGGACTTGCAGCTGTAGCTGTTCTTAAGAAGAACGGTCTTAACGGCAAGGTCTGCGTATCTGGACAAGATGCATCTGTAGACGGCCTTCGCGCTGTTCTTTCAGGCGATCTTTCAAACACTGTGTACAAGGCTGTAAAGGCAGAAGCTAACGCTGCTGCTGAGCTTGCAGTTGCACTCATCAAGGGATCAGCTGCTACAACAAACGGCTTCCTTGATAAGGTCACAGGAAACCCTTCAGCTAAGGCAACAGCAACAACTGTTCCTTCAGTTCTACTTACACCAGTCGGAATCACAGCTCGCAACGTAAAGGTTGTTATTGCTGATGGCTTCCAGAAGAAGGCTGATGTATGTAAGGGTATTGAAAAGCTTTGCACAGCTAACGGAATCTAATAATTCCTCAACTGTAAGAAGTCGCCGAGCCTAGTTTTACTAGGTATGAGGCAACAGAATCCGGTTCGGGGCTTTCCCCGGGCCGGATTTTCTGTAGTAAGTTAATGAAGTATTAACCATCACGAAGTACTAGTTGATTCACATATTGATTCACATATTGATTTAAATTGGAGCAATCATGAGCGAGCCTCTCCTCTCCCTCCGCAATCTGAACAAATCTTTCGGACCCGTTCATGTTTTGCGTGGAGTAGATCTAGATGCATACGCCGGTCAGGTAACAGCGCTAGTCGGTGACAATGGAGCGGGTAAGAGCACGCTCATCAAATGTATTGCAGGAATTTATCAAGCCGAAGATGGCGATTACTTCTTCGAAGGCAAGAAAGTTGACGTTCACGGTCCACGTGATGCAACTGCTCTTGGAATTGAAATTGTTTACCAAGACCTCGCGCTCTGCGACAACCTCGACATCGTTCACAATATGTTCCTTGGCCGCGAAGAGAAAAAAGGCGTTGTTCTTAATGAAGAGTCGATGGAAGCCCTCGCTCGCAAAACTCTCGATGGTCTTTCAGTTCGTACGGTTAAATCAATCCGTCAAAAGGTAGCTTCGCTCTCTGGTGGACAACGCCAGACTGTTGCAATTGCTCGCGCAGTATTGTGGAATAGCAAGCTCGTTATTTTGGATGAGCCAACAGCAGCGCTCGGCGTTGCTCAGACTGAACAAGTTCTCAACCTCGTTCGTCGCTTGGCCGACAATGGCCTCGGAGTTATTTTGATTTCGCACAACATCAACGATGTCTTCCAAGTTGCAGACAATATTGCCGCTCTTTATCTGGGCAACATGGCTGCGCAAGTAAAGACAAAGGATGTTACGCACGCACAAGTCGTCCAGCTCATCACAACAGGAAAAGCTGACGGCGTCGTAAGCACACTTAAGGGAGTAACAGCGTGAGCACACCAACTACCGACATTGTCGCTGAGTCAACGCTGAAGAGCGCAACTTCAGATTACATATCCCGCGTTAAATCTGGTGATATTGGTTCACTTCCAGCTGTTCTTGGACTCGTGACCTTATGTATCGTCTTTGGATTTATGTCCGATGTCTTCCTCACACCAGGAAACTTCGCAAACCTATTGACCCAGGCAGCATCAGTCATCGTTATTGCGATGGGCTTGATTTTCGTCCTTCTGCTTGGCGAAATCGATCTTTCAGCAGGTTATGCCTCAGGTGTAACAGGCGCTGTACTTGTCATTCTCGTTACCAATCATGGTTGGCCTTGGTATGCAGCATTCGCGGTGTCCGTTGCTGTCGGCGCACTCATGGGTTATGCAATTGGTTTCCTAGTTGCGCGAATTGGTATTCCATCATTCGTTGTGACGCTCGCTGGATTCTTGGCATTCCAAGGACTCCTCCTTCTCCTTGCTGGTGAAGGCGGAACGATTCGTATCGACGATAAGACTGTTCTTGCAATTCAAAATAACAATATGAAGCCTATCTTGAGCTGGATCTTCTTCCTTGCTTGTTCTGCTCTCTATATTTTGAGCGGCCTCAACCGAATTAACTCTCGTCGCAAACTTGGTTTGAAGACTGAGTTGAAGAAGCTTTGGGCGCTTAAGACGGGTGGACTCCTTGGAGTTTCCGGCCTTGCAGTCTGGGCTCTCTGCGTTGAGCGTTCAAATAATCCAAAGATGATCAGCCTCAAGGGTATTCCTGATGTTGTTCCACTGATTCTCGGAATTCTTGTAATCGGAACATTCGTTCTTGGTCGCACAGCATATGGTCGTCACTTGTACGCAGTTGGTGGCAATGCAGAAGCTGCTCGTCGCGCAGGTATCAACGTCAAAGGTATTCGTACTTCTGTCTTTGTTATCTGTTCATCCCTCTCAGCAGTAGCTGGCCTACTCTTTGCATCTCGCCAAAACTCAATTTCTCCAACGACTGGTGGATCCTCAACGCTTCTTTATGCGGTCGGCGCAGCTGTTATCGGTGGAACATCATTGTTTGGCGGTAAAGGAAAACTTCGCGATGCGATTCTCGGCGGACTTGTTGTAGCTGTTATCGATAACGGTATGGGTCTTCTTGGATATGCAGCAGGTATCAAGTTCATCGTTACTGGACTTGTGCTTCTTGTTTCTGCAGGCGTCGATGCGCTTTCACGTAAAGGCGCAACTTCTAGCTAAAGTATTAACGAACGAGATTGTCGTTGTTGCTAGCACTCAGACACCCTCGGACCGCCCTGGCCTGACACAAAACGTCAGTCCAGGATGGCGCTCCATCACGAACTCGTGTACGCAGCTACCGACAATCTCTTCTCTAAGTTTCGTTACTTACCGAATCCCATGAGGTGCTCGAGAGCGAGTTGATCGAGTTTCTCGTACCCGTAACCGCGCTTACCTGCTGCTTCAACATCGAATGAATCCTTCTCAAGATCCTTCCATGTTTCTCCTGCAGCAAGCGTTGAGGTTGCAAGTTCATCCAAACCTGATTCTTGAATTGCTTGAGCAACACGAGGATCAGCGCGGAATGATGCTGCGCGTTCTTTGAGCATCAAGTAGGTATTCATGTTAGATGAAGCTGACTCCCACACGCCGTTATCGTCTTCTGTACGGAATGGCTTGTAATCGAAGTGCTTTGGACCGTCGTACTTGTAACGCTCAAGCAGATCAACAAGGAAGAATGCTGACTTTAAATCACCGTGACCAAAGACAAGATCTTGGTCGAACTTTGGACCGTGTTGTCCGTTTAGGTCGATATGGAAAAGCTTCCCTTGCCAAAGCGCTTGTGCAATACCGTGAACAAAGTTAAGGCCAGCCATTTGTTCATGACCAACTTCAGGGTTCAAACCAACCATCTCTGGGTGATCAAGTGTTTCGATAAAACCAAGAGCATGGCCGATTGTTGGAAGGAAGATATCTCCACGTGGCTCATTTGGCTTTGGCTCAATTGCAAACTTCAAGTCATAACCTTTATCGATGACATATTGGCCAAGGATGTTAAATCCTTCGCGATAGCGATCGAGTGCTACATAGGCATCTTTAATATCAGTTTCTGCACCTTCACGTCCGCCCCAACAAACATAGATTTTTGCGCCAAGTTCAACAGCGAGATCGATGTTGCGCATGACTTTGCGAATTGCGAAACGACGAATGTCGCGATTATTTGATGTGAGTGCACCATCTTTGAAGACAGGGTGTGAGAAGAGATTTGTTGTTGCCATAGGCACCTTCATGCCTGTCTCATCAAGTGCTTTCTTAAAACGTGCGATATGTGCAGAACGATCCGCATCGTTGCTTCCAAATGGAATCAAATCGTCATCATGGAAAGTGACACCATAGGCGCCGCGCGCTGCGAGTTCATTCACAGTACGAACCGGGTCGAGAGCTTCACGAGTGGCATCGCCGAATGGATCGCGCGCTTGCCAACCAACGGTCCAGAGACCGAATGTGAATTTATCTTGTGGAGTTGGCTTAGGGGCCATGGGTGCGCTCATTTCTCGTACTGGTGATTACCGGTTTTGGATTATGCCTAACTTACCCTTAGCCTTCTCCTTGCACCAGCGCACTGCGCTGGAATCGCTCGCGGGAGTGGTGAAATGGCAGACACGCAGGTCTTAGGAACCTGTGCTTTACGGCGTGTGGGTTCAAGTCCCACCTTCCGCACTCAGATTTAGGACTGCAAATCGAGCTCAATCAACCAATTGGAGAACCCTTGTCTAAAGTAAAGAATTCTGATGTCGTTGAAGGATTAGATCCCAATCGCTGGCGCACACTTTTTGTCGTTGCGATTTCACAGTTGATGGTCGTTCTTGATTCTTCGATCGTTAATATCGCAATTCCTCATGCAAAGCGCGATCTTCACATTTCCAATGCTGATCAGCAATGGGTTGTGACGGCATACACCCTCGCTTTTGGATCGCTTCTTTTGCTCGGTGGCCGTGTCGGTGATTACATCGGACGTAAGCGTGCGCTGATCATTGGACTTCTTGGCTTTGCTGCTGCTTCAGGACTTGGTGGAATTGCATCAACTCAAGGTCTTCTCTTTGCAGCTCGCGGATTGCAAGGCGTCTTCGGCGCACTTCTTGCACCATCTGCTCTTGCACTTATCTCTGTGACATTCACAGTTCCTAAAGAACGCGCACGCGCATTCGGTGTTATGGGTGCCATCTCTGGTGGCGGCGCTGCAATTGGCCTCATCCTTGGCGGAACTCTTACTCAATACTTCTCATGGCGCTGGTGCTTGGATGTCAATATTCCAATCGCAGTGATCGCTGCACTTCTCGCATTTAAGTATGTTCATGAATCAAAAGCACAGGGCGATCGCACATACGATGTTCCTGGCGTTATCAGCGCATCAGCTGGTCTCTTCGCACTTGTCTATGGCTTTAACCACGCAGCAACAAGCGGATGGGCAAACTCAACCACGCTCACATTCTTCGCAGTTGCTGCAGTGCTACTCGTTGCTTTCGTCATCATTGAACGAAAAGTTGCTAACCCACTTCTACCGCTTCGAATCGTGACAGAGCGCAACCGCGGTGGTTCATACCTTGGTTCACTGGTTGTTGGAGCAGGACTCTTCTCGATGTTCCTTTTCCTCGGTCTTTACTTGCAAACAATCCTTGGATACTCACCACTCAAATCTGGCTTTGCATTCTTGCCATTTACAGGCGGAATCATCGTCTTCGCGGGAATCGCTTCACAGTTGCTTCCTAAAATTGGTCCAAAACCATTAATGGTTCCTGGCCTTCTTGCAGCAGCTGCTGGATTGCTTCTACTTACTCGCATTACCCCACAGACTTCATATCTCACTCACGTATTACCTTCGCTCCTCATTATGTCGAGCGGTATGGCGCTGGTCTTTATTCCTCTCACCTCAACATCTTTGCATGCCGTAAGCAGCCATGATTCAGGTGTTGCAAGTGCAATGGTGAATACAAGCCAGCAAATTGGTGGATCTCTCGGTACTGCATTGTTGAATACCATCGCAGCTACCGCGAGTACTTCTTACATCGCATCGCATCAATCACTTGGAAAGCTTGCAGTTCCATTTGGTCTTGTGCATGGATTCACACAATCATTTAAAGTAGGAGCACTTCTACTTACTTTAGGCGCAATCTTTCTATTCTTCTTCATCAACATTGGTAAAGAAGCTGTCGTTGAGACAGAAGGCGTTATCGCTCACTAACTCCACTCTTATTTGGAGTACGTAGCAAACTTTCCAATAACCCCGAATCCGATCTTTTCATAAGCTCGGATTGCGGGGTTATTGTTTGAGAGAACAACCAGATGGAGACGTTCAATTCCTCTGTCGAAAGCAAGGCCTACTAATCCGGTACAGACTTTCTGCGCATAGCCACGCCCGCGCACATCAGCACGTGTCGCGACTGAAGAAATCATCTTCTCCCCTGATTCCCATTCGCTGATTGCTGCAACTGATGCTATTTCGCCATTGTCATCTCGCACGCATCCCCATAAATCAATCTCAGGATTTCCGGGTAGCGCCGATGAACGCGGTGCATATTCCGCAAGAAAAGCAGTAATGAATTCATCATCCTCAAGTGGTTCAATGTCATAGCTCATAGATCGCGTGGCAAGAGCATGTGTCTGCCAATCATCGTGATGAGTGAAGTCCTTAACGAAATCAGCGTTTACTCCTTGGGGCAGAGCAAATTCGTTCCACTCTTCGTTCACGATTGGGTGATCTCCTAGAGCCAAGCCAAAGAGCCCATCGCGAGTTGATCGCGTAAATGACAACTTCCCATCTTCGCGAAATGCCTCAAGAAAAGCTTTCTCGGGAATCCAGACACGAGGCACGTTGAGTTCGCCAGAAAACTCCCGTGCCCACTGCATCGCTGTCGCAAAGTCTTGGGTCGTTTTCACGACTCAACGATAGCTTGTTCCTTAGAGCTTACGGGCGTACCACTTTTTCCAAATCAATCGATGAATAGGAATCAAGTAGGGAATCTTGCGTATAAATGGAAAGACTGGGAAGAGAGCTAAACAGAGTGTAAGTAGACCCATGAGAGTCATCACCAATGTATCTGCGTTCCCGGATGATTTAAATGGTTCGATTTGGTACCAAAGAGAGAAGAGCCATAACCATGACTGTCCTGGCCATGAACCTGTCTCGTTCATTACCCCCCATTGATCTCCACCAAGATGTTGCTTCGATGCGAGATCTCCAAAATATCCTTCGCTATCTGCGAGAAATAGAAGTGGTTTGGTGAAGTTCGTTGGCAATGGCGTATCGCTTGTCGTTAGAGCTCCATCGAGCGCTCCACTTTTTGCCATTACGAGTAGTGAAGAAACCATTGTTGGTACAGGACCAAATTCATTTTTGGTATCAGGTATAGATGTTGCGCCGTCAACTTTTCCTAGCGCATCTGCATACGCGGTAGCCCATTTGTTCTGCTGGTCAGGAGTTGCCGCTTTCCAACTTTCAGCCGATGAAGTTGCATCAACATTGTTCATCATCAAAAGTGGTTCAACGACAAAAGATTTCGCTGGATCAACGGGAATGCGCACTCCTGCCCAATCTTGAAGCTTCAGCGGTCCAAGCGTTGGACCTTTTGCAGCGTGATTGTATGGAGCTCCATAACCTGCCGACGTTGTGGTCCCCGCAAGTTCACCTGTTGCAGTTTGGGCGAAATCAGCAGGATTGGTCATTGCCCATGACTTCAAAGTGACTGCTGGTTCATCTGGAGAGCTAAAGAAAAGCGAGAGGCCCGCTGCAAGGAGTCCGACTACGACAACTGCAATGACACCTTCTTTAATAATGTCATAGGAACGAACAGGGCCTGTCCATTTCTTTGAAGGATCAACTTTCATCACCATTAGAAAGCACCTCCTTCAAGTGTTGCATCATTATCGATTGGCGGAACAACTCCCTTGCGTCTGACTAGGAGAATATGCCAGACAACGATGATTCCCACAGCAAGTGGGAGAAGAGCGACGTGTAGGAGAATCGCTTGTCCCGTATTGAGCGTATTAAAGAATGCACCAATGCCCATTGCATTGAATCCATCTTTTGCTTCGGTAGCAATCCATTGCGAATCGAAATTTGTTTGAATTAAATATCCTGTAAGAGCTGTAACGATAGAAGCCATAAATGCAATGACGCCAGTTACCCATGTTGCTGTACGTTTTCCACGCCACGCAGCCATCCAAAACTTTCCCCACAAGTGAACAACCATGAAGACGAAGAACAATTCAACGCTCCACAAATGCATCGAATTCCAGAAATGTCCGACGCTAGATCCGTGCCACCAAGCTGGACCCTCGAGTGTTAACACGAGTCCTGTTGCTATCAACATGATCAGTGATGCAAGCGTGAGTACTCCAAAGACATAAATCCAGGAAGCAACGTATGCGGGTTGGGTATCTGGAAGCAGATCCTGCGGCTCCATGCTTTCTAGAGTCGATTTGCGAAGCCGTGCCGTCCAATTTTTTTGTGAGCTACTCATTTAATTATCCTTTCCATCAGGAAAGGGAATAAAGATTGCAAGTGCGAGAATCACAAACATTGAGAGAATCACAATCAGGTTTCCTACTGATACTTGAAAGGGACCTATCCCCAGGTAGTGGGCAGGATGATTAAGGTTGATCAAAGCCATCTGAAGTGCCGCATGCATAAATCTCTCCATTTCTATTACTTGCACGGTACTCCTGGCGGTCACCATTTAACCCATCCAATCCCCCGTTCAACTCAGGCGGGAGTGGTAGCGCTCCCGCAGCCCGCGTAGACTCACCCACCCGTAGCTGCGATGGCTTTCGGTGATAGCAAGTGAGGACAAAATGGCAGAGAAGAAATTCCTTTCATGGGTTGGATTTAAAGCGGAGACCACAAGTGCCGCGCCTCAATCCGAAGAGAGTGATGCCCCAGTATCAGGATCGCAGAGCAATGTTGCGCGTATCCGTGAACTAGAGAATCAACTTGCTGAACTTCGTTCACGTCGCGACCTTACGAGCCTCACAAAAGAAGAATTTGAAATTCTTGCTTCTGAAACGGCAATGACTCTTATCAAGACCGCTCAATCCCGTGAAGCGAAAGCGCTTGCTGTTGCTCAAAAAGCGATCAGTGAAAGCACTGTATCCGCTCGCGCATTGGTAGAAAGCGCAGAAGCAAAGAGCAAGTCACTTCTGTCCCAAGCAGAATCTCGTGGTCGCAAATATATTGAAGCTGCTCAAAGCGATGCAGAAGCAGCGCTTGAAGAAGCAACCAAGAACGCTGAGCACCTCATTAACTCCAAGAAGCGCGAAGCCGGAACCATCCTTTCTGGAGCGAAGAAAGAAGCCGAAGAAATGGTTTCAGGTGCTGTATCTGAAATTGCAAGTTATCGCGGATGGCTCTCCACAGCGATTGCTGAAGCAGAACGTTTGCATCGCATCCAAACACAATCTCTCAACGCTGCAGAACAGGCAATCGAGCAGACTCGCCAACGCTTATCTTCTGCTTTCGAGAAACTTGCTTCTCTTCAAATCGATATTGATTCAAATCTCGATTCAGATAACCGCCCTCGCACAAAGAACTATGTTCGCTTAGCTCCACCTGCTGATATCGATCTCTCAGTCCCTGATGTACCAGTGCGTGCGCCAAAGGCTAAGAAGGCAGCAAAGAAAACAGCAAAGAAGACCGTGAAAAAGCCAGCGAAGAAAACTCCCGTGAAGAAGGCTCCTGCAAAGAAGAAGTCTGCAAAGAAAACTGCTGCAAAACGTAAGTAATGTCCGCAGTTAAGAAGTCACGCTACATAGCTCCGATTGATGGCCTTCGTGCCATCGCGGTTATTGCTGTCATGCTCTATCACGCAGGTATCAAATGGATTCCTGGCGGATTCCTTGGCGTTGATCTCTTCTTTGTCATCTCCGGTTATGTCATCACCCGTTTAATTTTGGATTCTATTGCCGAATCAAGCGCGTTGGATCTTCGTGAATTTTATGCCGCTCGAATACGTCGCCTTTATCCAAGTCTTCTTCTTTTAATTGCTCTCACAACTGTTGTCGTTGCTGTGTGGGCACCTGATGCAGCCACGCGGTTCTTTGCTGATATTCCTTTTGTATTGAGCGGAACAAATAACTGGCACTTAGTTGCTAACCACCAAGACTATTTTGCGGCAATCGGTCGCCCACCACTTTTGCAACATACGTGGTCTCTTGCTGTAGAACTTCAGTTCTATATCATTTGGCCTCTTATTCTGTTGGGCATTCTCAAATATCTCGGGAAGAAGAATATTGCTCGCGGCGCGCTCTTCATCGCCATGTTCTCTGGCCTTGCGCTCTTTATCTTCTCTCTTAACATGGATTCAGCCTCGACCGGTCGAATCAGCCATATTTACTTTGGATCAGACACCCACAGCATTGGTCTCTTCTTGGGTGCAGCGCTTGCCGTGAGTTGGATCCCTCAAAATCTTTCACGCAATATTTCGCAACGTGCTCAGGATTTTGTTGATTTCATCGGCGTCATTGGTTTACTTGGCTTGCTTTCTACATTTCTCTTTATTGATGAATCGAATGCAACGCTTTACCGAATCGCTTTTCCTCTTGCAGCAATATTCGGCTGCTTCATCATTACCTCTCTTGTGCATCCAGCTTCCAGATTTGCCCCATTAATCTCCAAGAAGCCACTCCTCTGGATCGGTGAGCGTTCGTACGGAATTTATCTCTGGCACTGGGTTGTATTCCAAATCATGCGCCCAGGCATCGATATTGCAGGTGATTTGTGGGCAATCAATGCAGCACGTGTCCTGATTGTTTTCGCTCTCGCTGATATTTCACTTCGTTACATCGAAATCCCAATCCGTCGTGGCGAACTCTCGCTCTGGTGGCGCGGTCTGAAATATCGCACGCCTGATGTTCGCAAACGTGGGCGATTCACTGTCTGGGCAACACTTACGCTCTCAGTCGTTGTGGTGTCGACTGCCTCTTCGGTAGCTATCTATCGGCACAACCATGTGAAGCCAGTCATTACTCAAGAAGATATGAATAGCGGCGTGGTTGATCCTGTTACTCAAACGAAAGATGGTCTTTGGGTTACAGGTGATTCAGTCATTCTTGGAATTCGTTCAAAGCTTTCATCCCACTTTGCGATAGCGCTCGTCAACGCACGTGTTGGGCGGCAAATTCAAGAACTCACGGATGTCGTGAAAGCCGATCAAATCCATGTACCCGGTGCAACCGTGATTCTCGATCTTGGTAATAACAACCGTCTTACTCGCGAATCTGTTGAAAATCTTTTTTCACTCCTTAAAGCACAGCCCCACATTATTCTTGTGAACACCGCAGTTCCTCGCGGATGGCGCGATGAGAACAACCAAATCATCGCTTCTGTAGCAGCTGGGTATCCGCAAACGCATATTGTGGATTGGGCGAGTATTTCGCAGGGTCATCCCGAATTCTTTGGACCTGATGGTGTGCATTTAAATGATCTTGGCTCGGATGTTTATGTCGCAGCCATAATGGATTATTTGAAATAAAAAAGCCCCTCCGACGAGGAGGGGCTTTTCAAGAATTAACTATTAGGAATATTGACCTGGGAGTCCGAAGACTTTTCCGCCAACTACTCCACTTCCGTAAACAGCTGATACTCGGAATGAGCACCATCCATCTCCAGAATTCTTGGTGATATCCAAAGAAGTTTGTGATGAAGGAACGGTGGAGATTAACTTCCACGCTCCACCATTTGAGGAAATTTCAACGTTGTAATTAGTGAGTCCAGTTGCGCCATCAGGTGCTTTCCAGAAAATTGTTGCACCAGTTGAGGTGTAGTGAGCAACGATTCCAACAGGAGCTGGTGTTTCAGCAGTTGGAGCTGCTGTCTCTGTCGCAGCAGGTGAAGCGCTCTCTGAAGGAGCTGCGCTCTCGGAAGGAGCAGCCGACTCAGTCGGTGTTGCTTTTTTTGTATCAGTTGTCGATGTCTGGTTACGTGAAACCACAGCAAATGCGAGAATCACAATTCCAACTACGACTGCAAGAACAACACGGCTTGATGACTTCTGAGCAGCTGGCTTTGTCGCCGCTGGAGCAGCAGCTTTAGAAACAGGAGCTGGTGTTGTTGAAACTTTTGAAACAGGAGCTGAAGATCCACGTGATGGAACGGCAGGGATAACGACGCGTTCTGCAGCTACCGACTTCTTCGCTGGAGCTTTCTTCGCAACTTTCTTTACTGTCTTCTTCGCGGTTGCTTTCTTCGCAACTTTCTTAGCTGTAGCTTTCTTGACAACTTTCTTAGCAGTCGCCTTCTTAGCGGTTTTCTTTACAACTTTTTTAGCAGGTGCCTTCTTGGCGACCTTCTTCTTCGCGACAGTCTTCTTTGCTACAGACTTCTTTGCAACCTTCTTCTTTGCAACAGTCTTTTTAGCAGCAGACTTCTTTGCGGTCTTCTTTACGGCCACAGATGTGCTCCTTAAAAATAAATGACGCCAGGCGTCTTGTCTGGGGTAAGCCTACCTCAACGAGCTAAAGGGCTTGCTAAAGACCTGCTACAAGTACTGGCAAAATCTTTCGCATCGCTTGGCCTCTGTGGCTGATTCTGTCTTTCTCCTCCGCGCTCAGCTCTGCCGAAGTTTGAGTAAAGCCATCAGGAATGAATATCGGGTCATAGCCAAAACCATGCTCGCCGCGGGCGATGTCGATGATTTCACCGGGCATCTCTCCCGTTTCAAAGTGAACATCACCTGCGCGCGGATGGCCAACAGGAAATGCAAGGGCAACAACACAACGGAATTGGGCTGCTCTCGATACTTTCTTATCTGCGTGTGCCGCTTCCAAGTCATGAATTTGCTTTAAAACCTTTGCGTTATTTGCTTGATCATTTCCATGAGTTCCAGCCCATCGCGCAGAATAAACGCCAGGGTCACCGTTGAGCGCATCGATGAATATTCCGCTGTCATCAGCGAGGCAGGGTTTACCGGTAGCTTCAGTGATCTGAACTGCTTTAAGTTCGGCATTCTCTTGGAGAGTTGTTCCGGTTTCATCCACGTCGGGCAAATCTGGAAAATCCAAGAGACTCATTACTTCGATATCACTCGCCATCTCGGCAAGCATTCGTTTGAACTCTCGAATTTTTCCCGCGTTACGAGAAGCAAGAATAAGTTCGCGCATTACAACGATTCGCTACTTAAGAGCTGCTTGTTGGAAAGCTGCGAGTTGTGCGCAACCAGCGGTGCCAAGATCGAGCAATTGATTCAAAAGTGCACGATCAAACGGTACGCCTTCTGCAGTGCCTTGGACCTCGACAAAGTTTCCATCGCCCGTGCAAACGATATTCATATCGGTATCTGCAGTGACATCTTCTTCGTAGCATAGATCCAACATCGGAACTCCGCCGATAATTCCAACCGAAACGGCAGCAACCGATTGGCGAAGCGGTTGACGATCAGCAAGAACGTGGCCCTTGGATTTCGCCCATGTGATTGCATCTGCAAGAGCGACATAAGCTCCGGTAATTGCTGCAGTTCGCGTTCCGCCATCTGCTTGCAAAACATCGCAGTCAATCACGATTGTGTTTTCACCGAGCGCATGAGTATCAACGACTGCGCGAAGGGAACGCCCTACGAGTCGAGAAATTTCTTGAGTACGACCACCAAGTTTTCCTTTAACGCTTTCACGATCTGAGCGGGTATGTGTTGCACGAGGCAACATCGCATATTCTGAAGTTACCCAGCCTTTTCCAGTACCGGTTATCCAACGAGGAACTCCTGGCGTGAAAGAAGCGACGCAGAGAACGCGAGTATTTCCAAACTCAACCAAGACAGATCCTTCTGCATTGTTCAACCAATTACGTGTGAACTTAATAGGACGAAGTTGATCTGCTTGTCGTCCATCGATGCGATTAGCCATTGCTTCTCTTTCTCTACAGTCGTAAGGAGTGAAAATTATTAAAGGGAGTTTTCAACTTTCACAACTTCTGGTCCCAAGAATCTGCGGGCAAGAGTTGCAAAGGAAGAATTATCTCCAGTTGAGACAAATTTATGAGTTGGGGCTCCAGCGCTTGCGTCGCGCAATAAATCACGTTCAACAAGAACCCGATAGAGATCTTTTGCTGTTTCATCTGCGCTCGAAACGAGCGTGACATCGTTACCCATAACGTAGGAAATAACACCAGTTAAAAGTGGGTAATGCGTACAACCCAAGACGAGAGTATCGATGCCATCGTTGATGAGCGGAGCTAAATAGGTGCGAGCAACGTCAGTGATTGCTGCGCCGGAAGTTTCACCCCGCTCAACATATTCAACAAATTGAGGGCAAGCGACCGATGAAATTTTTAATTGCGGTGCTGCTGCAAAAGCATCTAGATAGGCACCAGAATCAATTGTTGCTTGAGTTCCAATGACACCAACTTTTCCGCTGCGAGAAGCTGAGACTGCCCGGCGAGCTGCTGGTTGAATCACTTCGATAAGAGGTACGTCATAACGCTCACGAGCATCTCGCAGTGTTGCTGCGCTGGCTGAGTTGCATGCAATAACAATCGCTTTTACTCCAGCTTCAACGAGCTGGTCCATGATTTCAAGAGCAAATGAACGAACTTCAGCAAGTGGACGAGGACCATATGGGCCGCGCGCGGTATCCCCCACATAAAGAATGGATTCATTGGGAAGTTGATCAATAATTGCGCGAGCTACAGTTAATCCGCCGACGCCGGAATCAAAGATTCCAATGGGTGCGTTAGAGCTCATCTGAGAATCTTACCGCTTGGATGCTCGAACTTATTGAGTGAGTAACTCAAGCAGGCTTTCTTGAAGCCACCCCAACCAGAAATACACCGCATAAATACCTTTTTGAGGATCTTCATCGGGCATATTTTCGAACTTTTCAAAACTCTCACCATCAATATCAAGGCGAACAGAAAGGGCGAGGCGTAAATCGTTAATGGCTTTGAGCCACAGCTGTGCATCAAGTTCTTCAATAACACCCGCTGATTCGTTATCGACAAGGATGGTGAGAGCTTCGCGAACAGTGCGCAGTCCTTGCTGTTTATTTAAGCGCAACGCTGGTTCGGTATATCGGCGAAAATCATCGGCTGCTTCTGGATCAGCATATGCATTGGGCAGCAAGCGCTTAAGAACGGGATCTTCTGGTTGAGCGATTTCTTGTTGCATCGCCATCAATTGAGCGAAAGGGTCATTGTTGTCATAGTGATGTGCGAAATCGCCTTCACCAAGTAACTCTAAGAGTTGTTCAACGAGATTTATAAGTACATGCGCTTCATCAATCGACAAAGAAAGTGAATAGGCCTCACCATCGCGAGCAAATTCAGACATCAGATTTTGTCATCACGTTGCAACGTTGCCCACAGACCATGCTCGTGGAGCGCTTGTACATAGTGCTCCATTTCTTCACGAGATCCTGTAGCAACAACAGAACGGCCTTCGATATGAACTTGCATCATTTTGTCGTGAGCTTTTTCTTTAGAGAAACCAAAAATCTTGATAAGAACGAAAGTCACATATGACATCAAGTTAACGGGATCATCCCAAACGATGCAGACCCACGGCCGATCAAGAAGTTGTTCAATACTTATTTCACTGTCGGTGAGAGTGTCTCCCATGAGTTCACCTCCAATTAACGAACCACAACTGTAACAAAGTCGCTTGTAGATGCAACGAATGATGACGTGGCAGGGGCAGTCACTTGAAATGATCGTATCCCTGGATAATCTTCGGAGATTTCTAGAGAGAAAGTGCCAGTGGAATCCACGAGTACTTTGTGTGAAGCGCTGCCGTCATTCAGTACAACCATGTAGCCATCCGGCAACCCAGTAGCTGGAGTCACTTTCCCGCGAAGAGTAAAAGGCACCCCGCGCTTGACCGAGGTTGGCACTCCAAGCCAAGAAATCTTTCGAGCTGTTTGTAGGAGTAACTCTGATGTACGACCTTCCGAACGCTCCCACGTTGAATCTGAAATCATCCGTGCTTTTGAATTTTCAGGAACGATGATCGGAAGTGAGAGCGATCCATTCACATTTGTGGTGCCGGTATAAATGGGAAGCCAATCAGATGATCCGCTCTTCAATTCAACACGGACCGGCAAACCAGTCAGAGGTTTCTTATCTGGCAAAGTAAACGTACCGCTCAACGTTGAAACGCCTCCATAGACAGTGGCCGGAATATCTGCGAGAAGATTTGCGAGCACAATGTCCGGGGCGATTGATTTTGCAACAACTCGGATTGCCTCTGTCGCGGTCGGATCTTCCATCCCAAGTGTCCATTGGGTAAGTCCGCCGAGACGATATTTCGCTACAAGATTTGCTCGCAGCGCGAATCCTTGGGCATCTTGATACCAGACAACTCGCGTTGCGGTGCATTGTGTGAGCTGACCATCCGCAGTATTTCCGTTGTAGACCTTTTGGTAGGTGAATGTTGTTTCTCCATATTTTGCAAGATATTGCGGAGTTGCTCCATATGTCGCCGCAAGTGCAGCAGCATCGCGCATCACAAGCGTTCCTGCTGCAGCAGTTGTCTTTACTGTTCCAAGATAATTAATAGGTGAAGATGGGCAAACCCCTTGCACTGCAGTGACCCAATCGCGGCCATATCCGGGTAAGCCGACATACACTTTTGATGCGGGCATAACTGATATTGCATAGTGCACTGTTTGTTCAACCCATGTAATTGGACCGATTGGTCCAGGAGCCGATGAACCCGTGGAATAGTCGTACGTCATGATGCGAAGTCGATCAATTGTTGTTGCAAGATCGGGCCAAGAGTAAACCCAATAGCCTTTCTTGCCGCTTGCAGGATCAAATGATGGTGGAGTAGTCAGCGAAAGTAGCTTACCTTTTGCGTGCAGTGAAGAGGCAAGTGCTTTCATAAAAGCGATAAAACGGACTTGAGTCGTTGTCCATGATGCGCTTCCATCAATAAAAGCAAAGTTTTCAAAATCCAAATCAATTCCATCAAAGTTATTTGAGGTAACAAAGTCTGTAATGGTTTTTACGAGTAGATCTCGTTTGGCGCTATCCCCCATGAGATTGGATAAAACCATCGTCGCAGTTTTACCTGTTTTGGGATCTTTCGATGCTGTGGAGTCCGTGATTGTTGGAATGATTTGATATCCAGCCAACTTCAATCGATTAAGGGTATCTGCGATGGGATTATTGGGATTGGCTGGCGTGTAGAGATCTGTAATCTTTATAGCGCTATCAAGTGAATACCAAAATGGCATCACTTCGTTAATGAGGTCAGCGTTGGAAAGTGCGCTATCTAAACCACCATTTTGTTTGCCTGCAGAAGAATAAGTTCTGTAATACGGAATCCAACCCGTCAAAATTTTGCGAGGAGGGCTATCAGCGCTCGCAACAGAAGTTCCTACCGGCGTTGAGAGAAAGAGAATAGGTAGGAGCGATGAAGCGAGAGTGAAAATGAAGAACCGTGAGCTCAACTTTGGAAACGTGCTCGTTTCCCGAGAGAGGTGTATGAAGTTCATCCCCAGCTTTTACTCTTGAGGCTTCTTGAGACCGGCGTGAATCTCTTTGCACATCGGGCAGATAGGAAATTTTTCGGGATCGCGATTGGGAATCCATTTTTTGCCGCACAGAGCTCGGACAGCTTTGCCGGTGACAGCTGATTCAAGAATTTTCTCTTTCAACACATAATGTGAGAAACGTTCGTGATCGCCATCTTCGTGGGTGAGCTCTTCTTCTCGCTCCAACAGATCGGTCTGAGATGCACCCAGGCTGCGCTCTGTGAGTGTCTTAAAGAGTCCCATGCATCGAATCTTATCCTTTAGACTTCCTCAATGAAGGACTTACTACGCACAGCCGACTTGAGTCGTGCCGATGTCGACCTCTTGCTCGATACTGCAGCCGATTTCGCAAAGAGTCCACTTCGCTCAACCGATACTTTGGCCAATCGCACTGTTGCGATTTATATGACAAAACCTTCAACACGTACTCGTCTTGCATCCGAAACTGCTGTGGCACATTTAGGTGGAACTCCAATGTTCCTTCGTGGTGATGATTTACAAATCGGTCGCGGTGAAACGATTGCTGATACTGCGCGAATCATTAGTGGATTTGCTTCTGCTCTTATTGTGCGAACTTTCAAACAATCAGATGTTGATGAACTCGGGCAATGGGCAACGATTCCCGTTCTCAATGGACTTACTGATGATGATCACCCCACTCAATTATTAGCGGATTGGGTAACAATTCGCGAAGTATTTGGAAACGATATTGCTGGTCGCAAATTTACTTATGTTGGCGATGGCAACAATATGGCTCATGCTTGGCTGACTATGGGAGCGATCCTTGGCGCACATGTCGTTGCAGCAACTCCTTCAGGTAAGTGGGCTCCAGATGCACAAGCAGTTGCAACTGCGCAAGCGATTGCAGCGACCACTGGCGGAAAAGTTGAAGTGACCAATGATCCCGAAGCTGCAGCTAAAGATGCATCCGTGATTTATACCGATGTATGGATGTCTATGGGCGATCCAGAAGAACAACGCCAAGAGAAATTGAAAGCACTCTCACCATTTGCTGTGACAGATAATTTGATGTCGTTGACAGCTAAAGATGGGATTTTCATGCATTGCTTGCCAGCTCACCGCGGCGAGGAAGTTGAAGCATCTGTGATCGATGGCAATCGCTCTGTGATTTGGCGCGAGGCATATCATCGCCGCACCACAATCCAAGCCTGTCTTTACCATCTTGTACGCGGGGATTTACAGGGCCGATAGTTCTTTGGGCCAGCACTCAAAGAAGTGAGAATTAATTCTCAGTGAAAAACGTCCCACATGCTGGCTAGGCCTTAGACAGGTGGACAGTTCGCTCGTAAAGTTAATACGTGCGTATCTCAGTTCCAAAGGAAACCCGCCCCGGTGAAAACCGCGTGGCCTTGGTTCCTGACATCATCTCCAAACTGACTCGAGCAGGTTTCGAAGTCATCATTGAATCCGGCGCAGGTGTTGCTGCTCAATTTTCAGATGAGCAATTCACAAAAGCTGGTGCAACAGTAAAGAGTGGAAATGTCATCAGTGACAGCGATGTTGTGGCATCAATCCAACCTCTTACACCCGATCAAATGAAGTCGCTGAAAAAAGGCGCCATTACGATCTCATTCTTATCACCAACGACTGCCGTCGATTCGATTGAAGCGGCAGCAAGTGCGGGTGCTACAGCGCTCTCCTTAGAGCTCGTGCCCCGTATTTCACGTGCGCAATCTATGGATGCGCTCACATCACAAGCACTGTGTGCGGGATACCGTGCAACGCTTGCAGCTGCCGAACTTTCTCCACGTTTCTTCCCACTTCTTATGACAGCAGCGGGCACTGTTACGCCAGCAAACGTTGTCATCTTGGGCGCTGGTGTTGCAGGTTTGCAAGCAATTGCTACAGCTAAAAGATTAGGTGCTGTAGTAAGTGCTTACGATGTTCGCCCGGCTTCTGCAGATGAGGTGAAATCGATGGGTGCAAAATTTATTACGTTGGAATTGGAAGCACTCGAGGGTGCTGGTGGGTATGCACGTGAAATGACTGAAGATCGCGCCGCACGACAACGCGAGCTACTCACTCCTTATATTGCTGCAGCAGACGTTCTCATCACTACAGCAGCAGTTCCAGGACGTCCAGCTCCTCGCTTGGTCACAGCAGAGATGGTTGCAACTATGCAGCCAGGTTCAGTTGTTGTTGATCTTGCATCAGAAACTGGTGGAAACGTTGAAGGAACAAAGCCCGGTGAAATCATCACGACTTCCAATGGCGTGAAGATGTGGGGCGGAAAAGATGTTCCTTCTCAGCTCCCATTTCACGCATCGATGTTGTTCTCACGAAACGTCGTCAATCTCTTGATGTTGATGGTGAAGACGACAGATGGCGTTGCCACTGTTATTCCTGATTTCTCCGATGAAATTATCGATGCAGCAGCTGTTACACACGATGGCGCTCGTCGCACTCCAGAAGGAGCTAAGAAATGACCAGTATGGCAATTCTGACTATCTTCGCACTCTCGATTTTCGTGGGTTTTGAAGTCGTTTCGAAAGTCTCCACAACGTTGCACACACCATTGATGTCTGGCGCGAATGCGATTCACGGCATCATCTTGGTTGGGGCAATCATGGTTGCCGATGGTGCAACCAATACTCTCGAGACAACGCTTGCAATTCTCGCTGTGCTTCTAGCAACTATCAATATGGTCGGCGGATTCGTTGTCACCGATCGCATGCTTGAGATGTTTAAAGGCAAGCCCAAAGTGAAAAAGGCAGAGGCAGGTGAGGCTGCGAAATGAATAAGAATATTTATGAACTTCTCGGTTTAGTCGTCGCTCTCTCCTTTATTCTCGCTCTTAAAGGTCTCTCTGCACCAAAGACTGCCCGTCGAGGAAACTTGATTGGCGCAGCGGGCGCAACTCTTGCAACTGTTGTGGTCTTCTTTGCTCCCCTCGGAAAAGATTCCATGGGTATGGCAAAGACTCATCACAATACTTTGTTGATTCTCGTTGCTGTTGCCGTCGGCGTTCTCGTCGGTGTTCCTGCAGCGCGCAAGATTCAAATGACACAGATGCCACAACTTGTCGCACTCTTTAATGGTGTGGGCGGTGGCGCTGCTGCTCTCGTTGCAACTGCGGAATATCTGAATCTCGGTGCTGATGCTTCAACTGCTGAAGTTGTTGCGACAGTCTTCACAGTGATTGTTGGATGTACATCGTTCTCTGGATCTGTTGTCACATTCCTTAAACTTCAAGAGCTTATGACAACTCGTCCCGTCGTATTTCCTGGAGGTCGCTTTGTTATCGCAGCGACCCTCGCAGGCGTACTTGGAACGGGTGGTTGGACTATTGCTTCAGGAGGGAATACTCCCCTCTTGATTATGGGTGGATTGGCACTTCTCTTTGGCGTGCTCTTCGTGCTCCCAGTTGGTGGCGCAGACGTTCCAATCGTTATCTCACTTTTGAATGCTTTCACTGGCCTAACGGTTGCTGCAAGCGGTTATGTTTTGCAATCAACGCTCCTCATCGTTGCGGGAACACTTGTTGGTGCATCCGGAACAATTTTGACTCGCAAGATGGCAGAAGCGATGGGCCGTTCACTCTTTGGAACGCTCTTTGGTGCATTTACTGCAAAACCTCAAGAAGCAACTGGCGCAGCAGAGACTCGCTCCGTTAAATCTGGATCTCCAGATGATGTCGCTATTTTGCTCAACTACGCACAACGCGTTGTTGTGGTTCCTGGATTTGGTCTCGCTGTTGCGCAAGCGCAGCACACCGTTCGTGAACTTGCTGATTTACTTTCTGCAAAGGGAATCGATGTCGCGTATGGCATTCACCCAGTTGCAGGTCGTATGCCTGGACACATGAACGTTCTACTTGCAGAAGCAAATGTTCCTTACGAGCAGCTCGTGGAAATGGATGAAGTAAACCCAACATTCCCACAGACCGATGTTGTTTTAGTTGTCGGGGCAAACGACGTTGTGAATCCAGCAGCGAAGACAACGCCTGGCTGTCCGATTTATGGAATGCCTATTTTGGATGTATCAGAAGCTGGCAACGTTATCTTCCTCAAGCGTTCTATGCGTCCTGGATTTGCTGGAATTGAGAATGAGCTTCTCTACGATGCAAAGACGACGCTTCTCTTTGGTGATGCGAAGGATTCACTTACAAAAGTTGTTAACGCGCTGAAAGCTCTTTAATTACGAGTTAAAGTAAAGAAGCCCTCACGAGAAATTGTGGGGGCTTTTTCTTTGAAATAGCTACACGAAGAATTAGTGCGACCAACCAGCTTTCTCATAAATGCTGTATGCACTTGCAGGAACCATGCCCGCGCTTTCGTAGAACTGAAGTGCTCCAGATTTATTTGCGATATCTACATATAACTCAACGCCATTGAATCCCTTATTCGCTGCATAAGCAAAAGCCCATTGCAACAAGATCTTGCCGAAACCTAACTTATGGTGGGTATGTTTAACTCCGATGGTGTGCACGTAGCCCTTATTGATATGAGCAATTTCATCGGTACTTTCGACATATCCAACGTCTTCCCCGTTAATACTTAAAATTTGGATTCCTTGAGGGTCATAGCTTTCTGAATCAAATCGAAAATCTTTGAAATTTTCCAAAGAGCGAGGGACAAATCCGAAGTGATTGGCGAATGCATCATGCTGAATTGCATGCATGGAAATCCAATCCTCTTCACTTGAAAGAGTTCGCATCACTGCGCCATTTGGAAGGGACGGATAATCGGTTGAAAGATCTGATTTCTTCATCGCATATGAGGTTTGAATCTTTTCAAAACCTCGTGATTCCCAGGCTTTAACTTGATCATGATCGAGATTGTTCACATTAGGTTGGAGATTTAAGGTGGGATTAATCGCTTTTGCATGTGCAATCGCTTCGGCAACTGCAACGTCCATGAAGCCTGAACCTGGAATTACTGCAATCTGAGTCCAGTATTTCTTTCGAGCAGGATCTTCAAGTAACCCAATGAACCCTTGAGGTGCGTTTTCTCCCTGGGCGAATAGGAGCAATGAACGTCCAACCAAGTCTGCTCGCCCGGCGATGAACATGCGAAGTTCATCTTCGGAGAGACCTTCGAACTGAGAATCCAGGTCCATCTCCCACTGATTGACTATCGCGGTAGAAATTGCCAAGGAGTCTTCAGTGGCAGGCTCTAGGCGGTAATCACTCACGCGGAAAAGATAGCACCGAGGAGATTAAATTATTTTTCTGCGAGTGCTGTTTCGAGCGTTTGCGTGAACACTTCCTGGGGTTGCGCACCGCTGATGCCGTATTTCATATCGATGACGAAGAATGGGACGCCGTTTGCTCCGAGTTGGCGTGCGATGTCCTGGTCTTGCAAAACAAAATCACGGTAGTGATCGCTGATAAGGACGGCGACAACTGAAGCGTGATCAAGACCTACTTCATCAGTGATTGCGAGGATATCCTCGTGCGTGAAAAGCGGACGAGATTGTTCGAAATATGCTGAGTACATCTTTTCCAGCAGCTCTTGAGCTACGCCTGTTGATTCAGCCCATTTAAGAACGCGATGCGCATCCATAGTGTTACCGCTCAGCGTGTTTTCAAGGTCGTAACAAAGTCCTTCACCATCAGCAATCGAACAGACATTTGCTTGCATGGCAGCGACGCGTTCAGTATCGATGTTGTACTTCGTTGCCAGATGCTCTTTCGTTGGTACGACACCTTCAATATCTGGTTGTAATTGAAAAGCGCGGTGGCGAACTTTCACATCTATCTCTGGGTGAGCAGACTTTATTTTAGCAATTCCTTTTTCAAGGCGGCGCTTACCGATAAAGCACCATGGGCAAACAACGTCGGACCAGACATCAACAATCATTTCACTCGGCGATTGAGGTCCGTGCTTGGTTGACATTATTTAGCTGGCTTTCCGCGACTAATCTGCCAAGGCCATGTGATATCGGCGCCGAGAGTTTGTGCAGCCATCAGCGGCCAACGTGGATTACGCAGAAATTCGCGCGCCATCATGATGGCATCAGCTTTTCCTGAAGAGATGATTTCATCTGCTTGATGCGGATCAGTAATCATTCCTACTGCAGATGCCGTGACGCCCGTTGTGCCTTTAATAGCTTCAGCAAAGTGCACTTGATATCCAGGGCCTACAGTTATTTTTGCGTTATGAACATTTCCACCCGATGACGTGTCGATGAGATCAGCGCCAAGTTCTTTAAGAATCGGTGCGAGCTCGACAGATTCTTCAATTGTCCAACCGCCTTCAGTCCAATCGGATGCAGAGATGCGCACAAAAAGTGGCATCATTTCAGGCATTACAGCGCGAACAGCAGCCACAACGTCGCGAAGGAAACGTGTGCGATTCTCAAATGAACCGCCGTATTCATCCGTGCGATGGTTTGAGAGCGGAGAATAAAACTCATGTAATAAATATCCGTGAGCTGCGTGGATCTCAAGAACATCGAAACCTACTTTGATTGCGCGAACAGCAGCATCTGCCCAATCCTTAACAAGTTGTTTAATCTCTGCTGTTGTGAGCTCGCGAGGAACTGCGTAACCCTCAAATGCCAGAGGTGAAGGCGCTACCGTTTCGAAACCGCCCTCTTCGGGAGTTGCCATCAGGTGATCGCTCTTGCCGGGAAGTGTTGTGCCACCCTTACGACCAGCGTGCGCGAGTTGGATTCCCATTTTGACACCGTACTCGTGAGCCAACTTAATAATCGGCGTGAATGCTTCAGCTTGTTCGTTGGTCCAAAGACCTGGGCAACCGATTGAGATACGTCCTTCAGAGACAACACCTGTTGCTTCAACGATGACGAGGCCTGCTCCGCCTGTCGCAAACGCTCCTAAGTGTGCGTGATGAAATTCTTGAATCACACCATCTTTACTTGAGTACATGCACATCGGTGAAACCCACGCACGATTTGAAAAAGTTGTTCCACGAATGGTGAGCGGATCAAAGAGATGCGGCATTAGTTATTTCCTTCTTGAAGCTCTGTAGGTGCGTTGTGGACATCAAGAATTGCCTTTGCATCCAAATCCGCTTTCGCATCCAAATCCGCCTTTGCATCGAGTGCATCTTTCTTCACATCGCCACCAAGTTTGTCGGTGCGATTGAGTGGATGTTTCGATTTTTCGTAATCCGGCGGAACCGTTCCGAGCAATCCTTTTTGGAAATCCTCGAATGCTTTAAGCACTTCGGCCTTTGTATTCATGACAAAAGGACCCATCCATGCAATCTGTTCTTTAATAGGCAGGCCGCCGAGGATAAGTACATCCATTGAAGGACTACGTGATTCTTGGTGTTGATCTGCGCGGATGACGAGGAAATCGCCCTCGGGATTGCCGGTTGTTTGCAATACTGCGAGCTGCCCGTTCTCGATTGGTTGGCGCTCTTCCCCCACAGTTCCATGTCCGTTAAGCGTGTAGACCAATGAGTTGTAATCACCTCTCCATGGCAAACGGAGTTCAGCTCCCGGAGAAATGGTTGCGTGAATCATTGTCATCGGAGTTTGAGTCATTCCGGGACCTGCATGTTCTTCCATTCCTGGAATGGAACCCGCGATAACGCGAAGCAACGCTCCCCCATCATGAGAAGCGATTAATCCAACTTGGCTTGCACGAATATCTTGATACGCAGGCTTTGACCATTTCTTTACTGCAGGCAAATTAACCCACAATTGGAATCCGTGAAAGAGACCACCTGACATAACAAGATGTTCTGGTGGGGTTTCGATATGCAAAATTCCAGCGCCAGCTGTCATCCATTGTGTATCGCCGTTGGTGATTGTTCCGCCGCCGCCGTGGTTATCTTTATGATCAAAAATTCCATCAATAATGTATGTAACAGTTTCAAAACCGCGATGTGGGTGCCATGGCGTTCCCTTTGGTTCACCTGGTGCATATTCCACTTCACCCATTTGATCGAGGTGAATGAACGGGTCAAGGTCCATCAAATCAACGCCAGCAAATGCGCGGCGGACAGGGAAACCTTCTCCTTCAAAACCGCGGGGCGCAGTTGTTACGCTCTTTACGCGACGTGCTCGCTTGGAACCTGGTGTCGATTGCAACCCTTGCAAGTTTCCAGTGGCAGGTGCAATTCCGACTGGAACGCGAGGCAAGATGGTGATGTCACTGACTGTTACTGCTGGCACGTTCTTGCTCCTTGGTTTGAATTGAAATTGCGCAATAAATCTTCGTATCCACTGCTTCATTGAAACTTCAACTACTCGAAGTATAGAACCTATCCATTGCTGAGAACATTCCCAGAGTTTCAAACTTTCTTCTCCTAGATGTGATTTCTATCCACAATCACGCTTAACTTCTGCGCATTCTCTGCAATCAATGTCAGTGGTCTGCGCAACGATGCCGACATGAAAGCAGATGCAAAGAGTTCGCTTGCTGATCACGAATATCGTGTTGGCGAGCTACTCTCCATTTCTGCTGGAATCGGCGTGCTCATCGAGCTTCACGATATGAAGTACCACCTCCTCTCCATGACCAGCTCTGCGCGAATCGATTACCTCAAAGTTCTCCAACGCCAAGCTTCATGGATTAATGCGTGGGAGCAAGAAGCAATCATTGCTGTTGCTGGTCTAGAGCCATCTAACCCCGATGATTTCTTCCAGGGTCCCGACAGCATGGAACGCGAAGATGTCGCTACCGCACTTCGCCTTGCACCGCAGACTGCGCAAAATCGCATTGATATCGCTCGCACACTTGTTGGTCATTTGCCACATGTTTGTTCGGCCCTTGCTACAGGCGAGATTTCTGCAGCGCATGCGACAACGATTGCGCGCGAAGTTGCTGACATCATCGATAAGAATGTTCCCATCGCAACAATCCGCAAGATTGAAGAAGTTGCAATCACACATGCAGAATTTCACACACCATCACAAGTAACCAACAAAGTTCGTTCCACGATTGCGAAATTAGCTCCCGAGGAATTTCACGCTGAGGTTGAACGCGCCTGCGAAGATCGCCGCGTTGAGATCTATCCAGAGAAATATGGAATGGCGACTGTTGTGGCGATGCTTCCCGCTGCAGATGCCCAGACTGTCATGCTTGCAATTGATAAGTTGGCGCGCATCTCCCTCGGTGCAGAAATTGCCGATGGTTCATCAGATCAACGCTCACGTCTTGAACAACTTCGCGCCGATGCGCTCACCCAACTTGCCGCCTCTTACCTTGCAACCTCTCACGATGTGGCGCTCAACCATCGTCGTCCCGTCACCGTTAACGTCACTTTAGATCTCGATACTCTCCTTGGAATCAATGAGAACCCTGGAATTCTCTCCGGTTACGGATCCATCCCAGCAAGTGTTGCTCGCGAACTTGCTGCCGATGGAAAGTGGAGAAGATTTATTACTGATCCAATAACTGGCAACCTTTTAGATTACGGGCGCAGAACATACGAACCTCCGCAAGCACTCGCTGATTTTCTCTCCGCTCGAGATCGCACATGTAGGTTTCCCGGTTGTCGCCAACCGTCACGCACCGCAGATATAGATCACGCAATTCCTTGGGAATCTGGGGGCGAAACGTCAGCTGCAAATATGGGGCTCCTCTGCAGGCGACATCATCGAATGAAAACGAGTGGTGAGTGGCGCTTGGATAGCTTTCCCGATGGCTCATGTCGATGGACCTCACCCAGCGGAAAAATATTTGATGTACCGGTGAGGCCCATTAACGAAGTCGCTTAAGCTTCGCCTAAAGTCGGTTACGCCTGAATCGAACTCAGTTCAGACTGAATCGAACTCAGTTACGACTAAACTCGCTCCATGCGCAGCTTGGCCTACCTCGTAGCATTTCTCTTGCTGATGGTTGTCATCGGTGGCCCGGTGGCTCTCGGATTAACTTTTGTGCGAGTTCAACGATTCCGCACTCTCGTTATCATCGCCTCTTTTTCGATTCCTCTAGGCGTCGTCTCAACCTTCCTCGGTTTGATTCTCATTCTCAACAACGGCAGCATCGGCGCAAAAATATTAGGAGTAATTGGAGTCGCTACCGGCATATTTGCCATTCGCCGAATCGTCCGCAGTCTCAGGAACTTCCGTTGAGTTTCATTTTCGCATTGAAGCCGGTCTTGGATAAGTAAAAGTGATAAGTAATAGTGATAAGTAATAGTGATAAGTAATAGTGATAAGTAATAGTGATAAGTAATAGTGATAAGTAATAGTGATAAGTAATAGTGATAAGTAATAGT
>CANFVU010000018.1 GCA_947450545.1 Actinomycetota bacterium
TGAACTTCAGGGCTTCCTGTGTCAGTAGCGGATGCGCCGTACTGAGAAATGATTGACTTCTTTTCTGTTGGCTCAAGTGCCATGGTGGTGCTCCTCTAACTGTCACGAGGGCCTCGGTGTAATTCACGAAGGCGCGCTATCTCGCTTGTGAGCCAAGGCTACCAGCGGGCTGGAATACGGAGAAATCGGTCGAGAATTACGCGGGAATTAACGTCCCAAAATCTTCTTCGCTTCAGCACAATCTTGGGCCATCTGAATCAGCAGTGGATCTAGGCCATCGAACTTCAATGTGTCGCGAAGGCGAGCAACGAATTCAATTTTCGCTTCCTGGTCATACAGCTCGAGACCTTCTTGATCAATTGCATACGCTTCAACTTGTCGTCCACGCACACCAGGAAATGTTGGGTTAGTTCCAATAGATATTGCTGCAGCCCATCGGTAATCCCCCACGCTCAGCCAACCCGCGTAAATTCCATCTGCTGGAATCGTTGCATGTTCAGCAAGACCAAGGTTTGCAGTTGGATATCCAATTGTTCGTCCACGTTTCTCTCCGTGCACAACTGGACCCTTTAAATAAAAAGTTCTAGTCAACAACTCATTCGCGCGTTCTATATCCCCATCAACGATGAGATTACGAATTCGCGTTGAGGAAATGGCAGAACCACGATCTTCTCTGAGTTGGACTGCGCTCACCTCAAAACCATGAGCTAACTCTTTGAGTGTCTCTACTGTTCCGGAAGCTTTATGACCAAAAGTAAAGTTGGAGCCAACAGTCACATGCGTTGCATGCAACTGTTTAAGTAAAACTTCTTCGATAAATTCTGCTGGAGATTTTGAAGCGAATTCTTTTGTAAATTCAATCACCACAACTTCTGCTGCGCCATGCTCTTCGAGTAAAGAAATGCGATCATCGATGCTGACAATTGCTGATGGTGTGCGCTCTGGAGCAAAAATCGAAGTCGGATGTGGATAGAAAGTCAGTGCGACGACTCGTCCATGTCGAGCTGCTTCAGCAAGTATCTCTTGGTGTCCAGCGTGAACCCCATCAAAGATACCGATTGCTACTGAGGTTTTCTCCATCTGATTATTCTTGCACAGCAACAAGCTTTGGCGCTGCCGCTACCTTTCCGCCTGATTCCTTATTCTCAAGAAGAGCCGCAAAACTCTGTGAAGGAGATATCGCTGCATAAATTTGGTTATCGGGATTCGCGCTCACACTTCTCCCGAAGGAAATCTCATTCATCTCTTCAAAATCTAAAGTTCGTATCGGAAGGACGCGTGCGATGCCTACAGCTGTATCAATGAGTGGGGCGTCATCAATGCTTCCTGCTTCGCTTAAATCAAAGGGTGATACCAAAGTACGTCGCAGAGCCGTGAGATGACCACCTACTGAGAGCGACTCCCCCAAATCTCGTGCAATCGAGCGAATATATGTTCCTGCAGAACAATCCACATGTATTCGAACGAGGATTGCTTGCTCGGTGTATTCAATGGAGCGCACATCTAAGCGAGAAATCGTTACCTCGCGTGCAGGAAGATCTACAACTTCACCTTCGCGAACGCGCTGGTGTGCAGCTTTTCCATCGATCTTGATTGCAGAAACAGAACTTGGTTTTTGCATAATGGTGCCGAGATTCTTCGCGAGCTGAGTGCGAATCTGATCTTCGGTGACCTCCAAAAGAACTTTGGGATCTGCTGTAAAGACGAGGTCGCCTTCCATATCGTCTGTATGAGTCGCTGCACCAAGTGCAATGGTTGCCTCATAACTTTTACTGCCATCCACAATGTATTGCATCAACTTTGTTGCGTTACCCACGCCAATAACTAATACACCAGTAGCCATAGGGTCAAGAGTGCCTGCATGCCCTACACGTTTTGTTCCGAGACGCTTGCGAATTTTCGCCACAACATCATGGCTCGTCATTCCACTTGGTTTATCTATAACCAAGAAGCCGTTCATTACTTACTCGTGAACCTTGTATGGATCAGCATCACCAATAGGTTTTGCGTTGGCACGTAACTTTGCAAGCTCTTCATCGCGCTTACGAACTTCGCTCATTAAATCATTCATAGCTGAAGCACTTTCTTGAAGGCCATCAGCAAAAAATTCGAGAGTTGGAACAATGCGTAGATTGAGCGCTTGGCCAACCTCAGCGCGGAGCATGCCGCGTGCAGATGCAAGAGCAGCAGCAGTGGATGCGCGAGCTTCGTCATCGCCAAGAACAGTGTAGAAAATCGATGCTTGTTGGAGATCTCCTGTAACGCGAACATCCGTGATGGTGATGAAGCCCAGACGCGGATCTTTAACCCGCGTCTCAAGCAACTGTGCAATCACTTCTTTAATGCGATCGGCAACTTTCAAAACACGATTGGAAGCCATGATTTAACTCCTAAGCGCGCTTCTTCTCGCGGATTTCGAATACCTGAATAATGTCGCCTTCTTGGATATCGTTGAATGACCCGAGTCCGATACCGCACTCAAAACCATCACGAACTTCAGTTGCATCATCCTTGAATCGACGTAGCGATTCGATTGCGAGGTTATCGCCCACAACAGTGCCTGCGCGCATAACGCGAGCTTTACCGTTGCGCTTGATGATTCCATCTTGAACCAAGCAACCAGCGATATTTCCAAATTTGCTTGAGCGGAAGATTTCGCGAACTTCGGCATTTCCAAGAACTGCTTCTTCGTATTCTGGCTTGAGCAGACCCTTGAGAGATGCTTCGATCTCTTCAATCGCCTTGTAGATAACGGTGTAGAAGCGAACTTCAACGCCTTCTTGATCAGCAAATGTTGCTGTCTGAGGTTCTGGCTTCACGTTGAACCCAATGATGACAGCTGTCGATGCAGAAGCGAGTGTGACGTCGTTCTTGGTGATCGCACCAACACCACGGTGAATAACGCGAAGATCAACTTCAGCGCCAACATCGAGCTGCATAAGTGCATCTTCGAGAGCTTCGACAGATCCAGATACGTCACCCTTAATGATGAGGTTAAGTGTGCTGACCTTGGATTGCTCCATGAAGTCTTCGAGTGAAACTTTCTTGCGAGTTTTAGCAAGCATTGCATTTCGCATTGCAAGTTGACGCTTTTCGGCAATCTGACGAGCGGTGCGATCATCTTCAGCAACAATAAATGAATCACCAGCACCAGGCACACTTGTAAATCCAAGTACCTGGACAGGACGTGATGGTCCTGCTTCTTCAACTGCTGCGCCATTTTCATCCAACATCGCACGTACGCGACCATATGCTCCGCCAGCAACGATTGCATCACCAACATGAAGAGTTCCACGTTGTACGAGCACTGTTGCGACAGGACCACGGCCCTTATCAAGATTTGCTTCGATAGCGACACCACGAGCAACATCATTCGCAACTGCGCGAAGATCTAGCGCTGCATCTGCTGTGAGGAGAATCGAATCGATGAGTTCATCGACACCTGCTCCAGATTTAGCTGAAACGTTGACGAATATCGTTGTTCCGCCATATTCCTCAGCAATGAGGTTGTATTCAGTCAATTGCTGGCGGACCTTATCTGGATTCGCGCCTTCTTTATCAATCTTGTTTACAGCAACAACGATTGGGACATCTGCTGCTTGTGCGTGATTGAGAGCTTCAATTGTCTGAGGCATAACACCATCATCTGCCGCCACAACAAGCACCGCGATATCGGTGACCTTTGTTCCACGAGCACGCATCGCTGTGAACGCTTCGTGACCTGGTGTATCGATAAAAGTAATTGCGCGTTCTGTGCCGTCATGCATATGGTGAATTTGGTAAGCACCGATGTGCTGAGTAATTCCGCCTGCTTCAGACTTAATAACTTCAGTACTACGAATGCTGTCCAGCAAACGTGTTTTACCGTGATCCACGTGGCCCATAACGGTAACGATTGGTGAGCGAACAACAAGATCTTCATCATCAAGATTTGCTAATTCACCAGCGAGATCAATATCAAACTCTTGTAGGAGTTCACGATCTTCATCTTCAGGGCTAACGATTTCGATGATGTAACCCATCTCGCCACCGAGAATTGCAAATGTATCTTCATCAACAGATTGAGTTGCAGTAACCATTTCACCAAGGTGGAATAGTGCTGACACAAGTGCTGATGCCTCTGCATTGATCTTTTCAGCAAAATCCATCAAGGATGCGCCGCGACGTAAGCGAATAACCGTCTTTCCATCACCGCGAGGAACTACTGCACCACCAAGACTTGGTGCTGCCATACTGTCGAACTCTTCACGCAGCGCTTTCTTGCTCTTGTGCGCTTTACGAGATTTACCAGTTTGCTTTCCGAATGCTCCTGCTGCGCCACCGCGTTGATGACGTGCTGGGCCTTTACCAAATGTCTGTCCACCTGCTGGTGCAGCACCTGTTGATGGTGCGCCCGCTGTACCTGGACGATACGGAGAAGAACTTCCTGGGCGTTGTGGCGCTCCACCGGGACCGCGTTGTGGCGCTCCAGTTCCTGGCGCTCCTCCCGGTCCTCGTTGTGCAAAACCTGGACGGCTTTGACCTGGACGTGCACCTGACATTGGTGGACGTGCTTGTCCTGTTTGAGGTGGACGTTCACCTGGATGTAATGGTCGACGGGCAGGTGGACGAGGAATTGCTCCACTTACTGCCGACGAGAATGGATTGTTTCCTGCGCGCGGAGGGCGTGGCATTGCAGAGAATGGATTCGCTGCTGGTGCTGCTGGAGTTGCGGAAGTGGGCGCTGCAGGTGTTGCAGGCGCTGCTGGTGTTTCAGCTTCGCGAGAAATTTTTTCTAGTGACTCAAGTTGAGCACGAGTGCCTTCATCGAGAGAAGCGATTGCAGCTTCGATCTCTTCAGGGGTTGGGGCTGGCTTTGCTACAGCTTTCTTAGCAGCTGCCTTCTTTACTGGTTTAGGAGCAGCTTCAACCGGCTTCATATCCGGGAACTTTTCCATCAGCTTGCGCACTACCGGCGCTTCAACTGTTGAGGATGCAGAACGAACGAATTCGCCTACTTCTTGCAATTTAGCGAGCAACTCTTTGCTCTCTAAACCTAACTCTTTCGCTAATTCATAAACGCGAACTTTAGCCACGGTTGCCTTTCCTGCCTTTAGGAGGCCCCCGTGTATTTCAGGAGCCTAAATCAATGCCTTACTCATGCGCGTGCGGCGCTCATGATTGTGTCGGTGCCTTTGCAAGCATCTACTGCTCCTTTAGTAATTTGAGATAGTTCTCAAGTACTTCTTTGTGTAAATCTGTCGAACTCTTAAACGCTCTTTCGAACGCTTTGCGTTGCGTAGCCACATCGAAACATTTCCGATGCATCCATGCTCCGCGCCCAGGCTTCTTGTGATCTGGATCAGGATGCACCTGATTGTCGATGACAACTAACCGAAGCAAGTCGTTCCAGTTCTCGCGCTTTCTACAAGCGATGCAACTCCGAATGGGAAAACTCAATCGGCGTCCTCTCGAACCAGTAAGACTCAGAACGGAATCGTAGCGGGCTTTAGCCTTCGGCTGGTAATTCCCCTTCGGAATGAGCCTGTTCGGCCTCATCCTCCTGCGGCTGCTCTTTCGGCTTTTCGATACGCGTCACAGGATTGTCGGGATGGATATCGATACGACAACCGGTCAATCGCGCAGCGAGGCGAGCATTCTGCCCATCTTTACCAATCGCGAGTGAGAGTTGAAAATCAGGAACGATTACTTTGATTGAGTTGGGATCATCATTAACGCTTACCGCACTTGAAACGCGTGCTGGTGAAAGAGCATTAGCAACATATGTTGCAGGATCTTCAGACCAGTCGACAATATCAATCTTCTCTCCGAAGAGTTCATCACTCACTGCGCGAGATCGAGCTCCGCTTGGTCCGATGAGCGCACCCTTAGGACTTACACCTGCGCGGTGTGTACGAACTGAAATTTTTGAACGTTGTCCTGGTTCGCGAGAAATTCCCATAACTTCAACGACTCGGTCATTGATTTCAGGAACTTCCAGCGCAAATAAAGCACGAACGAGATGAGGGTGAGAACGCGACAAAGTAATTTCTGGCCCGCGTAGTCCTTTTTCAACTTTCACAACAAAAGCTTTAATACGATCTCCGTGCTTAAATACTTCGCCTTTTACTTGTTCTGTTGCAGGAATTTTTCCTTCAGTACGTCCACCCAAGTAAACGTAGATAATATTTTCATCACGCCCTTGCTGAACTTCACCAGAAATGATGTCGCCAACAGAAGCACCGAACTCTTCAAGAACCGCGTTATCTCGCTCTTCACGCATTTTCTCTTTGAGAGATTTACGCGCGATGGATTCTGCAATTGCTGCGAAACCTTCGGGATCATCGATGACTGTTTCAAGCCAGGTTCCTTCTTCGTCATATACGGGAACATGGATGACGAATTCACCAGTCAAGCGGTTGTAGACACAACGACCTTTTGGTTTTGACTCTGGAAATTCTGCATATGCCTCAGCAACACGGTTCTCGACATAGTTAATGAGTTGCTCGATAGGAATCTTGCGGTCTTCTGCAAGCGCGGCAAGGCCTTGGAAATCTACAGCCATCTCTTATTCACCAGCGCCTTGCGCTTTAAATTCGATTTGAACAATTGCTTTCTTGATATCTGCGAAGGAGATAGTCGCGTCATCTACGAGAACAGTGGTCTCGGTAGATTCACCGATTCGGCCTTCAATAACAGCACCTTCCAGCGTTGTTATTTTGATGAGGCGGCCTGTGTTCTTGCGCCAATGGCGAGGAAGTGTGAGTGGACGATCGATTCCTGGAGATGTCACTTCGAGAGTGAAAGGTGTTGCGCCGAGTTCAGGGAGTTCTTCGACAATCTCAGAAACGTTACGGGAAATTTCAGTGACTTGGTCAAGGTTTAAACCTGATTCACCATCAACAATCACAGTGAGAAGACTCTTCTTTCCTGCGCGAACGAGATTGATATCTTCGAGAAAAGCGCCTGAGGCTTCAATAGTGGGAGTAATCGCTTCAGCGATACGGTCACGAACATTCATGTAATACTCCAAACACTATTAAGTTGTACTTACCACCCAATCATAACCCACCTTGGCGATAAGTAAAAACGTCACAGCAAGAAAGACTTTTCGAACAAGAGGCGAACCGCCTTTGATTGCCATGCGAGTTCCAAGCAGAGCGCCAGTGACGTTGGCACACGCCAAAATAAGTCCCACATGCCACCAAATATGACCTGTGATTTGGAATGAAATTATGGCTGCAACGTTAGTTGACCAATTCACCAGCTTTGCAGTTGCTGATGCTTTCAAGAATGCGTAGCCAACAACTCCTACCAAAATAAAGAGGAGGAAAGTTCCGGTACCGGGTCCAAATATCCCATCGTAAAAACCAATAAGCAGCCCGCATGTTCCGACAATCCAATGGCGTGCAGTTGGAGAATATTTAAGTTGCTCCTCCATGCCGAGTTCTGGCTTGAACCATGTGTAAAGCGCAACGAGAATAAGAAGCACCAAAATGAATGGGCGGAAGAAATCTTTGGGTACTGCAGCAGCAAGACGTGCGCCAGACATCGATCCAACAAAAGCTGGAATTGCCATATAGAGAGCGATTCGAAGATCAGGTTTCACTCTCTTGAAATAGTTGTAGGTCGCAGTTGTTGTTCCAAAAACTGCTGGAATTTTATTGGTGCCAAGAATCATGGGAAGTGGCTTATCGGAAATACCGATTAAAAGTGCTGGAAGTTGAACTAATCCCCCGCCGCCAGCCATTGCATCAACAAAACCTGCGAATCCTGAAGCAATTGCTAGGAAGATCCAGGTTGAGAGCGACATTAGTGCGCAGTGACTACTTTATTGATCGCAGCAGGTGCACCGTCGAGTGCAATCTCATTCTTATCGCCACTCTTGCGATCGCGTAATTCAACTTTGCCTTCAGCAAGAGCTTTGCCGACAATCACAATAAATGGATTACCGATAAGTTCTGCATCTTTGAACTTCACTCCTGGGCTTGCATCGCGGCGATCATCGAGCATTACTCGTAGACCAAGAGCTTCTAGATCGTGTGCCAACTTCTCGGCAGTATCAAAAGGCAGATCATCTTTGCCAGTTGCAACGATATGAACATCGGCGGGAGCTACTTCGCGAGGCCAAATAAGGCCAATCTCATCGTGGCTTTGTTCGGCGATAGCCGCTACTGCGCGAGATACGCCAACTCCGTACGAGCCCATCGTGACGACGCGAGCTTTGCCATCTTTATCGAGAACGGTGAGGTCAAGAGCCTCAGCATATTTGCGACCAAGCTGGAAAATATGACCGATTTCAATTGCACGATCAATAACAACTGGTGTTGCACATTCAGGACATTGATCTCCTGCGCGAACTTCGGCTGCTTCAATAAAGCCATCTACTTCGAAATCGCGGCCATGCGTTACATACATGACATGCTTTTCGCGAACGTTTGCGCCAGTGATCCAATGAGATCCTTTAACAATGCGAGGATCTGCATAAACAGTTATGCCAAGCTTCTTCGCATCTTGTGGACCAACATAACCTTTAACGAGGCCAGGGAACTTTTTAAAATCTTCATCTTCAAAGAGGCGAAGTTCTTCAACTCCCGGAAGGTTTGCTTCCACACGCTTCAAATCAACTTCGCGATCTCCAGGAACAAGGATCGAAATCGCTTTTCCATCAGCCATCAACAAGACATTTTTAAGAGTATCGCTCCCCTTAAACCCACCACCGTGGTTCTTGTTGAGGAGTTCGACGAGTGAATCAATAGTCGGTGTATTAGGTGAATCAAATACCTGCATCGCAGGTGGAGTTTCGCCCGCATAAGCAGGGACTTTTGTAATCATGGCCTCAACGTTTGCAGCGTATCCGCACTGTGGGCAGAGAACATATGTGTCTTCACCTGTTTCACAAGGAGCGAGAAACTCTTCTGAACGAGATCCGCCCATTGCTCCAGAGACAGCAGAAACAATGTTGTACTTCAAACCTAAACGATCAAAGAGAGAGATATATGCCTGGCGATGTTTTTCGTATGATGCTGCTAATCCTTCATCGTCGATATCGAAAGAGTAGGAATCCTTCATAACAAATTCGCGTCCGCGGATAATTCCACTGCGAGGGCGAGCTTCGTCGCGATACTTAGTCTGAATTTGGTAGATAGATATTGGAAGATCTTTATAGGAAGCGAACTCGCCCTTAATCATGAGAGTAAACATCTCTTCATGAGTTGGACCAAGGAGCATGTCGTTTCCGCGACGATCCTTTAGGCGAAAGAGTGAACCGCCATATTCTTCCCAACGGTTGGTTCGTTCATATGGGTCGCGTGGAAGGAGAGCTGGAAAATGCACTTCTTGGAATCCAGCAGCATCCATCTCTTCGCGTACAACACGTTCGATATTGCGAAAAGTGATGTAACCGAGTGGAAGCCATGAATAGATTCCGGCAGCGATACGGCGCACATAGCCGGCTCGAACTAAGAGTTTATGTGAAGCAACTTCAGCATCAGCTGGGTCATCACGAAGAGTTCGAAGTAAGAGTGTGGACATGCGCAACATGTGAGTACCTTACTTGACGGTGACGGTTGGTTCGCCTGATGAAACTCCTGCAGCTTCCATCTCTTCTGCGATACGCATCGCTTCTTCGATGAGAGTCTCAACAATTTGGGATTCAGGGACTGTCTTGATGACTTCGCCCTTCACAAAAATCTGACCTTTTCCATTTCCGGAAGCAACGCCTAGATCTGCTTCGCGAGCTTCTCCGGGACCATTCACTACGCATCCCATTACTGCAACGCGAAGAGGGACTGTCATTCCTTGAAGTCCAGCTTGGACGCTTTCAGCGAGTGTATAAACATCCACTTGTGCGCGACCGCATGAAGGACAGGAAACAATCTCTAACTTACGTTGACGAAGGTTGAGTGATTCCAAAATTGAGATTCCGACTTTTACTTCTTCAACAGGCGGCGCAGAGAGTGAAACGCGGATGGTGTCGCCGATACCTTCAGAGAGAAGGATTCCAAAAGCAGTTGCAGATTTAATTGTTCCTTGGAAAATTGGACCGGCTTCCGTAACACCAAGGTGAAGTGGGTAATCACACTTAGAAGCAAGTAGACGGTAAGCCTTCACCATCGTTACTGGGTCATGGTGTTTCACTGAAATTTTAATATCTGAGAAACCATGTTCTTCAAAGAGAGAAGCTTCCCAGAGCGCTGATTCTGCAAGAGCTTCTGGAGTTGCTTTGCCATATTTTTGAAGAAGGCGTGGATCGAGTGAACCTGCGTTGACGCCAATACGAATTGGAATTCCTGCATCTCCTGCAGCTTTAGCAACTTCCTTCACTTTGTCATCAAATTGTTTGATGTTGCCGGGATTGACGCGCACTGCTGCGCATCCAGCATCGATTGCAGCAAAAATATATTTTGGTTGAAAATGAATATCAGCAATAACAGGAATCTGTGACTTCTTCGCAATCTGCGCAAGAGCATCCGCGTCATCTTGGCTTGGAACTGCAACGCGAACAATTTGGCAACCTGACGCAGTCAGCTCAGCAATTTGCTGAAGAGTGGAGTTAACATCGGCAGTGAGAGTGGTGCACATCGATTGCACGCTGACGGGCGCATCCCCACCAACAAGTACGCTTCCTACTTTCAATTGCTTGCTCTTGCGGCGAGGCGCAAGGGTAGGGAGCGGTGCTGCTGGCATTCCGAGATTAACCATGGGGATACCTTACAAGTTGAAGTGGACGGGATTAAAAATGTCGGCCGCGAGGAGCAAAATTGAGAGCGCTGCAAGGAAAACAAAGACGATAAGCGTTAACGGCGTGAGGGATTCCACATCGATTGGGCGTGGAGTCGGGCGGCGGCGAATTCGTGCGAAGGTGTTGCGAAGCCCATCAATCGCAGCAATTGCCATATGCCCACCATCAAGTGGAAGAAGTGGCAAAAGATTGAATATGCCAACAAAGATATTGAGGCTCGCAATGATGAGGAGGAATGTTCCAATGCGCTCATTCCATCCAAGAGATGCATTGCCTGCTGTTTGTGCTGATGCTTCAGCAACTCCGATCACACCTACTAGACCTGCAGGATCGCGCTTCTCTCCCCCAAATGTTTGACGCACAAGTGCTGGAATTTTCGAAGGCAACTGGATCAATGACGAAACGCTTCCAGTAAATAGTTCATTGGTCAACGACCCAGCGTGGGAGAGTGATGTACCAAATGGTTGGCGAGCCATTCCTAATTTATTGATAACTCCGATCATTCCAATTGTTTTGCCATTTACTTTATAAGGCTTGGATGTAATTGCGATATCTAGTTGCTGGTCGCCTCGTTGAACAGAGAAAATATTTGTCTTACCCGGAGAATTTCTCACAACATTGATATCGGTATTCCAGTCCTTGATTGGATAACCGTTGATCGCTACAAAAGTATCGCCCGAAAGAATTCCAGCAGCTTTAGCTGGCGATGGAACGGAAGCAGAAGTACATACTTTGCCATTGGTGTTGATGCACGGAACGACTTGATCAACAGTCGAAGTGAGCGCAACTGTGCCGACTCCGAAGAAGATTGAGAAAATCAGAAGGAAGCCAAGAACAAAGTGCAAGAATGATCCGGCACCGAGAACAATTAATCGTTTCGGTGCAGATGCTTTATAAAAAGCGCGCTGCGAATCGCCCTCAGAGAGTTCTTCGCCAGCTGACATTCCGACGATTCGACAATAACCGCCAGCAGGAATTGCTTTGATTCCAAACTCTGTTTCGCCGCGTTGGGTCGACCAAATGCGCTTACCGAAACCTAAGAAGAACTCAGTCACTTTCATGCCGAATTTTCGAGCTGTTAAGTAATGGCCTGCTTCATGAATCATGACAGAAGCTAAAAGAGCCACAACAAAAGCGAGTATTCCGATTAAGCCCATCACAATTAGCGATCCAATTCTCTACAGTTTGCCAATGATTTCATCGGCGACGCTGTGAGCATTCTGCTCAATCGCACTGACATCACTGAGATCTCTCAACTCGGATTGCCCAACTCCCTCTAAAGATTCGACGACGCTCGATACTACTTGGAGTATGGATGAAAATTTCAATCGTCCTTCGATAAATGCCCCAACTGCCCGTTCATTTGCTGCGTTATAAATTGCTGGCATACCTTTTCCTAGCTCACCAACGCGATGTGCGAGTTTTATTGCAGGAAAACGAGCATGATCCACCGGACGAAATTCCCAAGTGTGGCCCTTGCTCCAATCAATTGCAGCAGTAGCGCGCTCTACGCGGTTTGGGTAACCCAGCGCGTAAGCAATCGGTCCCTTCATATTGGGAGGAGATGCTTGAGCAATTGTTGAGCCATCGAGATATTCGACCATGGAGTGCACGACAGATTGAGGGTGAATGACTGCTTCGATCTGTGAATAGGAAATGTTAAAGAGGTGATGAGCTTCGATGATCTCAAGACCTTTATTCACCAACGTTGCAGAATTAATCGTTACGACCGGACCCATCGACCATGTTGGATGGGCAAGTGCATCAGCAAGAGTCACATTGCTTAAATCTTCGCGATCTCTAAAAGAGCCGCCGCTTGCAGTTAAAACAATTTTCTTCACTTCATGAGCTTTACCCGCAAGCATTGCTTGAAATAGTGCAGAATGTTCGGAATCAACTGGAATCAACTTCTCGCGACCAAATTTTGTGACGAGCTCTCCCCCAGCTACAAGAGATTCTTTATTTGCTAGCGCAACAAGATTTCCTGCAGCGAGCGCAGCGAGAGTCGGTCCCAAACCAATCGATCCGGTAATTCCGTTGAGGACAATATCTGCGGTGAGGCTTGCAACTTCAGCAGATGCTTGTGCTCCGCAAATAACAGATGTGCCTTCAGGAAGTTCGGCGGTGAATTGAGCAGCGCTTGTTGCGATGAGCGGAACACGGAACTTGTGGGCTTGCTCGGCGAGCAGTGCGTGGTTATTGGCACCGGCACTTAGACCAATTACCCGAAAAAGTTCAGGGTTGGCTTCGACGACTTCGAGCGCTTGAACTCCGATGGAGCCAGTGGAGCCCAGAATGACAATGTCGCGCATCCCACTATTCTCTCCTAATTTCTCGGCTATCGCACTTTCCCCCAGTAGTTACACTTTCCCTATGTCGACACATCCATCACACACACCTCTTCCAGCTCTTGCTCAAGAGCGCCGCGTTGTTACTGCTATTCCTGGGCCAAAATCCCAAGAAGCACTCACTCGTAGAGCCGCTGCTACATCAGCTGGCCTTGGTCTGACATTCCCTGTCTTTATTGAGCGCACTCAAGGTGCGATCTTGCAAGATATTGATGGAAACTCACTCATCGACTTTGGATCAGGTATCGGAGTTGTCAACGTAGGAAATAGCAATGATTTAGTCGTTAACAATGTCATCGAGCAGGTCCAGAAAATTGCTCATACCTGTTTCACTGTTGCTCCATACATGGGCTACGTAGAAGTCTGCGAACTTCTCAATGAATTGACTCCTGGAACGCACAAGAAGAAGTCTTTGCTCGTTAACTCTGGAGCAGAAGCAGTTGAAAATGCAGTGAAAGTTGCTCGCCACTTCACAAAGCGCCCAGCTGTCGTTGTCTTTGAACACGCTTACCACGGTCGCACAAACCTTACGATGGCGTTGACTGCAAAGAACATGCCATACAAGGAAGGATTTGGACCATTTGCTGGCGAGGTTTATCGCATGCCGATGCCTTATCCATATCGCGCTCTTTCTAATCCTGCGACTCTTGCACAAGATTCTTTCGAAGAGATTTCACATCGCATTGAAAAGGAAATTGGAGTTGAAAACGTTGCTGCAATTCTGATTGAACCTATTCAAGGTGAAGGTGGATTTATCGTTCCACCGAAGGGATTCCTTCCTGCGCTATCAGAATTCGCTACAAAACATGGAATTATCTTTATTGCTGATGAAGTTCAGACAGGTTTCTGTCGTACAGGTGATTGGTTTGCCGTCAACGACGAAAATGTGGTCCCAGATATGGTTGTTACTGCAAAAGGTATCGCTGGCGGTCTTCCACTGGCTGGTGTTACTGGCCGCGCTGACATTATGGATTCAGTTCATATTGCAGGACTTGGCGGAACTTATGGCGGTAACCCTGTTTCATGTGCTGCAGCTCTCGGCGCTATCCAATCCATGAAGGATGAGAAGCTCGCTGATCGTGCAAAACATATCGGTCAGATCATGGGCGATGCTCTTCGTGCGATGCAAGCAAAGTATCCAGTCATTGGTGAAGTACGTGGCCGCGGTGCGATGCAAGCAATTGAATTGGTTAAGCCAGGAACAAAAGAGCCAAATACTGCTGCAATGCAAGAAGTTATCAAGTATTGCCTCAGCAAAGGCGTGCTCATTCTGACTGCAGGAACGTACGTAAACGTTATTCGTTTCTTGCCACCGCTTGTTATGACAGATGACTTATTGAAGGATGCACTTGGCGTTCTTGATGAAGCTTTCGCTTCGCTGAAGTAATTCTCTTAACGATCAAGCAAGTTACGAGTTGGTTGATACTTTCCACCGTTTTTGCGCACTGTAATTGCGCTGAGCGCTTCCAAAATCACGCGGTTTGCTAGTAACGCTGTGATGTCACTGCTGTCATAAGCTGGAGCGACTTCAACGATATCGATTCCCACAACAGGTAGCTCAGTACAAATGCGGCGAACTGATTCAAGGAGTTCGCGGCTTGTCATTCCACCTGGTTCTGGAGTTCCTGTGCCTGGCGCCATTCCTGGATCCACCACATCGATATCGACCGATAAAAAGATTCCATCACATCCATCGGTGAGAATTCCAAATGATTCATCGAGTACTGCATTTAATCCACGATGATGAATTTCGGTCATTTCATAGGAGCGCATGCCTTGATCGCGCATCCATTTAAGAGTTGCATCATCAGGCCAATAACCTCGAAGACCTAATTGCAAGAAGCGATCACCGCGCACTGCGCCAGAATCAATGAGGCGACGCATTGGTGTGCCATGTCCAACGAGTGCTCCAAATTGATCTGCGCCTGTGTCAGCATGCGCATCAAAGTGAATCATTGAAACTTTGCCCATACCTCTGTGGCGTGCGATGCCGGCAACATCTGCAGAGGCGATGGAGTGATCTCCACCCAGAACAACTGGGATAGCGCCAGCTCGCGAAATCTTTTCAGTCGCTGCTTCAAGAAGAGCGAGAGATCCCACGAGATCTCCCCCATTCATTAACAAATCACCAGCATCAAAAATTGTGAGATCTTTTAAGGGATCGACTCGGAAAGTTAAATGAGGTCGCTCGCCATCGTGAGGCAAGTAATCAGCGCCACGAATTGCTTGTGGTCCCATCTTTGCGCCTGATCGATGAGAGGTTCCGCTATCAATCGGTGCACCGACGATGATGACATCTGCGCCTTTGTAACTCTCTGGCTTATCAAGATCGCAGGCAGGAATACCGAGAAATGTGAAGTTCGGACCGTACATATTCCCGATATTGGCCATTACTTCCCTACTTTGACTTTTTTGCCCACGATTTGTCCAGCAACAACAATGAGAAGTGCGAGGAAAAACATCGCAGATCCGATGACATTGGCTTGAGCCGGAAGACCGCGCTCAGCATGTGTGTACACGTACAGTGGGAATGTAATCGTTGTGCCTGAGTTGAAGTTGGTGATGATGAAGTCATCAAAGCTCAAGCTAAAAGCCAAGAGCGCTGCGCCAGCAATACCAGGTGCAACAAGTGGAAAAGTGACGCGGCGGAATGTTTCGCGCTCATCTGCATACAGGTCCATCGCTGCTTGCTCGAGGCGAGGATCGAGTGATGCGATTCGCGCTTTTACTGTTACGACAACGAATGAGATGCAGAACATGACGTGTGCAATCACAATTGTCCAGAAACCAAGGTTCATTCCAAGGTTGAGGAAGATCGTGAGAAGCGATGCACCGAGAACCAATTCTGGTGAAGCCATAGGCAAGAAAATCAACGTGTTGGTGACAGCGCGACCTTTAAATGCGTACCGCCCGAGAGCAAAAGCAATAAGGGTTCCAAGAATCGTTGCGATGAAAGTAGCAAGCAAACCAATTTTCATGGAGTTACCTAGAGCTGGGCAGACATCCAATACGCCACAAGGGTTCTTCCAGTTATTGAATGTAAATCCACGCCAAACAAGATTCGATTTAATGTAATCATTAAATGAGAATACGAAGGTGTAGGCGACAGGGATAAAGAGATATGTAAATCCAAGAACCATATAAATGCGAATGAGATTGCGTGAGAACCAACGCGTCAGAGTCTTCATACCAACTCCTCGGTTCCGGCCTTACGAATATAAATCATGACCAGCACTGAGATGATGATCATCAAAATAAAGGAGAGTGAAGCAGCCAGAGGGTAATCCTGGGTATTGAGGAATTGGGCGTTAATCACGTTACCAATCATCTTTGTGCTGGGATTTCCGAGAATTTCAGCGTTGACGTAATCCCCTGTTGCAGGAATAAAGGTAAGAAGCGTTCCAGCCACAACGCCTGGCATCGAGAGCGGCACAGTGACTTTGCGGAATGTTGTAAATGCATTTGCGTACAAATCACCTGATGCTTCAAGAACACGAGGATCAATTCGCTCAAGACTGCCGTAGAGTGGCAGAGTCATGAATGGCAAGAAGTTATAAGCAAGACCGATAATCACAGCGGGAGCGCTAGCTGTTAAATGTGTTGTGTCCGAGACAATGTGCAGGTCCAGTAACAATCTAAAGAGTGGGCCGTTCTGACCAAGAATCTGCTTCCACGCAATGGTACGAAGAATGAAAGAACAGAAAAAGGGAGCGACAACAAGAACGAGCAAAATGTTCTTATATTTTCCGGATTTAAATGCAATTCCATACGCAAGTGGATATGCGATAGCGAGAGCTAACAAAGTTGCAATCGTGGCATAGAGAAATGAGCGGCTAAATTGCGCAGCCGATCCTGTGATTGCATCGAGGTAATTTGCCCAACGATATGTTTGAACAAACTCGCCGATTCCAACTCCAGGAGTTTTTGTCGCAGTACTGACCAAAGTAATGATTGGTGCAACGAAGAAGAGAGCGAGCCAAATTAGACCAGGTGCAAGAAGGAAATAAGGAACAAGTGACTTCTTCTTGAGCTCAGAAGTTGCTGCACCAGAAGTGCGAACGACTGCGGCCATCCTTACTCTTCCTCTGGATTTACTTCAGAACCAGCAGTTGCATCTTGAGCACCATCGAGAGCAAAGGAGAATGATGGCTCCCATGAAAGGGTGACTTCATCGCCCTTATCAAGAGGTGGCACACCATCATCATTTTGTTCGAAGACCATGATCTCTTGCTTCCATGGCATCTCCACTTGGTATTGAGTCGATACACCGATGTATGAAACATCCACGATTCGTCCGCCAGTGAAGCGATTGCCTGGGCGAGATTGATTATCAAGGTCGATACGAAGCTTTTCAGGGCGAATCGCATACAAAACTGAGTTGTTCTTGGAGTGCGTACGGCTCTTTAAAACCTTTGCTTTTTGACCATGGAGATCCACAACGTGGTAATCCCCATCAGAATCTACGATGCTGCCTTCAATTAAGTTGGATTGACCAAGGAAGTTAGCAACGAAAGCTGTCTTCGGATTGTCATAGAGCTCAGCAGGTGAACCCATTTGCTCGATGCGTCCTTCATTCATAACCGCGATGGTGTCAGCCATTGTCATGGCTTCTTCCTGATCGTGAGTCACGTGAACGAATGTCAGACCTACTTCAGTTTGAATCCATTTCAATTCAATCTGCATTTGGCGACGAAGTTTGAGATCGAGTGCACCAAGAGGCTCATCCAACAAGAGAAGTGCAGGGCGATTTACAATCGCGCGTGCAACAGCAATACGTTGTTGTTGGCCACCTGAAAGTTGAGTTGGTTTGCGATCTGCGAGGTGTGGCAACTCGACAAGATTGAGGACCTTATCGACTTGTTCTTTCACATCTTTGATTCCACGACGGCGAAGACCGAATGCGATGTTTTCAAAGATAGTGAGGTGTGGAAAAAGAGCGTAATTCTGGAAAACGGTATTTACGGGACGTTGGTAAGGACGCTTATCCGTAATATCGGTTGCACCGATTGAAATCTTGCCAGATGTTGGTTCTTCCAAACCTGCAATCATGCGAAGCGTTGTTGTCTTACCGCAGCCTGATGGGCCGAGAAGAGCAAAAAAAGAACCTTCGGGAATGACCAAAGAGAGATCATCAACTGCCTTGAACTCGCCATAACTCTTTGTGAGATTGGTGAGTTTGAGATCTCCTTTTGCGGATGTTGAGGCGTCAGCCATCAACCGTTACCGATCGCCTTCTGGAAAATCCTTGCATATTTCGCAGTGTCAGTTGGATTGAGTTCGCGGAATACTTTGAGGTTCTTCCACATTGCATCTGTTGGGAATATCAATGGGTTGTTGACCTGCTTCGGATTGATCTTTGCCATCGCTTCTTTTGCTCCATTTACAGGGCAAACATAAGTAATGTAATTAGCAACCTTTGCAGCAACTGCTGGGTCGTAGTAATAGTTAATCAGCGCTTCTGCAGCTGCCTTATTAGGAGAAGTCGAAGCAATCATGAGGTTATCAGTCGAGAATGTTCCGCCTGACTCAGGGACAGCAAATCCAAAGCGGTTGCCGTTTTGGAGATTGAGCTGGTTGATATCGCCAGACCATCCGATTACAGCAATGGCATCGCCGCTGATGAGGTCTTCTGCATAGCTTTGACCCTTTACTTGGCGGATATAGCCATCTTTAATCTTCTTTTGAAGGAAATCGACAGCCTTTTGGAATTGTGCATCAGTAAAAGATTTCGAGATATCAACACCTTGCCACATCATGATGAGGCCGATGGTGTCGCGCATTTCTGAGAGAACTTCGATGCGTCCCTTATTCGCTGGTGCGAAAAGATCATCAAGAGTCTTGAGGCCCTTTGGAAGTGCGCTCTTGCTCCATGCAATACCTGCGATGATTCCAGCCCAAGGAAGTGAGTAGTGGCGACCCACGTCGAATGGACGGTTGAGAAGAGATGCTTGAACATTCTTCTTATTTGGGACTGCTGCATCATCTAACTTTTGGACGAAGCCGCTTGCAACCCATTGCGCGGCTTTCCATTCAGTCATTGTGACGATGTCATAACCAATATCTTTTTTCAAACGAAGTTGCGGTGCAACTTTCGCTGTAAAGGTGTCGTTGTCATCGATAGCTTCTTGGTACGTGGCTTTAATGCCAGTTGCCTTTTGGAATGCTTCGAGAGTTGGGTACTTCTTTGTCTTGTTATCGAAATCGAGATACAAGCCCCAGTTCGCCCAACGAACTGTTTTTCCTGCAGCTGCTGCTGCATGTGCACTTGTTGCACCTTCGACGCCCATCATTGTGGCTGCTGCTGCTCCACTTGCGCCGGCTAAAAGAGCTCTACGTGAGAGAAATGCTTTTGATGCGTTTTCTAATTGTCCAAGGAGATCGTTCTCGCCGGGATTTCCTGGGGGAATTGAGCGGGTTGTCTTTGCCACTGAATGTGCCTCTCTCTGAGCAGTCGTGATGGGTTGAACTCTGATTGCAGGGAAATACTAGACCGAAAACGTTAAATTCCGGTTACAGGTTGAGATTGGTCATGACGTGCTTGATGCGGGTGTAGTCCTCGAAGCCATAATTTGAGAGGTCCTTGCCGTATCCAGAGTGCTTGAAACCGCCATGAGGCATCTCGGCCACGATTGGGATATGGGTGTTGATCCAGACGCAACCGAAGTCGAAAGCTTTAGCCAAGCGCATCGCCCGGCCATGGTTGCTGGTCCAGACGCTGGAGGCCAAACCATAAGCGACGCCGTTGGCATACGAGATTGCCTGAGCTTCGTCAGTAAATTTTTGAACGGTAATAACTGGGCCAAAGATTTCGTTTTGAATCATCTCATCATCTTGCTTGAGGTCTGAGATAACAGTTGGACTCCAGAAATATCCTGGGCGATCAACTTTAGATCCACCTGCAACGATGTTGGCATGTGATGGGGCTCGATCGATAAAGCCTTGGAGTCTGGAGAGCTGATTCGCATTATTGACAGGTCCATACAAGACATCTTCGGTTGGGGCTCCTGTAGCAATATTTTCTTTCGCTTGTTGTGCAAGGAGAGCCACGAATTGATCGTAAACGCTTGATTCAACAAGGACGCGTGTAGCAGCTGTGCAATCTTGGCCAGCATTGAAATATCCTGCAATAGCAATCGCTTCCGCTGCTGCTTCAAGATTGGCATCTGCAAATACAACGACGGGAGCTTTTCCTCCAAGTTCGAGGTGCACTTTCTTTAAATCACTCGAGGCGCTCTTTGCAACTTCCATACCAGCGCGAACTGATCCTGTAATAGAAACCATTTGAGGAGTTTTATGTTCGACAAGTGCACGACCTGTGTCGCGATCTCCTGTAATAACATTGAAGACGCCTTCAGGAAGAAACTCTGACATGACTTCTGCCATCCACACTGTTGAGGCTGGAGTTGTGTCACTTGGCTTGAGAACAACTGTATTTCCTGCAGCAATAGCTGGTGCCCACTTCCACACTGCCATCATCATCGGATAGTTCCACGGTGTTACTTGAGCGCAGACACCAATCGGTTCGCGGCGAATAAATGAAGTCATTCCGTGCATATATTCACCAGCGGAGCGACCTTCTAAGTTTCTCGCTGCACCTGCAAAGAATCGAATCTGATCAATCATCGGTGGAACTTCTTCCGATGTTGTCAGCGAAATTGGCTTGCCTGTGTTCTCGGATTCAATGGCGATAATTTCATCCTGGCGCGCTTCAAAGGCATCCGCAATCTTGAGCAGTGCGCGTTGACGTTCAGAAGGTGTGGATTCTTTCCATACTTCAAATGCTTTTGCAGCAGCGTCTACTGCTTGATCGACATCTGCTGAATTTGAGATGGGAGCTGTTGCATATGGGCTGCCAGTTACAGGATTAATAATCTCGCTGGTCTTGCCGCTTGCAGAGGCTTGCTTATTTCCGTTGACGAAGTTGTGCAGGGTTTTCATGAGGAAGAGGTTATCTCGGCGGCAGCGAGTTGACCACAGGCTCCGTCGATTTCCCGGCCACGCGTATCGCGTACTGTGACGGGAACCCCATACGTTTCAAGGATGCGAACGAATTCTGCTTCATCGTGCGGACGAGACGCTGTCCACTTTGACCCTGGTGTTGGGTTGAGGGGGATTAAATTGACGTGTGCGTTGCGATTTTTCAGCAAGCGACCGAGTAAATCTGAGCGCCATGCTTGATCATTGATGTCGCGAATCAGCGCGTACTCAATGGAGTAACGACGGCCGGTCTTATCAGAATAACGATCGGCAGCATCCAGCACTTCTTTTACTTTCCAGCGAGAGTTAATAGGTACCAAAGTATCTCGAAGCTCATCATCGGGAGTATGAAGTGAGACTGCAAGAGTGACGGGAATACCTTCATCACGAAGTTTTTCAATTCCGTTGACAAGACCAACTGTTGAAACGGTTACAGAACGAGCCCCGATTCCAAGTCCATCTGGTTGAGGCGCAGTGATATTTCGAACTGTGCGCATGACGGCGTTGTAATTGGCCATAGGTTCGCCCATGCCCATAAAGACAACGTTAGAAAGTCGAGTCTCTCCCCCTGGCAGCTCACCAGTTGCACAAATACGTGCAGCTGCAACAACTTGGGCAGTGATTTCTCCAGCAGTCAGATTGCGAGTTAATCCGCCTTGTCCTGTTGCGCAAAACGGACAGTTCATTCCGCATCCTGCTTGGGATGAGATACAGACTGTTGTGCGATCGGAGTAACGCATCAACACGCTCTCAACGAGTACGCCATCGTGCAGACGCCACAAGTCTTTTCGAGTTTTCCCGTTATCTGCAGTCACAGTCCTGACAAGCGTGATTAATTTAGGAGTAAATTTTTCAGCAACGAGTGGGCGCAAATCTTTTGGAATATCTGTCCATGTTTCTGGATCATCGTTGTAATGAGTGAAGAAATGGGTTGCAATCTGCTTTGCACGAAAGGCAGGTAAGCCGATCTCTTCAGCAAGTGCTTTGCGACCTTCTGGGTCTAAATCTGCAAAATGCTTCGGTGGCTTTACTTTCTGCTTTGGTTCGTCAAAAACGAGTTTGAGTTCATCACTCATAATTTAGAGTTTCCAATGTTTGATGAGTTCAAGGACAAACCAAACAGCTGGTCCCGTAAAGAGAACTGAATCGATACGGTCCAAAACTCCACCGTGGCCGGGGAGAATCGAGCCCATATCTTTAATGTTGAGGTCTCGCTTAATCGCTGATTCGATAAGGTCGCCAGCAGTTGCTGTTGCAACGCCCATCAACCCAATCAACAAACCAAGCCACCAATGTTTATGGGCGACAAAATGGAAAATAAGTGATGCGCCAACGGTAGTTGCAACCAACGAACCAATGAGGCCTTCCCATGTCTTCTTGGGGCTGATGTGCGGTGCTAAACGATGGCGTCCGAAGAGAACTCCGAATATGTAAGCGAAAGTATCGTTACATGCAACGAGCACAACAAGGGTCAAAATACGCGCTGGCCCATCAGCATCATGTGCCAAGAGCACAATAAAACCTGCAAGGAATGGGACGTAGAAAATTGCCAAACTAGCAGCAGATACGCGCTTGATGAAATCAGCTGGTGCTAAAGCCAAGAGAAAGACAAAGAGATTTGGAATGGCAATTGCTGCCGCAACAGAGAGTCCAGAGACGCGTCCAAAATAGGCAGCAAGAACAACTCCAATGGAAGCAATTTGGAGGAAGTAATCGGGAATCATGATTCCAGCGAGTTTGAAGCCATGATTGAGTTCGCGAATCGCTACAACAACTGCAATCAGTACAAGGCCACTGAAAAGTGCTGGGTGAATATGAAGAGTTCCAAAGACGATTCCAAGAATCAGAAGCGAAACAATAATTGAAGGCAGAAGCTTTCGCCCTGCCCTCTTGTTGATTGCTTCGTTCAGCGAATGAATATCGTCCATGATGGTGTTCGAAGTTAAACTTCGAGAAGCTCGGCTTCTTTGTGCTTCAAAAGCTCATCAATCTTGGTGACGTGATCTGATGTCACTTTTTCAAGATCCTTTTCAGAACGAGCAACATCATCTTTTCCGACATCGCCATCCTTTTCCATCTTCTCCATCGCTTCTTTAGCTGTGCGGCGAATGTTGCGGATAGAGATACGAGAATCTTCAGCTTTTGTGCGAGCAACTTTGATGTAATCCTTACGGCGCTCTTCGGTGAGTTGTGGGAAATTCACACGAATGACTCCCCCATCAGTTTGTGGGTTGACGCCAAGATCTGATTCGCGAATCGCTTTTTCGATAAGAGTAATTGCACCTTTATCGAATGGGCTTACGAGAGCCATGCGGTTTTCAGGAACTTGAATGGTCGCTAGAGACGCAAGAGGCGTGAAAGAACCGTAGTAATCCACCATGATTTTGGCGAACATAGAAGGGTGAGCGCGTCCTGTGCGAATCGCTCCAAAGTCGTCCTTCGCTACTTCGATTGCTTTTGCCATCTTTGCAGTGGCATCTGCGAGTAGTGCGTTGAGGTCAGACATTATTTTTGCTTCCTTCTACTTCGATTATTTTGGGGAGTGTGCTGAAACAAGAGTTCCGATTTGGTCACCCTTTACAGCGCGAGCGATATTGCCTTTATTCTTCAAATCAAAAATGATGATTGGTAAATTGTTTTCACGGCAGAGGCTAAATGCTGCAGCGTCTGCAACAGCCAGGGATTTAGAAAGAACATCGTCATAGCTCACTGCATCATATTTAGTTGCAGCTGGATCTTTCTTTGGATCTGCTGTGTACACGCCATCGACTCCACTCTTTGCGAGCAAGAGACATTCAGCGCCAACTTCAAGTGCACGTTGTGCAGCGACTGTGTCTGTGGTGAAGTACGGCATTCCCGCACCTGCACCGAAAATAACGACGCGACCTTTTTCAAGATGGCGGATTGAGCGGCGAGGAATATATGGCTCTGCAACTTGGCCCATTGTGATTGCTGTTTGAACTCGAGTATCGATTCCAGCCTTTTCAAGAAAATCTTGGAGCGCTAAACAGTTCATGACTGTTCCGAGCATTCCCATGTAGTCGGCACGAGCGCGATCCATACCGCGTTGTTGAAGCTCAGCGCCGCGGAAGTAATTTCCTCCGCCAACGACAATTGCTACTTGAGTTCCGCCTCGTACAACATCTGCAATTTGTGCAGCGATATCGTGCACAACATCGGGATCTACACCGATGCCTTTCTCTCCACCAAATACTTCTCCAGAAAGCTTAAGGAGCACTCTCTTGTAACCTTTGCGGGCCATGAGAAGTGCTCCTTTCGCTTAACTAATTTCTTAGGTGGTGCCTAATAGGCGAGATTACTGCCCAACCTTGAATCGGTGAAAGGCCGACACAGCGGTCTTTGCCTCATCGAGGATTTGTTGGACTGTCTTCTTCGCATCCTTGGCAAAAGCTTGCTCGAGAAGGCTAATTTCCTTCACGAAACCAGTCACGCGGCCTTCGACAATCTTGCTGAGTGAAGCTTCTGGCTTCCCCTCGGCGCGGGCTGTCTCTTCAGCAATGCGACGCTCTGCTTCGATGTGATCGGCAGGAATATCTTCGCGACGAACGAATTGAGGAGCGAATGCTGCGATGTGCTGTGCAACATCCTTACCTGCCTCAACTGCATCCGCAGTGAGTTGTACCAAGACGCCCAATTGTGGTGGAAGGTCTGGGTTAGTGCGGTGCAAGTAGAGAGAAACAGGTGAACCCTCAAGAACTGCAATACGACGAATTTCAATCTTTTCGCCGAGCGTTGCATTTCCTTCATCGACGCGCTCTTGAACTGTCTGACCACTTGGCAGCTTTGTAGCTAAGAAAGCAGTGAGATCGTTTGTTGAGGATGCAGCGAGTTGGTTCAAAAGTTCTTGTGCAAGCTCCTGGAAACGTTCTCCCTTAGCTACGAAATCTGTTTCGCAGTTAAGTTCGAGCATTACTCCACGAGTGCCTTCTGCTTTTGCAATAACCAAACCATTCGATGTTGAACGGCCTTCGCGCTTTGTAACGCCCTTAAGACCCTTCACACGAATGATTTCAACAGCTTTTTCGAAGTCGCCATCAGCTTCATCGAGAGCTTTCTTGCAATCAAGCATGCCTGCAGCGGTTTGTTCGCGCAGCTTCTTTACATCTTCAGCTGTGTAAGCCAATTCGTATTACTCCTTTATTTCAGTTGCTGTCGCAGGAGCTGTTTCGGTCGCAGCAGCAAGAATCTCTGTTGCAAGCTTGTCAGCATCTGTTGTTGGTGCCTTATCTGGGTTTGATGCAGCGTTTGCAGAGCGAGCAGCGAGTCCAGCAGCTGCAGCATCAGCAATAACGCGTGTGAGCAAGCCGATTGAACGGATTGCATCATCGTTACCAGGAATCTTGAAATCAACTTCATCAGGGTCGCAGTTTGTATCCAAGATTGCGACAACTGGAATACCGAGCTTGTGAGCTTCTGCTACAGCAAGGTGTTCCTTCTTTGTGTCGACTACCCAAATTGCTGAAGGCAACTTGGTCATGTTGCGTATACCTTCGAGGTTCTTTGTGAGCTTTTCGCGCTCGCGACGTAGAACAAGAAGTTCCTTCTTTGTAAGAACTTGATCGTTCTTCTCTTCAAGAAGTTCCAACTCCTTCAAACGTTGAATACGCTTGTAGACAGTTGGGAAGTTTGTGAGCATTCCACCAAGCCAGCGCTCTGTAACGTAAGGCATTCCTACGCGAGCTGATTGTTCCTTGATTGGTGCATGTGCTTGCTTCTTGGTTCCAACGAATAGTACGTGGCCACCCTTTGCAACTGTGTTCTTAATGAACTCGTATGCA
>CANFVU010000019.1 GCA_947450545.1 Actinomycetota bacterium
GCGGCGCAGATGCGCTTGCCTCAGCTAGCGCAGGGAGCGAATAATGACCAATTCGACTAAATACGGACGCGTTGCTCGCGTAATCGGACCGGTGGTGGATATTGAATTCCCATCAGATGCGATGCCAGCAATCTTCAACGCCCTCAAGGTAGAAGTCACGCTCTCAGGCGAGAAGCGCACACTGACTCTCGAAGTAGCACAGCACATTGGTGACAACCTCGTGCGCGCGATCTCGATGCAGCCTACAGATGGAATGGTCCGTGGCGCTGAAGTAAGCGACAGCGGTGCTCCAATCTCTGTACCAGTCGGTGACGTTACAAAGGGACACGTTTTCAACACACTCGGAGAGTCACTCGACGTTCCAACATCTTCTCTTGATGTGAAAGAGCGTTGGCCTATCCACCGCACAGCCCCTGCATTCGATCAACTTGAGTCAAAGACCGAGATGTTTGAAACAGGTATCAAAGTTATCGATCTTCTTACACCGTATGTTCGTGGTGGAAAGATTGGTCTCTTCGGTGGTGCTGGTGTAGGTAAGACAGTTTTGATTCAGGAAATGATTTACCGTGTAGCTGAAAACTTCGGCGGCGTATCAGTATTCGCTGGTGTTGGAGAACGTACACGTGAAGGTAATGACCTCTTCCTTGAAATGACAGAAACTGGCGTTATCAATAAGACTGCGCTGGTCTTCGGTCAGATGGATGAGCCACCTGGAACGCGTCTTCGCGTTGCTCTTTCAGCTCTCACAATGGCTGAATATTTCCGCGATGTTCAGAAGCAAGACGTTCTGCTCTTCATCGATAACATCTTCCGTTTCACACAAGCGGGTTCAGAAGTATCAACACTTCTTGGCCGTATGCCTTCTGCTGTGGGTTACCAGCCAACTCTCGCTGATGAAATGGGTCAATTGCAGGAGCGCATCACCTCAACACGTGGTCACTCGATTACATCTATGCAGGCAATTTATGTTCCTGCCGATGACATCACCGACCCAGCTCCTCACACAACATTCGCTCACTTGGATGCAACAACAGTGTTGTCTCGTCCAATTTCAGAGCTTGGTATCTACCCTGCGGTGGATCCACTCGATTCAACATCACGTATCTTGGATCCACGTTACATCGGCGAACACCACTTCCGTGTTGCAAACCGTGTAAAGCAGATCTTGCAGCGTTACAAGGATCTTCAAGACATCATCGCTATCTTGGGTATCGATGAATTGTCTGAAGAAGATCGCATCTTGGTTGGTCGCGCACGCCGTATCCAGCGCTTCCTTTCACAGAACACATTCGTTGCGAAGGTCTTCACAGGTATCGATGGATCATTCGTTCCACTTTCAGAGACAATTGAAGCGTTCGAAGCTTTGGCTGATGGAAAGTACGATCACGTTCCAGAACAAGCATTCTTTATGTGCGGCGGCCTCGACGATGTCGAGCGCAAAGCAGCTGAATTGGCTAAGGCATAACCGCTATGTCAGTTCTCACTGTTGAAGTAGTTTCACCAGACAAGCGCGTCTGGTCAGGCGAAGCAACAATGGTTTCAGCTCGCACACTTGAGGGTGATATCGGTATCTTGCCGGGCCACGCGCCACTGCTTGGTGTATTGGTTGATGGAAAAGTTGAAATCAAGGTTGTCACGGGGGAGAAGCAGGAGTTCACCATCAACGGTGGCTTCCTATCAGTTTCTAACAACCGCGTCTCTGTTCTCGGTCAGGCTTCCGAGTAACGCCTCTCCTTTAAGCCCCGGTAACGCGCGCGAGCCTTGTTACCGGGTTTTTTTATTGGTAACTGCGCGACATTCCCATGCTTTTCCCTGGATATCTTAACTTTTAGGCGTGGATAGTTGATACTTGTGGAAGCAATTTTGTGCCAGGCACTGGACTGGGTCCCGCAAAATTCATACTCACGGAGGATCAAAAATATGCTTCAACTATCAAACGGCCAATGGAGTTCGTTATTTAACATCTTCTCCTTCGGTCTCATTTCGATGTTGGCATGCACAGTCTTTACGTTAGTTGGGCAAAGCCGCGTGCTACCCAAGTATCGCAATGCACTTGTCATGTCATCAATGGTGACCTTTATTGCGGGTTATCACTATTTCCGAATTTTCAATTCTTTCAACGAAGCTTCAAAAGGTAATGCTGTAACAATCGGAACTCAGCAAGGTGCTTTCAATGAGGCCTATCGCTATGTGGATTGGATTCTTACAGTTCCTCTACTTCTCGTTGAAGTTGTCGCCGTCTTGGCTCTTGCTCAAGCAGCATCAAAGTCAATGATGTCACGTCTAGTCCCTGCATCTGCAGCGATGATTATTCTTGGCTACCCAGGTGAAATTTCATCAAACAATGGGACAAAGATTCTTTGGGGAATTCTTTCAACAATCCCATTCCTCTATATTCTTTATGTTCTCTTTGTTGAGCTCGGTAAGTCACTCGATCGCCAACCAGAGGGAGTCGCAGCAACCGTCGGTCGCCTGCGCCTACTTCTTATCGCAACATGGGGCGTATACCCAATTTCATACCTCATTCCGATTCTGGTTAAGAATCCAAGTGAAAGCCAGATGGCAAGCCTCTTTACAGATCGTCAGATTGGTTACACAGTTGCAGATGTACTTGCAAAGTGCGTATTCGGTCTCACAATCTACAAGATTGCTCGTATGAAGTCTGCTGCTGAAGGCATGGCTGACTCACACTAAAGAATGATAAAAATAGGGGCAGATTTATCTGCCCCTATTTTTTATGCTTATAGAATTCGATTTAAGGAGATTTAGATGAATAATTTTAGAATGTGGGCATATTCCCTCATTGCTATTGGACTATTGAATTGGGATTATCAAAGATCGCAACCGCATGTGGTCATGAATAGCCTCTTCATCATTCTTCCAGGTTTGCTTTTGCTCCTTCTAACGTTTACAACTGGCGGAAAGAACCTTTTGGGTAAAAGTTATTCAAAGGGGTTTTGGGCAATTGTTGGTTTAGCAGCAATAATTTTCGCTTTTATAAATCGCTGAAGCTAGCGTGTGCGTGAAACCTCTGCGCCAAGAGCTCGAAGGTTCTCTGCAAAATCGGTATACCCACGATCAACGTGGTAGCCATCTTCCACAATTGTGACTCCATCGCTCACAAGTCCGGCAAGTACGAGTCCTGCCCCAGCGCGAATATCAGTTGCAACGACTGGTGCGCCTGAAAGCTGAGGTAGTCCGGTGATTGCTGCGTGATGTCCATCAACCGTGATGTTTGCGCCAAGTCGCTTGAGTTCATTCACAAACATAAATCGACCTTCAAAAACATTCTCAGTAACCATGGAGTGGCCTTCTGCAATGGCGTTGAGACATATCGCCATCGGTTGTAAATCTGTTGGGAATCCTGGATAGGGAAGTGTCACGATATCGATTGCTGACGGACGGCGATCCATTTTTACTCTAAAGCCATCGCTTGTCGTAGTGATGACAGCGCCTGCTTCAACGAGCTTGTCGAGCGGAAGTTCTAAATGATCTTCACGACCTCCAACGATTGTTATATCGCCTTGAGTCATCACTGCAGCAAATGCCCACGTGCCTGCAACTATTCGATCTGGAAGTGTCGTGTGAGATGCAGAATGGAGCTTGTCGACGCCAGTAATCGTGATGAGTGAAGAACCAAGACCTTCAATTTGAGCGCCCATTGCAATGAGAAATTCTCCAAGATCAACCACATCAGGCTCACGAGCAGCATTCTCAATTGTCGTCTCTCCACGAGCTAAAACAGCAGCAGTCATGATGTTTTCAGTTGCGCCGACGCTTGGAAAATCTAATTCAACTGCAGTTCCCTGAAGTCCATCAGGAGCTGTTGCAATGACATATCCATGTTCTGAATGTGCTTCTGCTCCAAGGCTTTGAAGTCCTTTAATATGGAAATCCAAGCCACGAGATCCAATTGCATCGCCACCAGGAAGAGCAACTTCAGCGCGGCCCAGCCTTGTGAGGAGTGGTCCCAAAACGTTGATTGAGGCACGAAGTTTGCGAACAAGGTTGTATTCCGCACGATGGTGTGGAACTTCAGGGACATCGATGGTGAGAGTTTGGGAAGAAGAATTGAAAGCAACTGCGCAGCCCAAACTTCTCAAAAGATCAGCCATGATGTCGACATCTGCAATGGCTGGGACATTGTGAAGCGTGGTTTTTCCAGAAGCGAGTAAAGCTGCAGCCATCAATTTGAGAGCTGAATTCTTAGCGCCAGAGAGTTTTACCGAGCCTTGGAGGCGGGCAGGACCATGAATCTCAAAAGCGAGAGATTCATTTGTGCTCATGCGCATATCTTATAGGCTCTGCCCATGGTTAATCTGACACGTATATATACGAAAACTGGCGATGACGGGACTACATCTCTCGGAGATATGAGCCGGACTTCAAAGAACGATCCACGCCTTGAGGCATATGCAACTGTCGATGAAGCAAATTCATCGATTGGAGTTGCGCTCGCTCTTGGACAGATTAAGGACCCTTCAATCAAAGCGCTGTTGATTCGAATTCAAAATGATTTATTTGATGTCGGTGCGGATTTATGTACGCCTGTTGTCGATGATCCAAAAATCGAACCACTACGTGTACTTGAGTCCCAAGTTGAATATCTTGAAAAGCAGATTGATTTATTTAACGCTGATCTCACCGAGCTTCGATCATTCGTTCTGCCATCAGGAACACCGGCTGCAGCACTTCTTCATACTTCTCGCACAGTTGTGCGTCGCGCAGAACGTGCGACATGGAGCGCGATCCATTCATTTGGTGGCGGCGTTAATCCGCTTACTGCGAAATATCTCAATCGTCTTTCAGATTTACTTTTCGTGTTGGCCCGCGTCAGCAACAAGGAGCAAGGCGATGAACTATGGATTCCCGGCGCTAATCGCTAGCGAGTTGTGATTGGCGTGTAAACGCTGCTCGGCATAGTTTCTGTTGGGGTACTAATCCAACATTTTACGTTGATGCTGCCCACAGTTAAGTTATATGACGTTAACTCATTCGATACTCGAGTGGGAAGCGCATCTTTCTGATCTTGCGCTTGTCCGATGGTGATCAACCCATCAGCCACCCGAGATTCAATATCTTTCTTTTCGGCTGCCATAACTGCGCTCACAACCGCATTGATCTTGGCACCAGCTATCTGGCGAAGACTTTTTCCACCAGCAATCAATTCGTAAAACTTATCTTTCTTGACTCCAATTGTCTGCAAAATTAAATCTTCATTGGGAATAAGTGGTTCGGTGCTGACAAGGAAAACAGGGGAGACCGTACGTGCTTTGGTTCCTGCTACGAGCGTTCGCAGAGTCCCGTAAGGAACATAGTTGGTGACATCTGCATAGCTAGGGCCTGAGACAGTCGAGGTGATCTCCCACCAGGTGCAATCAGTGGCAGAGGCTATATATACAGCTCCGCAAGCACTTGCTTCACATGCAAGAACAGTCTTGGAGAGCTTGTTTTTAGCCGACAGAAGTCCAACGAGTTCCGTTCCGCTTGGCACACGAGCAAAGACGCCATTATTCTCAATAAAACCTTTAGGGGGCCAGACTGGTTTTGGCGCAGGAGTGAGTTTTACTTTTTTGCGGACATAAACTTTTCGCTTCACAACAGGTTTGTGCGTGGCGGTGGCTTTTGCTGTTGCTTTCGCAGTTGGTTTTGCCGAAGGCTTGGCAGTTGCACCATACGAAGCTGGCGCTGCCACCACCAGTATGAGAAGTGCGGCCAATAATTTCTTCACGAATTAGACCACTTAAATTTCTTTATTGAAAATCCAATTCCAATAATGGTCCAGACAACAAGCACGATTGCGGTCCTGCTGACTTCCCATGATTTCGCAACTTCTTGCTGCACAAAACTATCTGGGAGAAAGACTGATCTCATGCCTTGAGTAAGCCACTTGAGGGGAAAGATTGCTGCAAAATCTTGCATCCACTTTGGAAGTTGAGTGAAAACGAAGAATACTCCGCTGAAGAATTGCAAAATAATTACAATGGGGGAGACGACTGCAGATGCTCCGCGACCACTCTTCGGTACTGAGGAAAAAGCAATTCCCAGAGCAGTAGTGCACACACTACCAACAACAATGAGCCAAATGAAACGGAACCATTTCTCCGGAGAAGATGGCATATGTAGACCAAAGATTGCAGCACCAAAACCCATGAGAAGAGCGATCTGCACAAGAGTTGATACAGTGACAAGTACTGCTTTACCAATGAAATATGAAGCAGGTGACATCGGAGTGCCACGCAATCTCTTCAGCGTTCCAAAATCGCGCTCCATGGGGATCATAATTGCAAGCTGTTGAAAGCCTGAATTCACAAGTCCTGAAGCAATCATTCCTGCAACGAAATACTGGCTAAAAGTCACGCCTGGAGCGATACTATTTTTGAATACTGACCCAAAAATAAAGAGCAACATGACCGGAAAAAGAATGGTGAATACGACACTCTCGCGCTGACGGATAAATTGTTTGATTTCTAAACCACCACGGAGCAAACCGATTCGAAGAACGTTCACTTGGCTTCTCCGATCATGTGAAGGTAGATATCTTCCAGACTTGGACGAATCACTTGAAGTTCAGGAACCTCGCCACCCATACGTGCAGAGATCGTCGCAACATCAGTGGTTGGTGTCATCGTTAATCGCTCGTGTTGCTTGCCGCCCTCTACCCATGTGATGCGAGCTTGAGCCAGATGGCGTCCACCGAGAGTTTCAGGTGGGGCTATTTCAATTATTTTGCCTCCTACGATGACAGCCACACGATCAGCGAGAGCTTCTGCTTCATCCAAATAGTGCGTGGTGAGAAGGATGGTTGTGCCTTCATCGCGAAGAGTTCGAATCAATTCCCAGAAAGCGCGCCGCGCTTCGGGATCAAAGCCAGTCGTGGGTTCATCAAGGAAGAGAAGTTCAGGGGAGCCGATGATGCCAAGTGCTACATCCAATCGGCGACGTTGACCGCCAGAAAGTGTGCGAATTTTTGCATCAGCTTTTTCAGAAAGTCCTGTCAGCGCGATGACGCTCTCTGGATCTTTTGCTTTTGAATAATATTTAGCGAAGTGGTGAACGGTTTCACGCACGGACAAATCTTCAGCATCGTTGGTGCTTTGTAAGACTATGCCTATTCTCTCGCGCCACGAGTAAGTCTTGTCGCCGAGATTTCCTGGATCTTCGCCAAGGACTGTCACGTCACCGCCATCACGGTGTCGATACCCTTCAAGAATTTCAACAGTAGTGGTTTTGCCGGCGCCATTGGGTCCCAAGATTGCAAAAATTTCACCAGAGTGAACCTCAAGGTCGATGCCCGCTACCGCAAATGCATCGCCATATTTCTTCGTTAGGCCCTTGATGGAAATCGCAGTCGTACTGGAGGTGCTCACGAGGGAAATCTTGCCGTACTTAGCGCCGATGGGCTAATCCCCAAGAGAATGAATGGGAGAATATGAGCGTGAGCCCCCGTAGAAACCACCCTAAACGCTCTCGACGTTCTGAACCTGAACGCGAGTTGGGAACTTCGTTTGAAGCAGTGGAAGAACATGACGAGGGAAGCTATCGCGTTCGTCGAATTACGGGATCAAGTTCAACCAAACCATATCGTTGTCCAGGCTGTGATCAACTGATTCCTACCGCAACACCTCACATCGTTGCATGGATTCACGAAGATATTGAAACGAGACGTCATTGGCATACGCCATGTTGGGAGAAGAAAGATCGTCGCGCACCGAAGGTGCAACGATCACGAAACGCTCCTCGGTATTAGCGACCGTACAAAACTTGCACGATTTTCTTCATCACCGTTTCAGCAAATTTCGTTCTCTTAAATGTTGTAAATGTAAGCGGTATCTGGAAACGCGTTGCCACAACAGTTCGAGGATAGGTAAATTCTAGGAGCCCTTCGTGGCCATGAATTCTTCCAATACCGCTATCTTTCACGCCGCCAAAAGGAACGGATGAGACTGCGGCGAATGAGAAGACAGAATTGATTGAAACCATTCCGCATACCAATTGAGATGCAATTGCTTGGCCATCACGCTTTGAAAAGACAGCTGCTGCAAGTCCATATCGAGATGCATTTGAGAGAGTAATTGCTTCAGCCAAGCTGGAAACTCGATTAATGGCGAGAGTGGGTCCAAAAGTTTCCTCTGTCATTGCAGTGGAATCTTCAGGAACGTCGAGCATGAGGGTAGGTGCAACCATTCCATCATGGACTGAATTAACCCCACCAAGTGCAAATGTGGCACCTCGTGCTGCTGCATCGTTGATATGACTTTGAATAACGTTGAGTTGAGATGGCATTGTTGCGGGTCCGTAATTCTTACCTTCGTGAATCTTTTCTGCCATCGATGTAATAGTTGATATAAATGAATCTGCCACTGAATCCATGACGTAAACACGTTCAGCACCGATACAGGACTGTCCAGCATTGGCCATCGCTGACCAGAGCGCATATTCAGCAGCTAATTTGATATCCGCATCACCAGCGACAATGACAGGATCTTTTCCGCCACACTCCAGAACAACAGGAATCATTCTCTCAGCTGCTGCTGCCGCAACTTTCTTAGCCGTGCGGGTGCTTCCCGTAAATGAAATCTTGTTGACATCGCTTTCTGTGAGTGCGCGACCTGTGTCAGGTAATCCGGTGACTGTTGTGAATATTGCGCTAAACGGCGCAATCTCATCAAACGATCGAGCGAGCCAATCGCCAACGGCAGGCGTGTATTCACTTGGTTTAAAGACAACAGTGTTTCCTGCAGCAAGCGCGTAAGCGATGGATCCCATAGGTGTAAACATCGGATAATTCCATGGTCCGATAACGCCGACGACGCCGTAAGGGGAGCGTTGGACTTTAGCTGTCATGTTAAACATTAAGAGACCAGATGGTCGTTTTTGATCAGCGAGTATCGTTCCCGATTTTGCGGCAGCCCACGATAGTTGCTCAATAGCGAGTGTTGCTTCCAACGCTGCATCACCCAATGGTTTGCCAGTTTCTTCAGAAATGAGTTTTCCGATTTCATCGATGCGACGTGTCAGAAGAGATGCCCACGACTTCAGAACTTTCTTTCGCCCGTCATATCCAAGAGCAGCCCATGCCGTTGAAGCTTCATGTGCGCTCTTTACTGCGGCATGAACCTCTTCAGCTGAAGTGTTGGGGAATCGGCCGATTTCTTGGCCTGTTACAGGGTTAACGCTTGCGAAGTCAGAAGTGCTCATGAGGAAAGACTAAACTGAATCCATGCCAGAGTTAATACGTCCGAGCACGGTGTTGCCATCAAAGCGCACACCTTTCACGCTCGTTACGCGCGATGGCTTCACACTGATTGGTGAAACAGCAAGCCCATTGGGTGAGCGCAAAGGAACCATTCTCTGTTTCCATCCAAATCCCACTGGTGGTGGCATGATGGATAGCCATATTTATAAGAAAGCTGCCAATCGTTTGCCGGAATTAGCTGGTATCGAGATCATTCGTTTCAACACTCGTGGGACCGAGAGTGAAGCGGGCAAGTCTGAAGGTACCTACGACAATGGCGATCTCGAGAAGTACGATGTTGAAGCTGCGATTGCATATGCATTTGATGTATGTAAAGCTGAAAAGTTGTGGGTGATGGGATGGTCATTCGGAACTGATTTAGCACTGAGGCACGCACACGACCCGAGAATCTTAGGATTGATTTTGTTGAGTCCTCCACTTAAATATTCCAAGCCAGAAGATTTGGAATTTTGGAAAACCGATGGAAGACCAATCACGGCGTTGATTCCAGAGCACGATGAATATTTAAAACCTGCTGAAGCTGCGGTTGCTTTCGCATCAATTCCGCAGATCACCCTCATCAATGTTGATGAAGCCAAACACTTATGGGTGGGAGAGCCGATGGTCTATCGAGTGCTCACAGAAATAACGAAGATTGTTGCACCAGAAAGTTTGCCTCTACCAGAAGAGTATTAAGCCTGATTCTGTTTTGGAAAGACTACTTCTTCGAGAATCAACATAATTGCAGCAGCAATCGGAACTGCAAGCAATCCACCAACTAAGCCAAGCAAGCTGGTACCAAGCATTGCAGCCAAGATGGTGACAAGACCTGGCATAGCAAGTGATTTCTTCATAATGCGAGGCATCACGACATAATTCTCGATCTGCACATAAATCACATAGCTCACGAAGACAATCAGAGCAGTAAGCGGTGATTTAGTAAGAGCAATAAGCGTGAAAACCGTGCAACCAAGGAAATGGCCGATCAGCGGGACCAGGCCACACAAGAAGACGAGCACAGCGACAGGTGTCGTGTATGGAACATGAACTATGAAACCAAGTAATAGTGCGAATATTCCAGCAATCACTGCAACGGTTGCCTGGCTAGCAACGAAGGCTCCAACGCGACCAATAATCGCATCGCTCAAGCGAGCAACTCGACTGCGGCGAGAGACTGGGACTAATCGGTAAGCCACGTCAGTGACCTGAGGAAGAGATGCCGTGAAGTAAAGAGTCAAAACAAGAAGCGTTAGTAAGGAGACTGCACCGGAAAGTACCGCTTTGCCAACGCCAACGACTCCTCCAAAAGTGGTAACAACAAATTGACCATCATGAATATTTGCATTCACCTTTTTGTAAAGCAGATCGACAATTCCATAACGGTCGTTGAGACTGTTAATGGTTGAGTTGTTCTTCAAACCAGAAATTAATTCAGGTGCACTCTTTACAAAGAGATTGATTTGATCAACAAGTGGTGGGATGACAATCCAAGAAAATAGTCCAACAAAAATCAGGACTATTGCCACGATGAGGCCTACTGCTGCGCCGCGCTTCATTCCTTTACGTTGGAAGAGTTCAACAGCAGGATTAAGACCTGCTGCGAAGAAGAGTGAAATCAAAATGAGAACAAAAACTTGGCTCGCACCTGCAAGTGCTCGTAAAAGTGTGAGAGCAAGTACTGCGCCAGTTGTTGCAAGAAAACCAAAGTAGAAAGGATGTCCGCGATCTAGGGGCGCCCCTGCAGTCCCAAGGTCGACAGCTGCCTTAGGTGATGCTGCCTTCTTCTTTAAGGAGATAACCGGTTTACGAATAGCCATAATGAGAGTTTATCGCCGAGAATGCGCCTTTTCTCACCTTACACGGGCGTGAATCAGTCTGGGTCAGCACCACTTATGGGGAAGAATGCAACCATGAGCGAATTGAAGATAACCGGAACCGGTGGTGACATCTTCGCTCTCTACAACATGACCTGGCAGAAGCCACTAGAGGATTGGGCCGAAGATCCTCACCTCACCGATATGCGAGGCATCTCCCGACATATCGTCAGGTTGGTTCGGATGGGACCTTCCGATGATGAAATTTTCGCTGTAAAAGAGACTGTTACGGAGTTCGCCAACCGCGAATACACCATTCTGCGAGAACTCACCTCACGAGGTGCTCCAACTGTAGAACCTGCTGCGGTTGTCGAAGGCCGAGTGGACTTGCGTGGAAATGACTTAGCCCCGGCTCTCGTTACACGTTACTTACCTTATTCACTTCCATACCGGGTAATTCTCTCGCGATCAGTCACGCCTCATGATGTTAACCAGATGGCAAGTGCGCTCGCTTTGCTCCTTGTCCGACTTCACCTCATCGGTTTTTGGTGGGGAGATTGTTCGCTTTCAAATACTCTCTTTCGTAGAGATGCAACGGAATATGTTGCCTATCTCGTCGATGCTGAAACCGGAGAATTTCACGAACGCCTGACTGATGGACAGCGTGAACACGATTTAGAGATTGTTCACTTCAACGTTGCCGCTGAACTCGAGGATATTATTTCATCGGGAGTAGCACTCCCTGGAGTAGATCCCATTCGTTCTAGCGAAGCCGTGATTCGACGTTACCGCAGGTTGTGGGCAATGTTAAAAGAACCTCAAATTCTCGATCCTAGTGATCGCCATGCCGTAGAGCGCGCAATGAGAAACTTGCAAGATTTGGGCTTTGCGGTTGAGGAAGTTGAAATTGCTCTCGATGGTGAAAAAGGAATTCTAAAATTCTCACCTAAGTTAGTTGCAGCGGGATATCACTCCACACGTCTCAAACAGACTTTGGGAATTGATGCTGAAGAGATTCAAGCAAAACGGTTACTCGCATCTTTTGACCGCTTCCGTGGACGACAGAAACCTCCACGCCCAGAGGATGAATCAGCGCGTATCTGGCTTGCAGATGTCTATCAACATGTACTGAGCCTTATCCCCGATGAATTACGTGGAAGAGTCGAACCTGCTCAAATGTTCCATGAAATATTGGAACATCGCTGGTATCTCGGTGAGAAAAATGGAATTGATTTAGGCCTTGAAAATGCAGCCTATGACTATGTGGCAACGATTCTGCCAGGGCGCACAGACTCTGGTGCCACTAACATGTCCTCATGAGTAGAACTCCATTCGGCGAGCTACCTAAGAATATGGCTCAAGCAGTTGATTTGAGCTCTTTAGGCAAAGCACCAGCACCAACCCCCGAATATGGGATTGCAATCACCCAAAAAAATCTTGTCGAAGAAATTTTGCCAGCCTCAAATGCTCAGGTAGTTATTGCGCTGTGTTGGTCTCCGCGCAGCACGCAATCAAAAGATATTTTGGCGATTCTCGGTGAATTGCATATAGCCGATGCAACAGGTCCGAATCCCTGGATTCTTGCTACAGTCAATGTTGATCAGGAAAATTCAGTTGCTCAAGCCATGCAAGTTCAATCAGTTCCGATTGCAATCGCAATTATTCAAGAACAACTCGTTCCACTCTTTGAATCTGTTCCGCCTAAGGAGCAGGTTCGATTAGTGATTGATAAAGTCATCACTCTTGCGGCTGAACGAGGAGTTGGAAACGTTGTTGAGGGTGTTGCGAGTGAAGATGTAGAGCCTCCACTAGAACCAGAAGAGGCAGCGGCTCTCGATGCTCTTGAAAAGAATGACCTGCAGGGAGCCATCACCGCTTACAACAATTGGCTCATGCGTTCACCCGGCAACCAACAAGCTCAACTTGGCTTAGCTCAAGTTGAATTAATGGCACGCATTGAAGGATCAATCCCTAGTGAGATATTTGCCATCGCTGAGTCGCAACCAACGAACTTTGACATGCAGATGAAAGCAGCGGATATCGAAGTGATTCAAGGCAATTACGATGCTGCATTTTCTCGAATGATTAATGCAGTTAAAAATTCAACTGGCGATGAGCAGAAGAAAAATCGCGATCACTTACTCGGTCTCTTCAAACTCGTCGACCCGGCTGATCCTCAACTTATAAAGGCTCGCCAAGCGTTAGCAAGTGCACTCTTTTGATAAATAAAGGTAAAGAAGTCACACGTTCTGAGCGCGTTCGCCTTGAACTTCTCTTTGGCTTATTCGGCACAGGCCTTATGGCTATTGGGCCTCGGGCACCTGATTTAAAGCACAATTTAGGCGTAAGTAACGGTGCTTATGGCGTCATCGTGAGTTTTGGTGCACTGGGCTCCATCATTAGCTTGTTGGTCATGGGCCGCTTGGTTCATAAAGTGGGAATTCTTCGTACCCTATATGTGAGTGCAACCACGTTGTATGTTCTCATGGCGAGCTTGCCGCATATTCACACACCATGGATCTATGCCCTGCTCAATGTATTTATGGCCATCTCTTTCTCAGCTCACAACATCGCTCTTCACACGCAAACTCTGCAGAGGCAAGATGAATCCGGTGAAATGCTGCTACCTAGAATGCATGGCGCGTGGAGCATCGGAGTTCTCTTTACCGTATTGACAGCTCTTGTTGTCACATCTCACCTCTCATTCGCAGTCCATATAGATGTTCTTGTTGGAACAATCTGGATTTTGACAATGTTTTTGATTCGCTCCTCAGCTCACACTTTCACTCTGAAATCAGTTGAAGCCGTTGCCATGGAGAAAATCAATATCGCACGTCTACGGAGAATCTTCACTTTCGATAAGTCCATCATCGTCGCTTTTGCTCTCGGAACATTTATGGAGTTCGCTAGCGTTGATTGGTCGACTCTCGTCACCAACCAAGAGATTGGTGCCAGAAAGAGCATCAGCGTTCTCTCGTACCTCGCCCTCATTCTTGGCATGATTGCTGGACGTATGTACTTTGTAAAGCTCATTAAATATCGTTCTGAAAGATTCTGGATTCGCTTAGCCGCACTAGGCGGAGGTGGCGGTTTCATCCTCTTCACTCAACTTGCCTGGTTCTTGGCTGGCAAAGGATCGTCATTTGCCCTGCCATTAGAAGTCCTTGCCTTCCTCTTTGCAGGATTAGGCACTTCCTTTATGTCTCCACTATTCACAACTATCGCTAATCGACGAAGTTCTCTCAAGCCCAGTGAAGTTGTCTCTCAGCTCAATCTGTCCAACACCATCATTGCTTTTGGCGCCAAAATGTTTGTCGCTTGGGTAGCTCAAACCGCGTCAATCACTATTGCTCTATTAATACCCGGTATTGGGCTTTTGTTAGCTGCAAGATTCGCTTACTTAGGCAATCCCCATCGCCTTAAAGATCAGAAGAGTTAAGCGCGCTTCAACCAGATAGTTGCAAGTGGAGGAACGCGAAGAATTGTTGGCGCACCATCCACTGAAGTAATTTCAGTATTAGTTACTCCGCTTCCGCCATAACGAAGATCATCAGTATTGAGAATTTCGATCCATTTTCCAGACAATGGAAGTGGAACTGAGTATTGCTCGTGTGGAACCGGGGAGAAGTTTGTAACGGCAACAACGCATTCGCCGTTTTCTGACCAGCGTGCAAATGCCATTGTGTTTCCGGCGCCATCGTTGCCGACGAGCCATGTAAATCCCTCAGGAGATGTATCACGCTCCCACATCGCAGAGTTCGATCGATAGACCTCATTCATGACCTTCACGGATTGTTGGACCCCGCGGTGTTCGTCATAATCAGCTAGATGCCAATCGAGTGAACGCGATTCGCTCCACTCATCGTTCTGAGCAAATTCGCATCCCATAAAGAGAAGTTTCTTACCTGGATGAGCCCACATAAATCCGTAAAGCGCGCGAAGCGTTGCAAGTTTTTGCCAACGGTCTCCAGGAATTCGGTCGAGCAGTGATCCTTTGCCGTGTACAACTTCATCGTGAGATAGCGGAAGCATAAAGTTTTCAGACCATGCATAGAGAATTGAGAAAGTTATTTCATTGTGGTGATACATGCGATGGATTGGCTCGTGTTGGATATATTCAAGAGTGTCGTGCATCCAACCCATATTCCATTTGAAACCGAAACCAAGTCCACTTTCAGCTGTGGGTTTGGTAACGCCACCCCACGCTGTGGATTCTTCAGCAATCATCATGATTCCGGGTGCTTCGCGATACGCAGTAGCAGTGGCCTCTTGTAGGAATGAAACAGCTTCAAGGTTTTCGCGTCCGCCAAATTTATTTGGAAGCCACTCACCATCTTTACGTGAGTAATCCAGATACAACATTGAAGCCACAGCATCGACGCGAATTCCATCGATGTGGTACTCCAAGAGCCAATAGAGAGCGCTGGCAACTAAGAAATTGCGCACTTCATTGCGGCCGTAATTGAAGATTAAAGTTCCCCAATCAGGGTGTTCGCCTAACCGTGGATCTTCATGTTCATACAGCGCTGTTCCATCAAATTTTGCGAGCGCCCACTCATCCTTAGGGAAGTGTGCAGGAACCCAGTCAAGAATGACACCGATACCTGCTTGGTGCAGAGTATCGACAAAGAATTTGAAATCGTCAGGGTTGCCGAAACGCGATGTTGGTGCAAAGAGCGAAGTCACTTGATAACCCCACGAACCACCAAAAGGATGTTCCATAACAGGGAGTAGCTCGACGTGTGTGAATCCTTCGTCAATCAAATAAGAAGTAAGTTCAGTCGCCAGTTCGCGGTATGAAAGCCCTGGTTTCCAAGAACCTAAGTGCATCTCATAAATACTGACAGGGGAGCGCCATGGTTCAAACTTTTCGCGCGCTTTCATCCAAGCACTATCAGACCACGTATGCGTTGATTCATGAACGATGGACGCTGTAAGTGGCGGAATCTCTGTAGCTTGCGCCATGGGATCGGCGTGATCAACCCAGCGCCAATCGGGACCTTGAATAGCAAACTTATATTTCGTACCAGCTCCAACGTTTGGAATAAAGAGTTCCCAAATTCCATTTGCACCAAGAGGAATCATCGGGTGCGTGGCTTTATCCCAGAAGTTGTGATCGCCAATGACAGAAACTGCGCGCGCATTCGGCGCCCACACAGAAAATGCAGTGCCAAGAAGTTCGCCATCGCCGTCGCGGCGAATATGAGCTCCAAGTACTTCCCACAGACGTTCGTGGCGTCCTTCACCAATTAGGTAAAGATCCATCTCTCCGAGCGTTGAATTTGGATTTAAATAACCGACGGGAGGAAATTGAGCCTCAACTTTTTGTGAGTTCTTCTTTGTAAAAAACTTTTTGATCATTTCTTCACAACGCTCACGATATGGGCAACTTTTCCATCAGGGCGACCAGGATTAAGTCGAACAAAAGTGTGAGGGTGCCACGTGTGCTTTTTGCCATCAAGCAGGTCTTTTACATCAAAACTATCTGCATTAAAGCCAAGGAACCACATATCCCAATGGACCATGGTTTCCTGTGGGCGAGCTGGATCAAGGTTTACAACAACTAAAACGATGTCGTCTCCTTCGCGCTTTGAGTACGCAATGATCTGGTCGTTATCTGTCGGATGGAATTCCAAATTGCGAAGACGTTGCAAAGCTTTGTGTTCTTTTCGGATTGTATTTAATTGAGCAATAAATGGTTCGAGAGTGAGACCGGCTTTGCGAGCACCAGCCCAGTCGCGAACTCTAATTTCATATTTCTCTGAATCGCGATACTCCTCGCCACCTTCTTTGAGAGGAACATGTTCGTAAAGTTCATAACCGGCATACATTCCCCATGAAGGCGTCATGGTTGCAGCAAGTACAGCACGAAGAGCGAAGACTGCCGGATTACCGGATTGGAGATGGAAAGGAAGAATATCGGGGGTGTTTACCCAGAAATTTGGACGGAAGAATGGTGAGGTAGTTTTAGAAACCTCTCGGCCATAATCCATCAACTCTTGCTTGGTCACGCGCCATGTGAAATAGGTATACGACTGTTGGAATCCAGCTTTACCTAATGCATGCATCATGGATGGCTTTGTAAAAGCTTCGGCAAGAAAAATGACATCAGGAAATTCTGCATTGATGGCCGCAATGAGCTCCTGCCAGAAGTGGACCGGCTTTGTGTGCGGATTATCAACCCGAAATGCTCGGATATCTTGAGAAATCCAATACTTCACCACACGAAGAACTTCAGCGAAAAGTCCGCGGTAGTCGTTATCGAAATTAATTGGATAAATATCTTGGTATTTCTTAGGTGGATTTTCGGCATAAGCGATAGTTCCATCTGCGCGCTTTGTGAAAAATTCTTCGTTTGTTTTCACCCAAGGATGGTCAGGAGAGCACTGGAGAGCTAAATCAAGTGCGATTTCAATCTTTAGCTTCTTCGCTGCTGCAACAAATGCTTGAAAGTCTTTAAGTGTTCCTAATTCTGGATTGATTGCATCATGGCCACCATCTTTGCTGCCAATTCCCCATGGAACGCCTGGATCACCGGGTTCTGCAGTGGTGGAGTTGTTCTTTCCTTTGCGAAATTGCACACCAATAGGGTGGATGGGAGGGATATACAAAATATCGAAACCCATATCGGCAACTCGCTTGAGAGATCCGGTTGCTGTTTGAAAAGTTCCGCTAACAATGGTGCCATCGGGTTTCTTTACTGCACCTTCACTGCGTGGAAAGAATTCATACCAAGCACCGATGAGTGCGCGTGGAGTCTCGGCAAGAATTGGGAATTTCTCTGATTGATCTTTTACGCCTTTGTCATCAGATACTTCGATAGCGAAGTGCCACAACCCGAGTGACGTTGGGGTGACCCATGCTTCATATCGCTGCGAATCTGGCCAAATTTCACGCATTGGTATGGTCTCAACCAGCTTGCCAGCTGGATTAAAAAGAAGAACACTCGCTGAAAAAGAATCATGTCCTTCACGAAAAATTGTTGCTGAGACTGGAAGGGATTCATCAGGAATCGCCTTCGCAGGAACGAACTCACCGCCGAAGTAGGTTGCAGGCGCAACGTCTACTACTGGAAAGCGAGTAATCATCCAGATCCTTCCGTATTACCTGGGTCAGCAGCTTTTACATCGTTAATCTGATAACGATCAATAGCTTCTTGAACTACCTTTGCTTTGACTTCACCTTCATCAGCAAGCTGTGAAAGTGCAGCAATCGTAATAGAAGCAGCATCAACTTTGAAGTGTCGACGTAGCGCGCCACGAGTATCTGAAAGACCGAACCCGTCGGTACCAAGTGAAATAAATGGATTTGGTACCCATGGAGCAACTTGATCTTGAACGGCCTTCATGAAATCGCTGACTGCAACGACTGGGCCATCAAAACCAGCAAGCTTCTTAGTGATGAATGCTTTCTTCTTTTCAGAAGGATTCACAAGGTTGTGGCGATCAGTCTCTAAACCATCACGACGCATTTCATTCCATGATGTAACTGACCATACGTTTGCTGAGACACCCCAGTGCTCGTCGAGCAATTTCTGGGCTTCAAGTGCCCAATTTACGCCGACTCCAGAAGCAAGGATTTGAACTTTCTTCTTATGCTTTGAGGTTGCTGGCGCATAGAGATACATACCCTTAAGCAGTCCATCAACATCGAGTCCCGCTGGTTCTGCAGGTTGTGCATATGGCTCGTTGTAAACAGTGAGATAGTAGAAAACGTTTTCGCTATTTTCGCCATACATACGACGCAATCCATCGCGCACGATATGGCCAAGTTCAAAACCAAATGCTGGGTCATATGCAACAACAGCGGGGTTAGTAGATGCGAGCAAAAGTGAATGTCCATCTTCGTGTTGAAGACCCTCACCATTGAGCGTTGTGCGACCAGCAGTTGCGCCAACAACAAATCCGCGTGCAAGTTGATCAGTAGCTGCCCAGAATGCATCGCCCGTACGTTGGAAACCAAACATCGAGTAGAAAATGTAGATAGGAATCATTGGCTCATCGTGGGTGGAGTACGAAGAGCCCACTGCAGTAAATGATGCTGCTGATCCCGCTTCGTTAATTCCTTCGTGCAAGATGACGCCAGATGTGGATTCCTTGTAAGAAAGCATCAATTCACGGTCAACAGCTGTGTAAGTCTGGCCGTGAGGTGAGTAGATCTTCAGACTTGGGAAGAGTGAATCCATTCCGAAAGTACGAGCTTCATCAGGAATGATTGGAACAAAACGCTTTCCAATTTCTGGATCCTTGATTAAATCTTTGAGCAATCGCACAAACGCCATCGTTGTGGCAACGCCTTGCGCTCCAGAACCACGAGCAACAGATTCATATGTTGATGCAGGAGGTTGCGGAAGTGGCTTTGAAACTTTGCGACGTGCTGGAACTGAACCGCCAAGTGATTCACGACGAGACATGAGGTACTTGTATTCAGGTGAATCTTGAGCAGGACGGTAGTAAGGAGGAAGGTACTTATCAATAGCTTCATCTGGAATCGGAAGGTGTAGACGATTCTTAAACTCAATCAAATCTTCTTGAGTCATCTTCTTCATCTGGTGAGTTGAGTTACGACCTTCAAATGACGATCCAAGTGTCCAACCCTTAATTGTCTTTGCGAGAATTACAGTTGGGCGGCCCTTATGTTCTGTAGCAGCCTTATATGCAGCGTACATCTTGCGATAATCATGGCCACCGCGGCGTAGAGCCCAAATCTTTTCATCGCTCCAGTCTTTGACGAGAGCAGCTGTGCGAGGATCGCGACCAAAGAAGTGTTCGCGAACATATGCACCATCTTCAGTTTTAAATGTTTGGAAATCTCCATCAGGTGTCTTGTTCATCAAATCAACGAGAGCGCCTTCGCGGTCATTGGCGAGAAGCTCATCCCATTCACGGCCCCAAACAACCTTGATGACATTCCATCCAGCGCCGCCAAAGATTGATTCAAGCTCTTGCATGATCTTGCCGTTACCGCGAACTGGCCCATCAAGACGTTGCAAGTTACAGTTAATAACAAATGTGAGGTTATCAAGACCTTCACGGGCTGCAAGAGAGAGTGCACCCAGGCTTTCTGGCTCATCTGTTTCACCATCACCAAGGAATGCCCAGACGCGTTGATCGCTTGTATCTTTAATTCCACGACCTGCGAGATAACGGTTGTAGCGAGCTTGATAAATTGCATTGATTGGACCAAGACCCATTGACACAGTTGGGAACTGCCAGAAATCAGGCATGAGACGTGGATGAGGATAGGAAGATAGTCCGCCAGCATGATGTGAAAGTTCTTGACGGAATCCATCCATCTGATCTTCAGTGAAACGACCTTCAACAAATGCGCGTGCATACATTCCAGGGCTTGCATGTCCTTGGAAGAAAATTTGATCTCCTCCGCCTGGGTGATCTTTTCCGCGGAAGAAGTGGTTGAAACCTACTTCGTACAAAGTTGCAGATGACGCGTATGAAGAAATATGTCCACCTACTCCAACGCCTGGGCGCTGAGCACGATGCACCATGACTGCCGCATTCCAACGAATCATTTCGCGAATACGACGTTCCATATCTTCATCGCCAGGGAAAGTTGGTTCTTCATTAGGTGCAATGGTGTTGATGTAGTTCGTAGAGCGAACACTTGAAATACCAACATTTTGTTCGCGTGCTTGTTGCAGTAATGACAACATGAGATAACGCGCTCGAACTGGTCCGGCATTTTTCAGAATCGCATCGAGGGAATCTCTCCACTCGGCTGTCTCCTGGGGATCGGTATCAACTAGCTGTCCAAGGAGGTGGTCTGGTGCCTGACGGTTTTCGCTCATGAGCCTATCTTTCCCCCTCAGACCCCCTCTCGTCACATCGAGAAGAGCCATCTGCTCACCTTTTGGGATGCGTTCTCCGAGGGTTAACACTCTGGGGCTTGCGGGATGGTCAAAGGTTAGGTGGACTACTCCTGTGAAGAATTCTCCGAAGGAACTGGCTTGAACCCACAGGTAGCCGCCGCTGTTGAGCGGATGGGAATTTCTGAGGGTGACCTCATTCTCGAATTTGGATTTGATGAACGCGATTGCGATTCTGAACTTCGCAGTGCGCTCGCTTCCAAATCTGGTTCAGAACTCCTGAGTAGTGATTCTCAAGAAGTCGTCGATGCAGTCATTATCTGGTGGCGAGAAGATGATGGAGATCTCGTTGATGAATTAGTCGATGCACTGACATTCTTAACCGAGGATGGAGATATCTGGGTCCTCAATCCAAAAGTTGGCCAACCTGGCCACTTGGAGCCTGCCGACATTCTCGATGCAGCACCTACTGCTGGGCTCACCCAAACAATCTCATTTGTCGCAGCTCCATTGTGGACTGCCACTAGATTAGTCCCACGCAAATCCAAGAAATAGAAAATGAAATAGAAATGGAAAAATCATGACACTAGAAATCGGAAAAGCTGCACCAGATTTCACCTTGAAGAATCAATTTGGTGAAGAGGTAACTCTCTCCTCATTCAGAGGTAAGAAGAATGTGATCGTGGTCTTCTATCCATTCGCATTTTCAGGAATTTGCACCGGCGAGCTTTGCTCATTGAGAGATGATCTTGCTGCTTACCAAAATGATGACTCAGAACTCCTCGCTATCTCTTGCGATGCGATGTACTCACTCAAAGCATTTAGTGAAGCTGAAGGTTATAAGTTCAGTTTGCTTGCAGATTTCTGGCCACACGGCGCAGTCTCATCAGCGTACGGAGTATTCAACGCAGATCGCGGACTCGCTATTCGCGGAACATTCGTTATTGATAAAGAAGGCATCCTTCGTTGGCAGGTAGTTAACGGCCCTGGAGATGCTCGTAACGCAGCAGATTACAAAGCAGCGCTAGCAGCTCTCTAACGCTTCACACTCTTTATTACTGCAGGAGCTGAACTGCCAATAAGTACTGACATGGCAGCCAAAACTGAGCTTGCGCCGAATGGTGCAGCGAGGGCTCCTGCAAGGAGTGGAAGAGCAAATTGACCGAAACGATTTCCAGCCAAGCGCACTGAGATTGCAAGTGATCGTTCATCACTCTCTGAAATTCGCGATACCCACGCCATTGTCATGGGTTGTCCAACTCCTAGCGAGAGTCCAGCAATTCCAATAATGATTGCAAGAATCAAGACGCTATGCGCAAATATCGCAGCAATAAGCGCAGTGCATGAAACAGCCATGCTGCCCAGCAACAGACTCTTAAACCCAAGCTTCTGAGTAATTTCCCCAAGATAAATTCGTGAAGCAATAGACGAGATCGCTCGTATTGCAAGAATCATTGCTATGGAACTTGCTGCAATCCCACGTTCTTTCCCGAGGACAGGCAAGAACACAACAAGAATATCCACAACAGATGAAATTGCGAGGCTTGCAAACATTGCGGAGCGCATCGCAGGATTCGACAACATGCCAACCACGCCACGAGCTTTCTGCACGTCACGGTGCTCGACGGTTGATTTCTTATGCCAATGAAGAATAGGAATAAGTCCTACAAGTGATAAAACCGTTGCAGCAATAAATGCACTACCGATTGATTGGGGGATGAGACCCGAAGAGTGCGACGTGGCTGATCCAATGAGTGGACCAAAGAGCTGACCTAAGGCAGCGCTCAATGTGTAATACCCAAAGAATTTTTCGTAGTGAATAGTTTCGCTGCGATTAGCAAACATCGCTTGCGCGCCAACCATGCAAAGGAATTGTCCGCTACCCATCAGCGAAACCAAGAAGACCATTGCGAGAATCGAGTGCGTCCAAGCCAATCCAACTCCTGAAAGCGCAATTACGACGGTTCCGGTGAAAATTAACCGCGGTTCACCATATTTATTAATAACGGTTCCGATTGGTATTGCCAAAATCAGCGGAACTAAGGCATAAAGGGCCCCAAAAGTTCCGATCAAAAAGGCAGAGGAGTGCAACTCGATTAAGCGGTAAGAAATCATTGGCCGTGCTAAATAGGTTGCAGCTTGAATAAAAACGCTATTAAAGAGTGCGAGGAAGATCCACGTACGACGTTGACCCTGACTGCTCACCTACACACCGCTCTCTCGATTTACGCGTAATTCTAGGTCTCCAACAAAGTGGAGTACCCAATTTCCACTACGTAATGACTCCCTGTAGAGTACGCAGGCTTACTTACCCTCCACGGTAGGTAGGTATGGGTGGTTAGCTCAGTGGTAGAGCGCCTCGTTTACACCGAGGATGTCGGGGGTTCGAAACCCTCACCGCCCACCAGTTTTTAATTCCCATGGCTCAGTAAGAGTTTGAGCCCAAACCCAATTACTGCAACTCCAGAGATGCGTTCCATGTTCTTGACGACTTTGGCGCGCGTAAAGAATTCTTTCAACGTGTTGATGAAGAAGATGAGCGCAACAAAATAAACGATTGTGATCACTGCGTGGATGGACGTCAGCGCGAGCCCGAAAAGTAAATGGTTGGAGTCAGCAGGGATAAATTGGGGGAGAACAGAGAGGTAAAAGACTCCAGCTTTCGGATTGAGCAGATTTGAGAGAAGACCTTTTGTGAAAGTCGCGCTGTTGCCAACGTGAGGTGTTTCTACTTTGAGGGTCTCTGGTTTCTTAAGTGAACTACGGATAAATCCGATCCCCATCCAGAACATATAGAGAACGCCAACGATTTTGAGAGCGCTAAATGCAGTTTGGGATGTTTGAAGAATCGCGCTGATGCCAAGTGAAGCAAATGCGCCCCAAACGAATAGCCCTGACGTAATACCCAACATCACCACAATCGCAGAAGATCGAGATTGGGTCGTGGCATAGCGAAGCACTAAAGCAAAATCTAGCCCGGGGATTAGTACAAGGATTCCAGCAAGGATTGAAAAAGTGATGAGGCTAGAAAGCACTCGCTAACTCTATAGCTCGGATGCCTATTTAGTTGGGTTGAGAGATGCCTGTAGACTGCAGCCAGAGTTAAGCACAAATACATAGAGCTACTGAATGGAGTCTGACGATGAAGGCAACCCCTGCTCATCAAGCGCTCCTCATGCAATTGCAGAAGCTTGATACCGAAATAGCCCAGCTCAATCACAAACTCAAGACTCTTCCTGAGCACGAGCAAATCACTGCTATTCACACCCGTCTAGAAAACGCAGCAGTCGAACTCAAAGTTGTTGAAACCGAACTTGAAGATGTCACCATCGATCTTCGCCGTAGCGAAGTAGATGTTGAAGCTGTTTCAGCCCGCATGGAGAAAGACGAGAAGCGATTAAACGCCGGTCTTGGAACTCCCAAGGAACTCGAACAAACTCAGCATGAATTAGCTACTCTGGCAAAACGCAAAGCTGAACTTGAAGATGGCGAACTTGAAATCATGATGCGCCACGAAGCGGTGAAGAAGCGCGTTGATGAATTGAAGAGCGATGAAGAAGGACTCAAGACTCTCGAGCTAGAGCTCAATGTTCGTATCGAAAATGCGACAACTGAGATTAATGCGCTGATTGCACGGGCTGCTGAAGATCGCATGAAACTTGCTCCTCAAATCGACTCAGCACTTGTAGAGACGTACGAAAAGATTCGCCAAGGGCAAGCGGGTGTTGGCGCAGCACTACTCATTGGAAATAAATGCGATGGTTGCCACCTTGTCATTAATGCCATCGAGCTAGAGCGCATCAAGACTCTCGTTGATGATGATGTGTTGCGTTGTGAAGAATGTCGTCGAATCTTGGTTCGCATCTAAATGGCTCGCGTACTCGACATCACTGCCGATGGAGGCTCTCGTGGAAATCCAGGACCTGCTGCATATGGCGCAGTAGTTACTGAAAATGGAAAAATTCTCAAGGAACTCTTCGCACCGATAGGCATTGCTTCCAATAACGTCGCCGAATACAGCGGATTGATTGCTGGACTTAAGGCAGCACATGAAATCGACCCAGAAGCAACCATTCATGTGAAGATGGACTCAAAGTTAGTTATGGAGCAGATGTCTGGCCGTTGGCAGATTAAGCACCCTGATATGCGCGATCTTGCAAAGCAAGCACGAGACATCCACCCAATGTCTCTCATCACTTTTACGTGGATTCCCCGGGATCAAAATTCGCATGCAGATCGCCTTGCTAATAAAGCTCTAGATGGTGAAGTCGCAGAGACACCATATATTCAAAAAAATTTCTTGCATTCACGCCTGATTTCAGGTGAAGTACCAACCACAATTTACTTAATTCGCCACGGTGAAACGCCACTGACTCCTGAACGTCGTTTCTCTGGAGCGGGGGGATCAAATCCTCCACTCACAGAAAAAGGAAGAGAACAAGCGCGCGCGGTAGGTGAGGAGCTGGCTAAAAGAAATCCTCAACACCTCATTGTTTCCCCGATGCAACGTACGCGTGATACAGCGGAGGAAGTTCAAAAATTTGTAAAGCTAGAAGCAGTTATTGATGAGGATTGGACAGAGGCA
>CANFVU010000020.1 GCA_947450545.1 Actinomycetota bacterium
AAGTAAAGCAGGGAGATTATGAGCGTTGGTTTGGACAAGTTCTCAGCACCGGTTTTGATTCACTGGTGAACGAAAGAGCAAACGGATATCGGTTTCTACACGGAAAGATCAAATACGTTATTGCAACTTTTAGAGAGCTGCCTTTCTTCGTTCCACGAACCTACCGAGTAACAATTGATGGCGATAGCGTGGATACTGGCGCAATGCTTGTCGCGATAGCAAATGGAAAGAGTTATGGGGGAGGCATGCAAGTCTGTCCGGGTGCCGACTATCGTGATGGACTATTTGACGTTTTGCTCTTGAAACCAATTCCCGTTCGAGAATTTGTCAGAGTCTTTCCAAGGGTTTTCTCTGGAAAACATATAACGCACCCTGCTGTAGAAATTAGAAGATGCTCTTCAATCACTCTCAACTCAAATGCAGTGGCTTATGCCGATGGTGAGCGGATCGGAAATCTACCGATCACTGCAACAGTGGTACCACGTGCGATGGCAACGTGGTTGAAATGAATGAATTGTCTCCCTCTGAGAAACTTGCGGCAGCAAAACACCGAATGAAGTTCGAAAAACTGCGAGCTTTCGCGCAAGGCTACAGTTTTCCGTTAGATGAGTTTCAAACAAAGGCCTGCGAATTTCTTGAAGAAGGCCATGGCGTTCTTGTTGCTGCCCCAACAGGAGCCGGCAAAACTATTGTGGGTGAGTTTGCAGCATATTTAGCTCTACAAACAGGGCGACGTTGCTTCTATACCGCTCCCATCAAAGCCCTTTCTAATCAAAAATATCAAGATCTCAAAGCGATGTTTGGCGAAGAGAAGGTTGGTCTTCTCACCGGCGATACCAACATCAATTCTGAAGCCGCAGTAGTTGTCATGACAACCGAAGTTTTGAGAAATATGTTGTATGCCTCTCCGGCGGCGCTTCATGATCTCGGATTTGTTGTGATGGATGAAGTTCACTATCTTGCCGATAGATTCCGAGGGGCTGTCTGGGAAGAGGTTTTGATTCATCTACCTGATAGCGTGCAAGTTGTCTCTCTCTCAGCAACTGTATCTAACGCTGAAGAATTTGGTGATTGGCTCCAAGCAGTTCGAGGAAGCACCGAAGTTGTTTTGTCAGAGAATCGACCAGTGCCACTGTATCAACATGTACTTTTTGGAAATCGCCTTCTTGATCTCTTTGGCGAAAACGGCAAAGTGAATCCCGAAATATTGGTGCTGGAGAAGGAAGCTGCCCGGAAGGTTCGGGTGAGTTACCAAGGTAAAGGCCACAAGAGCGCTCGTGAATGGCGCAAACCTGAATCCTTCCAACTTGGCACTCGAGCTCTAGGCCGCGCAGAAGTGATTGAGAAACTCAACCGCGAAGGCATGCTTCCAGCGATTACATTCATCTTTTCGCGGGCCGCCTGCGCTGCCGCTGTGAAGCAATGCGTTGATGCAGGTTTGGTATTGACCAACTCAGAAGAGCGAAGTCTCATTAGAGAAGTTGCCTTCGCGAAGACCAATCACATCCCAGAGGAAGATTTAAGTGTTCTTGGTTTCCACGAATGGCTTGATGCACTTGAAAAAGGAATCGCAGCTCACCATGCTGGAATGCTTCCGACATTTAAGGAAGTTGTGGAGGAACTTTTCCAACGCGGCTTAGTCCGTGCAATTTTTGCAACCGAAACGCTCGCTCTCGGGATAAATATGCCTGCGAAAACCGTTGTTCTGGAGAAGCTCAGCAAATGGAATGGCGAAGCACACGTCACCATCACCCCAGGGGAGTTCACTCAGCTCACGGGTCGAGCTGGCCGACGTGGAATCGATATTGAAGGTAACGCAGTCGTTCTCTGGAATCGTGACACTGACTCTGCCTCACTTGCAGGTCTTGCATCGACGCGCACTTACCCATTGCGCAGTAGTTTCAAACCTACATACAACATGACTATTAATTTGATTTCACAGCTAGGTGCTGAGCGAGCACGCACATCTCTCGAGGCCTCGTTCGCGCAATATCAAGCTGACAAAGCCGTGGTCGGTCTTTCTAGACAGATTCGTAAGAACGTTGAAGCCATCGAACAGCTTCGCGAGCAGGTTTCATGTCACATGGGGGACTTTCTTCAATACACTGAAATCAAAGAAGAGTTGAGAGATTTAGAGAAATCGCTATCCAAGAACTCAAAGAAGAAGAGAGCTCTTGCTGAACTTCGCATTACTGAACTTCGAAGAGAACTGCGTGGTCATCCATGTCATGGCTGTGCAGATCGTGAACACCATGCTCGGCTAGCCGATAGAGCTTCGCGATTGATACGTGAAAATAGGGGGCTGCAGGAGCGTGTGAGTAATCGGACGGATGTTATCGCTCGCAGATTTGATCTTGTTCAAGTAATGCTAAAAGAACTCGGGTATCTAGAAGCTAATACGATTACCTCGCATGGTCGATTGCTCGCAAAAATCTATGGTGAAACTGATCTCTTAATCTCAGAACTTGTTCGCAAAGAGATTCTTGTAGGTCTTAACGCATCCGAACTAGTCTCAGTTCTTTCTTCTTTAGTTTATGAAGCACGAAGAGATGAAAGTCCTAAGATTCCTCATGGCGCAGTTCAAGATACATTGAGTGAGATGGTTGGGATTTGGCATGATTTACATGAGAGAGAATTGGATTTGGGGTTAGAGCCTATGCGTGAACCGGATCTCGGTTTCTGCTGGTCCTCCTATCGTTGGGCAAGTGGACATTCACTCTCATCGATCGTGCGCGGAACAGATATGACGGTAGGAGATTTTGTGCGCTCTATGAAGCAAATCATCGATCTGCTTCGCCAGTTAGGAAATGCGACCAAAGAGTTAGGGCCCGTAGTCGAAGAAGCTCTGAGGAGAGTTGACAGGGGAGTGGTTACTTACGCGGGGGTAGTTGGATGACACTCATGCTTCTCGATAGCGCTTCGCTCTGGTATCGCGCTTACTATGGAATGCCCGACACTTTGGTGAATAACCAAGGGGAGCCCGTTCATGCGATTCGAGGTTTCCTCGATATGAGCGCTCGACTAATTACTCAATACAAACCAAATCGTTTAGTAGCGTGCCTTGATGGTGATTGGCGCCCATCGTGGAGAGTCGATTTATTTCCGGAATACAAAGCTAACCGAATCGATGATGAAGGCCTCGAAGAGGAAGAGCCGGAAACTCTCACTCCTCAAATTCCAATCCTCTTAGATCTCTTAGAAGCGATGGGCATTCCTCTTGTCGGAGCAGATGATTATGAAGCCGATGATGTGATTGCAACATATAGCGTGGCTGAACCAGGCCCAACACTTATCGTTACTGGCGATCGCGACTTATTCCAATTGGTAGACGACAAGCGGAAAGTGAAAGTTGTTTACCTCGCTCGAGGAATTTCGAATCACGACCTCGTGGACATCAAATGGATAGCAGACAAATATCAAATACCAGGGGATAGATACGCACTCTTTGCAATGATTCGCGGGGATGCATCCGATGGTTTACCCGGAATCAAGGGAATTGGTGAAAAAGGCGCTGCAGTGATTGCCAACGTCTTTAAGTCTATGGACGATGTCATCAAAGCGGCACACAATCAAGATGAGAAACTTCCTGCACCTTTGCGCAAGAAATTGTTGGCTGATTCACACTACGCATCGATTGCGCAAACACTCGTTCATTGCGCATTGGATGTTCCAATTCCTCAGGTGGAATTATCCGTACCGAAGCGAGCTTTGGACTTAGATAGAATTTATCAATTGAAAGAAGAACATAATCTCGGCGCAAGTGTTGATCGTTTCATCAGCGCACTTGGTTGGTAAAGGTTTCACATTATGTCAACTCGCACTCTGGTATGTATTCCTACGTATAACGAAGCAGAGAATATTGTGGAGATTCTCCGCAGATTCGACACCGTTTTCCAATCGATTCGCGATGATTTCGATTGCACAATTCTCGTTATAGATGACAATTCACCTGATGGCACAGCCAGGATTGTTGAAAGTGAAAATTTGCCTGGCGTCCTTCTTCTTAAGAGAGAGAAGAAAGCAGGACTAGGTCCTGCTTATCTTGCAGGTTTTTCGTGGGGACTAGAACGTGATTTCGAACTTTATGTGGAATGCGACGCCGATGGATCACACCAACCAGAAGAGCTCCCACGACTGCTTAACGCATCTCTAGGCACCGGGTTAGTCATAGGCACTCGATGGATGGACGGCGGAAAAGTCGAAAATTGGCCGCTCCGCCGTCGAGCTATTTCTCGCCTTGGAACTAAATACGCCCAAGTTGTTCTGCATTTACCGTATAGAGATCTCACAGGCGGCTACCGAACAATCTCTCGGGCGGCTTTAGAGAAAATCGACATTCACTCCATCAAAACTCTTGGATATGGATTTCAAATTGAGATGGCGATGCGCATTCACGATGCGGGATTTGCGATCGCTCAAGTCCCAATCACCTTTATCGAGAGGAAATTGGGGCAGTCGAAGATGAGCAAGAAGATCGTTGGAGAAGCGCTCATGAAGACAAGTTCGTGGGCGCTCCGCCGTGTGGTAAATACCCGATAATCTACATTATGTTAAGTAAGAAAAGCGCCTTACAAATCTGCAGCTAGCTCCTCTATCGGCGGACAGGCACAGACCAGATTCCTATCCCCAAAGACGCCATCAATACGCCCCGTAGTTGGCCAGTATTTGCCGCTACGGCCGATTTCAGTCGGAATTCCACCTGGGTATGCAGCAACTTCTCGTGAGTACTTGCGCTCCCATTCAGGGCGCAAAAGGTCTGCATCCGTATGAGGTGAGAAACGAAGAGGTGACTCTTCTACCGTTAACTCCCCTAATTCGATATCAGCAATCTCGGCCCTAATAGAGATCATGGCTTGAATGAATCGGTCCAATTCAGCCAAATCCTCAGATTCTGTTGGCTCGACCATCAGCGTTCCAGCAACCGGGAAACTCATTGTTGGGGCATGGAAACCATGATCCATGAGGCGTTTTGCAACATCATCGACTGTGACGCCAGTCCTCTTCGTGAGTTCGCGTAAATCCAAAATACATTCGTGCGCGACAAAACCATTTTCGCCCTTGTAGAGCACGGGGAAATGCTCATCCAATTTATTGGCGATGTAGTTAGCTGACAAGATTGCGATTTGCGTTGCTCGGGTTAGACCAGCACCACCCATCATTCGGATGTACATCCATGGAATAGGAAGAATGCTTGCTGAACCAAATGGCGCAGAACTCACTGGACCAGGACCCGTAGCAGGACCTGCCAGGTCATCTAAAGGATGATTAGGTAAGAACGGTGCAAGATGGCTGCGGGAAATAACTGGACCAACTCCTGGTCCCCCACCCCCATGTGGAATGCAAAATGTTTTATGAAGATTCAAATGTGAAACATCGGCACCGAATTTTCCAGGTTGTGCCAAACCAACAAGAGCATTGAGGTTTGCTCCATCAACATATACCTGACCACCTGCATCATGAATGAGTCCGCAAATTTCACTGATCGCAGTTTCAAATACTCCATGGGTAGATGGATATGTGACCATGAGGCATGCAAGCGATTTTGCGTGGGTAGCAATCTTTTCTTTAATGTCATCAACTGAAACGTTTCCTGCATCATCACATGCAACAACAACAACCTTCATTCCCGCCATAACCGCAGATGCTGCATTGGTTCCGTGAGCGCTGGAAGGAATAAGACAAATATCTCTCTCCTGCTCCCCTTTCGAATCGAGATAGTTTCGAATGGCTAAGAGACCAGCAAATTCACCTTGCGAACCAGCATTAGGTTGAAGCGAGACTGCGTCATATCCGGTGATGTCGACGAGCCACTTACTTAATTGAGTGATCATCTCGCGCATACCCTCGGATTGGTTGGCTGGCGCAAAAGGATGCAAGGATGAGAACTCTGGCCAGGTCACTGGAATCATCTCCGACGTGGCATTGAGTTTCATTGTGCAAGAACCCAGAGGAATCATGGATCTATCTAGTGCTAGATCGCGGTCTGAAAGCGCGCGAATGTATCGAAGCATGCCTGTCTCAGAATGATGATCATGGAAAAGTGGATGAGTGAGGAAATCGTTCTTTCTCACCAAAGTAGGGGCGTCAACCACTTCCCCACTCTTAATGGTTGCACCAAAGAATGAAGCGATTGTTAATAGCTCTTCATCCGTAACAGTTTCATCCAGTGAAATACCAATCGCTTCGCCATCAATATTGCGGAAGTTGAAACCTGGAGTCAAAAGAGGCTTACTCTTTACAACGAAAGTATCGAAGACATCTCCGGTTGTAACTTCGAAACCAGCGCTCTGGATTGCACTTCGTAGTGCATGAGTTTTGGTGCGAATTCCGCGAGCAATAAATTTCAATCCTTCAGGGCCGTGCCACATTGCATAGAAAGCAGACATGACTGCCAACAAAACCTGAGCTGTACAGATATTGGACGTTGCCTTATCTCGACGAATATGTTGCTCGCGAGTTTGAAGAGCTAATCGGAATCCGGGATTTCCATGTACATCGATACTCTGACCGACAAGTCGTCCGGGAATTCCGCGTTCAAGGCCGGTTCGCACTGACATGAAACCTGCGTGTGGGCCACCGAATCCCATCGGAACACCAAATCGTTGAGCTGAACCAATAGCGATATCCGCGCCATACTCCCCTGGTGTTTTGTACAAAGTGAGAGCTAAGAGATCACATGCAATAATTGCTAGCGCTCCTGCGCCGTGCGCGAACGAAACCATCTCAGCGAGATCTTGCACTTCTCCATATGTTGAAAGTGCAGAACCGATGACACCAAACACTTCCCCATCTACCTTTTCAAGTGACGATGCAGACATATCAGATTCCACTACCGAAATCCTTAATGGTGCTGCGCGTGTGTACACGACCGCTTTGATGTGTGGGTGAAGGTTTTTGTCGAGAACGAAATGCGCTTCATCGTTCCCGCTCCACTGACGACGTGCTAACGTCATTGCTTCTGCTGCAGCTGTCGCCTCATCGAGCATCGATGCATTTGCGATTGGCAGTCCAGTTAAATCTGCGACCGCTGTTTGGAATGCAAAGATTGCTTCCAATCGACCTTGGCTGATTTCTGGTTGGTAAGGCGTATATGCCGTATACCAGGCTGGATTTTCTAAAATATTTCTCAACACCACAGGCGGAGTGATCGTTCCGTAATAACCAAGACCAATGAGAGAACGAACAACTTGATTCTTAGATGCAAGTGCGCGAAGTTCTGCAACTGCTGCTTCTTCAGAAATCGCAGTGGGGAGATAAGTATCTAACGATTGCGCAATCGAAATAGAATGCGGAACCACTTTGCTGATGAAATCTTCTAGAGTTCCAGCACCAATCTCTTTCAACATCGATGAAACTTGCTCGTCGCTTGGACCGATATGACGATCAACGAAGCGATGGCGAATTGGGTGCGTGGCGCTCAAAGTTCCCCCTAGAACTGCTTTAGGGGGTCAGGTTATAAGGCTTTAAGCCCCTTTACGCTTCCTACGCTCCGAGAGCTCGTCCATAGTGAGATTTGCAACAACGGTTCCATCGACTGGGCTTTCACCTTGCAGTGTTGCTAAAGAGCCCTCAACTTCAGTCCAGACTTTGCTGATCGCAATGCCGAAAACGCCTTGGCCGCCTTGGAGTAGATCGATGATGTCATCAGCGCTTGCGCACTCATAAATTGAGGCACCGTCGCTCATCAGGGTCATACTTTCAAGCTCGGTTATCCCCCGCTTCCGCAAGTGTTCAACTGCGGTGCGAATGTTCTGAAGGGATACGCCTGTATCCAATAAGCGCTTTACAATCTTTAAAACAAGAATGTCTCTAAATCCGTAGAGGCGCTGAGACCCTGATCCTGAAGCGCTCTTAATTCCTGGTTCAACGAGTCCAGTGCGAGCCCAGTAATCGAGCTGGCGATAAGTTATGCCTGCAGCAACGCACGCTGTGGCGCCTCGATAGCCAATCTCTTGATCTACGCCTGTGCGAGAATCGTCATTCATGGGGAACTCACTTCTACGGGGAATCTCTGAAGTTTAGGTTGAGAGTTTGCTATGAACAAGAACCGACACGCCGAACCCTCAACCAATAGTTGAGAGTAAGAAGGCTTCCCCTTCATGGCTAGCCAGCGAAATCTTCGGGGTTGATGTGGTCCAAGAACTCCTTGAACTTCTCGACTTCGTCATCGGCTTGTTCCGGAATTTCAATTCCAGCCGCCGAAAAGAGCTCCTCAGTAGCGAACATCGCCGTCCCAGTTCGTAACCCCAAAGCCAGAGCATCACTGGGGCGAGAAGAGATCACTTTTCCTCCACTGAAATGAAGTTCGGAATAGAAGACTCCATCCTTAAGTGCGGTCAGGTGAATGCTTTCAAGAGGAAGTGCAACTTGGTCGATGATCTCTTTCATCAAATCGTGAGTCATCGGACGCGGCGGCACAACGCCTTGCTGGGCAAATGCAATCGCAGTGGCCTCTACAGCTCCTACCCATATTGGCAAGAATCGCACTCCATCGAGTTCGCGCACCAAAATGATTGGTTGGTTGGAGGGCATCTCAACTCGCACACCAATCACTTCTATAGGGTGCAATGTTGTCATCGTAATTACCGCTGGATTTACTTAGCGCGGTGAAGTCCGGCGCGGACCAAAGATGCATGCAAGCGAACTGAGAGAGATGCTAATTCGTTAGCAACTTCCTCTGCTCGTGCTTTTGAATCTGAACCCTTTTGACGGAGCAAAGGTGTGATGACTTGTTCGACCAATCCTACTTCGCGATCTGCAGCAGTCTTGAATGAGCGAAGATGGCGAGGTTCAATTCCGAAAGCCGCAATCTCGGCAACTGCGCGAGATACAGCAAGCGCGTCAGCGTCGTAGTGACGTCCTTTGATTTCAACAAGACCATAAGTTTCTAGTTCTACAAGAACTGCATCAGCGAGGTTAGCTGATGCTAGAAGCTCTTCACGGCTTAAGCGAAGTTCACTCTCTTGTGCAAAGTGTGCTGGCGCAAATTCGCCATCCACTGTAGCCAAACGCGGACCTGCAACTCCCCCAGCTTGAGGTGCTGGTGTAAGACCGCGATCCATTGCATCGAGATTTTCCTTAATGACACGGAGCGGAAGATATTGATCGCGTTGTGCCTGAAGCACGTAACGAAGACGTTCCAAATCTGTGGCTGTAAATTTGCGATATCCCGATGGGGTGCGTTGCGGATCAATCAACCCTTCAGATTCCAAGAAACGAATCTTTGAAATGGTGATGTCTGAAAATTCTGGACGAAGCTTTGCGAGAACTTCTCCGATACTCAAATACGCACGGGCGGGAACGCTCATGAATTTACCTTTCCTGTAAAGAAGATGAAACGAAACTTTCCAATTTGAATTTCATCACCATGAACAAGTTGTGTGGATTCAACAGATTGAGCATTCACATAAGTGCCATTGAGGCTCTTGGAATCGGTCAAAATGAATTCACCGTTGTTCGATGAGATTGATGCATGCTTACGAGAAACCGTCACATCATCAAGTGAAATATCTGTTCCAACTTCACGGCCGATGCTTGCAAATGTTCCATCGAGGAGGAAACGAAACCCTTTTCCGGGTCCGCTTACTCCAATCAGCATTGCTTTTTCTGGGGAAAGTTGAGCAATGATCTCTTTATCTTCTGGGGAAAGTTTTTCAACGACGGCTTGGAGATGAGCCCCGTTTGGAACTGGACGAAGTTGAGATAGATGAATTGTGGAAGTGAGATCAGCTTGTGAATCTTTGCGTGTATTCACTGTGCGCTCCCTCCAGCTCTTCAGGTCTACTAGAGGCTGACACTATTCATGTGGGCTAGGCAGGTCAAGCCGGCAAATCCACCCAATTCCGACTTATCTATGCGGTCAAATTTGAATATTCTGCAGAAGTCAGTAGGGGTTCTGTGATCTCGACAGAAGAAATTTCAGCTATCCAACCCTCGCCATATGGGTCGGAGTTAATGAGTTCAGGATTGCTTTCCAACTTTTCATTGATGCGAATAATTGTGCCGCCAACTGGTGCATATATTTCTGAAACGCTCTTTGTTGATTCAACTTCGCCACATACTGCGCCACCTTTTACCGAAGAATTCAATTTCGGAAGTTGGATATAGACGATATCTCCGAGTGCACCTTGTGCATAATCGGTGATGCCAATACGTACTGAACCGTCAGCATTTTCCAAAACCCACTCATGCTCTTTTGTATATTTCACATTGTCAGGAGTTTGGGACATGGTCAACCTTTCGGAGTTGTTGGTGCTCTCAGAGCATCGGAACTGTATTGCAGTGCCGTGAATAGGTAAAGGCCGATACCCCATAGCGCGAAAGACCAGCCCAGCACGTGGAAAATCTCACTCACTCCCCCGCCTTGGCCTAAGAGCAGAAACGGAAATGCATAGAGAAGATTGAATGTAGCCGCTTTGCCGAGGTAGGTGACGTCGAAAACTTTTCCTGTTCGCGATTTCTTGATTGCTAATGCGAAAAGCATCCACACGTCTCGCACAACCAGAATAGCCACCATCCACCATGGGATGACGCTTCTAATCGCCAAGGCAATAACTGTCGCAGCGATGTACGCCCTGTCGATTGTGGGATCTAAAGCCGCACCCAACTTGCTTTCTTGATGGAGAGCACGAGCAACCTTGCCATCGAAATAATCTGTAAGAGCTCCCACAACGAGAATCAAGAAACTCACTTCTGCTAAATGCAGAGAAAGGTAAACCCAGAGAAAAGCCGGTATTCCAAGAGCTCGTAGCAGCGTCAAACCATTTGGGATAGTCAGTATGCGATCTTCGCTAGTGCTCATTTCTTGACTCATCAATCCTTTTCGCGCACCTTGATTGCTACTTCGATCGGACTTCCATTGAATCCGAATTCTTCTCTCAACCGACGCTCGATGAAACGACGATATGCAACTTCTACCCATTCACTTGAGAAGAGGACAAACTTTGGTGGTGAGATTTGAACTTGGGTTGCAAAACGGATCTTAGGTTGCTTTCCACTGCGCACAGGCGGTGGTGTAGCAGCAATCAGTGCCCCGAGGAATGAATTGAGTTTGGATGTAGGAATACGAGTTTCCCAACCCTTGATTGCAGTTCGAAGAGCCGGTGCTAGGCGATCTCTGTGCCAACCAGTCTTCGCTGAAACATTCACGCGTTGGACCCATGGATATCTCTCGAGATTTCTATCGAGCTCCTTATCCAACTGAATCTGACGATCTTCATCGACCAGATCCCACTTATTCATAACCAAGACCATAGCTCTTCCCGCTTCTTCGGCCATGGTGATGACGCGAAGATCTTGCTCGGTAAGAGGAATAGAAGCGTCCAGGACGATGACTGCAACTTCGGCTCGATCCAACGCAGCAGCTGTCCGCAAGCTGGCGTAATAATCAGTTCCACTGTCGTAAATCGCTCTCTTGCGAATTCCTGCTGTATCGATAAACCGCCATGTCGTTCCACCAAATTCAATGAGTTCATCGACAGGGTCGCGTGTGGTTCCAGCTACATCGTCGACGAGAACTCTGGATTCACCAGCCAAAATATTTAGCAAGCTGGATTTTCCAACGTTAGGTCGTCCCACAAGCGCAATGCGGCGGTACCCATCATCAGCTAATTCACTTCCTACTTCAGGAAGTTTCTCCATGACGATATCGAGCAAATCTCCAGCGCCGCGACCGTGCAAAGCAGAAACGAAATATGGTTGATCTAATCCAAGATTCCACAGGGCATGTCCATCTGCTTCATCAACATCGCTATCAACCTTATTTGCAACGAGAATTGTTTCTTTCCCGCTACGACGCAACAAATCAATCAGTGAATCATCTTCATCGAGTGCACCGATTTGCACATCGATAACAAAGAGGATGAGGTCCGCTTCTGCAATAGCCATTTCGGCTCCAGCAGTAATCTTCTCTGAAATTCCTTCTGGCTTTACTTCCCAACCACCAGTATCAATGAGAATAAATCTGCGCCCATTCCATTCAGCTTCGTACTTCACACGATCACGAGTAACACCTGGGGTGTCTTCTACAATCGCTTCACGACGTCCGATGATGCGATTAACAAGTGTTGATTTTCCTACGTTTGGTCGTCCAATGATTGCAACTTTTGGCAATCCTAGAAGACTCCTCTCCCCCAACCATCCCCAGATAACATCAACAACTTCATCGAGATTAAGCAATGTGGAATCAATCTCAAGAGCATCTTCAGCCGGGCGAAGTGGTGAAATGGTTCGAGTCGAATCGATCTCATCGCGATTTTGAAGTGATTGAGCGACTCTTTCAGTCGACACAGTTTCGTTCATCTCGCTTTCACGTCGATCGGTTCGAGCTTGTAAATCTGCGTAGAGGAATATTTTGAGTTGTGCATCCGGGTATACAACAGTGCCAATATCACGGCCTTCGACCACAATGCCGGTTTGGATTGAGTTGATGATCGCGCGTTGTAGACCTACGAGATAACTTCTAACTAACGGCATACGTGCAAATTCAGAGACCTTATCGGTGATGCGGAGTGAGCGAATAACTTCGGAGACATCTTTGTCATCGACATACACACGGGGATTATCCGGATTTGTTGAAAATGTAATTGGATGCGCAATTGCTAAATCGACAAGGCCATTTTCCTCTTCGCAATTATTTTCAAGAGCTAACCACGTGAGCGCGCGATATAGAGCGCCGGTATCTAGATAACTCCAGTGAGCTCTCTTCGCGATGGCTTTCGCCGTCGAGGACTTACCTGATCCACTTGGACCATCGATCGCAACGACGACAGGATTCATAAGTTAACTGTACTTTCTATTGTGATTAGCGTTGTGCACGGATTGCGTGCACTCGCCAATTCTGTTGTGTTAAATGAGAGCGCAAAATTTCAGCGCCATCATTTGATAGAGCTAGCGTTATTAATCCTGTCTCTTGACCAGGACTGTGTTCGATAAAGAGATCTTCAACGTTAACTCCTACTGTTGCGCATTCATTAAAAATTGCAGCAAGTTGTCCAGGTTTGTCATCAATAACAATTGGAAGATAAGCGTAATCTCTCGATTTCCCTCCGTGTTTTCCAGGAATGCGTGATTTCTCTTTGTTTCCTCGTGCGAAAAACTTTTCAATGTCAGCGCGGTTATTGCTCGTGATACTCGCAACCAATTCTGAAATTTCATTCTGTACTTTTTGCAATCCGTGTAAAACACTTGCTGAGTTCAATGAAATAAGTTGGCTCCACAAGACAGGATTGCTATCTGCCAACCGCGTTAAATCCCGTAGCCCTTGTCCTGCCAAAGCCAATTGTTCTGAGCTCACATCACTCAGTGTTGTGGCTAATAAAGAACTCATAATTTGTGGCATATGAGAGACGGCAGCTATGGCTTCATCGTGCTCTTGGGCGCCCACCTGTACGACTCGCGCTCCCAACGATGAGACGAAGTTCCCCACCGTCTGCACAATTTCTGCATCAGTGTTTTTCGTCGGAGTGATAATCCACGTCGCACCTTGGAAGAGATCAGCGCGAGCTCCTGTAGGGCCCGAGATCTCTCGTCCTGCCATTGGATGAGTCCCACAGAATCGCTCTGACAACGCCGGTAATTGCTCTATCTCTTGTATAACTTCAGACTTTAAACCGGCTATATCTATAAACGTTGCTTGAGGGTTGTAGCCAAAATGAGCTTTTGCACTCTCTGCCACAGCTCCAACTGGAGTTGCTAGAAGAATCAAGTCAATGGGACCGCCTTCGTTAGCGCTCTGAACCAGCGCTCCCCCAATAAGATCTCGTGCCACCTCAAGATTTCTTTGATCCATGTCTTCAAAAGAAACTTTCTCGCCTTTTTGGGCAAGAGCGAGGCCGATAGACGTCCCGATGAGACCTGCCCCAACAATGTGTACGCGCATAATCGACCTTATTGCGCTATATCTTTACGAAGGGCGGTCGCGCCACGGCGGTAGATATGCTTAATTTCAGCGTGCGTTCTGTGTGAGTAGGCATGAACAAGAACTCGGACAACGCGAGGCAAAGCACCGGCTACATCAATCTCTTGGGCGCAAATGAGCGGGATAGACCCCAACTCCAAAGTGCGGGCTGCAGCAGCGGGAAAGTCAGAATGAATATCCGGGGTGGCGGTGAAGAGAATTGAGACGAGGTCATCAGTCGAGATCTCGTTCTCGGAAAAGAGGGTCGTCAAGAGATCCACCACCGCAACTCGCATTTCGTCGGCGCTGTCGACATCGAGCTGCGTTGCACCTCGTATTGCTCGTACCTTCATTTAGTAATTCTACCCTTCCGGTCTAAGAACTCGATTAGATTTAAAACGTTTTCTCAACTATCTGACTTATCTATAAAACAATATTTTCAAATGTCGATAGTTTGCGAGATGCGAAAACCTAGATTCTCCCTAGAGTCGACAAAGATATTTTTCGAGACAAAACCATGCTCGATAAAATCGATAAAACAACTTTGCGATGACCCTCGTAAAATCGATAAAACAACATATTGAAATTCAGCATTTCGATTTATCGCTTTATGTTTAAAAGGTTAAATAGGTTTTCAATCTCACCCTGGTTGAGGTGGCGCCAACGTCCAACTTTGGTCTCCCCTACATTCAGCGGACCAAATTCCGTTCTGATCAGGCGAGTAACGGGAAGTCCCAGCTCCTCAAACATTCGACGGACGATGTGATAGCGACCTTCGTGGATAGAAATCTCGACCCATGCGTTCTTTGGAGTGGGCTCGCGCAGAACTGTAACTTCCAGAGCTCTCGCCAGACCGTCCTCAAGTCGGACACCACTTCGAAGTTCGTGGGCTTGTGCTTGGCTCAGATGGCCCTCAATCTCAACAAGGTACTTCTTCACCAACCCATAAGAAGGGTGTGTAGCACGGTGAGCGATATCCCCGTCATTGGTCAGAACAATCAGGCCTTCGCTCTCTTTGTCGAGGCGGCCAACGTGAAAGAGCCTCTCGCTGCGGTCAGAGAAGAAATCTCCTAGGCACGGACGACCCTCGGGGTCCGACATGGTAGACAAAACACCCGCTGGTTTATTGAAAAGAAGGTAACTTTTAGACTTATTTGCTGAAACTGACTCACCATCAACCTGTAGTTCATCATTTTCTGGGTCAACTTTCGTTCCCAGTTGAGTTACTTGGACGCCGTTGACGCTGACACGGCCTTCAGTGATCAAATCTTCACATGCTCGGCGGCTGGCTACTCCTGCATCAGCAAGAGCTTTCTGTAATCGAACTTCCATCTTCCGGAATCCTCTCGATTCGTTGGGAGAGGAACTCTACGCGCTAACGCCGCAAAGGGCTAATCGGTGAGAGAAGCAAGAATCTCATCGAGCCCATCGGCATCAGGCAGGAATGGGGCTAAGGCGGGTAGGTCATCGATCGAGTTGACGCCAACCTTCTCCAGGAAGACCGATGTTGTCTTGTACAAAATTGCCCCTGTTTCATGCTCAATACCCGACTCCTCCACGAGTCCACGAGTGACGAGGGTCTTCATTACAGCTTCAACATTGACGCCACGAATAGCGCTCACTCGAGCACGTGATACAGGTTGGCGATAGGCGATAACGGCAAGGGTTTCGAGAGCTGCCTGGGTAAGGCGAGACTGTTGCCCGTCGAGCACGAACTTTTCTACAACCGGAGATTGATCAGGATGGCTATAGAAGCGCCATCCCCCAGCAATAGCGCGGAGCTGGAAGCCACGACCTTCACTCTCATATGAAGCTGCCATCTCGTTGAGCTCAGCCACAACCTCTTCAGTCGGAACCTCCGTGATTTGAGCCAAAACGATCTCAGTTACGGGTTCATCGACGACCATGAGGATCGCTTCGAGAGACTTCTTAAGTTCGGGTTTAGACATTTATTCCTCTTCTGTCTCATCTTCGATAGGCGCTTGAGGTACGTCAAACTCATCGCTGACGTGAATCTCTCCTTCGGCGCTACCAGCCCAGGTAATCTGGAGCTCGCCAAGGGCAACAACTTGTTCAAAGCGGACGGCGCCCTCGCGATAGAGCTCCAAAAGTGCGAGAAAGCGTGCGACAACCACCAGGGTTGAATCGGCATCGGCGATAAGAGATCGAAAGCTTGCCCGACCATTCTTGCGGAGCAGGTCGACAATCTTGATCGCTTCATCTCCTACGCTGACCAGCGCTTGGTGAATATGTTCGGTTGAAAGAGTCAGGGGGACCTTGGGAGCAAGAGCTCGTTGAGCCAAGGCAGCAAAGCGGGCTGGGGTGACGCCCAACAAGACCTCAGGGAGAAGTTCTGCAAATTGAGGATCCAAGGCAACAGTTCGTGCGAAAGTCTTCTCTTGAACTTCGAACCGGGTGCTGAAAATCGCAGCTATCTCTTTGAAGGCACGATATTGAAGTAGTCGAGCAAAGAGCAGATCACGCGCTTCGAGTAGAGCGAGGTCTGCCTCATCCTCAATCTCACCAGATGGCAATAATCGGGCTGCTTTAAGGTCTAGAAGGGTTGCAGCGATAACAAGAAATTCTGTGGTCTCATCAAGATCCCAGCCCTCCTTGCCCCCTTCTACGCCCTTTATATGGGCAATAAATTCATCAGTGACCGCTCCAAGAGCAACTTCCGTGACATCCATCTTGTGCTTAGAGATGAGTTGGAGCAGAAGATCGAAAGGGCCCTCAAAGTTGCTGAGGTGCAACGAGAATGAGGTTGAAGCGCCGCTCTCCGGCGCTACAGCACCTGGCTCCAAAACCGTCTCATTCATGCGCGAAACATACTTGAAAGGGAGTTGCATGCGAACTCGCACCGCCGTAGTGTCCGCGTCATGGCAAAAGTTTCTTCGCAGGTTCATCGCTTCGACGCTAAATCGACAAATCGTGATGATGATGTCGTAACCACAGCACTTATGCTCGGCAAGAAGCTCGTCACTATCCCAGAAGCCCCTGAAATCACTACTCATGGCGGCGCACGAGTTATTTCTGTTGTGAATCAAAAAGGTGGCGTTGGTAAAACAACAACCACAATCAATCTTGGCGCTGCACTTGCCGAACTTGGTCGTCGTGTTCTTCTTGTGGATTTCGATCCACAACATTCTCTTTCTGTGGGTCTTGGCGTTTCCACACGTCAACTCGATGGATCAATCTATGACTTGATGATGGATGAATCTAACGAAATTGAAAAGTTTCTTTTGAAGACATCTGTTCCAGGAATGGATATGTTGCCAAGTCATGAAAACCTTGCAGCATCTGAAGGTGGCTTGATGAATGTCATTGCTCGCGAAAAAGTTTTGAAGCGAGTTCTTGCTCCCGTTATCGATTATTACGATGTCATTTTGATTGATTGCCAACCATCACTTGGTTTGTTAACAGTCAATGCGCTCACTGCATCAACTGGGGTTATTGTTCCTTTGGAATGTGAATATTTTGCACTTCGTGGTGTTGCACTTCTCGCGGATATCATTGGGAAAGTTCAAGCCAACACAAATCCGGATCTCAAACTCACTGGCATCTTGCCAACAATGTTTGATCGCAAAACAGTGCATAGCAAAGAAGTTTTGGAGCGTATTTTTGAAGCGTATCCAACACAAGTTTTTGACACGATTATTTCTCGCACCGTTCGTTTCCCTGAAACAACTGTTGCTGGAGAACCTATTACAACATATGCAAGCAGTTCAGTCGGTGCTTCAAGCTACCGTCGATTAGCTCGCGAATTGATTGCTATTGGAGGTTGCAAGTGAGCCGTCGCGTAAGTCTTCCTGGTGCTGATGAACTTTTCCGCACCACAACAACACTCGCTGCTGTTCCTTCCCAAAGCAGTGCAAATTTGGCACCCGTAAGTGATGAACCATCTGTCTCAACACCACTCACTCCTGCAACAAAGAAAGCTGTTCGCCAAACACCTCGTCGTCGGGTCAACTCTTTTGACCGCTCAACATCAGGTCGCGAACGCCATGATGAAAAAATTACTGTTTACCTATCCCCTGAAGAACTTTACGATCTTGAACAAGCTCGTCTTGCTATTCGCGGTGATTTAGGAATGGCAGTAGATCGCGGTCGCATCGTGCGCGAATCGCTGTCGATCATCATTGCTGATCTTGAAGCTAAAGGCGATCAAAGCATTCTTGCTCGTCGACTTCGCGGTCGTTAATTTCTAGCGCGAGGATGTGCTTGCGCATAACTTTCGCGCAATTTATCAATTGTCACAAGGGTATAGATCTGTGTTGTCGTGACAGATGAATGTCCCAACAACTCTTGAACAGCGCGAATATCCGCGCCGCCATCCAGTAAATGCGTGGCAAAAGAATGTCTCAAAGCATGAGGGGAAATCTCACTCTTAATGCCTGCGCGCTGTGCTGCTCTCTGAACGATATTCCATGCGCTTTGTCGCGAAAGTGCAGTTCCGCGATTATTCAAGAAAACTGCATCTATGCGTCGTTCCTTCACAAGCGATGGACGAAGTCGAACCAAATATTGATCAAGCGCTTCTTGTGCAAATCGGCCAACGGGAACCATTCGGTACTTGTTTCCTTTTCCAAATAAGCGGATGGAAGTAACCGCTCCCCCTTCTAATTTGGCGATATCCGAGAGCGATAGATTCACAATCTCTGAAACGCGTCCACCCGTTGCATAAAGAAGCTCGACGAGAGCGCGATCTCGCAGAGACGATAGATCACCTTCGATCGATGTGTTTTCAATCAGCGACGTAATTTCTTGGATGCTGAGCGCTTTAGGCAACCTCTTCGGAATGCGAGGCGGTTTGAAATCCTTAATCGGATTGAGCGAGCTCTCTTCCGAGGAGATAAATGCTAAATAGTTGCGGATTGCTACGACTGCTCGCGAAATAGAACTTTCATGCAATCCACTTCGACGAAGTTCGCCGACATACTTTTCCATCTCGATCATGGTGATGGTTCGAGGGTCTGGATAGATAGCTAGAAACCGCGAAATATCTCGGCCATAGGCAGAGAGCGTGTTCTTGCTTAAGCCCTTCTCAACTCCGAGGTGGGCAAGAAACTCGATGCGAAGATCTGAACTAGCCATTTCGCTTGATTGCAGCTGCAACCAAACCAGCGAAGAGAGGGTGCGGACGAGTTGGACGAGAGAGAAATTCAGGGTGTGCTTGAGTTCCAACATAATATGGATGAGTAGCTTCTGGAAGTTCTACAAATTCCACCAAATGGGCATCCGGCGATAATCCAGAGAATCGAAGACCCGTTGCTGAGATGCGATCGCGATATTGGTTGTTCACTTCATAGCGATGGCGATGGCGTTCATCGATCTTCGTAGAACCATAAACTCGGGCAACGATCGAATCAGCATCGAGAACTGCTGGATATAGACCTAGGCGCATTGTGCCGCCCATATCCCCTCTACCAGCAACGATATCTTCCTGGCTCGCCATTGTTGAGATAACAGGATCTGGAGATTCTGGATCGAATTCCGCTGAACTTGCCCGGGGTAAACCAGCAAGATTTCTTGCAGCTTCAATCACCATGCATTGCAAACCAAGGCAGAGTCCTAGCGTTGGAATCTTCTTTTCGCGCGCATATTTAAGAGCACCAAGTTTTCCTTCGATGCCTCGCACGCCAAATCCACCCGGCACACAAACCGCATCAACGTCCGCTAACTGCGCGTGAGCGCCAGCATCTGTTTCGCATTCATCACTTGGGATCCATTTGATGCTGACTCGCGCATTATTTGCAAAGCCACCGGCGCGAAGTGCTTCGGTCACTGAGAGATAAGCATCGGGAAGATCAATATATTTTCCAACGAGTCCCACAGTTACTTGGTGGGCAGGGTGATGAACTTTTTGCAAAAGAGCATCCCATTCAGTCCAATCCACATCTACTTGCGGCAAACCTAAGCGACGAACGATGTAGCTATCGAGCCCTTCGGCGTGAATGACTTTTGGAATATCGTAAATGCTGGGTGCATCTACTGCTGCAACGACAGCTTCAATATCAACGTCGCACATAGATGAAATCTTGCGTTTGATGGAATCTGGAATCGGGCGATCCGAACGAATAACAACCCCATCCGGAGCGATACCAATAGAGCGAAGGGCTGCAACCGAATGCTGAGTTGGTTTTGTCTTTAATTCACCGCTTGGACCGATATAAGGCACAAGTGAAACGTGGAGATAAAAAACATTATCGCGGCCGACATCTTGGCGAATTTGGCGCGCAGCCTCAAGAAACGGAAGTGATTCAATATCTCCAACCGTTCCACCAATTTCCGTAATAACAACATCAACTTCTGGAGATGCCATTGCCCGAATTCGATCTTTGATTTCGTTGGTGATGTGGGGAATAACTTGGACCGTATCGCCAAGGTACTCGCCACGACGTTCTTTACTAATAACATTTTGATAGACCTGACCTGTAGTGACATTTGCGAAACCGACGAGGTTGGTATCCAAGAAGCGTTCGTAGTGCCCGATATCAAGGTCGGTTTCAGCACCATCATCTGTAACGAAAACTTCGCCATGTTGGAAAGGATTCATGGTCCCAGGATCCACGTTGATGTAGGGATCGAGTTTCTGCATGGTGACACGGTTACCACGTGCTCGTAAGAGTCTTCCAAGGCTTGATGCGGTGAGACCTTTGCCTAAACTTGAGGCGACTCCACCTGTGACGAAGATATGTTTTGTAACGTGATTTCCATGATTACTGCTCATGGGGGTCTAACTTATCACGCATTCTTGACCAGCAGGAGCAGCTCTTCTGCGTGTTTCTGAGCGGTCTGCGACTCTTCTTGCCCGGAGAGCATTCGAGCGATTTCTCGGAGCCTCTCCTCTGAAGAGAGGGCAATTACCGAACTTTCGGTGATCGAACCACTCTGATCTTTACGGACAACGAGATGATTATCCGCCCAAACAGCAACTTGAGGTAAATGAGTCACGACTATTACTTGAGAGTTCTTTGAAAGAGCAGCAAGGCGTCTACCAACTTCAACAGCCGCTTTTCCACCCACTCCTGCATCCACTTCATCAAAAACGTAAGTCCCAACTGGGGATTGCGACGCGATCACCACTTCGATTGCGAGCATCAGTCGAGACATTTCTCCACCGGATGCAATTTTTGATAAGGACATTAACTTTGAACCAGTGTGTGGCGCAAAAAGAAAGAGCACATCATCAATACCAGATGTGGAATAACTTTTCACATCATCTGGATCTTGTTGCGCAACATCGATGGAGACTTCTGCATTGGGCATCGACAGTGCAGCAAGTTCACTGGTGATTGCCGCACCTAATATTTTGGCTTGTTTAGCACGATTTTCATGCAGAGCAAGCGCGCTCTTCTTCATTACTTTAAAGCACTGCGACAGTTCGCTTTCCAATTGCTCCATTCGTTCTGAACCGCCAGATAAATCAGCCATTCTCTCTTCTGCTTCTTCAAAAGAATTCAACATCTCTTGATAAGCGATTTGGCGATCACTGCCAACTCCATACTTCTTTACAAGAGCGTTGATTCCTTGCTTTCTCTGCTGGAGATAATCAAATCGCGAAGGATCAGCCTCAAGGCGGGCCAAGTAGCTTACGAGTTCACTGGCAATATCTTCGACGGTGTACATCAACTCCCCAAATTTTTCGATGTGGGGATCAAGCGCGGAATCCTTCTGCAACAGTTGATCGAGAGATTTCTTTGCAAGTTTAAGGTTATTGAGCGTGCCATTCTCATCGTTCTCTAAAACATTCAAAGCTTGAGTCAGCTGGGTATGTATCTCTTCAACAGAGCCAAGACGATTGATTTCGTTATCAATTTCCTCTGGCTCTCCCACTCGTGGCATAAGTGCGCTGAAATCAGAGACGAAAGCTTTGAGGAGAGCAATCTCTTTTTCGCTCGATGCAGATTCTTTCTTCAACTTCGAGATACGTTGTTGAAGCTCGCCATACTTTTCGAAATCAGCACTGTACTTCGACAACAATTCATGAGAATCCGAAAAACTATCCAAGAGATCTCTTTGCACGCCAGCTTTACTGAGACGAAGGGAACTTGATTGAGCATGAATCTCAATCAACTCTTGAGAAAGTTCATGGACTTTGCTGGCTGTGGAAAGCGCTCCCCCTAAAGTGATTCGAGACTTGCCCTCGGCTGAAACAGAGCGCGCGATGGTCAAAACATCACCATCTACTTCCCCACCGGCATCCAGAACTTTCTCTGTGAAACCATCAGGAATAGTGAATTGCGCTGACACTGTTGAACGTTCAGAATTTGTCCGCACGAAATCTGCATCTGCTTTGGCGCCAGTGATAAGGCCGAGAGCAGTGAGTACCATCGTTTTTCCAGCACCAGTTTCGCCAGTAATGGCAGTGAATCCTGGAGAAAATGAAATAGCTGCGCTTTCTATAACCCCAAGACCGCGAATTGAAATCTCATCGAGGGTTGCTTTGGATTTCTTACTTCTCGCCACGCCAACCTTCTACAGGTAGCTGAAACTTTGCGACGAGTCGATCTGTGAAACTGGAATCACCGATATGGCCCAACGAAACGGTGTGAGCGTCTCGAGTAATGACTACTCGATCTCCAACCTTTAGGTCTGTGCGACGAAAACCGTCGGCAAAGAGATGAGCATCATTAGATTCGACATCAATAGCGATGCTTGAATCTGGAGATACAACCATTGGGCGTGAAAAGAGAGCGTGGGCCGCAATCGGCAGAAGGATAAGGGCGGGGACTTCTGGCCACACGACGGGGCCTCCAACAGAGAATGCATAAGCCGTAGAGCCTGTTGGCGTTGCGCAAATAACTCCATCGCAACCCCAACGAGAAAGAGGATGCGAGTCGATATGTACAAAAAGTTGAATCATCGCGCCTGGAACGCCTTCAATTACAACTTCGTTCAGAGCCCAGCCGTTAGCAACTTCTTTGCCGTCCCGGTGAATTGAATAGTGCGCAACAAGGCGTTGTTCATACTTGTATGACCGGTTTTCAACAGCTGCCAGCAATTCCTTAGTCGAGGGTTTATGAATCTCAGCCATAAATCCCACGCTGCCAAGATTGATTCCAAGAATCGGTATATCAAATCCGCGACAGAGTTGGGCTGCACGAAGAATTGTTCCATCTCCGCCGAGCACGACCGCCAATTCAGCGCCCTCTGCAGAATCACTCGAGACTTCGAAACCAGCGGCCACAAGAAGGGAGCGAAACTCTTCGGCGTATTTCTGGGCATCATCGCGTGACGGATGCACGACAAGAAGCACTTTTCGTGGCGATTGCGCACTGCTCATTGCGGCCCCAATTCAATTGCTCTACCTAACGCTTCATCGGAAATTTCATCGCTTCCTCGTTTGAGCCAGAGGAAATATTCAACATTTCCAGAGGGCCCAGGCAGAGAACTTGCGACCACACCTTTGCATCCCAGTCCCATATCGTAAGCCGAATCTGCAACCTCTTTCACCGCTGCTTTACGAAGAAGTGGATCACGCACAACTCCCCCAGCGCCAAGCTTCTCTCGACCGACTTCAAATTGCGGTTTTACCATTACGAGAAAATCAGCTGAGCTCTTGGATACAGAAACCAAGGCTGGCAGAACAAGAGTGAGAGAGATAAAAGATAAATCGGCAACGATGAGATCTACAAGATCTCCTATTTGTTCAATAGTGAGATGTCGGACATTTGTTCTATCCAAGACTGTCACTCGTTCATCGGTGCGGAGTTCCCAAGCAAGTTGACCATAACCAACATCAACTGCAACAACTTGAGCAACGTTTCTCTTTAGGAGAACATCTGTAAATCCACCCGTGGAAGCTCCAGCATCAAGTGCTCGTCGACCTTCAACAAGAATCTCTGGAAAAGCATCAAGCGCCCCTGCGAGTTTGTGTCCCCCACGTGATACAAAGTCATCTCGCTCACCTTGCAAAGTAATGGAAGTTTCGGCATCAACTTGTGTGGCAGGTTTTGAAGCTGGGATTCCTGTGACAAGAACGGTGCGCGACTCGATGAGGTCTGCTGCATGATCGCGCGAACGCGCTAAACCACGGCGAACTAATTCTGCATCGAGGCGGGTTTTCATGTGAGGTTAGAGACCTTCAACAGTTGTAAGGGCACTCTCCAGAGAAGCATGAATTTCTTCGTACTCACCGACATGAGTATCAAGAGGCAACTCTTGAACTTTTGCGATGCGTTCCTTTATCTCGTCAATTTCCATGTTCGTAGATTATCGAAACCACACCGAAATGGCTGAAAAACCCCCATTAATAGCGCGAAATTTGATGTGCTTCCACTTGCCAGCGACTTGCAAGTCCCGTGGGAGCCTGCCAGAAACGGCGGCGGACCGCTCCATTCACTTCAATCCACTGATCGACTTTGAGCGACAATGCGCTTCGTCGAGCCGATGAGCTCCATGCGGCAATATCGAGAGTATCAACCTCTCGCTTCTTAC
>CANFVU010000021.1 GCA_947450545.1 Actinomycetota bacterium
AGAAACGGAAAAAAGCCTAGATGAAACTTCATCGCAAAGCTGGACTCGTAGTTGCTGTTGCTGCTCTTGCTGCAACTGCTCTCTACACAGTCCCATCCGCTAACGCTGCAAACGCTTCATGGAATGGACCAGCTCCAACCGTTGCAGGCGCAGTATCAGGCGGAACACTTAACATCCTCAACCAGGGCGATTTCGAACATATCGATCCAGCCCGTAACTATGTCGGTGGAACACTCGATTTCTATCGCTTGTTTATCCGCACACTTACTCAGTACCGCACAGTTAACGGTAAGACTGAGCTCGTTCCAGATCTCGCATCTGACCTCGGTACAACAACCGATGGTGGATTGACTTGGACATTCAAACTTCGTTCAGGCATCAAGTACGAAGATGGAACAGCTGCAACTTGTGCAGATATGAAGTACGGCGTCCAGCGCACATACAACGATGATGTTCTCGATGGTGGCACAACATACGCTCACGACTTCCTCGCTAACCCAACAGGTTATGCCGGTCCATACACAACTCCTACAAAGGACCTCACATCAGTTGTGTGTTCTTCAAGCGGAGATGCAATCACATTCAAGCTTGCTCAAAAAGTTCCTTACTTCCCTTACGTAACAACATTCGGTGCATTCTCACCAGTACCAGTTGCTAAGGACACAAAGCAGAACTATGACTTGCACCCAATGGCGACAGGCCCTTACAAGATTGAGTCATACGATCGTGGCAAGCAATTGACACTCGTACGTAACTCATACTGGGATGCAAAGACAGATCCACTACGCCACAACTTCCCAGACACAGTCAAGGTGAAGTTTGGTTTCGAACAAAACGCACTTGAGCAACAGTTAATTTCTGACTCAGGCGATGCGAAGACAGGTATGTCACTTGATACCAACGTCATCACAAACATCGGAAGCGTTGTTGGTAACTCAAAGTATGCTGACCGTTTCTTCGGATTCAACTCACCATATGCTCGTTACCTCGCAATCAACATGGATAAGGTCAAGAACACAAACGTACGTAAGGCAATCCAATGTGCAATTGATTTGAAGACAGTTCTTCTAGCTGCAGGTGGCTCAGCTGCCGGTGTCTATGCGAACTCTTTGATTCCTTCAAACGTTGATCCTGCATACCGCAACTTCCCAGTCTGCGGCCGTGACGTTCACAAGAACCCAGAAGCACAAGTTGCTGCTGCTAAGAAGCTCCTTACAGGTGCAACAAAGGCGCAGAAGACTCTCACCCTCGCATACCGCGATAAGGGTGTTGAGCCACAACGTGCAGCTGCAGCACAAGCTGCTCTACAAGCTGTTGGTTTCACTGTAACAATGCAGAAGCTTCCACGTGCTGGTTACTACACAGCAGTTGGTAAGCGCGGCGTTGCAAGTGAGCCAGATATCGTCCAGACATCATGGGGCTTTGACTGGCCTGCAGCATCAGGAATTGTTTACGCACTTCTTGATGGACGCACAATGACAAAGGCTGATGCTCACTCAAACTACTCACGTCAGAACGTTCCTGGAATCCAGGCAATGTTCCGCACAGCTGATAAGACAATTGCTTCTGATGCACAAGAAAAGCTTCTTGGCGACATCGAACAACAGTTGATTCAGAACTATGCAGCAGTAGTTCCTACTTACATCGAAACTTCTAACTTCATTGTTGGTTCAGGTCTCGGTGGCGTACAAGCAGACGGTGGATACGGAACAATCTCTCCACTTAACGCATACGTAAAGAAGTAAGCAACACCTCAGTAAAAATAAGTACGAGTCCGGTGGTGGGAAACTGCCACCGGATTTCTTAAGCCGCAGATTTCAGAAAAATTAAAGGAGCACGATGAGATACCTAATACGCCGCCTCGTTGGTGGTGGAATTGTGCTGACTATCGTCAGTGCGGTTGTGTTCGGTATTTTCTACATCCTGCCTGCTGATCCTGCGCGCCTCGCATGTGGCAAATCATGTACCCCAGAATTGATGGCGAAAATTCGTCACACACTTGAAATTGATCAACCAATCGTTGTGCAGTACGAACGATTTGTTAAAGGTATTTTTGTTGGCCGAGATTACCTCAAAGGCACAACAGCTCAGATCCATTGCCCAGCTCCATGCCTTGGATATTCCTACCAAACCGATGAGCCCGTCACATTTTTGATTCGCGATCGCTTACCAGCAACTCTCTCAATCGCCTTTGGCGCTGCAATTCTCTGGCTCCTTGTGGGGCTATCAAGCGGAATAATTTCCGCACTTCGCCGTGGCACCTGGATTGATAAGACCGCACAAGCTGTCGCTCTAGGCGGTGCTTCACTTCAGATTTACTTTGTCGGTTTAGTTTTGCAATTTATCTTTGTAGATAAGCTCCAAATTCTGCATTCACCAGGTTATGTCTCGCCAATGCAAAATCCGAAGGAATGGTTCCTCGAGATGCTTTTGCCATGGATAACGTTGGCATTCCTCTTGTCTGCAATTTATGCGCGTCTGACTCGCGCTGGAATGCTTGAAATCATGAGTGAGGATTACATTCGTACCGCTCGTGCAAAAGGCTTGAAGAAATCCACCATTAACTTTAAGCACGTCTTGCGTGCAGCAATTACTCCGATCGTGACTGTTTTTGGTCTTGATCTCGGCCAACTTCTTGGTGGCGCTGTTATTACAGAATATGTTTTCAATATTCCTGGACTTGGACGCCTTGCAACGGATGCCGTTTCCAACGTTGACCTTCCAGTCATCGTGGGAACTGTGATGTTCGCAGCCTTCTTTATTGTTGTTGCAAATATTGTGGTGGATCTGCTCTATAGCCGCCTTGATCCAAAGGTGCGCCTACGATGAGTACTCCATTCCTTGAAGTTAAAGATCTCAAAGTCCACTTCCCTACCGATGATGGACTTGTTCGCGCTGTTGATGGTTTGAGTTTCTCTGTTGAAAAGGGCAAGACACTTGGAATCGTGGGTGAATCTGGTTCAGGTAAATCTGTCACCAGCCTTGCTGTAATGGGACTTCACAAAGAGACTCGCGCTCAAGTGAGCGGTGAGATTCTTATTGATGGCATCGATGTAGTCAGCGCTAGCGAAGATGAAGTTCGCAAGCGTCGCGGTTCTAGCATGGCAATGATTTTCCAAGATGCTCTTGCTGCTCTTCATCCTTATTACAAGGTCGGAGATCAAATTGCTGAGGCGTATCGAGTTCACAACAACGTTTCGAAGAAAGCTGCTTTAGCGAGAGCTATTGAAATGCTCGATCGTGTGGGAATCCCAGATCCAGCAAAACGTGCCGATGCTTATCCTCACCAATTCTCGGGTGGAATGCGCCAACGCGCGATGATTGCGATGGCTCTTTCCTGCAATCCATCGTTGTTGATTGCAGATGAACCTACGACTGCTCTGGATGTAACAGTTCAAGCACAGATTTTGGATCTGCTCCGTGACCTTCAAAAGGAATTTGGATCTGCAATTATTTTGATCACTCACGATCTCGGTGTTGTTGCTGAAATCGCAGATGAAATCTTGTTGATGTATGCGGGCCGTGGCATCGAACGTGGAAGCACGCATGATCTGCTCAAGAATCCGCAACATCCTTATGCGTGGGGCTTGCTCTCTTCAATTCCTCGTTTGGAAGGTGATCCAACAGTCAAACTTCCTTACATCGAAGGAACTCCCCCATCTCTGATTCGTCCACCACAAGGATGTTCTTTTAATCCTCGTTGCAAGTATGTCGACCGTGTCGGTGGCGCTTGCACCGTTCAGATGCCTGATTTGATTCCAGTTTCTTCTGGCGCTGCACATGAAGTTCGTTGCCATCTTGATCTCAATAATCGCGTTGAAATCTTTAACTCAGAAGTTAGGCCATTCCTATGACCCAACCATTGCTCAAGGTTTCAAACCTCACAAAACATTTCCCTACTGCAAAGACTGGGCCATTCACAGCAGGTCCCGTTGTCCAAGCTGTCGATAACGTCTCCTTTGATTTAGCGCCTGGTGAAGCTCTTGGCCTCGTCGGTGAATCCGGATGCGGTAAATCCACAACAGGTCGTTTGATCACGCGCCTTCTTGAACCAACTGCAGGAACGATTGAATTTGAAGGTCAAGATATTTCAAATCTCTCTCCTTCTGAGCTTCGTCCAATTCGTACTCATCTTCAGATGATTTTCCAAGACCCATATGCATCTCTCAATCCGCGCCACACTGTCGGAACAATTGTTGGAACAAGCTTCGAGATTAATAAAATCAAACCAGAAGGTGGCGTCAAGAAAGCGGTTCAAGAACTTCTTGAGATTGTTGGATTAAATCCAGAGCACTACAACCGCTACCCTCATGAATTCTCCGGTGGTCAACGTCAACGTATTGGTATTGCTCGCGCGCTTGCTGTGCGTCCGAAGCTGATTGTCGCCGATGAGCCAGTCTCAGCTCTCGACGTTTCGATTCAAGCTCAAATCATCAACCTTCTTCAAGATCTACAACGTGAATTTTCACTTGCATTCGTCTTTATCGCACACGATCTCGCAGTTGTCCGCCACTTCTCGCAACGCGTCGCGGTGATGTATCTCGGAAAGATTGTTGAAGTTGCAGATCGAGATACTTTGTATGCATCACCAAAACATCCATACACAAAGGCGCTTCTCTCTGCTGTTCCAGATGCAGATCCAGATGCGATTGGTGCACGTGAGCGCATTCGCTTGAGTGGAGATGTTCCTAACCCAATTAATCCACCTTCAGGTTGCCGATTCCGCAATCGTTGTTGGAAAGCTCAAGATATTTGCGCATCTCAAGAACCAGCATTCGTTCAATTAGGTGCTTCTTCTGTGGCTTGCCACTTCCCAGAGAACTAAATGCATGAGCGAGTTACGCGCACACGCACCTTTGCTCGATGCTTATCTTAAATATTTCGAATCACGCCACATTGCTTTCACTATTCCCGGCCATAAACATAAAGCGTCCTTACTTGATGAAGGTCTAGGTAGCGTGGTTGATTCAGACCTCCCTCTTTATGGCGGACTGGATGAAATTAAATTGACCCACAAGGTTTTAGAAAAAGCGGAATCCCTTGCTGCAAAGCTGTGGGGTGCTGATTGGGCGCGTTTTTCAACGGGCGGGTCTACTCACGCGAATCAAGCTCTTGTTCTCGCTCTTGGTAAGCCTGGAGATAAAGTTGCTATCTCACGTACAGCACATCGCTCAGTTCAAAGCGCACTTGTACTAAGTGGACTTGTGCCAGTGTGGATGACTCCAGAGATTGATGAGAAAACGGGGATTCCAACAGGGATTCCTCTCTCTGAAATTGAAAGAGTGATTGAGAGCAAACCTATTGCAATTTTGCTCACCGAACCTGGATATCTTGGAACTATTTCCGATCTCAAACCCATCATCGAAAAAGCTCACTCTCACAAGATTGCTGTAGCAATCGATGCTGCGTGGGGTGCTCACTTTGGCTTCGGCAAATCCGTTCCTGCTCATGCGCTCTCCCTCGGCGCAGATGCACTGGTTACGAGCGTCCATAAGAACCTTCCAGGGTATAGCGCTGCTGCTCTCCTGCTTGTTCAAGGTGATCTCATCAGCCATGAAAGACTGAATCAGAGTTTTGAAACAACGCACACAACTTCACCTGCAGGTGCACCACTTGCATCTATTGATGGAGCTCGCGCTCTACTACAACTTCGTGGCGCTGCTTTACTCGACCAGCTCGTGGAGCACGTTTCACGATTCAAATCGGATGTTGAATCATCGCTCGGCACAAAGTTATTTCTTGTTCCTCAAGATTTTAGCCCCGGCCGTTACGATGCAAGTAAAATCGTCTTGCAAACAGCTGCTTTAGGCGTTTCAGGTGTTGAACTAGAAAACTCGCTTCAAAATCGTGGCATTCGTGTTGAGATGGCTGATCGCGACACCGTTGTGTTCCTCGCAACCCTTGCAGATACTGCTTCAGATTTCTCAGAACTCACATCTGCAGTTATCGAATCTCTCACAACGCTTCGAAGTGGCCCTCGAAAAATTGCAATCTCTCTCAGCTGGTCAGTCAAAGCTGAGCAAGTAATGACGCCACAAGAGGCATATTTTGCAGAGACTAAATTAGTGAACCGTGAAAATGCAGTGGGAAGAGTGAGCGCTGATCTCATCGCACCGTATCCCCCAGGCGTAGCAGTTCTCGCACCGGGCGAGAGAATTACTCAAGAGATCTTGTCAGGACTTATTGCCACACAAGCAGATGGTGTTCGTATTGCTTATGCAACGGATCCAACGCTTCAAAACTTTCGCGTTGTGAAATAAGTTTATTTACCGATCGCTTTAAGAATTTGTTGCGCGTGATCCACTGGATGGTTGGTGTACGACGCAACCCACTTCTCGATAGAAAAGGGACCTGATTCGGTGTGATTACCGGAATTCTGAAGCTGCTCTGGTGTGAGGCGACGAAGAATCATCAACGATGAAGCGCGTACTGCACGCAAAACATTGAGAGAGATTTCGATGGGAAGATCTCTATATCCCAGTGTTGGGCTCTCTGCCCATTTGCCTTCGTCATAACCTTGAATATCTGATCCTGGTTCAGCGACCAGACGACGCAGGCGCGCATAAGACTGAGCCTCGCTATCGGCTAAGTGGTGCACTACTTGCCTTGGTGTCCACCCTTCACCATCGCTCTTATCGAGATCACTCTCTTCTAAGCTTTCGACGATACGAAAGAAATCATTGGTTGCTTTTTCATAGTTGGCCGCTAAGGCTGCGATGCTCATTCCGAGATTGTACTCAAGAAATATGAATTCCAGTGAGGTCGTGAAGAGCCGAATAGACCGCTTCTACAGACCATGATGGCTCTTGTGGCTTTGCAAGATTATTCAAACCATCCTCGCTGAGAAACTTTTTCAATTTATCCGGAACGCTAGCTTTGCCTGGATTTGGATTGCCTAAATCAAGCCACTTCCAATGTGAATCTGGGCCAATGATCATGACGAGATCTGGATGGCTCATATCGTACGTTGGCGGTTTTCCTGTCTGCCAATCCATAGGAAGTCCTGCTTTCTCTTTAGCAGAAAATTCCATTCGCGTTGCAGGGGCTCCGAAAAATGTCCAGAGAGATTTAAGGTCCTTTTCGCTACCGGTCACAAGAGAAAAAGTTGTATCGCTATAAAGGTTTCGATAGGCAGCAATACGTGATGGAGTATCGCGTTGTGCATCAACTGATATTTCAAGAACTTTCACTTTATCTTTCAATTCCGATGCTGCAACTGCATTTCCGATTGTTCGCATATTTGCAGTTGTCATCGGGCAAATCTCTTGGCACGAAGTGAGAAAGTTTGTGACGACGAGATATTTTCCTTTGAGCGATTCCAACGTAAAAGATCTGCCATCTTGATCCTGCAACTGCAATGATAAAACTTCAGCAGGAATGCTTTCATCCAGATACGAACCTCCACCTGCTGCCGCCATTCCAGGCATAGCTTTCATTGTGGCGTTGTGATTCATATGCGTTGTCTCTGACTTGCTGCCACAGCTCGTGATAGTAAAAGCCAATGTTATCGCGGTGATTGTTAATAAGGTTTTCTTCAATTTATTCTCCCTATTACTCATTTCGTTGGAATGTAAGTAAATGAATATGAATTTGAAACTGGATGGCCATCTTCAGAGACCACTCTCCAAGTGACTTGAACTTTTCCACTCATTCGCGGTTTTGAAACCACGGCAGAAAGTCGAGCTCCGCTCGCTACCGCCCCTGAAACCTTGAGATTCTTCCCAGTCGAATCTTTCACAGTAAAAAGATTGACGCTTTTTCCGGACAGAATTATCAAATTTCCATCAAACTCAACCCAAATTCGATCAGGCCAGCCATGTACAACAGAACCGGCTTTTGGAAAAGTAGATGTTACTTGCGCATGCGCCTTTGCGGATGGCGCTGTTGCCAACGCCATCGCAAAGATTGCCAAGGCGGCAATTACTTTTTTCATTGCTTTAGGTTACTCACCCTAGGCTTTTGCCTTGGTAGTTACCGATGGCGCCGGACCAAATTCTGTATCTTCCGTGCCTGTTTTGCTCGTCCCGTCAGTTATATTCCATCTCAAGTACAAAGGTTTCTTTGTTCGATCTGCCAAAGTAACGAAACAGGTTTGCACTGTTGGAAAATCAACTTTTTGTGGGGTGGCGCTCCACGAAAGCTTCAATCCAAAGTCATAAAAGGTGCCGTCGTCCACTACATACGACCGCGACTTCGCGGTCCATGTAACGGTGTAATAATCCGGCACGCCTGAAGCATCCACGGTCGCAGAAGCAACAACAGATGTTTTGAAGCCGACATGAAATTCAGGAGTTGGCTTACCCGCTGATCTCGGCACTTGAACCTGAAAAACACTCGTACCGTATTTTGCGTTCTTATAAGTGCAACCGTGCCCAACGGACAACCACAAACGACTCGAGTCACCAGCTGTTACAGAGTAGCCTTTTGACTGCACTGAAACGTGCGCGATCGCAGGCGTAGTGGTTGAAATAATCAAAGCTGCAGAAAATAGGCAGCCTAAAGCAATTTTCTTTTTCATAAATACCTTTCGAGAAAATAAAGTAATTAGTTATTGCGGCGGGACAAGTACCACCACGATCCAATGGCAGCAAACGCTGCAATCGTGAGAATAATGTAAATATGTGAGAAATAAATCGTGAAGCCGCACGAAAAAGTGCAGAAGATTTTGTAATGAAACCGTAGCAAAGCAAGCCACCAATAATATGAGATGTCGCCATTCGAATATCCGATTGAGAATTCAAGCCAAAATAAAAGTGGCTCAAGCTTTGAACTCCGACAATTGTTAGCGCAAGATGAGGTCCTTCAAGTGCTATGGGATTGACCTTGATAAGAGGAATAAGAATAAGAAAATAACCTATGAGAAGCTTTTTTCCGGACACAAGCTCTCCCCCCGCCAAATGATGGGAGAGAAGCGCACTTATGAGAATGGCCTGTGCATAAAGAGTGCTGCTGAGACCTCGGAATTTCACCTTAAAACGCTACATGAAGAAGTAGTCGAAGTGAAGGATATGCAGTTGCAAATTGGTCGCGTTTAGGTAAATGAGAGCTCGTTCCTTAAAATTGCGCATAGGTTTTACCGGTTAATAATCAAAGGGGCAGATCATGAAGGTTCATTCCGATATTACAAAAATTGTTGGTAACACGCCGCTTGTACGCATCAATCGCATCACCGATGGCGCTGAAGCACAAGTCTATGCAAAGTTAGAGTTCTACAACCCAACCAGCACCATCAAAGATCGTATCGGAATCGCAATGATTGATGCTGCTGAAAAATCTGGTGAACTCAAAGCTGGTGGAACAATTGTTGAAGCAACATCAGGTAACACTGGAATCGCACTTGCGATGGTCGGCGCAGCACGTGGATATAAAGTTATTTTGACGATGCCTGATTCAATGTCAAAGGAACGTCGCGCGCTTCTTCGCGCATTTGGCGCAGAGCTCATTCTCACACCTGCAGCTGAAGGAATGCGTGGTGCAGTTGCGAAAGCTGAAGAGCTTGGTGCATCTGCTGGAGCAGTTCTTGTTCGCCAATTTGAAAATGCAGCAAACCCAGAAATTCATCGCCACACCACAGCTCAAGAAATTTGGAACGATACTGATGGCCAAGTTGCTGCGCTCGTAGCTGGCATTGGTACCGGCGGGACAATCACCGGTGTTGGACAAGTTCTCAAAGAGAAGAATCCCAACATTAAAGTATTTGCTGTAGAGCCAGCTGCTTCACCAATTCTCAATGGAGGAAAGCCCGGTGGACACCCAATTCAAGGAATCGGACCTAACTTCGTCCCAAATATTCTTGATACAAAGATTTACGATGAAGTTCTCGATGCCGCTAACGAAGATGCTCTTGGTTACGCTCGTCGCGCAGCAAAAGAAGAGGGACTTCTCGTAGGTATCTCCTCTGGTGCCGCTCTTTGGGGTGCTTCACAAATTGCCAAGCGTCCTGAGTTTGCAGGAAAAATTATCGTTGTGATTATTCCGTCATTTGGCGAGCGTTACTTATCATCTGTCTTGTACCAAGATTTGATGGACTAATCTCTCCCCTACATGTTTAAAACAATTCGAGAAGACCTCAACAACGCTCTTGTCCGCGATCCTGCTGCAAGAAATAAGTTTGAGGTCTTCTTAACGTATCCTGGCGTCCATGCCATTTGGAATTATCGTGTTTCACATTTCCTATGGAGCCGTGGGTTTAAATTAATCGCTCGAATGCTTTCAAATCGAGCACGTCGTAGGACCGGTATTGAGATCCACCCCGCAGCAATTATTGGTCGTCGATTCTTCATCGATCATGGAATTGGTGTAGTTGTCGGTGAAACAACCGAAATCGGCGACGATGTTATGCTGTATCACAATGTCACATTAGGAGCGCGCCGCTTTGCTACTGGCAAACGGCACCCAACAATCGGCAACCGCGTGACCATTGGCGCTGGAGCAAAAATTTTGGGACCAGTAAAAATTGCTGATGAAGTTAGAATTCCTTATAACCGTGTAGTGCTTGAAGATATTGATTTCGAAGTACACGAATACTTCTACGAAATTTAGCTCTTAACGAGGATGGCTTAGCGCTAATCCAAGTGCCAAAAATAGAATACCGATTGCTGAAACCGCAGTAAGTATGCGGCGAACTTTTGGTTTCGATAGGAAAGCCGATGACTTATCCACCACAGCGACTAGGCTGAAATACCAGCTCATCGAGGTGGCGGCTTGAACACACGAGAGAATAAAGATTCCCCAGCCGAGATTGAAATCTTTAGGTACAAATTGAGGAATGAAAGCCACTGCAAATACGGCCGCTTTCACATTTGTAAGGTTTGTTATCAAACCTAATCTCAACGCAGGGATAAAAGATGTTTTTGCTTTTCCAGATACTTCGAATTTTCCGGATTCTTTTCGCAGTTCAAAGAGCGTTTGGATAGAAAGTCCTACAAGAAAAAGAACGCCAGCCCATTTCAAAATGGAAAAAGCAGTCGGAGAGCTAGCGAATACAGCCGATAACCCAATACCCGACATTGCTCCCCAAATGATGAGGCCGCCTGAATTTCCCAAAACTGAATAGACGGCCGCTCGGGATCCGCCGACAAGGGATTGGCGTAGAACCATCGCAACCCCTTGGCCGGGAACGATTGCCAAAAGAAGAGCCGTCAGAGCAAATGCTGGGATAACTGCGAACAAACTCATTCCTGAATCATGGCTCTCAGAATTGGTAGTCCCGCTTCTAGTGATTGAGCAAATGCTGAGCAATTTAATTGAAGCCAAGCTCCGCGATATTTCACATTCAGGCTCCACAAATGGAATTCATTTGATGGTGATTGAGGTGTGATGTAGAAATACGCAGCGTCCTCATCAATCTCTGGCAGGTCGACTTTTGTGTAACCATCTTTCTGCCACAAATCTTCGTGCTTTTCGAATAGCCCTTGCGCATCATCGACCCACTTAGCAGTCACACCAATTTCAGCGTTCTGCAATCCATACGAGCATGCAATCCCGCCGTTATTTAAAAAATCAGCCAATTCTGATCCTTGTGATGGCTGCCATTGAGTTGGGATATATGCAGATCCCGTAGCGATTTTCTCCACTGCGGCATTGACGTGAGTGGCGGTGCAATCGGTAGGAATGACAAATTTAGCTTGCGGAGTTGGAGATGGCTTAACTGGCGACGTGCTTCCACATCCGGCAAGAAGTAAAACAGTAATCAGGGCAAAACTAATTTTTCGTAACACGATGAACCTTGTGTTGGGCTGCTTGAGCCACGGGGCGAATAGTCATGGAATCAACATTGAAGTGATCGGGAAGCATGATGCTCCAGCGAATTGCTTCAGCGACATCATCTGCTGTGAGAGGTGCTTCGACTCCTTCATATACTTTTGCAGCTTTCGCCGAATCGCCAGCAAAACGATTGAGGGCAAATTCATCTGTCTTCACCATGCCCGGTGCAATTTCAGTAACGCGAATTGGCTCACCATTTAATTCAAGGCGAAGTGTCTGCACCAGCGCTTTTTCTGCATGTTTTGCAGCGGTGTAGCTGCCACCAGTTTCATATGTGACATGTCCTGCAGTGGATGTCACAACAACAATTATTCCTCGCCCAGATTTACGTAGAAGAGGTGTGAGAGCTTTGATGACGCGCACCGATCCAAGGACGTTGACATCAAAAGTCTTGAGCCAAGATTCAACATCTGATTCCAACAAAAGTGATCCATCGAAAGATCCCCCGGCATTGCTCACAACGACAGTGACTGGTTTGTCACTTAACAAGTGAGCGAGTGCGTCAACGGAACTTTGATTAGTGACATCTAATTCAACTGCCTCAATATTTTCATTGGAAGCAGCAAGTTCAGCGAGGCGATCCATTCGACGAGCTGCAGCAATGACGTGATATCCATGGGCAGCTAACGTTCGTGCAGTCGCTGCACCGATTCCGCTGCTTGCTCCTGTTACAACTGCGTACTCACGGTCTTTGCTCATGGATGAAGATTAACCTGCTGGGATGAGAAGGTCTAAGTACCAAGGGTTCTTTCCTTGATTTGGAGTCAATGTCACCTGAAAATATTTGCTTGCCACTCTCTTCAGATCCTGAGGTGTGTGAAGCGAAGCTTTTTCGAGCAACAAATACCGAGTGAGTTGCCCTCGATACATTTTGGACATGTGTGTGATGACCGATTGCCTGCCTGATTTAACTTGAAAGACCCGAATAGCCACTGTGCGCTGCGGATCGGAGCTCCACACACCTGCATACGTCGATGAACGACAATCCACAATCAAGTCTTGATTTAACTCTTCGAGAACCGAACTCACGCTCTCTTTCCAGAGCGATGGTGAGATTTTAGATTTGTATGTAGGAATCACATCATTCATCCGGAGCGCTCCGAAAATCGCAGAAATAATGATGATTGATTTCTCACCACGTCGTTGAGCCGTAAGAGAGAGTGATTGCCAATCGAGTGCTTTATAAAGAACACCTGAATAAATTTCATGAGCTGGCTGGCAACGCGAAATATCAATTGACGACGTCAGCGCTAACTTGCGAATAGTCGTGAGCTCGTCGGCGAACGACAGAGATGGGAGTGATAGTTTCTTGCCGCTTTTAGGAGAGTTCTTCCCCTCACTAGGTGGCAACAAAATCAACATATGCATGCATGCTATCGAGTCATGAATCTTGTAGCCTTGCGACATGACTACAACCGTTCGTAAAGTTGAAATAGCCGATAAAGAGCGTTGGTTAGAACTCTTCAAGGCATACATCGTCTTCTATGAATCCGCTCTGAGCGATGAGCAATTTGATCTCACATGGAGCCGTATTCATTCAGATTTCAATATGTATGGCTTGGTGGCTGAGCAAGATGGAATAATCGTTGGCATAGCGCATTACCTCTATCGTCCAAGCACCTGGGCTGTGAATGATTTCTGTTATCTCGAAGATCTCTTTGTAGATCCATCAGTTCGAGGTACCGGTGCAGGTAGAGCGCTGATTGAAGCGCTATCTCTCATCGCAACAGCAGCTGGATCTGAACGTCTCTACTGGACCACAGCCCCTGATAATGCGACTGCTCGCAGGCTGTATGACAAAGTCGCGACAACAAATCGAGTGCAATACAGAATTCCACTCAATCAAAAGTAGATAAACTCACACCATGCTCGAGCGATGGATCGGCGGCGTTCTCAAATATCGCTTATCCATACTCACTTTTTGGGCCATCGTCATCGTGCTTGGCTCATGTGCCAGCTTCACCATCAACAACCACCTCACAACCTCCCTAGGCGTTCCTGGCAGCGGTTCGGCTCAAGCGGATGAAATTCTTTCAAAGAGCTTTCATGAAAATAGTGAAGGCACATTTACCGTTTTCTACACCTTTAAGAACGGGACCAAGGACGAGATTGCGGGATTCGCGAGCCAGATAGAGGCTGCAGCAAAAATAATTCCCTCAGCAAAAATCCTTCAATCAAAAGCAGTAGGTGGGACTCTCTTTACATCCATTGGAACTTCCTTTGACTTGCCGCGCGCAGCTTCTTACACGAACGCTCTTCGTTCAGCGATTCAAGATCAGGGACTCGCTGGCGCACTTGTTACTGGGCCGCCCGCAATTAAGAGTGATGTCACACCGGTGCTTGCTCGAGACTTGCACCGCGGGGAAATTGTTGCAATTGCGCTTGGCTTACTTTTACTTCTTCTCGTGCTCGGATTCTCGTGGGCTTCCATCGTTCCTCTCATTTTTGCAAGCGCCACAATCACAGCCACTCTTGGCATCGTTTTTCTCTTAAGCCATCTCATGATGATGGTTCTCTACATTCCAAATATTGTTGAACTCATCGGGTTGGGTTTAGCAATTGATTACTCACTCCTAATTGTTCAAAGATTTAGACGAGAAATTGCTGTGCATGAAACGGACGATGCAATTCTGAAAACCATGCAGACTGCTGGTCGAACAATCATGATCTCTGGAATCACTGTGGCGCTCGGACTCGCAACGCTGTTGCTTGTGCCAATTCCATTTGTGCGCTCGTTAGGTATCGCGGGAATTCTCGTGCCAGCTATTTCTCTGGCTGCAACCCTCACGCTCCAACCAGTTTTACTCTCCTACTTAGGTAAAGCGGGCGTACGTACGTGGGGTTATTCAGGTTTGCTCGGCCGGAAAGATGTTTCAACGGGAATTATCGCTAAGAGCACTCGACTAGTACTGAAGAAACCACTGCTCTCATTCATTGGATCCTCTGCTCTCCTACTTCTGCTTGTTGCACCGATTTTCGCTCTTCATGTGACGCCAAGTTCCTTGACCGCTATTCCACAAAATCTCGAGTCTGCAAAGGCTCTGAAATTAGTTACGGGAAGCGCTGGAAGTGGCGCTATTACGCCGTCTGAAATCGTGATTGATCTTGGTCCAACTCATCGATCAATTGAAGTCTCAGAGGCTCGACAAGCTCTTGTGGAGACGCTTTCTAAGAACTCCGAAGTATTCCTTGTCGCCAGTGGCGAGAAGTCTCCATACGTTGATTCAACGGGTCGTTACTTACGAATGTATGTTGTGGGCAAACATGATTTAGGAGCGATGCAAACTCAAGAATTAGTGAAGAGTTTGCGTACAGAGATTCTTTCTACACATGCATTTCCTGCTGGAACTAAAATCTATCTCGGTGGTGCTCCTGCCCAAGGCTTGGATCTGCTCCACGCAATCTTCTCCGCATTTCCGTTGATGGCTCTCCTGATTATTCTTCTTACATATGTACTTCTCTATCGTGCATTTAAATCGGCAATACTCCCACTCAAAGCGATTGTGCTCGACTTAATTTCTATCGCTGTTGCAATGGCCACTGTTGCTGCTGTATTCCATTTTGGAATCGGTTCCTCAATTTTTGGTACGTATCACCTCCCCCAAATTGAGGCATGGGTTCTTATTTTTCTCTTTGCAATTCTCTTCGGCCTTTCGATGGATTATGAAGTATTCATCGTTTCGAGAATGCGCGAGGCTTGGGATCGAGGAGAAAGTAACGAGAGCGCAATTGTCGAAGGCATGAGCCACACCGGTGGCGTCGTAACATCTGCTGCTGCAATATTGATTGTCGCCGTGAGCGGTTTAGCGCGTGGTCACTTCGCAGGGTTGCAACAACTTGGAATCGGTCTTGCTTTCGGAATTTTGATTGATGCAACGATTATTCGTGCAATTCTCTTGCCGAGCGCAATGGCGCTTCTAGGTAAATGGAATTGGTGGCAACCTTCTCGTAAAGCACATACTTAAAGCCTCCCCCTCGTTTCCGAAAGGAAGGCTTTAATAGTTGACGTATTAGATTGTCGTGCTATTTAGTGATAGTGATTGCAAACCGCACCGTAGGTGGCTGATAACCCAATGCAATACCTGGAATATCAGTCATATTCGTGAGAATAGGGAGCATTCCATAAGGAGTGTTCGCAAAGGATGGTTGGTTTGTATAAAGCACTGGTCGCAACTCGATGAGGTGAGTTCCAGGTTTTCCAGTCGCAACTAGATGCACGACCATGTACCCATTCGAGTTAAAACCGCATCCGTAACCGATGTAGCTGTTGTCATAGGTGACGGTGAGAGTGTTATCAAGCTGTGTCCAACCCACACCTTTCATCGCAATGGTGAATTCTTCACCGGCTTTGAAAGTGTTCTTTGGAACGCCTGATCCATCGCGAAGTTCTGGGGTTAAGAGAGTGTCAGCTGCTGCAACTCCCTCGCTAAGGACCTTGCCACTCTTATCGACATAATTGAAGATGCTTTCCTTCACGTAGATTGGAACTTGAGCTTCAATTTTGTCGCCGCTCTTGATTTGAACAACGTGCCATCCACCAAGGTGATCTGGGATGGTTATATCTTGAGAGAGCTTTCCATCAGTTGGTGTTGCCATTAACGGTGAACCATTTGGACCCATTGGGACTGCTGTGTAAATCCAGCACGTTCCGGTGCAGTTCACGCGGTTACCAACTACAGATGCCCACACAATTTGATGTGCTCCTGTGGTGGAAAGTCCCGTGACATTGAGCTTTACCTTCGCTCCAACTACAGCGCTAGGAGAAGAGAGGGTTGCGACAGCAGTTGAGGCTGTATCAACTCCATCTGTGGACTGTGTTGTGTGTTGCTTTGGATCTGCTGGTTGGAAAGTCTCTGGATATTCGATTGTTGCTTTTGGAGCACCAGCATCTTTCGTAATCTTGAAGGCAGCTTTTCCACCGAGTGACCAAGGGACAGGTGATTGCTTGGTGTTCATATACTGAACGCCAATTCCTGCATTCATCGCAACATAGTGAGTTCCTACATCACCAGCAGCGCGAATAGTGAACTTGGCATAGCCACGCGTCCACACCGCTTGTGCACCACCTACGAAGTTGTTATCCCACAATACGGATGCACCACCCGTATAGAGGTTTGGTCCCATGCTTGTGTATTCAACTGTGATGACAGTTCCGACTGGACCGCTCTTAGGAGAAATGGAGATCGTTGGATTCATTTGATATCCACCATGCGCAACAGGTGTTGTTCCATCGAGAGCGTAGATGTCATGAAGACCACCAAAGTCACGAGGAATAGTTGTCTTATACGTGAATCCACCGTTTGCATCTGTGGTGACTTCAGCAAGATTCATATTGTATTTGGTGTATCCATTGCCCAAATAATTCACGGTGGTTGGATCTACTCCAACTTTCCAATATCCATCTGCAGTTGACCATGTGAGTTGCAGAGTTTTGCTTGCAGTAAGGCCTTTGCCCGAAATGGTGACTGGGGTTCCTTCTGGACCTTGTTGTGGCACAACGTCGATGTTGGAGACTGTTGCATTCGCCGCAACTGTAAACGCTGCAGCTTTCACTCCTGTAAATGGAAGAGCTGGAACGCCTTTAAGATCCTTCGGTGCATAAACCTGCACTGGTGTTGTTGCATCTGCGGCAAGCGCTTGCGTCATCGCTGGCGCCATCATCGCTAGTGGCAAAATTGTCGCAGCAAGAGCTCTAACAATTGTGCTCTTCTTTGGTGAATTCATTTTCTTACCTCTCCGTTTAATAAATCTTGGTTATTTGCGAAGGGTCCAATCTGTCTAGTGATCAGACCCTTCGCTCACTTCTCTACGCGATATTTACTTTGTTGGCACTGCAAACAAAGTGAGCTGAGATGCTGGGTTGAAGTTTGATGACCATGTACCAGTTGCACCCTTAATTGGATTCTTGAGAGTCATGTTGCGATAGTAAGAGACGTTTTGATACACGCTCTTTCCATCCACCACAGAGAGAACTCTCTTGGTAGCTAGGACTTTTGCAACGCTTGAATCTTTAGCAACCATTGTTATCTTGAAGTTGATGACTCCAAGGGTGTTGTACAAAGGAGCTGCGCCTGTCTTGAGGATTGCTGTCCAGAATGCAGCACCGCTGTGGTTTCCATAAGCCAATGGAATTGGGTTAGCAACGCCATCTACTGTGATGAATGCCTTTGCTGTGTTGGATGAATCCATGACGGCTCCACCAAGATCTGCGTTATTGGCATATACGCGCCAGACGATTGTTTGACCAAGAATGTATGTGCTTGTTACTGAACATCCGCCACCAAGATAGGGAGCAAGTACGCCAGTGGATCCTGTTGCGAGGACTTCATCAACATACATGTTGATTGGTGAAACAACGCCTTGGACTGGAACGCCGACTGTGACGTTAAAAGTATTTGCATTAACTTTTGCGAGAGTTGAATCTGTAGGTGTGAGAACTCCTGTAAGCGCTGTCTTGCCAGCTGCTGCTGGAAGCCATGAGCACTTAGCAACGAATGGTGCTGTTGTTGCGGTAGCTACTGCTTCGCAGCCTTTGACGACTGCACCAGCTGCAGAGAATGCAACTGTGCCTGGAACGCTTGCGGTACCCACGATGCTTGCTGGGTCAAGACCGAAGACTGCGCTTCCGCCTGATAGTACGAGTGTTGGGTCAGCTGCTTGAGCAGGTGCTCCAACGATTGCGCCGCCGAAAAGTGCAGCTGCACTGATGACTACGGCTCCTGTGAACTTTCTCATTTACTTCTCCTTTGTTGATCTAACACGTCAATGAATTAGATATTTCTTTGAATCTTTACTTTGTGACAATGTTTCCGACGAGAGTCAACGTGAGCGCCTGAGTCTCTGTAAATCCTGCGGACGTTGACTTCACTGCAAATGAACCTGTTGCTTTAAGAGTTCCTGTTGCACCTGCATATTTGCCGGTGCCACCGTTTACAACAGCGTTTCCTTTGAGAGTGACGTTTGCAGGAGCTGCATCCGAATCAGCGCATCCTTGTGTTCCTGAATCAAAAGTCACTTTCACCGTATCTGCGCCACTTCCAAGCACGCCTGTTCCGATGATTGCATCGCATTGGCTAGAAGGAGCAGAACTGCCAGTCCCGCTCAGTGATGCGAGACCTGCAGTTGTTCCTGTCCCTGTTGCTGTAATTGACGAAACTTTGACATCGCTATCGCTCCAGACCAACTTCATTGATCCTTTGTATGTTGCGTTGATTGCTACAGCGCCAGCAGTCGTTCCTGCCCCGGCTTTTGCAGGTGCAGGAGCCGCTTTAGGAGCCGTAGTTGTAAATCCAGTTGGGCACTTAGCGGTAGTTACTTTCTTAACCGTTGTGCCCTTATAACAGGTAATAGTTTTTGAAGCTGCGTTCGCATATGTAGATCCTGCAACAAGTGCTCCTACTGCGGCCACGACTATGAGGCTCTTCGCTAGCTTTGATTGTAGAACGTTCATTTCAATCCCCAACTCTCCGTTGAATATTTGGTTCTTTCTTACAACCGAAATACTTCCACGCGTCAGAAATTTGAGGCAGAAAATAGTGAGAGGCAGCCCTTTGAGGGTTATTCCTTGCATCACAATGAAAGAGTTGGGTGTATCTCCTAGGTCACAATGACCATTAGGTGAGTGCTATCCCCCAGAAAAAATTTGCTATTGGAGGTAAATAACTTTTGAACTAATTCAAAAGCTCAGCGAGCAATGTTTGAACTCGCGCTTTTATATCATTTCGAATTTCACGGACTTTATCTATATCTTGACCAGCAGGATCTTCTAGAACCCAATCTTCATAACGCTTACCTGGATAGAACGGACAAGCATCGCCGCAGCCCATTGTTACCACTGCATCAGATTCGAGTACTGCTTCGGTCGTCAAAATCTTTGGTTGCTGGTTGGCAATATCAATTCCCTCTTCAGCCATGACGGCAACCGCTTGAGGATTGATGGAATCTTTAGGAGCCGATCCAGCAGAAAGTACTTCAACTTTTCCACCTGAAAGCTCGCGCATATAACCGGCTGCCATTTGAGAACGCCCGGCGTTGTGTACGCAAACGAAGAGAACGGTTGGCTTCTTGCTCATGGCTCATTAAAGCACCGCAAGTTGAACAAAAGGTAAATAACACACATCATCTAGATGCAAATCAGTCGCATCTGCATATTATTGGATTAGTTGAACATTCAACTACATTGAGATAGCCTTTGAGCACACCGCATGAAGTGGTCACATTCGATAACTCATAAAAGGAAAATATAAATGTCAGTTCTTTCATCTTTGCCAGCAGGTTCATTTGTTGTAGATGCTTCACACAGCCGTATCGGTTTCAGTGCTCGCCACGCGATGGTTACAAAAGTTCGCGGAGCATTTAATGAATTCACAGGTTCAGCAACTGTTGCAAATGGCGCTGCTTCGATCAACATTGAAATCTCAGCAGCTTCAGTCGACACCCGTAGCGCAGACCGCGATGGTCACCTTCAATCCCCTGACTTCTTTGATGTTGCTACATTTCCAAAGCTCACTTTTGTTTCAACATCAATTAAGGATTCTGGTTCAGAGAAGCTTTCTGTTGAAGGCAACCTCACCATCAAAGATGTAACCAAGCCAATCACCATCGAGTTCGAATACACAGGCTCAGCAACAGATCCATTCGGAAATGCTCGCTTTGGTTTCGAAGGTTCTTCAGAAATCAATCGTAAAGATTTCGGTCTCACATGGAACGCAGCGCTAGAAACTGGCGGAATCTTGGTTTCAGAGAAGATCAACCTCGAGTTTGAAATCTCAGCTATCGCTTCTAAGTAATCTCTTAAACGTAAAAAGCCTCATAGGAAACTATGGGGCTTTTCTTTTGGCCTAGCGAAAGCGGATTTTTTTCGCTTCCATTAAATTCACCAAGCGAGCAATTGCAGACTTACCCATCCCGTGAAGTTCAGTGAGCTCGACAAGAGAAATTTTGCGTAAATCAGACACTTTGTAAAGCTTGGCATCGACGAGAGCGCGACGTGCAGGTGCGGCTAATCCAACTTTTCGCCACTCCCCATCCAGCGCTTCGTACTTGCTAAGGTCTACTTCGCCCCGGTTAACAGCGCAACGTGAGTCGTTTTTCTTAGCCATGCAAGAATTTTAATGTAAAATTCACGGATGACTCTTTCAGGACTCAACTTCGTAGGCGTGCTCATCGCATTCATCATTTCATTTGCAAGTGGTGGAATCTGGTTTGGGCCAAAAACCTTCTATCCCGTCTGGATGAAAGCCAAAGGGATCTCATCTGGCCAACTCAATGAGAACCAGAACAAACCCGCTCTCCTCTTTGGTGGCACCATTCTCGGAGTTCTCATTCAAACAGTGACTCTTGGAATCATCATCGCTTCAATTCAGTACCACACTTCCAATTTCGGAGTGCTTGATGGAGCCGGCGTTGGCTTTGCTCTAGGAGTCGGAATCGGGATGTTTGCCTCATTGAGTCACAGACTCTTTGGCGGAGATTCTCTCAAAGTTTGGATCATCGAGACTGCTAACGACGCAATCAACCTGACTGTTGCTGGCGCAATTATCGCGGCCTTTAATTAAAGAAGCGGGCGCAGCTCAACTTTACGGTTGCATGCTCGTGAACCTTCAAACGCAAGCCTCTTAGCAACTTCATCGCTCTCCGCTTGAATCATCCAGAAACCGCTAAATTGCTCGGGGTTTGCAAATAAAGGTGCACCTGTTTGGACCCCAGCGCCACTTCGATTATCGATCACATTGGCATGTGCCGGCGCAGCCAGTCCACACGCATGAATGAGTTGCCCGTTTGCAGCCATCTCATCATTAAATGCATCGATGGCAACCATCTCCTCGGGCGTGCCCGATCCAGATAAGTCGTCAATCACAAAAATCATGTAGCGCTTCATAAGCCGATTTTCCCATATTCAATGGGTGAAATCTAGGCACCCGTGATCAAATGGTTCTACGACTGCAGCATCGAAATGCAGAAGCAACTAGCGGCTATGTACGTCGCTGATCCCCGATTCAAAGAGTATTACGACGGTCGTGTTAGAGGCTTAACTCAATACGTGCACGATGCCATCCTGGCTCAATAGCCAAACAATTCCTTTTGTATTATTGAAAGCAACTTTCTACTGAACGTGTGAAGGATCCATCCAGAACAAATCCCATACATGTCCGTCTAAGTCTTCAAACCCCCAGCTGAACATAAAGCCGTGATCTTCTGGTTCATTAACTTTCCGTGCTCCTAGCGCGAAAGCTTTCTCCGAAAGCGAAGTGACCTCGTCCTTGCTTTCGCAAGATAAGGAAATAAGAACTTCCGTGGTGGCTGGATCTGCGATTGGCTTGGAAAGAAAGCCCTGAAACTTTGCTTCTTCGCACAACATCGCATACATGTTGTTACCTATGATCATGCATGTTGAGTCTTCGCTTGTAAATTGTGGATTAAAGGTAAAACCTAGCCCTCCGAAAAAATCTACAGATTTCTTGAGATTCTTGATGGGAAGATTGAGGAAAATTGCGTTAATCATGTTCGTAATTTTACTCAATTCCAACGAAAAGATAATACAAGAGTCGCCCTATAAGCCGGAGAGCTTGAAGTGCGGGTTACATATCACGCCGAATACTTCACCTGTCGGACTTTGAACATCAGCCAAAACTATTCCCCCGCCTACATCCATCGGAGCCATAAGGACAGTTGCTCCATCAGCAACAAGTGAAGCAACTGCAGCTTGAACGTCTTCCACGCCAATATATGTAAGTGGTCCTTTAAGTGACTCTGAAAAACTGTTGAGACCTAGTTCGTATCCTCCAAGATCAAAACCCACATAACCACCGTCATCAAAGTATGGATCTTTACCTAGGGTCTTCTTCCACCACTCCTTCGATTCTTGAAGTCTTGGTGCGGGGTAAATAAGTGATCTAAGTCCAAAATACCGGATTCCCATTTGCCAATAATTTCATAAAAAATAATGAATCAGAAGAGTCGCCCTATAAGCCGGAGACGAAATTGTTATGCGTAATCCCACGCTCAATTTCTAATGTTGCCCTCACATTTCCCCCCCCAATTAACTACATACAAGAGAGATCGATTAGAAGTTCACTCCCGCTGGTGGCGTTGTTGGAAATACTTCGATATTCCAAATAGCTGAAAATGGAAGAGTTTGAATTGTTGATAAAACACTCGCATCATCATCACCAAATGCCTCAAGAAATACTGTGCGCTTAG
>CANFVU010000022.1 GCA_947450545.1 Actinomycetota bacterium
AGTTCTCGCATTGTTACAACCGCCATGGCGGCACGCTCCTTTATTGCACAGCACAACATAAGTTGCGCATATGCACTCGGTTAACGATTCAACAATTTGTTGAATCTCTAACGTCTTGTCACCGACCAGAGTTTTATCACTGGACCGAAGTGGTTCCTATCGAAATAGGTAAGACGTGTGAAGTCAGGAAAGTTGCCCTTCCTGCTGGGATGAATCTTATGAGTTACTAACGCGAGGGCAAAATTGAGTCGAAATTAGGCCCGAGGATGCGCTTGCTCGTATGCCTTTTGAAGTCTTTCAGGCGATACATGCGTGTAAATCTGGGTCGTCGAGAGTGATGAATGGCCCAAAATCTCTTGAACCGTACGAAGGTCGGCCCCGCCTTCGAGTAAATGAGTCGCAGCTGTATGACGCAATCCGTGGGGACCCATCGAGGATCCGATTGCTCCCATAGCGTCGTAGACAGCATCACGAGCCGTGCGTTGATCGATGCGCTTTCCTCGAGAACCGAGAAAGACTGCGCTTCCGGATTTCTCGTTGAGGAGAGATGGACGAGCCAGTTTTAAATAGTTTTGAAGAGCTTCCATTGCTGGAATTCCCAGCGGCACAACACGTTCCTTATCCCCTTTACCGATAACTCGTAAAGTATTTCGAGACGTATCAATAGAAAGAATGTCGAGACCACATAATTCTGAGATACGAATTCCCGATGCATAGAGAACTTCAACCATTGCAAGATTGCGCAAATTCACCGGAGTAGGTTCTTCTCCAGCTTTTAATTGGAGAGCTGCAAGAACGATTTCTGTATCTGCAATATCTAAGACTTCTGGCAGATGTGGTTGTGGTTTGGGAATTGCTAACGCAGCTCCATAATCCGATTTGATCCAGCCATTACTCGCTGCCCAATATGTAAACGCTCGCATCGAAACAATTCTGCGGGCAAGAGTTGATCGAGTTGCGCCATTAAGCTGAAGTTCAGCAAGCCACGAACGGATATGCGATAAATCCAAATCTTTGAACTCTGCAATCTGGAGAGTTTCTAAGTGTTTTAGAAACGATTCAAGATCACTGATATAACCACGAATGGAGTTATCAGCCAGATTGCGAACAAGAGCAAGATGCTCTTCATATTGCGCAATCAGTGGTGAGGTCATGGCCTCACATTACTCTGGCTTGCGACCTTGGCGAAGAAGTCCGAAAGTGACAGCATCTTCAAGAGCCATTGCAGATGCTGCAATAACGTTTTCGTGAACGCCGATTGTGGACCATTCACCTTCACCATCGCTTGTTTCAACGAGAACGCGAGTAACAGCGCCAGTGCCTAGTCGACCTTCAAGGATGCGAACTTTGTAGTCCGTGAGTTCAAGTTTCGATAGTTCTGGATAAATCTTCTCAAGACCAGAGCGGATTGCCATATCGATCGCATTAACTGGACCGTTTCCAGATCCTGTTGCTTTGATGGTCTCGCCTTTAGCTTTAATGCTCACGGTCGCTGTAGAGGTAACTGCAGAATCATCGCCGCCATGGACGCTGGTGGTCCAATCTTCGAGTTCGAAGAATTGAGGGCGCTTTCCTTGGAGTTCTTCAAGAAGAAGCAATTCAAATGAGGCATCGGCTGCTTCGAAAGTGAATCCTCGAGATTCCATCTCTTTAACGCGCGCAACAACACGAGTAACTACATCTTTATTGTCACCAAGATCGATACCAAGCTCTTGGGATTTCAATTCGATAGATGCACGGCCAGCCATATCCGAAACCAACATGCGCATATCGTTTCCGACAGATGCTGGATCCTCGTGTTGGTAGAGATTTGGATCAACTTTGATTGCTGAAGCATGTAATCCAGCTTTATGAGCGAAAGCAGATACTCCAACATATGGTTGGCGGGCAGATGGAGCAACATTTGTTACTTCAGCAACAGCGTGAGCAATACGGAATGATTCGCGAAGCGAGCCTGCAGGAAGAACTTGCTTATCTTTCTTCAGTTCCAAGTTGGCGATAATTGACACTAGATCTGCGTTACCTGTCCGCTCACCATATCCATTGAGAGTTCCTTGGACATGAGTGACGCCAGCTTCTACAGCTGCCAGTGAGTTAGCGATAGCGCAACCTGTGTCATTGTGGCAGTGAATTCCAAGTCGAGCAGATGAGCTTTGCAGAACTTCATGCACTACTTGTTGGAGCTCATCAGGAAGCATTCCACCATTGGTATCGCATAGGGCAGCAACATCAGCGCCAGCTTCCATCGCGGTGCGGATAACTTCTAGCGCGTAATTGCGGTTGGACTTGTATCCATCGAAGAAATGTTCGGCATCGAGGAATACGCGTTGGCCGTTTGCTTTCAAAAATTGGATGGAATCCTTAATCATTGCAAGGTTCTCATCAAGGTTTGTTTTCAGTGCAAGATCAACATGGCGATCGTGGCTCTTTGCAACGAGAGTAACAACGGGCGCACCAGAATCAGCAAGTGCACGAAGAAGAACATCATCGGCTGCTTTCACGTTGGGGCGACGAGTGGCACCAAAAGCAACGAATGTTGCGTTCTTCAGTTTAAGTTCAGTTTGAGCGCGCTTAAAGAATTCAGTGTCTTTAGGGTTTGCTCCAGGCCAGCCGCCTTCGATAAATCCAACACCTAAATCATCGAGGTGACGTGCGATTGCAAGCTTGTCATGAACCGAGAGGTTGAGACCTTCTTGCTGCGCACCATCGCGAAGAGTGGTGTCGTAGATATGAAATGCGTCAGAGATTGTCATTAGTTGACTCGCACATTCCAACCATGTTTATCTTCAATGGTTCCATGCTGAATGCCAAGAAGGTGATTGCGGATTTCCATTGTAATTGGACCAGGTTCGCCATCGCCAGTTGTCCATGTGCCTTGAGCGCTCTTCGCAACACCAATCGGTGAAACAACAGCAGCTGTGCCACAGGCAAAAATTTCAGTGATTTCACCTGAAGCAACGCCGTCGCGCCAGTCATCGGTAGAGATCATGCCCTCTTCAACCTTGTAACCAAGATCGCTTGCAACTGTGAGAATCGAGTTGCGAGTAATACCTGCAAGGAGGGTGCCAGTTAATTTAGGTGTGAAAATTGTGGCGCCTTTTCCGCGACCTTTAACAAAATAAAGATTCATGCCGCCCATCTCTTCAACCCAGCGGTGTTCGATCGCATCAAGCCAAACAACTTGATCGCAACCTTCTGCAGCAGCTTTCTTTTGAGCGAGCAATGAGCCAGCGTAATTTCCACCGGTCTTTGCTTCGCCTGTTCCACCTTTTGCAGCACGAACAAACTCAGTTGAGATCCAGACTGTTACAGCCTTATTTGGATTGAAATAAGCCGAAGCTGGAGTTGTGATGACAAGGTAGGTCGCATGATTTGAAGGGCGAACTCCAAGTCCCACCTCTGTCGCAATCATGAATGGCCGGATATAGAGAGATTCACCAATATTTTTTGGAACCCACTTCACATCTTCTTTTACAAGTGCGCTCACTGTTGCAACAAAATCTTCAACAGGGATCTCAGGAAGTGCCATGCGTGCTGCGCTCTTATTGAAACGCTCAGCATTGGCTGTTGGACGGAAAAGGCTCACTCCACCATCAGGTTGAGAATAAGCTTTCATTCCTTCAAAAATTTCCTGACCATAATGCAAAACAGATGTTGCAGGGTCTAGCGATAGAGCTCCATATGCTTTGAGCTCGGCATCTCCCCAACCTGAAGCCTCACTCCACTCAGCAACCACCATATTGTCGGTGTAATACTTGCCGAATCCACCTGCTGCGAGTTTTTCTTCGCGCGACGCATCGCTTGCAGGGTTGGTATTTGGATTGAGGTTGATTTTCATTTACTTCAACGCCTCCGCTAGCGCAGTTCCAACTTCAGCTGTCGAACGCTTTGTTGTTCCGCGATTCTCGAGATCTTTTGTTACTGCTGCAGCAATTTCAGCAGCAGCATCTACATGTCCAAGATGAGCAAGCATCATTCCAACAGAAGAGATAGTCGCGGTTGGGTCAGCAAGCTGCTTACCAGCGATATCAGGAGCTGAGCCGTGGATAGGTTCAAACATCGATGGGAACTTACCTGTTGGGTTGATGTTTCCTGATGCAGCAAGACCAATTCCGCCGCTGATGGCAGCAGCAATATCGGTGATGATGTCACCAAAAAGATTGTCAGTCACAACAACATCGAAACGATGTGGCTGAGTAACAAAGAACATCGCTGCAGCATCAACGTGAATGTAATCCGTTGCGATGGAAGGATATTCAGCGGCAACTTCATTAAATGCACGAGTCCAAAGATTTCCAGCGCGAGTAAGCACATTGTTCTTGTGAACGAGAGTCACTTTCTTGCGAGGACGCTTCATTGCTGTTTCAAAGGCATAGCGAATTGCGCGCTCTGCACCTCGACGAGTGTTGATGCTCTCTTCAGTAGCAATTTCATTCTCAGTTCCGAAAGCGAGGACGCCACCGGCACCGATATATGGACCTTCTGTTCCTTCACGAACAACAACGAAGTCCACATCACCAGGATTAGCAAGCGGTGAAGCAACTCCTGGATAAAGACGAGTCGGACGAAGATTGATGTAGTGATCAAAAGCAAAGCGAAGTTTCAAAAGAAGTCCGCGCTCAAGCACTCCACTTGGAACTGAAGGATCGCCTACAGCGCCGAGCAAAATTACATCTGCTTTTGCGAGCTCAGCCATGACTGAATCAGGCAGAGTCTCCCCCGTTTTGTGCCAATACTTGGCACCGAGTTCGTACTCAGTCTTCTCGAACTTCAAGCCATGCTTTGCAGCAACGACATCAAGAACCTTTAAACCTTCGGCAACAACCTCAGGACCGATTCCATCTCCGGGAATAACCGCTAACTTGTATGAAGGCATTTATGAAACCAACCCCACAGCACGAACCAAATCAGCACCAGATTCTTTTGCAATTGCAGCAACGAGATCTTGTGAAACAGATGAGTCAACGGTGATTGCCATAAGCGCTTCTTTGCCATTGTCACTACGGGCAACTTGCATGCCAGCAATGTTGAGGCCAGCTTTACCAAGAATATTTCCGACAATTCCTACAACGCCTGGCTTATCGCCATATTGCAAGAAAATCATGTTCTCTGTTGGTGGGAGATCTAAATCAAAACCGTTGATAGCAATGATTTTTTCCACCATTCGGATTCCCATAAGAGTTCCATCAACAGTGACTGACTTGCCGTCAGCAAATGCTGCGTGCAAAGAAATCATGCTGCGATAGAAAGGTGAATCTGCTTCTGTTGTAACAGATGCAGACATGCCTTTTTCGGTTGCAAGAGCAGGAGTGTTCACATAAGTAACAGCTTCTGCACCAGCGCCAGCAAGAGCACCTTTTAGCGCACTTGTTGCCAAGATTGATGAGTCGTGTTCAGAAATATCACCGCGCACTGCAACGGAGAGAGTGACTGGAGATTCTCCAGCAATCGCTGTTGCAATCTGCGCCATCTTTTCCACGAGTGGAAGACTTGGGCGAATCGTTGGGTGAATTGCTCCACCTTTAACGTTAACGGCATCTGGGACAAGTTCGCCAGCAAGTGCTTTACGAACTGAAACAGCGACAGCAATACCTGCACGCTCTTGTGCTTCATCAGTTGAAGCTCCAAGGTGAGGTGTTGCAACAACAGTATCGAGTTCAAAGAGTGGTGAATCAGTGCATGGTTCTGTTGAAAATACATCGAGACCAGCACCAGCTACGCGACCCTCTTTGAGAGCGTTGTACAAAGCTGTCTCATCAAGTACACCTCCGCGTGCTGCATTCACAATGCGAACAGTCGGCTTCACTTTCTTGAGCGCTTCTTCGCCAATGAGATTTGCTGTCTCTTTCGTCTTTGGAAGGTGAATCGTGATGAAATCTGAAATACGGAGAAGTTCATCGAGTTCAACGAGGCGAACATTGAGTTGAGCAGCGCGAGCAGGTTGGAGATATGGATCGTAAGCAACAACATCCATACCAAACGCTTGCATGCGTGCAGCAACGAGTTGGCCGATACGTCCAAAACCAACGATTCCGAGAGTCTTTTCGAAGATCTCAGCGCCGGTGTACTTAGAACGTGCCCACTTCCCATTGCGAAGTGCTGCGTGTGCAGGTGATACGTGGCGAGCACTTGCAAGAAGTAGCGTGATTGCTAATTCTGCTGCGCTCACGATATTTGATGTTGGTGCATTAACAACCATGACACCCGCTGCAGTGGCGGCAGGGATTTCAACGTTATCAAGTCCAACGCCAGCACGTGCAATGACCTTAAGGCCTTTAGCTGCTCCAATTGCTTCTGCATCCATCTTTGTCGCAGAACGAATGAGAACAGCATCAACTCCTGCTGCTAATGCAGCAAGCAACTCTCCACGATCTGCGCCATTGCAGTGACGGACTTCGAAATCAGGGCCAAGCGCCTCCATTGTTGCAGGGCTTAACTCCTCGGCAATTAGAACAACTGGTTTAGCCACGCGCGGCAGTACCTTCCTTGTAATCATCTTTGCTGTTTCCGCGGACCCAGGACATCATCTTGCGAAGTTCGCGTCCAACAGTTTCGATTGGGTGTGACTCTCCCTTTGCGCGGAGAGTTTTGAATTCTGGTGCGCCTGCTTCTTGATCATCAACGAAGCGCTTTGCGAATGCTCCATTTTGAATGTCAGCAAGAACTGCCTTCATATTTTCCTTAACGCGTGGATCGATAACGCGTGGACCAGAGACATAATCTCCGAATTCTGCTGTGTCAGATACTGACCAACGCTGCTTTGCAATTCCACCTTCGTACATCAAGTCAACGATCAACTTGAGTTCGTGGAGACATTCAAAGTACGCAACTTCTGGTTGGTACCCAGCTTCAACGAGAGTTTCAAATCCGTACATAACGAGCTGTGAAGCTCCGCCACATAGAACTGCTTGCTCTCCAAATAGATCTGTTTCGCACTCTTCAGTGAAGGTGGTCAAGATTCCGCCTGCGCGAAGTCCGCCAATTGCCTTTGCATAAGAGAGCGTGAGAGGCCATGCACTGCCTGTTGCATCTTGCTCAACAGCAACAAGTACTGGAACTCCACGTCCTGCTGCATATTCACGGCGAACCAAGTGGCCAGGACCCTTTGGTGCAACCATTGCAATATCAACATTTGCTTCTGGCTTGATGTAATCAAAACGAATATTGAAACCATGACCGAAGAAAAGTGCTCCGCCAGCTTTGAGGTTTGGCTTGATTGAATCGTTGTAGATGTGGCGCTGCAAATGATCTGGAGCGAGCAACATAACGACATCTGCTTCTTTCACAGCATCAGCAACTGAAAGAACGCGAAGTCCTTCTGCTTCTGCCTTCGCGCGAGAAGGTGATCCATCTTTGAGACCGATGCGAACATCAACACCGCTATCGCGAAGGTTGAGTGCATGCGCATGTCCTTGTGAACCGTAACCAATGATGGCTACCTTTTTGGACTGGATGATTGAGAGGTCTGCATCCTCATCATGATATTGAGTTGCCACTTAATTGCCTTTCCCTGGTTTGAGCCCGCGCTCCATTGCGACAAGACCTGATTGAACGAGTTCCTTTATTCCATATGGCTCAAGCACTCGCAAAAGAGCCTGAATCTTTTCTGCATTACCCGTCGCTTCGATTGTGACGGCATCTTGTGCCACATCAACAACTTTTGCGCGGAATAGTTGGACGGTCTCAAGAACTTGAGAACGCGTTTCTGCTGATGTATTTACTTTTACAAGCAGAAGTTCACGCTGAACCGATGTCACTGGGTCCAAGCGATCTGTGCTGATAACGTCGATTAACTTATCGAGTTGAGCAATCACTTGATCAAGAGCGTGATCTTCAACGTCAATAACGATTGTCATACGCGAGATATTGGCATCTTCGGTTGGACCTACTGCCAATGAATCGATGTTGTATCCACGACGTGAAAATAGAGATGCAACGCGAGCGAGCACACCTGGACTATTTTCAACGAGAACTGAGAGTGTATGAGTGGCCATTAGAGCTCCTGTGAATCCCAGACAGGCGCAAGTGAACGCGCAAGAGTGATGGAGTCATTCGATGTTCCAGCAGCAACCATTGGCCACACCATTGCATCGCGATGAACACTGAAATCCACCACAACAGGTTGGTCATTGATCGACATTGCTTTCTCGATGACTGCATCAACTTCATCACGAGTTTCCGCACGCAAGCCAACGCAACCCATCGCTTCGCCTAACTTTGCGAAATCTGGAATGCGCTTTGAATGTAGATCTGTATTAGAGAATCTTTCGTTATAGAACAGTGATTGCCATTGGCGAACCATGCCCAAACTTTCATTGTTGATGATTGCGATCTTGATTGGAATTCCATTGAGCGCGCAGGTTGTGAGTTCCTGGTTTGTCATTTGGAAACATCCATCACCATCAATCGCCCATACAGTGCGATCTGGTGCGCCAACTTTTGCACCCATCGCAGCAGGAACGGCGTAACCCATGGTTCCCAAACCACCAGAGTTCAACCAACTACGTGGACGTTCGTATTGAACGAATTGAGATGCCCACATTTGGTGTTGACCAACACCTGCAACATAAATCGCTTCAGGTCCTGCAATTTTTCCAAGACGTTCAATAACAAATTGCGGTGAGAGTGAACCATCTGATGGGTGCTCGTAACCAAGTGGATATGACGCTCTCCACCCTTGAACTTGCTTCACCCATGAAGTGATATCAGGCTGGTTCTTTTTGAATTCAGCTTTAAGCGCAGGAATAAGCGCATCGATTGTGATCTTAAGATCTCCAACCAGCGGTACATCAACAAAACGAAGTTTGCCGATTTCTGCTGGATCGATATCAGCGTGAATAACCTTTGCATTTTGAGCAAATGAAGAGAGTTTTCCAGTAACACGATCGTCGAAACGAGCGCCTAAAGTAATAAGTAAATCAGCCTTTTGGAGAGCTGTTACAGCAGCAACAGTTCCATGCATGCCTGGCATTCCAAGATGTTGTGGGTGGCTATCTGGGAAAGCACCAAGTGCCATCAACGTTGTGACAACGGGAGCGCCTGTAAGTTCAGCAAGCTTCATCAATTCCTTGCTTGCATTGGCTTTGATGATGCCGCCACCAACATAAAGAACTGGTTGCTTGGATTCTGCGATCAAACGCGCAGCGTCACGAATATCGTTTTCGTTTGGTGTGAGGCTCGGCTTGTACCCAGCAAGATTTACATTTGTTGGGAAATCAAATGTTGTCATTCCAGAGAGCGCATCTTTCGCGATATCTACGAGCACCGCACCAGGACGACCTGTTGAAGCGATGTGGAACGCAGAAGCGATCGCATGAGGAATATCTTTGGGATTAGTGACAAGGAAATTATGTTTCGTCACTGGCATGGTGATTCCGCGAATATCAGCTTCTTGGAAAGCATCTGTGCCGATTGATGTTGAATTTACCTGACCGGTGATGGCAACAACAGGAACTGAATCCATTTGTGCATCAGCGAGCGGAGTTACAAGATTTGTTGCACCAGGTCCAGATGTTGCGATACATACGCCAACACGTCCTGTTACTTGCGCATAACCTGTCGCAGCATGTCCCGCACCTTGTTCGTGGCGAACCAAGATGTGGCGAATCTTTGAATCAAAAATAGGATCGTATGCAGGAAGAATCGCACCGCCAGGAATTCCGAACATGACGTCGACGCCTGCATGCTCCAAAGATTTAACGAGAGCCTGCGCCCCTGTTACGTTTTCATTACTTGCCATGTTCATCTCCTTCCAGCTATCTCACGTGTTTAGGTTGTTAAATGAGAAAACCCTCAGTTTTTCCACTGAGGGTTAGCGCACGATCGTCTTGCTCAGATCGCACGCTCTCGAATCACCACTGATGACTTCATAGACGTATTCTCGCTGACCGATTGGGGGCAGTCAACCCCTGAGACTCAAGTCTCATTATTTAGGACGTGACAGCGCCTTGTGATGCGGAGCCAACGACCTTCGAATACTTGGCGAGAACTCCGCGCTTGTACTTATGAGGTACTGGAGTGAAGTGCGTGCGGCGTTCAGCAAGTGTTGCCTCATCAACCAGCAAATCCAATTGGCGAGTAACGGTGTTGATGCGAATGCGATCGCCATCCTTAACAAATGCAATCGGTCCACCATCGACTGCTTCCGGAGCAACGTGTCCAACACAGAGTCCAGTGCTTCCACCAGAGAATCGTCCATCCGTTAACAAGAGTGTGGACTTACCTAATCCAGCGCCCTTAATCGCACCTGTGATCATTAACATTTCGCGCATCCCGGGTCCACCTTTTGGACCTTCGTAACGAATAACAATGACATCTCCTGCTTTGATTGTTCCGTTTTCAAGCGCTTCCATTGCAGCTTGCTCGCGTTCAAAGACACGAGCAGGTCCTTCAAACTCTTCAACTCCGACACCGGCAGTTTTACATACAGCGCCTTCAGGAGCAAGAGAACCTTTAAGAATTGTAATTCCGCCACCAGTTGAAAGTGGTGTCTTGATGGAATGCAGAACATCTCCATCAGGATCGAGTGGCTTCACATCTGCAAGATTTTCCGCCATCGTCTTACCTGTAACAGTAAGCGCATCGCCATGGAGGAAACCTGCATCAAGAAGTGCGCGAAGCACTACAGGAATTCCACCGACTTTATCGACATCGGTCATCACATATTTTCCAAACGGTTTCACATCTGCAAGAAGAGGAACACGTGAGCTGATGGTTTGGAAATCTTCGAGAGTGAGTTCTACTTCTGCTTCATTCGCAAGTGCAAGAAGATGCAAAACTGCGTTTGTGGAACCACCGAGAGCCATTACAACTGTGATGGCATTCTCAAAAGCTTTCTTCGTCAAAATATCGCGAGTTGTGATGCCTTTGCGAATCAATTCAACAACCGCGGCACCAGAAGCAATCGCGTAATCATCGCGGCGACGATCTACAGATGGAGGTGAAGCAGAGCCTGGAAGTGAGAGGCCGATTGCTTCTCCAACAGCAGCCATGGTGTTTGCTGTGTACATACCGCCACAGGCACCTTCACCTGGACAGATTGCACGTTCAATCTTGTCTACTTCTTCTTCAGAGATAAGGCCGCGAGCACAAGCACCGACAGCTTCGAATGCATCAATGATTGTGACGTTCTTGCCATCAACATTTCCAGGCAATGTAGAACCTGCGTAAACAAATACTGCTGCAACATCGATACGAGCTGCTGCCATCATCATTCCAGGAAGAGATTTATCGCAACCAGCAAACATCACCATTCCATCAAGGCGTTCTGCTTGCATAACGGTTTCTACAGAATCAGCGATAACTTCACGTGAAACAAGGCTGAAGTGCATCCCTTCGTGGCCCATGGAAATTCCATCTGACACAGAAATTGTTCCAAATTGCATCGGGAATCCACCGCCATCGATAACACCTTTACGAGAAGCTTTCGCTAAGCGATCCAATGAGAGATTGCAAGGTGTGATTTCGTTCCATGAAGAGGCAATTCCAATTTGTGGCTTCTTAAAGTCAGCGTCTTCCATTCCAACTGCACGCAACATTCCGCGAGCTGGTGAACGCTCAAGTCCATCTGTAACCAAACCAGAACGTGGCTTCATATTTGTCATGGCTGTTGCTCCCCTAGTTACCTTGGCCTAGATGGTTAAGTAGTAATTCTCTAACGCGCGCAGCGTCAGCTTGTCCCCCAGTTGCTTTCATAACTGCGCCAATAAGCGCGCCAGCTGCAGGAATATTTCCACTTCGAACTCTTTCAGCAGTATCAGGTTGCGCAGCAATTGCGGCTTCGATTGCACTCATGAGAGCAGAATCATCTGAAACAACTTTAAGTCCGCGCTTTTCAATAACTTGTGCAGGAGTACCTTCACCGTTGACAACTCCTTCAACAACGTGGCGAGCAAGTTTGTCAGTGAGTTCACCAGCAGCAATAAGAGCAATAATTTCTGCCACTTGCGCAGGAGTCATCAACTCGGTTGGAGCGACGTCCTTCTCATTTGCAAGGCGTGATACTTCACCTAGCCACCAACTACGAGCTTTCGTTGGATCTGCGCCAAGATTTACAGTGGCTTCCACAGTGTCAAGGAGTTCTGCATTCACCATAGCAGCCATCTCTTTATCTGGAACAGACCATTGTTCTTGTAAACGCTTGCGGTGGATCGATGGTTTTTCAGGAAGAGTTTTACGAATCTCTTCAATCCATCCTGCATCAGGTGCAACAGGGACAAGATCTGGCTCTTGGAAGTAGCGGTAATCCTCAGCAGTTTCTTTTGAGCGACCTGGACGAGTCTCGCCACTCTCCTCAAGGAAGTGACGCGTCTCTTGAATGATGCGTTCGCCATTTTCAAGGCGATTACCTTGGCGAATCATTTCGCCATGAATTGCGCGCTCAACTGAGCGAAGTGAGTTCACGTTCTTAGTTTCGCTACGAGTTCCGAGCTTGCCGCTGCCCATTGGGGAGAGCGAGACGTTTGCATCGCATCGTAACGATCCTTGTTCCATCTTTACATCTGAAACACCGAGCGAACGAAGAATGTCGCGAAGTTCTGTGACATATGCACGAGCAACTTGTGGGGCATATTTACCTGTTCCAGGAACCATCTTGGTGACGATTTCCATCAATGGAATTCCTGCACGGTTGTAATCCAACAAAGAATATTCAGCGCCGTGGATTCGTCCCGTTGCACCACCTACGTGAAGAGATTTACCGGTGTCTTCTTCCATATGAACACGTTCAATCTCAACGCGGAAAACCTTAACGCCTTCGTCGGTATCGATTTCCACATCGAGATATCCATTGACACAGATTGGCTCGTCATATTGCGAGATCTGGTAATCCTTAGGCATATCTGGGTAGAAGTAATTTTTACGTGCAAAACGGCTAAATGGCGCGATCGAGCAATTGAGTGCAAGCCCAATCTTGATGGCAGATTCAATTGCAACTTCATTCACCACAGGAAGTGAGCCTGGAAGACCAAGGCAAACAGGACATGTTTGAGTATTTGGCTCTGCACCAAATTCAGTGGAGCATCCACAGAACATCTTGGTATTTGTGTTGAGTTCAACGTGAACTTCTAGGCCAAGAGTCGGCTCGTACTTTGCAACTACATCATCATATTTAAGAGCCATTATTTAGCTCCTAACGCTGGAGCTTGTGACATTAATGGTGAACCCCATTTGGAATTGAGCGCTGCTTCAAGTGTTCCGCCTACTTGATACATCAAATCATCCTTCATTGCAGGAGTCATGATTTGGAATCCAACTGGCAGATTATCTTCTGATGCAAGACCGCAAGGAAGGCTCATGCCACCAATGCCAGCCATGTTGACGGGAATGGTTGCAATGTCGTTGAGATACATCGCAACTGGATCGTCAGCTTTCTCGCCAATCTTAAATGCAGTTGTTGGGGCTGTCGGTGAAACGAGAACATCTGCCTTTGCAAACGCTGCTTCGTAATCACGCATAATTAATGTGCGTACTTTTTGAGCAGAACCGTAATAAGCATCGTAATACCCAGATGAAAGTGCGTACGTACCCAAAATGATGCGACGCTTCACTTCTTTACCAAAACCTGCTTGGCGGGTGAGGCTCATAACTTCCTCTGCGCCGTGCGAACCGTCATCTCCTACGCGCAATCCGTAACGCATGGAATCAAAGCGAGCAAGGTTGGAAGATGCTTCTGATGGTGCAATTAAGTAATAAGCAGCAAGGGCGTACTCAAAGTTTGGGCATGAAACTTCAACAATTTCTGCGCCAGCTTTTACAAGCTCTTCAAGTGCTTCATTAAAACGTTCGCTCACACCTTTTTGGAATCCATCTCCACCAAGTTCTTTGATAACGCCGATTTTCATGCCTTTTACATCGAGCTTCTTTGCTGCAGCAACGACCGACGGGACGGGCGCATTAATCGACGATGAATCTTTTGGATCATGTCCAGCAATTACTTCGTGCAGAAGAGCTGTATCTAAAACGGTTCGCGCACAGGGACCTGCTTGGTCCAGTGAAGAGGAGAACGCTACGAGGCCATAACGAGAGACTGCGCCGTATGTTGGCTTTACTCCTACAGTTCCAGTCACTGCAGCTGGCTGGCGAATAGATCCACCAGTATCAGTACCGATTGCAAGAGGTGCTTCAAATGCAGCAAGCGCTGCGGACGAGCCACCACCTGAACCACCAGGAATACGTGAAAGATCCCATGGGTTATGCGTTGGACCGTATGCAGAATTTTCTGTCGACGAGCCCATTGCAAACTCATCCATGTTGGTTTTGCCGAGAATGACAACTCCCGCAGCTTTAAGACGAGTCACAACAGTTGAGTCATATGGTGGGCGCCAATTTTCGAGCATCTTGGAACCACAGGTTGTTGGGATACCTTTTTGAGTTAAAACATCTTTGAGAGCAAGTGGGACACCGGCTAGAGGTGACAACTTCTCGCCAGCTGCGCGCTTTGCATCCACATCTCGTGCTTGAGCTAGCGCACCTTCTTTATCAAGATGGAGAAATGCGTGAACATCTCCATCTACTTTTTCGATGCGATCAAAGTGTTCGTTTGCAAGATCGACTGCCGAAACTTCTTTCGCTACAAGTGCCGATGACATTTCTTGTGCGCTTTTAAAAATATTTGTCATTCAGCATCACCAAGAATCTGTGGGACTTTAAAGCGTTGCTCATCGGCGGCTGGTGCGCCAGAGAGAGCATCTTCAGGTGAAAGTGAGGGGACAACGACATCAGGACGCGTCACATTCTTCAATGGAAGTGGATGTGAAGTTGGGGGAACATCATCTTTAGCTGCCTCTTGAACGCGATCTACCGCATGAAGAATCTGATCCAACTCGGATGCCAGATGGTCGAGTTCATCAGAACTCATTTCGATGCGAGCTAGACGCGCAAGGTGAGCTACTTCGTCACGTGAGATTGCGGCCATGCGCCAACCTTATCGGATTTGGCCGGTGCCCCACACAATCCAAGTTGTGGTCGTCATCTGCTCAAGACCCATAGGTCCACGGGCATGAAGCTTTTGATTTGAGATTCCGATTTCGGCTCCAAATCCCATCTGCTCGCCATCTGTAAATCGAGTAGATGCATTCACCATGACAGCGGCGCAATCGGAGAGAGCAATAAATTGATTGGCTCGCTCAACATTCTCAGTAACGATCGCTTCTGTATGTTGTGTGCCATATTTTTGAATGTGATCAGCGGCTGCAAGGAGTGATGGGACTACCGCAACATTCATTTCAAGAGCGTTGTATTCAGTGCACCAATTTTCTTCCGTCGCAATGGATACATCTATATTGAGGCTCTTAGCTAACGATTGAGTATGTGCATCGGCGTTTATTTTCACGCCAGCGCTTGTCAAAGCCGCCAGTGCTTGTGGAAGGAACTCCCCTGCGACTTTCTCATGCACCAAGAGAGTTTCAGCAGCATTGCAGACACTTGGGCGATGAGTTTTAGAATTCATCAAAATAGGAAGTGCTTTTTCTAGTTCAGCGAATTCATCTACATAAACGTGGCAGACACCTGCACCCGTTTCGATTGTTGGGACCGATGAGTCATCGACGACACGACGAATAAGTTCAGCGCTTCCTCGTGGAATAACTAAATCCACTTTGCCACGAGCATGGAGCAAAGCTCCGACAGTGTCACGATTTTCCGATGGCACATTTTGAATAACGTCGGGTGAAATCGAACTCTTTGCTAGAACTTCGCGCATGATTTCTACAAGGACGGCGTTGCTCGATGAAGCGCTTGATGAGCCACGTAAAAGAGCTGCATTTCCAGATTTCAAAAGAATAGCTGCAGCATCAACAGTCACATTTGGTCTCGCCTCATAAACCATTCCGACGACGCCAAATGGCACGCTTACTTGCTTGAGTTTGAGTCCATTGGCCAATGTGCGCTCATGAATTATTCGGTTTAGCGGATCGGGAAGCGCAGCGACTTGGCGCGCTCCATCTGCCATTCCACGGATTCGATCTTCGGTGAGCAAAAGTCGGTCGAGCATGGAACTCTGCATACCTGAGCTCTTGCCGCGCTCCATATCAATCTGATTGGCAGCCACAATCCGAGCGCTCGATGCTTCAAGAGCATCGGCAATCTGGCGAACCAGCGAAGTTCGCTCCTCACTTGATGCTGCAATTAGAGTGCGAGCACCAGCGCGGGCAGAATCTGCCAGATTATTTATCGTCGCTGTTGCTTCCATAGTGCAAGGGTAAGGGCAATAATCCCTCTTATGAAATTCCTTCGTAAAACCCTGGTGACCGTGCTTGTTCTCTACTTAGCTTTGTGGGGTTTTACTAAGGTCATTCACTACCCGAATCCCTATCAAGCAGTGAAGTTAGGACTTGCTCCTGCTTCAAAGACGCCTGATTTAATGCCAGCGCACACCATCGCCCCATCGAATAACCCCATCACTCTCCCACGAGCTACAGAAGCAATGCCGCAAAAAGTTGAGTGGAATGGCAAAGAAATTTCGTGGCAAGAATTTCTCGATACTGCGCACACCAATGTCTTTCTGGTTCTTCGTAATGGCGTATTAACTTACGCTTATTATCGAGATGGCTTCACGCCAACAACACGTCTGCCTTCTTATTCTGTTGGAAAGACGATGCTTTCAATAATGGTCGGACAACTTATTTCTGAGGGCAAACTCAAAGAGAGCGACAAATTCGTCGACTTCTTCCCTGAATATAAAAACGGTACCTCATTTGATCGCGTAACTATTGGGCAGCTTCTCGATATGCGCGGTGGAGTCGGCGTCAGTGACAACTACCCAACTGGTCCTCAAGGGTGGGGCGTTGGAATTGCTCAGATGTACGCAACGACTGATATGAATTGGTTTGTAAAACATAATCGCAAGATGGCTTTTGAGCCAGGTACACAAGGTTTGTATCGAAGCGTTGACCCACAACTTCTCGGAATGATTGTGAAGAAAGTGACGGGAGTAAGCGTTTCAAATTACTTTAGTCAGAATGTCTGGCAACGTGTCGGCGCGCTGACTTCTGCAACATGGAACGTAGACCATATAGGTGGAATGGAAAAAACATTCTGCTGCTTTAATGCCGCCGCAGAAGATTATGCAAAAGTCGGATTAATGCTCATGAACAATGGCATGGTTGGTTCTACCAAAGTACTCGACACTGCATGGATCAAGCGTATGAGCACTTCCGTAGAGCAACTCGAAGGATGGGGTTACAGCGCATACACCTGGCACCCATATCCAAACATCGACATGATGGATGGACTCCATGGCCAGTATGTATTTATTGATCGCGCGACTCGAACAGTTATCGTGAAGCTGAGCGATGTTCCAACAGGCCTGGATATTGCCAAGCAAACAGCTCAGGTAATGATGGGTGTCTCGAAGCACTAAAGACGTAGCAGTTAGATGAGAACGAGATCATCTCTATGAACGAGCTCGCGCTCATATTCAGGACCAAAGGTTTGTGCCAATTCTTTCGTTGACTTGCCGAGCATCTTTGGAATTTCACCAGAATCAAATGCAACTAGCCCTCGGGCAATTACTTCACCGCTTTGAGAGACCATCTCAACGGTGTCTCCAGAAATAAAGTCACCTTCAACGCTCTTTACGCCTGCAGGAAGAAGTGAGACTCCTCGCTCACGGAGCGCTGTGACAGCACCATCATCAACAACTAACTTGCCACGTGGTGTTGATGCATGCGCCAACCACAAGAGTCGTGAAGGCTTGCGATCCTTAATTGCTTCGAAAAATGTTCCGGCGTTTGCACCACTGAGTGCGTCGCTCAGTTTTTCTAAAGAAGTGAGCAACATTGATACGCCAGCACCTGTAGCAATTCGTGCTGCATCAATTTTAGTGACCATTCCCCCGCTTCCAACTCCGGAAGATCCAACGCCACCAATTTGCACATCGACAAGCTTTGTCACATCGGGGACATCTGAAATTCTTTGGGCTCCAGCTTGAGTTGGAGGTGCGTCATACAACGCATCGATATCGGTCACAAGCACAAGTAAATCTGTGCCAATCAGATGAGAGACGAGCGCTGCAAGTCGGTCGTTATCTCCAAAGCGAATTTCCTGCACTCCTACTGTGTCATTCTCGTTAATGATTGGAACAACGCCAAGTTGCAAAAGCTTAAATAGGGTTCGTTGTGCATTTTGATAATGCGCACGACGAACAACATCATCGATGGTGAGGAGTACCTGAGAGGAAAGTAAAGAATGTGTTGAAAAAGCTTCGTTGTAATACGAGATAAGCAAACCTTGACCCACAGAGGCAGCAGCTTGTTGAGTAGCGAGATCTTTTGGACGTTCACTCATTCCAAGCGGAGCTAAGCCTGCAGCGATAGCACCAGAGGAGACGAGCACGACTTCTTTGCCCTCTTTGCGTAACCCAGCAACGATCTCAACGATTGCATCAACGTTCTTCTTATCCAGTTGCTCGCCAGCTTTGCCGGTGAGCGTAGAAGACCCGATCTTGATAACAACGCGTTGTGCGCTACTTATCTGATCGCGCTTCATTTCTGATCGCCCTCGATGCTAGGAAGTTGAGGGGTGTGTGGATCGGCAACGTTATATTCCCATTGCGCTTCAATTTCATCATCATTAAGAACATCGATCTTGTCCTCAACATATCGACCAGCCCATGGTGATTCGATACGAAGATCGCTTCCACGTGGACCTGCGAGCAATTCTGCTCCAGCTTCAATGGTTGGTTCCCAATCGAAGATAACAGCGTTATCGCCTTCACCGATGCGAACTTCATCTTTCGCTTTTGCACCAGCTTTAAAGAGTGCGCGTTCAACGCCAAGTTGAGCTAAGCGATCTGCAAGATAACCGATTGCTTCTGCATTGCCGAAATCTGTTTGGCGAACGAAACGTTCTGGCTTGTCTCCGCGAACAGTGAATGAGCCATCTGCATTTGCTGTGACGGTGAAACCACCATCGTTAACAGGTGTTGGACGCAACACAATACGCGTCTTCTCTTCCTTCTTCTCATTCTTGCGGTATTCCTGAATGATGCGACCCATTGCATAGGTAAGTTCTTGCAATCCGATTCGAGCTGCTGCAGAAATTTGGTAGACCTCAAAGCCTCGAGCTTCGAGTGTTGACTGCACCATATCTGCCATCGTCTTACCATCTGGTAAATCAATCTTGTTGAGGGCAATAATGCGTGGGCGATCAGCTAATCCACCGTAGTGTGAGAGTTCTTCTTCGATGACATCGAAATCTTTAACTGGATCGCGATCTGTTTCAAGCGTTCCACAATCGAGAACATGCACAAGAGCTGCACAACGTTCGACGTGACGAAGGAATTCAAGTCCTAAACCTTTACCTTGCGATGCGCCAGGAATGAGACCAGGTACATCTGCAACTGTGAAACGAGTATCTCCAGCTTGTACTACCCCAAGATTTGGAACCAAAGTGGTGAATGGATAATCAGCAATCTTTGGACGCGCAGCAGAAATAGCAGCAACAAGTGAAGATTTTCCAGCGCTTGGGAAACCAATCAAGCCAATATCAGCAACGCTTTTTAGTTCAAGAATAAGTGTGCGCTCTTCGCCAGGCTCACCTTTAAGTGCAAAGCCAGGTGCGCGGCGCTTACGTGAAGCAAGTCCTGCATTTCCAAGACCACCTTTGCCACCTTGCGCAGCGATGAATCGAGTTCCAACGCCAACTAAATCAGCGAGAGTATTTCCATCTCTATCTTTAACGACAGTTCCATTAGGAACAGAAAGAATGAGGTCTCCACCATCTGCGCCATTGCAATAATCTCCGTAACCAGGGCGTGCGCTTAGCGCTTTGCGGTGTGGTGAGTGGTGAAAATCGAGAAGCGTTGTTACGCCAGAATCAACGACGAGAACGATGTCTCCGCCGCGGCCGCCATTGCCACCATCAGGACCACCAAGTGGAACAAACTTTTCGCGGTGAATAGATACACAACCATCTCCACCATTACCTGCTGAAGCATGGAGAGTCACGCGATCAACGAATGTTGTCATTGGCTTCCTCCTTGCTTCCTAAAATAAAAAAGCGGGCCCGCAATTCGCGGACCCGCAAAGATTTATCCGCTGTTAAGCGAGTACCGGAACGATGTTTACAACCTTGCGACCACGTGCGCGGCCGAACTCAACTGCACCTGCAGAGAGTGCGAACAAAGTGTCATCTTTACCGATGCCAACATTTGCTCCTGGGTGGAAAACTGTTCCGCGTTGGCGAACGAGAATCTCGCCGCTCTTTACTACCTGACCGCCAAAGCG
>CANFVU010000023.1 GCA_947450545.1 Actinomycetota bacterium
ATCTGCCTGGCGGAAGTGTGGAACCGCTCTGGTTGGGTATATCCACGCTCGCTGTGAAACGTGCGTGAACGAGCTAATAGTACCGAACATCTGTTCGAACGGCTACAACACGCCGTGCTACGCGAGGCTGGAAATCAAAAGTCTCCGCGGTTGTTGAGACGCGCCATGGCCCGACTCTTTTGGGAGGGCGGCGCGGGCGAACTTTTAGGTTTCCAGCCTCCGCGTCGATTTAGAGGTTGATTACTCCGTCGAAGCGGGCTTTGTAGCCATCTGCATCGTGGGCCACGACGATGACGCCCCGTTCTTTCGAGATGTGCGCGAGCAGATCCAAGGTGGCGGTTTTGTGCGAAGTGTCTTGAGCGCTCAAAGGTTCATCGAGGAGATAGAAAGGTGCATCTTGGATGAGTGCGAGAGCAACACTGACGCGTTGTTGTTGGCCGAGAGAAAGTTCGGTCACTCTCAGATCTGCAATCTCGCCGATCTCAAGTGCTTGCTCGACATCGGTCTGGTGTGGCGCTCGTTGATCTTTCGCAATGATTGCCAGAGTTTCAGAAACTGTAAAAGCTAAATCAAAAATCCGTCGTTGAGGAGCGATAGATCGAAGTGTGGATTGCTCGCGAGAAGATAAGTTTTTGATGTCGATTCCATTAATGGTGATGGAACCAGATGAAGGCTTAAGGACTCCACCAACCAGATTGATGAGAGTGGATTTACCCGAACCATTTGCTCCAGAAAGCAACGTTAACTTCTTTGCATGGAACTGGCAGTTAAATTGCTTCAAAATATTTTTCTGTGGTCGATCAAAAGAGAGGTTTCTAATATCAACCATGGTCAACCCACTGACTTCTCTGGAGTCGTAGCAGAACGATGAGCACTGGTGCGCCGATGAGAGATGTTAATAGCCCCAATGGAATTTCACGTGGCGATGCAACTGTGCGAGCAAGTAGATCTGCGAGAGCAAGTATCAACGCTCCAACAATTGCGCTTAATGGAATGAGCAAACGATGAGCAGGCCCAATCAGCAATCGAACGATATGAGGAACAAGTAAGCCTAAGAAAGCGATCGCTCCTACGGTGCTCACAGATGCACCAACAAGAAGTGCCATAGAAAGTATTGCGATCAAGCGAATTTTCTTTGGATTGATTCCGATGAAATGCGCCGTGGAATCCCCCAAGCTATAGCCATCAAGGCTCGGTGATACCCAAACAGCAAGAGCAACGCCACAGAGGATGAATGGCGCTATGACTGAAACTGTTGAATTATTTAAAAGAGAGAGCGATCCGAAGTTCCAAAAAGTAAGTGATTGAATACCTGGCTTAGGTGAAATGGAGATCAATAAACCCGCGAGAGCAGTAAGTACTGCGGACATTGCCAATCCTGTAATGAGGAATCCATTACCTTTTTGTGGGGTCAAAAATTGAATGAGGAGCGCAGCAAGTAAGGCACACACAACTGCTGCAGCAATACTAAGTACCGATCCGAAAGCTGCCACGCCGGTTGCAATCACCAGAATCGAGCCAAGCGTTGCGCCACTCGATAAGCCAATTAACGTTGGCTCGGCTAATGGATTGCGGAATATTCCTTGAGCAAGTGCGCCTGCAACTCCGAGGCCTGCACCGATGATGAGTGCTCCACATGCTCTTGGAAAACGAACTTGCCACACTGTTGTTGCATCGATGGAATCGTTTTTCCCAATGAGTGAAATCAATGAATGATTAAGGTTCAAAATTCCTGTGCGCAACGAAATAACAAATATAGCGGCAGCTATGGTGAAGAGCAGGACTGCCAAACCAATCTTCTTCACTGTGACGCCTTTTCAATTGCTGCTCGAAGTTGAGGCAGTAAGGCTACTGACCGCGGACCGAAAGAGAGGAGCAATGAGTCATCTACCGTTACGACCGCGCGATTCTTTCCAGCAGGCGTTTGGGCAATCCCAGGTAACTTCAACAGTCCTTCGATTCCGTTCACCGATTGCAAACCTTTGGTCATCAAGAGCAGAACGTCTGGCTGCATTGAAATGAGTTCTTCTGCAGTCATTGCATTGAAAGGATGAGCCAACCTCTCTGCTCCGACATCACGCATCCCGATTGCAGATAACAGTGAATCAGCGCCGGAACCTTTTCCACCAATTAAGTAAATTGCCGATGTTCCGCGTACATAAAGAAAAGCAACTTTGATAGGACTTTTCGGGTAGGACGATTGTGAAATCTGTTCAGAAAGAGCGAGCCCTGCGTGTGGTGTCCCGAGCGCTGATGCAACTTCCTTCTCTTTACTTGCTACGGCAGTAAGATTAAAAGGGTTTGAAATTTTTACGATACGAACGCCACGTGTGCGAAGTGTCTGTATCGCACTTGATGGAGATGAATTTGAATCAAAAAGAATCAAATCTGGATTTTGCGAGAGAACTTTTTCAACAGAAATCGCATGCCCAGGGTTATCAATCGGCACATCTTTTAGCTCTGGGATCGTTGATGCAACATCGCGTCCTACAAGCACGTGGCCATATCCAAGCGCAGCAACGATTTCCGCGCTTCCATTAGCCAGTGCAACAACTCGTTGCGCGATCGGCGACTCGCTTGTGTGAACAATGGGCAATGCGATACTCGTCTCAGAAATATCCGACACAACGCTTTTCTGTGTTGTGCAACCACTGACCAATAAGGTCGAAATGAGCGTGACTACCAGGGTCTTCTTCACAGGAGTGAGTATGGCAAAGCTTTATCCGACGAGGGCGGCGAGATTGTCGGGTAAAGGTGGGCGAGAAGAGTTTTAGATTAGGCAGGTGATGAAGAGAGTTCTTCTGGGTGCCCTTCTGGCAATATCGATGATCGCCGATAGCGCATCTGCTCTGACAGGAGCTACGGGCGAACTCCTCACTGTTTCAAAAGTAAGTGGCATCAAAGCCGGCGACAAACTCGTTATTACTGGTCAGCACTTTGATGAAACCGTTGGCATCTATGTAGCGCTCTGCACGCTCGTGAAAGCAGGAGTTCTTCCATCTCCGTGCGGTGGCGGAATTGATGAGACAGGTGCAACCGGCGCATCTATCTGGATTTCATCCAATCCCCCTTCCTATGGAGTTGGGCTTGCAAAACCCTTCCAACCAGGAGGTCGCTTTAAAGTCACAATAAAAGTTTCACCCATGATTGGAAAAATTGATTGTCGCACAGTGAAGTGCGCAATGTATGTACGTGCCGATCACACACGTGGGGATGATCGAACACATGATTTAGCTATTCCACTCTCATTCGCAAAGAAAAAATAGGAGAAAAAAATGCGTCGTCTTGTCACAGTCATAACAGCTATTGCTCTTGGAATTTCCATTGCCCCAACAGCACTTGCTCAAACCACAGTTCAAGGCGGGCCACTCACAAATCTCAACTTGGCCGGAGATAAAATTCATCTCGCTCTTTCTGGTGTCCCTACTGCACATGGTCTTTACATCTTTCAAGCAGTGAAACCTGAATCCGGAGCACGTCCAACTCAAATTAATACTGCTTCTCAAGTATGGATTGGCACAGCTCAAGGAGCGACTGATCCCAAAGGCGACATCGTTGTTAACGTAGATAATGGACATGCATGGGGCGCTGATTGCGTTCACCAAGTTTGTGGACTATTCGTTCGTTTGGATCACACAGCATCAACAGACACTTCGGAAGATCAATTTATTCCTATTACTTTCAGCAGTGCCGCTGCAACAACTACTACCGCAACTCCCGTGGAGACCATTTCAGTAAAAATTGATGGTGTCGATGTGAAAGAGAATGTGCCAGGCAAAATTGCGTATCGCCAAATCACTACCTTTGCTGCAACAACAGGATCTGGTGCACCATTTACCTTGAAGTCATACACGCCTGACCTCTGCCCTTTAAGTGGAAATACAGTGACAGCTCTTAAGGGAACTGGGCAATGCGATATCGCAGTCTCAGCAAGTGGAAAAACATCTCACTTCCCATTCAATGTAGCGCCCGGGGTGCAGAGTGCACAAACAGGGCATGTTGGGTTTAAAGTGAAAGTTGGAGCAAAGTGGGTTCTGGCCAAAGTAACAAATTTTGGGGAAACGATTTCCTATAAATCTCTTACTAAAAACTGCACCATCTCAGGTTTTACCATCAAAGCTGTTAAAAGCGGAGCTTGCAAAATAAGTGCAAATGCTCCCAGAACAGATAATTACTCTGCTTTTTCAGCAGTAGATTCGTTTGTGGTTAGTAAATAGTAATCAGCAATTAAGCAAGAGCTCGGAGTCCAGCAAGCGCAAATTTAACAGCGCTCTTGATTTCGAGCTCTGCTTCATTTCCAGCTTCAATTCTCTTTGTCGCAGCATCCGTGACGCTTTGCAAGAAAGCCGCAGCCGATGCAACTTCTTTGATTCCAGTTTGAGCGAGTGCCTCGCGAAGTGGCGAGATTAAGCGGCGGTGACCTAAAGCAATTTCATCTTTGCGATATTCAGGCGTAGAGACGGTGTTAAGAGATTTCACCAACATGTGTCGTCCATCTTCGACATAGCGAAGACCCTCAGCAATCCATAATTCAATCTTTTCAAAAGGATCCTGCGCATCCTTAATTGCTTCAGCTAAACGAGCTGTGTAATAGTCGAGTTCTTCTAAAACTAAGTCAGCAATAAGATCTGCTGAACTTGAGAAATATTCGTAAATAGAACTTCTTGAAAGTCCAGCTTTTTGTGCAACAGCAGAAACGGTGATCGATTCGGCTCCACCAGATAAAGCCAACTCCATTGCAGCGTTGATTAACTGCTGGCGGCGAAGTTCACGATGAGCAGCAATTGATGGGGCCTGGATTTTTGGCACAGCGCTATTCTTCCACGCTATCGTGATTTACAGAACCGGCAAATTCAGTCAAACGTTTAAGAAAATTCACATTGAAGAGAGAAATTATGACGCCTGCCACACCACCGATGAAGATTGGGATTCGAAGCCCAAACGTTGATACATAGCCTCCCAATAGAGATCCAAAAGGCATCATCCCCCACACCAAGGTTCGACGGGTACCGTGAATACGCCCATAGAGATGGTTTGGAATTAACTCTTGGTAAGTCGCCATAATGAGAATATTCCAATACGTTCCAAGCCCCGCCATGATGATGCCGGTTAAAACATAAGGAAGGATGTTGGTGAGGAAAGCAGTTGCAATCCATAACGCGCATTGCACCACCATGCTAAAGCCCATAACTCTGCCACGTCCGAAACGCTCAGAAACTTTTGCTGCAGTGAGAGAAGCGATAATCGACCCCGAACCCTGAATTGCGACGACCAGACCGAAGTATGCGGGCTTAAGATGGAGAGTTTTTAACATAAACAAAATAATGGTTGCGCTGCCGAAATTAAACCAGAACCCGATACTGGTCGTCATCAGCACGAGATGGCGCATCTGTTGATGATTGTATAAATACTTGATACCAAATTTTATACTTTTAATAAATGGTTCTTGAGTCCTCTTTTTAGTATCGAGCTCTTGCTTGTCATGTATCGCTTGAATTGGAATAAGCAGAATCAAACCGCACGCTACAAGATATCCAGCGCTAGAAAATATAAGAGGTATGCCAATCGCTATTCCATAAAGGAATCCCCCCGTTGGGCCACCGATAAAGTCCTGAACAATGGTCTCGGCCAAATACAAACGAGAATTTCCTCTTTCGAGTTCATCTTTTTCAAGCATCTTCGGAATCAGCGTTTGAGCAGTCGTATCTGCAATGACTTCACACGTTCCATAAATTGCAACCGCAAGAAAGAGCCACCCGATTGTGAGGTGATGAGTTGCAATGAGAAGAGAGATGGCTGCAGCGGTCAGCGTACGCACCCCATGTGCGACCGCAAGAAATGTACGTCGGTTCACGCGATCCGCTAGTCCGCCGATAGGTATTGCAAATAGGAGCCATGGCACCATGCCTAGAGCAGAGATAGCTGAAATGGAAACAGGAGCGGTAGTAAGAGTTACAGCAATAAGCGGAATAGAAACGCGAAGCACTCCATCAGCGAAGTTGCTTGCTATAGCAGCAGACCACAAGCGGTTAAATGCAGGAGAGAACTTGCTCATCTGAATTGAGCGGGCATATCAGGGTTATGGCGAACTATCGCTCTCCAAATATCTCCCGCTTCCACCCCCATCTCAAGAGCTTGGTTGACTGTTTGGCCACCTAATTCTGCGTGGACGATATCGCGAGCGTAGGTATCTGAATCTGAAAAATAGTCGCTCATCCGCGAACGGAGTTCTGTGATGCGCATTTACAGAAGGGAAGCTAATTTCTGAGCTTGTTCACGTGATTGAGACTCCGTGAGCGGTGAAGTGAATTGAGCTAACAACCAGCGCAAAATCAAACCCACGTTATTCTCATTCGCTCCAAAAGTGTCAGCGAGATTTCGGTGCACAGCAATCCATAGTGGATGATTAGAAACGGTTATGAGCTTCACGATGTCGTCATGATCAGTTTCGACCATTTTTGCTAAAGCTGGGTCGGTGGAGATTTCGCGCGAAAGAGTGAAAAGAGCAGCTTGATGACCATCAGCGTTTTGAGCGACTTCAGTCAGACGATTGATTTCAGACTCAACGACAGCAACCATCATCTCTTCTCGATCTGCAAAATGGTTATAGATTGTGGCACGCGATATTTCTGCTCGTGCCGCAATGTTCATTAAGTTAGATTCGTATGAGCCAACTTCTGCAATAACTCGTTTAGCTCCGCCAAGGATTGCTTCTCGAGAACGTTGATGGGTAGCCATTTGTTTTGCGTATTTCTTGGGTTGATTCAAGTGAAGTTACCTTAAGCGGCAGCTTCATCCACAACAACGAGAATTGGTGCTTCAGCAATTTTGACGTGATGAACAACGTCAGCGAGAACTGATGCGAGTGTGAGATCAAGTGCAGAACAGATGGAATTAAGAAGTTCAGAAGATGCTTCTTTTTGACCGCGTTCTACTTCGGAGAGATAACCAAGTGAGACACGAGCACTCTTTGCCACCTCACGCAATGTGCGACCTTGAGCCACGCGCGCAGAACGCAAAGTGGAACCAAGGTGAGTGCGGAGCAAAGTCATAGGGAAAGAATACGCTCAAATGTTGCTAGCGCGCTCATTATTGTTGCGTTTCGCACAGCTTCGCGGTCGCCGCTGAGGGAAAGTGCAACTGAGATGCTCTCTTTTTTTGAGGCGATCGCAATCCAGACTGTCCCAGCTTTTTGGCCATATGCCTTACCTGGTCCCGCGACCCCAGTAGTGGCGATACCAAAATCGCTTTTGAATTCTGAGCGAATCGCTTCAGCCATTGCGATTGCGACTTTCTCAGAGACAGCAGTCTCCTTCTTCAACGTTGATGTGGAAATCCCCAAATATTTACTTTTGCTCTTGTCGCTATAAGAAACGACTCCCCCGAGGAAAACTTCTGAGGATCCAGGAACTTCTGTGATTGCAGATGCCAACCCGCCGCCGGTAATGGATTCAGCAGTTGCAACCGTGAATTTCTTCTTCTTCAATTTCTTAACAATGAGCGGTGCCAGAGAGTTCATCGGCTCAGGACTTTCTTGAAGTAGTCATAGCCTGACGTCAGGGTAAGAATTACGGCGACAGCCATAAATAAGTCTCGAGGTAGGTGGAGGTAGTGAGGAAGCGGCAAGATATAGAAACCGATTCCAAATCCCTGGAATAGAGTTTTAAGTTTTCCGCCTTTGCTTGCAGGGATCACTCCATCTTTTATCACCAGAAGACGTAGTAGCGTCACTGCAATTTCGCGCACCAAGATAATGATGGTCACGCTCCACCAGAGTTTGCCGAGAATTGATAGCCCGATCATCGCAGTTCCAATAGCGATCTTGTCGGCAACAGGATCAAGGAACGCCCCAAAACTTGTTATTTGCTTTCGTGAGCGAGCGATGCGTCCATCAAAGAAATCTGTCAGCCCCACGGCGAAGAATCCACACCATGCGATGAGTTGCCAATGGCGTTCATCTCCCCCATTTTTGAAGAGTGCATATGCGCAGAACGGAACAGCGATGATGCGAAGTACTGTGAGAAAATTAGGTAAGTTCAGATTTTTTTTCATATCGGTTGCGCTACCAAATCAACTCCAGCAACATCTGTGACCACAGCGTTAACATACTCACCCACGCGATATTTATTGCGTGAATTAATGAATGTAGAGCCATCTACTTCAGGGCCTTGATGTTCAGAACGCCCTTCTTGGAGCTCGGCGTCCTCAATCAAGACACGTACCTGCTCGCCGATACGCTCTTCGGCTCTCTGCACAAGCAACTCTTCAACAAGCGTTGAAAGTCCCTCTGTGCGTTGGTGAATAAGATCTTCATCAAGTTTGCCTTCAAGACCAAGAGCTTCGGTCTTATCTTCGTCAGAGTAACCAAATACCCCAATGGCATCGAGACGAGCTTCATTAATAAAATCGAGAAGTTCTTGATATTCCTCTTCAGTTTCACCAGGAAAACCAACAATGAAATTAGAACGGATACCAGCTTGAGGTGCGAGTGCTCGAATCTGGTCGATGAGATGTAAGAACTTTTCGCCATCTCCAAATCGACGCATTCGGCGAAGCAGAGTTCCACTTGCATGTTGGAAAGAGAGATCAAAGTACGGGATAACTTTTTCGATTGATACCATCGCTTGTAAAAGAGATGGGCGCATCTCTGCTGGCTGCAAGTAGGAAAGTCGAATACGTTCCACTCCGTCGATTGCTGCGAGTTCTGGGAGAAGTTTCTCCAGTACTTTGATATCCCCTAAATCTTTTCCATAAGAAGTTGTGTTCTCGCTTACCAAGAAAAGTTCCGAAACTCCTTGGCTCACAAGCCAATGTGCATCATCAAGAATCTCAGTCGGCCGACGTGAAACAAATGCACCTCTAAAAATTGGGATTGCGCAGAAAGCGCAACGTCGGTCGCACCCTGTTGCAATTTTGAGTGGAGAGATTGGCGCGTTATCTAAGCGAGTGCGTTGTGGAGCTTTCACTTCTGCGGAGCTCTGTCTCTCACTTGGCGCGAGTGGAAGAAGTGAACGACGATCTTTTGGTGTATGAGCTTGAATATGCCCACCGCTGATAATGGTGTTGAGGCGAGAAGAGATATCTGCGTAATCATCAAAACCAAGAATCGCATCTGCTTCTGGAAGCGCTTCAGCTAGTTCTTTGCCATAACGCTCAGCCATACACCCAACTGCTACAACCGCTTGAGTTTTTCCATGACCTTTGAGCGCATGAGCTTCAAGGAGGGCATCTACGGAGTCTTTCTTCGCGCTTTCGATGAAGCCACACGTATTTACTACTGCAACATCAGCATCTGCAGCATCGTCAACAAGAATCCACCCATCAGCTGCAAGCCGTCCAGCTAACTCTTCAGAATCCACATCGTTACGTGCGCATCCCAAAGTTACGAGAGCCACTGTGCGGGCAGGATTTAAAGATTGGGTACTCATTGGCAGCACTCTACCGCCTTGCTATTACTTAGCCAGCAGTAACAGGTGATGCCGCGCCTGGGCCAAATTGAAGATACTTCACTTCGCCAACTGCGCCGAGAACCCCAAGTGATTTCCCATTCACAGTGATGGAGAGAGCACCTGAGTTTCCAAGAGTTACATTGATCAATTGTGACGCATCAAAACTTTGTACTTGCCCATTGGAAATTTTGCCAGTGAAAAGGTTTGCTCCACTTTGGTCGGTGACTGCAACCCACGAGGTTCCGTTAACAGCTGAAATCACCAAATTGCCTGCGGATGTTGGCGCTGGTTGGGTAGTGAATTGATTCTTTGTTTGAGAATTAGTTTTCGCAGCGATTGAAACCTTGGCTGGATGCGCAGATTTGGCAGTGGACTTAAAGAGTGAGCTCGCAGTGGGAACAAGAATCATGAGACCAACAATGACTGCAGCGGAAGATGCCATAAATTTATAGGTGATCTTTGGCATAGCGCGTTGAGGGTTAAGAGCTGTTGCGTTATTTTCCGAGAGCAAATCAATCATTGGTCGGTTTTGTTCGCCAGTGGTTGCTTCAAATTCACGAATCAGTAGATCGACATTCGCATTTATAAGTTGTCCGATGGTGCGAATGTGTGCGCGGGCATATGCATTGCCGCCACATAATTCAAATTTTTCTAATTCCAAGTCTCGAATAAGTTCAGCGCGGATTCGAGTTTTAGCAGCGATTTCTTCCACAGAATATCCAGCAGCGAGACGTGCCTCGCGCAGATAGAGACCAACAGACATTCTGAACCTTCAATCAAATGGGGAATTTGAATTCGTGCAGGGCTAATCGTAAAACGAATTACAAGAATTAGCCAAGTCCGGGTCTTCGATACGCCCGTACGAGCACTCCAACCCACGAGTAAAACCCACTATCGGGTTAATTGAAGCCCTGAATCTCCTCAAGGACATCCGGCATCTGTTCTGCGTTAATCAACACTTCGCGAGCTTTTGAACCTTCGGATGGCCCAACAATTCCACGACTCTCCATCAAATCCATCAAGCGACCAGCTTTTGCAAATCCCACGCGAAGTTTTCTTTGAAGCATTGATGTCGAACCAAATTGAGTACCTACAACTAATTGAATCGCTTGTAACAATAGATCCATATCATCGCCAATATCATTTTCGACAACTTTGGATTTAATCGGCGCATTTAAATCGATGCGATACACAGGTTGAAGCTGAGACTTCACAAAGGAAACAACTGCTTCGGCTTCTCGCTCTGAAACATAAGCGCCTTGGATTCTCACAGGCTTGCTCGCACCCATTGGCAAGAAGAGACCATCTCCTTGGCCGACAAGTTTTTCTGCGCCAGGCGTATCGAGAATAACTCGAGAATCAGCAAGCGATGAAGTTGCAAAAGAAAGACGCGATGGAACGTTTGCTTTAATAAGCCCAGTAACGATATCAACGCTTGGACGTTGTGTTGCAAGAACTAAGTGAATACCAGCTGCACGAGCAAGTTGAGTGATGCGAACAATTGATTCTTCTACTTCGCGCGCTGCAACCATCATGAGATCTGCAAGTTCGTCGACGATGACAAGCAGATATGGATAAGGCTCAAGAATTCTCTCGCTACCCTCAGGAAGTTTTACTTTGCCTGCGCGAACTGCTTTGTTGAAATCATCAATATGTCTAAATCCAAAAGCCGAGAGGTCGTCGTAGCGCTGATCCATTTCACGAACTACCCATGCAAGGACATCAGCAGCTTTCTTTGGATTGGTGATGATTGGCGCTATGAGATGAGGAATTCCCTCGTACGAATTGAGTTCAACGCGCTTCGGGTCAATCATGACCATGCGGACATCATCAGGTGTGGCACGCATAAGTACAGAGACAATCAATGAGTTAATCATGGACGATTTACCTGCGCCTGTGGCACCTGCAACGAGCAAGTGCGGCATTTTCGCCAAGTTCGCGCAGATAAATGCACCTTCTACATCTTTTCCTAGAGCGACAACCATTGGATGTGGATCATTGGTTGAAACTCCAGAGCGCAACACATCTCCCAGGTAAACGATTTCGCGATCGGTATTTGGAATTTCAATTCCAACCGCTGACTTACCTGGAATTGGAGAAAGGATTCGAACATCCCCGCTTGCAACCGCATAAGAAATATTCTTGGAGAGAGCTGTAATAGCTTCGACTTTTACGCCATTGCCTAATTCAACTTCATAGCGAGTCACTGTTGGACCACGCATAAAGCCCGTAACAGTTGCTTCTACATTAAATTGTGAGAAAACCTGGGTGAGCGCAGCGACCACTGTCTCGTTAGCTTTCGACTTTCCTTTGCTTGCTGGTCCGCCTTTGAGAAGATCCATAGAAGGCAGCGTGTATGTTGAATCAGCAGCGAGAAGTAATTGATGCGCAGGGCCCGTTGGAGCTGGTGGTTTCACCGGAGTAGGGCGTTGTTCTACAGGAACTTCTACTGTGAACTCTTGATCAAATTCCTCTTCATCAATCTCCTCTTCTTCATGTGAGAAGTCTTGAACAAGCGGTGAATCAAAAGCAGGGGTATCGGTTATTTCAAATTCTTCATCACTCTCAGCTCGCGCAGCGCGTGCAGCTGAAACTTTTCCACGAGACCAGTGGAAAGCTGAAGCGATACGGGAGAAAACTTTGGAGACAGGGGTTGCGGTAACCACGAGAACTCCGAAGAAAAGTAGTAACAATAAAATAGGTACAGCAAGAATATTTGTCATGAGGCCAACGAGCGGAGTAGATACTCCGTAGCCGAGCCATCCCCCGCCACCTTGCATCGAAGTTTTGCCTGTATCTCCTACAGAACCATTAAAAATATGAACTAAACCTGTGGAGGTGAGAAGTAGAACAATTGTTCCTACTGTTATGCGGCCAGTGGCTTTGCTTTCATCGGGAGTCCGAAATAGTCGAAATGCAAAGTAAATAAAGATGAGAGGCGTGAGGTAGGCGAGTTTTCCAACTGCGCCGAAAAGTCCAGCTCTGATGAGATCCCCAACTGCATTGTTGAGATGGAACCATGTTCCGGCAGCTGAGATGAGTGCAAAAATAACAATGAGGAATGCAAAGCCATCGCGTTGATGTTCAGGATCGAGCTCTTGAGCTCCACGAAAGACAAAACGAATTGCACTTCCAATAGCTTTCGCTGCTATCCGCCAAATTCCACCAAGACCACGCAGAATCAGCCCCAGAAAAGAACGCTTCTTTGGGGTTGCTTTAGCTTTCTTTCGTTTGGCCATATACCTCTAAGCCTAAAGAATTACCTGAGGCTTCGTTGGTAAGGCGCGCCGTTAAACCTCGATTACGACCGGAACAATCATCGGCTTACGACGATGATGTTCTCCAACCCAACTTCCAATTGTGCGTCGTACAACCTGCGAAAGTTGATGAGTTCCATTGATGCCGCCAGCAACAGCTTTCGCCATCGCTTTCTCGATATGAACTTTTACTTCATCAAACATCGCTTGGTCTTCGGTAAATCCGCGTGCATGGATATCCGGACCAGCGACAATTTTGCCGCTCTGTGAATCGATCACAACAACAACTGAGATGAAGCCTTCTTCACCCAAAATCCTGCGATCCTTGAGAGAGCTTTCTGTGATTTCACCGATGCTCTGTCCGTCAACATAAACGAAACCGACTGGGACAGCACCTGCAACGTCTACATAACCGTCGTGCATATCAATAACAATTCCATTATCAACAACGATTGTCTTTTCGCGAGGTACTCCTGTTTTAATTGCAAGCTCTGCGTTTGCGCGTAAATGGCGCCATTCTCCGTGAATAGGCATTACATGCTTAGGTTTCACAATGTTGTAGCAGTAAAGAAGCTCACCTGCAGCTGCGTGGCCAGATACGTGAACCATCGCATTGCCTTTGTGAATTACTTCTGCACCGAAGCGAACGAGCTCGTTAATAACTCTAAAGACCGGGTTTTCATTTCCTGGAATAAGAGAGGAAGCCAGAACAACTGTATCTCCCTTTCCTACTTGAATTTGGTGATCGCCATTTGCCATACGTGAAAGTGCAGCAAGAGGTTCACCTTGTGATCCAGTGCAGATCAGAACAATACGATCGCCATACTCTTCAATATTCTTTGAATCTACGACGAGTCCAGCAGGAACGGTGAGGTATCCAAGATCCTCAGCAAGTTTCATATTGCGAACCATAGAGCGACCAACGAATGCAACTTTTCGATTGTGCTTCTCGGCAATCATCAGAATTTGCTGGATACGGTGAACATGCGATGCAAATGATGCAACGATGACGCGGCGCTTGGTCTGATTAAAAATACGATCCAACGTCGGCATGATGTCGCGCTCTGAAGTCGTAAATCCAGGAACATCTGCGTTTGTTGAGTCGACCATAAAGAGATCGATACCTTCCACACCAAGACGTGCGAAAGTAGCGAGATCAGTGATACGTCCATCAAGTGGGAGTTGATCCATCTTGAAGTCACCCGTTGCAAGAACGTTTCCTGCTGGAGTCTTGATTGCAATTGCGAGTGCATCAGGGATCGAGTGATTGACTGCTACAAATTCCAAATTGAACGGTCCAAATGACATGGTTTGTCCAGCTTGAACCTCAATGAGAGGCGACGTAATTCTGCGCTCTTTGAGTTTTGCATTTGCAAATGCAAGCGTGAGTTTAGATCCCACTACTTTGATATCTGCATGTTCGCGAAGCAGGTATGGAAGCGCACCGATATGGTCTTCGTGACCGTGCGTTAGAACAACTGCTTCTACATCGCCTAAACGTTCTGCAATGTAGGAGAAATCAGGAAGAATTAAATCAATACCTGGTTGGCTCTCTTCAGGGAAAAGTACGCCTACATCAACAATTAAGAGTCGTCCTTCGTACTCGAAGACGGTCATGTTGCGACCGATTTCGCCGAGTCCGCCGAGCGCGACTATTCGAAGAGTGTTCTTTGCAAGTTTGGAAGGATATGGAAGGTCTGGATGTGGGTGATTCATTATTTAAGTGGGACTCCGCCTGCTCGTAGATCCTCCCGCAGTTGCGCGATTTGCGCATCGGTGGCATCGACAAGTGGCAAACGAGTAAATCCGCCAGGCAGACCCATCATTGTAAGTGCAGCCTTAGTCAAAATCGCACCTTGAGTGCGGAAGGTTCCGGTGTATACCGGTAATAGCTTTTGATGAATCTCAAGAGCGCGCTGCGAATCGCCTGCAAACCAGACATCAAGCATTTCGCGCAAATCTTTTCCAACTGTATGGCCGCAAACAGAAACAAATCCGACTGCGCCAACCGAGAGAAGTGGAAGGTTGAGAATGTCATCGCCTGAATAAACAGGAATTCCTGAGCGCTTAATAACCCAAGAAGTTGATGCAGGATTTCCCTTTGCATCTTTGAGCGCAACAATGTTCTTTACTTCAGCCAAGCGACAAATAGTGTCAGGTTCAAGTTCGACACCGGTACGGCCTGGAATGTCATACATCATGATTGGTACATCAGTTGCAGCTGCAACAGCACGGAAATGTGCTTCGATTCCTGCTTGTGGTGGCTTGTTGTAATACGGTGTAACAATCAGAAGACCATCAACGCCTGCTTCTGCAGATCGCTTTGCTTGTTCGACAGTATAAGAAGTCTCATTATCGCCAGCACCTGTCAGTACTTTTACTCGATCCCCTACCGTGCTCTTAACGACTCGAATGATTTCAAGTTTTTCAGAACTCTTTGTTGTGGGAGCTTCACCTGTTGTGCCATTTACGGCAATAGCATCATGGCCATTGTCAGCTAAGTGTTGAGCAAGTTGAGCGACGCCATCCCAATCAATCTCCCCATCCTTTTTAAAAGGGGTAACCATTGCCGTGATGAGACGGCCAAATGGCGCTTCGATTCGTGTGGTCGACGACTGGCTGGACATAGTGGAAGGTTACCTGAGATTACGGTGCAATGCGTCCAGATTTTTGGAAGGCTCCGTACGTAATCGGCATCAACTTTGCGAAATGTTCTTCCATTTTCTCGGCAACCATCTCAATTTCCCGTTGAGGATAGCTTGGGAAATGGGATCCATCGCGAGCTGTGCGCAGAGATAGAAAATTCATCAACGCACGAGCATTCATTGTCACATACATAGAAGAGAATAAAGTGACAGGCAGAACTGCGCGGGCAACTTCACGAGCAACGCCTGCATCAAGCATCTTCTGATAATTCTCGTAAGCAACAGTGCAACTTTCTTTAATTGCTTTAACTGTTACGTCGTACTGCTCTGGTGTTCCATCAATAAATTCATATGCACCAGTTTTGCCAATTTGGACAAGTTTGCGTTCCTTAGATGGAACGTAAAAGACTGGGCGCAATTCACGGTAACGACCGCTCTCTTCGTTATAGGAAGCGATGCGATGGCGCATGAACTCGCGGAACACAAAAATTGGAGCTGAGATAAAGAATGTCATTGAGGTGTGCTCGAATGGAGAGCCGTGGCGCTCACGAGCTAAATAATTGATCAAACCAACATCGCGCGAAGCATCATCTCCGACCGCATCCTTTGAATTCTCGCCTGCTGTGGAGACTCGGGCTGCCCAGACAACATCGTTATCACTCGCGCTTGATTTAATAAGTTCTACTGTGACATCGTCTCTGAAGATAATTTCATGCTCGCTCATAGGCGCGACCCTATCTATTGGCACCCCAGAGCTCTTGGATTAGGGCAGAATACCGGCGTGTCAGTGAAGCGCGATTCCCTCAGCCTCTCCTTTGCCGTTGGGGTTTACGGCGCTGCTTTTGGCGCAGCGAGTGTTGCTGCTCACTTCTCTGTTCTTCAAACATGTGCAATCTCTCTTTTAACTTTCTCCGGTGCATCACAATTTGCCGCAGTTGGAGTTGTAGGCGCTGGAGGCGGTGCACTAAGCGCCGTTGCAACTGGCGCACTTCTTGGAACGCGCAATGGTCTGTATGCAGTTCGCATGGCACCACTTCTCAAAGTCCGCGGTGCGAAAAGAGTTGTGGCTGCTCAAGTAACGATCGATGAATCAACAGGCGTTGCACTTGCACAAAATAACGATGACGATGCTCGTACTGGATTTTGGTGGACTGGTTTCGGTGTATTTATATTCTGGAATATCTTCACTTTGCTGGGTGCTCTTAGCGCCGGATTGCTTAAAGATCCCGCTGCATTTGGACTCGATGCACTCGTTCCCGCTGCTTTTGTTGGGTTGGTCTGGCCCAGACTCATAGGCAAGAAGAGTTACATCCTCGCAGCAATTTCTTTCATCTTTGCGCTATCGCTTGCGCCATTTGTTCCTGCGGGAATTCCAATCATCGCAACCTCATTGCTGGCAGTCCTCGTGGGGTGGCGTGCATGAGTATTTATTGGATAACAGCTCTAGGCACGAGTGCAGCATGTTTTCTCTTCAAATATCTTGGCCACTCAGTTCCAGAATCGTGGCTCGCTCATCCGCGAGTGCAGAGAATTAATTTACTTATTCCCGTAGCGCTTTTAAGCGCACTCGTAGCAATCCAAGCATTCACCGATAAGACGCGAATAGTCATCGACCATCGAATGGCTGGTGTGAGTTTTGCTATTGCAGCATTCGTTGCAAAGCTGCCTTTCCCGTTTGCAGTTTTTGGCGCTGCAGTGGTTTCGGCAATTATTTATCGCCTTGCTTAATTAGAGAATTGAGAGACTTTCAAGCTTTGCTTTGAGATCAGCATCAGAAGGCTCAGTCATATGAGTTCCATCTTCAAAAATAATGACTGGAATTGAGCGTTGGCCGCCATTAATTTCAATAACTTTTTCTGAAGCAGATTCATCAGCTTCAACATCGATGTAGTTGTAAGCAACGTTGTTAGCATCAAGAAACTTCTTTGAACGGCGGCAATCTCCGCACCATTCTGCTCCGTACATTGTTATCTGTGACATGTGACGTACTCCTTTTGGGACTAGTAGCTAGTAGTTAGTTGAGATCCATAAAGTGTTCAAGTCCAAATGTAAGGCCTGGATGTGAGAGAACTTTTCGTATGCCGAGAAGAACGCCAGGCATAAATCCGGAACGATCTATGGAATCGTGACGAATCGTGAGAGTCTCTCCGAGGTCTCCCAAGATGACCTCTTGGTGCGCAACAAGTCCGCGTAGTCGGACAGAATGAACGTGTACATCGCCGATGAGTGCACCGCGAGCTCCATCAAGAGAAGATGAAGTCGCATCAGGCATCGCTTCTTTCTTCACTGAAGCGCGTGCTTCATTAATCATCTCTGCTGTGCGCGCAGCAGTGCCAGAAGGAGCGTCTGCCTTATTTGGGTGGTGAAGTTCAACAATTTCAACTGATTCAAAGTACTTAGAAGCTTTAGCAGCGAATTGCATCATCAATACTGCGCCGAGACCAAAGTTTGGAGCAATCAAAGCACCCGCCTTAGGCTGAGAAGCAAGCCAACTCTTAATCTGGTTGAGTTTTGCATCATCAAATCCAGTGGTACCAACAACAACGCTGATCCCGTTCTTCAGGGCAAATTCAAGATTTCCCATCACTGAGTCAGGATGAGTGAAATCAACAATCACTTGCGCGCCGGATGAGATCAATTGATCAAGAGAGTCGCCTAAATCAAGAGAAGCAACGAGTTCAAGGTCTCCCGCTCCAGAGACTGCTCTGCATGCTTCAGAGCCCATGCGGCCTTTTGCACCAAGTACTCCAACTTTTATTGCGCTCATGCGATTACCTTCTCAAACTTAGATTCATTTTTGAACGGACCAACAATGGCAAGCGTAGAAGATTGAGGCAGTACAGCGCTAGCAATTTCACGAATGTCGTCCGGCGTCACTTGCGCAATACGCTTGAGAATCTCATCGAATCCCATAACATCACCGTAGACCAGCTCACTTTTGCCGATACGGCTCATGCGAGATCCACTGTCTTCTTGGCTAAGAACAAGTGAGCCTGAGACGGCCCCTTTTGCACGGGAAATTTCTTCATCCGTTAAACCAGTTTGAGCGACTTCGTGCGAAATATCTCGAATGATTTTTACAACTTCTTCTGTCTTGCTTGGAGCACATCCTGCATAAAATGAAAGTGAACCAGACCCTGCAAATTGCTGTACGTATGAATACGTTGAATAAGCCAAGCCACGCTTTTCGCGAATCTCTTGGAATAACCGGGATGACATTCCCCCTCCGAGTGCCGAAGAAAGGATACTTAAAGCGAAGCGGCGCTCATCATTACGAGAGACTCCATCAACACCCATCAATAAGTGTGATTGCTCAGTTTTTCTGTACATCAAACCAACAGTGCCTTTGCCGCCCGCTTTGATCTGAGGAGATGTGCGAATATTTGGTGCTGAGTTAGGAACATCGAGGAATCCATCGCGGGACATTGCCCGTTCAACAAGTTCGACTACTTTCTTATGTTTAACATTTCCAGCAACAGCGATGACCAAATCCTGAGGCAAATACTTCTTCTTGTAATAGTTATAAATCGAGTTACGTGACATGCCCTTAATGGAATCGATTGTTCCAAGTATGGGACGGCCCAAAACGTTATCGCCGTAATAGGTCTCCATAAAGAGATCGTGGATCAAGTCCGATGGATCATCATCGCGCATGGCAATTTCTTCAAGTACAACGTTGCGCTCTGATTCAACATCCTCAGCTTTAGCGATAGATGAAGTGATGAGATCGGAGATGACATCAACAGCCAAAGTGAGATCAGTGTCAATCACACGTGCGTAAAAGCAGGTGTACTCCTTGCTGGTGAAAGCATTCATCTCTCCACCAACAGCTTCGATGGATGATGAAATCTCCATCGCAGAACGAGTTTTTGTTCCCTTAAATAATAAATGCTCTAAGAAATGGGAAGCTCCCGCGACAGATTGTGTTTCATCGCGGGAGCCAACATTGACCCAAATTCCCACCGCTGCGGAGCGAACCGTATTTACTTCTTCAGTAACGATTCGCAGCCCGCTAGGCAGGATTGTCTTTTTCAATTATTCAGATTTACCCTCGGTTGGAACAGTTCCATCTGCAAGAACAGGAACCAAAGAGAACTTACCCTTTGGATCGATTTCTGCAATTTCGACCTCAACCTTGTCGCCGACCTTCATAACCTCTTCAAGGTTTTCAATGCGCTTTCCGCCATGCATCTTGCGAATCTG
>CANFVU010000024.1 GCA_947450545.1 Actinomycetota bacterium
CTTTGGACCCTTTGTCTCTTCAAGAACTTCGCCTGCAACCTTTACGGAAGCGAGCGCCTTTGGATCAGATGTCACGGTTGCGCCATCTACCAAGAGAACTGCAGGGAATGACACTGTTGCGCCAACTTTTGCATCGATACGATCAACAATGATGGTGTCGCCAACGGCAACCTTCTCCTGACGACCGCCAGCTTTTACAACCGCGTACATACTTTTCCCTACTTTTCTTTATCTGATGAATACTGCTGATGAGCTCGAACTCCCGTGTGGGCCTCGAGGGCAGACGCTAAGAGTACGGAAACCGGGCCCTTAGGGTCAAACTGGGTTATTCAGGCGTAATTATCCCCGTGCTTACTGCTCGGCGACGCTTGCGCGGGGCGGGTTTGGTGGGTTCTTCAGCCACTACAGGTTCATCAGCAACGACTGAAACTTCAGCCTCTACTTCGATATCAGCCGTTGGCACAAATTTCTGATCCATATCCTTATCAAGAGCAACCTTACGGACAGGCTCCGTATGAATATGAATACCGCGTCCACCACACGATTCGCACGTGGTTGAGAAAGCTTCGATAAGTCCTTGGCCAATGCGCTTGCGCGTCATCTGAACAAGTCCAAGTGAAGTTACTTCAGCAACTTGGTGCTTGGTGCGATCGCGACCTAGACACTCAACGAGTCGACGAAGAACTTGATCTCGGTTGGATTCAAGTGCCATATCGATGAAGTCAATAACAACAATTCCACCCAAGTCACGAAGGCGTAGTTGACGTGCAATTTCTTCAGCAGCTTCGATGTTGTTCTTGGTTACAGTCTCTTCGAGATTGCCGCCTTTACCAACAAACTTTCCGGTATTGACATCAATAACAACCATCGCTTCTGTTCGATCGATAACAAGCGATCCACCAGATGGTAGATAAACCTTGCGATCAAAAGCTTTAGCAAGTTGTTCTTCAATTCGGTGTTCAGCGAAGAGATCGCGAGGACCTGTCCACTTTTCAATTTTCTGTGTTAACTCAGGAGCAATGTGTCCGAGGTATCCGTTGATGTCATCCCATGCTTGATCACCTTGAACGATGAGCTGACGGAAATCTTCATTGAAAATATCGCGAATAACGCGAACAGTGAGATCTGGTTCGCTATAGAGAAGTGATGGAGCAGAAGTACTTGGATTTTCTGCTTTCTCTTGAATATCTTCCCATTGCGCTTGGAGTCGCTTCACATCGCTTGCAAGTTCTTCTTCAGATGCACCTTCTGACGCTGTGCGAACAATGACTCCAGCTTCATCCGGAACAAGTCCCTTAAGGATGCTCTTCAAACGTGAACGCTCTTGATCGGGAAGGCGACGGCTGATTCCGCTCATCTCTCCGCTAGGAACGTAAACAAGATAGCGACCAGGAAGCGAAATCTGACTTGTGAGACGAGCACCTTTTTGACCGATTGGGTCCTTGGTTACTTGTACAAGAACTGATTGTCCTGTCTTAAGAACATGCTCAATCTTTCTATTAGCGCTCTCAGCCATTCCAGCTGCATCCCAGTTAACTTCACCAGCATACAAAACGGCGTTACGTCCCTTGCCGATATCGACGAATGCAGCTTCCATTGATGGAAGAACATTTTGCACCTTACCGAGATAGACGTTTCCTACGTAAGAAATATTGGAATTTCGGTTGACGTAGTGCTCAACCATGATTTTATCTTCGAGAACTGCGATCTGCGTGCGGTCACCAGTTTGACGAACCAACATGATGCGATCAACATTTTCGCGACGTGCGAGGAACTCGCCTTCAGTAATGATTGTGCCGCGGCGACGAACGAAATCGCGAGGTTCGCGATCACGACGGTTGTGACGATCACGGCCACGGTCGTTGCGATCACGGCGCCCACTACGATCATTTCGATCGTTGCGCTCTTCGCGTTGTTTAGGTTCACGAGGTTCGCGCACCTTCACAATGGTTTTTACGCCATCTTCATCAATAATCTCTTCTGTTGCGCCAGCATCAGCATCTGCACCACGTGCACGACGGCGACGGCGACGGCGATGATTTGCAGAACCTTCTGCACCATCTTCGCTGGAATTCTCATCTGTTGATTCACTCTTTTCAGAGCTTTCATCTGAATTTGATGAATCCGACTCTGCACGATCACCTGGGCGACGGCGTCCACGACCACCACGACGGCGACGGCGGCGTTCAGCACTCTCCGGAGATTCATCGCCATCTGCAGAAGGCGCATCTGAAGAAACTTTCTCCTCAACAACTTTCTTGGCGGCAGGTGCTGCTTTCTTCGTTGCTTTAGCAGGCTTCTCAGTAATAGGTGCTGCTTGGAATACCGGAACCGGAATTGCTGCAGCTTTCTTCGTTGCACGCTTTGGTTTCTCTTCTGATTCAACCGCAGGCGTAACTTCTGCTGGAGCTTGTACTTCAGTTTTTGATTCAGCTTTAGCAGCTGACTTTTTGGTAGCGCGCTTGCGCCCACCTTTTGGCTCTGGAGCCATAAGATCAAATCCTTTTCATGTACCCCAACTGCTGGTACTTCGCTTGGGCTTCATACTTCTACGTGTGAAGCGGTACTCACTCAAAACTTTTAAGTATTCTCAAAAATTTAGCTTCGGATGCAATTTGAGCTATTAAGGCCGCACCTTCATGTAAATGAGGGAGCCACTCGATGAGTTGCACGCGCGAACGCTGGGATAAGTATTGCAGAGGAGATTAAAAATGGGCAATTGGGGCAAATCCACGCGTGTTTGAGGAGGGACTAGCGACTTCTCACGTGAACATTTTGGAGCAGACCAAAACCGACCAAATTGGCGAACATGCTCGATCCACCATAAGAAATGAAGGGCAAAGGAACTCCTGTCATCGGCACTAACCCCATACACATTCCAACGTTTTCGAATGTTTGGAATGCAAACCACGCAATTACTCCAACACATACCAGTCGCCCAAATAAATCATTGGTCCGCCTAGCAATCGTAAGCGCTCGAAGAAAAATTATGAGGAAGCAAATCAGAATAAATCCTGCACCAAGAAAACCGAGCTCTTCACCAGCCACAGTAAAAATAAAGTCGGTCTGTTGTTCAGGAACAAAGCGACCATTTGTTTGAGGTCCTTTGAAAAGACCTCGGCCAACAAAGCCACCCGATCCAATAGTGATACGTGATTGGCGAAGTTGGTATCCGCTCTGTTGTGGATCAGCGCTGGGATCTACGAATGCTTGTAAGCGCTTTACTTGGTAATCACTCACTGCACCAACTTTTACAGCAGCAAATCCTCCGAGGAGTGCGACGAGCAATAAGCCGATGACCCAACGAGAAGGCGCACCAGAAACAGCAATCATTGCAAGAATTGCTGCGCTGATGATTGCGACAGTTCCAAGATCGGGTTGAAGCAAGATCAGAAGAACGGGAATTGCAGACAGTGCCAGTGCTTTTACAACATCGCGATCTGTAGGATTGGCATCCACATCTCGTTTTTCTGCGAGCAACATTGCGATACCGACGATAATTGAAATTTTTGCTAACTCAGCAGGTTGTACTTGGAATCCGCCAGGGAAAGAGATCCATGCGCGTGCGCCGTTAACGGTTGAGCCTAAGCCAGGGATCAACACTGCAATCAAACCAAGAACGCCTACTCCCCATACTATTGGGGTGTATGCGCGGAGCAAGCGGTAATCAATCATCGTTGTTCCGTATGCGAGCAAAAGTCCTATAACAATATTGAGCACATGGCGTTTCAAGTAATACTGGGGATCAAGTCCTTGCGAAGAGAACCATGAGCGCGTAGCAGCCCAGACCAATAAGGTTCCTACAAGAAGGAGCGCTGCAACTGCAAAAGTCAGCCACTTATCAAAGCCTGCGAGATTGCGGCGAATGAGATCGCTACGTGTGCGAACGCGAATACTTGGGTTAATCGACGTCACTTCTTCACCACCTTCATCGCTGCTGCTCCTTTTGTATCAATCACTGGAATTGCAGATGAAGGACCAGAAGCAGGGAATATTGCTGATGCGGGATCAACTTTATTTCCTTTTACTCCAAAGAGTGCGGTGTAAATATCTTTAACTCCCCCACCAGATGCAGCTGCGCCAAAACCGCCTTGGCTCACCATCATCACAACAGCATATTGAGGGTTATTGCTTGGCGCATATGAAGCAAACCATGATGTGTCATCTTTCGCTGAACCATTTGAATTTCGACCAAGCACTTGACCTGTACCAGTCTTACCGCTGACAGGAACTGGGAAGTTTGCAAATAGTCCTGCTCCAGTACCACGAGTTGCAACGGCACGAAGTGCGCGGTGGAGAAATTCTAAATCTGACGCAGTTGCTGGAATCTTGCCATTTACTTCAGGTTTGAATTCTTTAATCACTTTTCCCGCTGGTGTAACAACTGCGCGAGCAATTTGAGGTTTGTAGAGCGTGCCGCCATTTCCAACAGCTGCGTACATCGTTGCAAGTTGAAGTGGTGAAAGCAAAGTATCGCCTTGACCGATTGAGAAGTTAACAGCGTCGCCAGCTCGGACGATATATCCGTCCAAACAATTTTCGTGAGCAATCGCTATGAGATAAGGCGTGAGATCTTTCGCTTTTGCCCGCTTCTGGTAATTACAGAAGAAGTCTTTATTTGCTTTCCAATAATTCTTCTTCCAATCGCGGTCTGGAAGACGACCTGTAGCTTCATCAGGAAGGTCAATTCCAGTCTTCTTGCCAACGCCAAAGTTCTTTGCGTTAAGGAAGAAATAATCTTTGAGGTTGGATTTAGGACTTAACCCGCCATCGCGAACCCATTGATCGTAAGCAATTTGGTACCAAATGGTGTCGCACGAGACGGCAATCGCTTGCTCCAAGTTAATGGTGCCTTCATTTTTTGCTTCAAAGTTTTTGAATTCGCGATTACCGATTTGAACTTTAGATGGGCAGTTGTACTTGCCATTGAGGTTGTACCCAGCAGCTGATGCCGCCACTACAGAGAGAGCTTTGAACGTTGATGCGGGAGCGTAGGTGCCTTGAATTGCACGAGATAAGGCTGGAACACCCGTTGATTCACTGAAGAGATCTTTGGCTTGCTTAACCGTCAGACCCTTTTGAAACATGTTGGGGTCATACGTTGGCCATGAAGCCATCGCAAGAACAGCGCCATTCTTTACATTCAAAACAATCGCTGCCCCAGAATCGGCGTGATAACCCATAGAACGTGATGTATGAACTGCTTTATCTAAAGCCTTTTCAACAGCAGCTTGAAGTGGTGCACTGATATTGGTTACAAGATTATTGCCAGGGGTCGATTGAGAGTTTTGAGAAGTTTGAGTTACAGACTCTTTGCGATCCACAATGACCGTCTTGATGCCAGGCTTGCCTCGCAAATAATCATCGTAAACATATTCAAGTCCTGACTTACCAACGTTTTCATTTCTATAGAAACCTTTTGAAGGATCGTTCAGATCTGCTTCTGAAACACCACCGACATAGCCCAGTACATGAACGGGCAATTCACCGGCAATCATTGGATAACTTCTGACCGGCAAAGTTTCTGCGTTGATACCAGCATAAACATCGGAATTCTCGAGAATCACTAGTGCTTGGGCTTGGGTCGCTTGCTTAGTAATGGGAATTGCTTGGAAGCGAGTTCCATTCCAACAACCAGAACGTTTACCAATTTCCAATTCGCCGCACAGGCGCGTTCCTTGCCACAAATCTGGATAAGGCAGCTTCAATAAATTACTCAATCGAGTGAGGACTGCAACGCCTTTATCTGCTTGCTTATCGATAACGCTTCGATCGACGGTAATCGCTAGGCCCGGACGGTCCATCGCCATGGGAATTCCTTGACTGTCGGTGATTGCACCACGCAGAGCAGGCGAAACAATATCTCTGCTTTGGATGCTGAGTGCAGCATCTTGGTAGACCGATGTATTTGCTACTTGTAGATAGAAAAGTCGTCCAATTAAAGCGAACATGAGAGAAACAACGAGAGTTTGGACAATCAACAAATTGAGGCGCGAACGTTGAGAACTCACATGCGCTCCTTAGAAGTCAACGTTGCTTCACGTGCTTTGCGAATGAGGGGGAGGAAAAATGGGGTGAAAACCATGGTCCAAATGAAGTTTCCTGCGATGACGATCAATGTACGAGATAAAGAACCAATGTTTTCACCCAGCAAGAGTCCTGCAAAGAGATAAGAGGTAAGGGCAAGGGCTGAGCCAGCTGCAATAAATACGACGAAGGAAATCGGTTCAGATGTGAAATCTCCGACGCTTTCAAGATTAGATGAGATCAAATATCCAATGATTGTGAAAATGAGCGCCCACTGACCGAAGGGGCTTTGAGATGTCGGAGATAAATCAAGAACGAGTCCCCCGATAAATCCCATTACGACTGCACCGTTGCGATCCTCGAGTGCAATAAGGCAGATCAGGACTGCCAGATATAGCGAGAATCCGGTGATAGGTAAATGAACTCGAGAGATTACAGATTCTTGAATCGCGAAAACGAGAAAGAGGAATGCAGTACTAAATCCAAGTCGAACAGGACTCACTTCTTCACCTTGCTTGGAGCTGCAGTTGGAGTTGGAGATCCTGATACTGAAGGTGTTGGGGTTGGCGTAACTAAAACTGTGATTGTTGCGCGAGGTGTTGGGTTGATTGGCTTACTTGGCGCTGTTGTTGGCGCAGCAAGTACTACAGATACAACGCCTAGATCATTGAGGTTTGCAAAAGATTTAACGGTTGCACGCTGTGTCAGAGATGTCGTGGTGTGATCAACTTTTGTGATTGCTCCAACGGGTAGTCCAGGAATATATGGTCTGTTGTTATCACTGCCGATGGAGATTAGTGAATCTCCTACTTGCATCGTTCCAGCTGGATCGAGCAGTTCGAGTGTGTACGAACCGCCGCCCTCTCCCATGAGCACGCCAACACTTTGTGTGCGTGCAACACGAACACCAATACGGAATGTTGGATCGCTCATCAATAGAACGATTGATGAATTGATGGTGGAATCTTTGACGACGCCCACTAAGCCATTCTCTGAAATAACAGTCATATTCTTACGAATACCGCTGCCAGTCCCGGCATCCAAAGTGATTGTCTGGCTAAATGTGGATGAAGATCCGCGACCAATGACGCGTGCAGAAACAGTTTTGAAGCCGCCGCGACCTGCTAAGTCAAGAACGCTCTTGAGTTGAGCAAGCTGGCCTTTTGTATCTGATGAAAAGGCAGCTTCTTGCTTTAACTTTGCATTAGCAAGTTTGAGTTCAGCAATCTGTGCTTTAGTCTTTCCGAAATTTTTCACATCGCTCATGAAACGACCGACAGGAGCGAAGATATCTGAGGCTGCTTTTTGAATCGGAGAGAGAATTACTTGTGTCGCATTTCTGGAGCCAGATGTGACTCCCACTCCACGCAAATCAAGAGTAATGAGAAGAAGTGATGAAACAAGAAGAATCACGAGCAAGAGTCTGGAACGATTGCTCCCGCCACGTGCCATATGGATCTCCTTGCTTCACTACGTACATCAAGAAAATTATTGTGGTGCTAGCGACGTGGTTCTGAAATCAAAACCTTCTCAAGTGCTTCAAACTCTTCTACGCACTTTCCAGATCCTTCAGCCACAGCATTGAGTGGACGCTCGCAAATATGAACTGGCATTCCAGTTTCTTGGCGTAAACGTTCATCAAGTCCACGAAGAAGTGCTCCGCCACCAGTAAGAACAATTCCACGATCCATGAGATCACTTGCAAGCTCTGGTGGTGTCTTATCGAGTGTGCTCTTTACAGCGTTAACGATTTGGTTAACAGGCTCTTCGAGAGACTTACGAATATCTTCAGCTGATACAAGAATTGTCTTTGGTAGACCTGTTGCAAGATCGCGCCCGCGAATTTCTGCATCAGGTTCGTTAGGGAGTTTGTATGCAGAACCAATTGCCATTTTGATCTCTTCTGCTGTGCGCTCACCTAGTAGTAGTGAGTATTCGCGCTTTACCCAATCAATAATTGCTTGATCAAGTTCATCTCCACCAACTCGAATTGATAGAGCGGTAACGATTCCGCCAAGTGAAATAACAGCTACTTCAGTGGTTCCGCCGCCGATATCAACGACCATGTTGCCTGTTGGCTCGTGAATTGGAAGGCCGGCACCGATAGCTGCTGCCATTGGCTCCTCAATGATGTAAACCTTACGTGCGCCAGCTGCATAACCAGCATCTTTAACAGCGCGCTGTTCAACGCCCGTGATGCCTGATGGAACACAAACAACGATACGAGGCTTTGCAAGGTAGCGACGCTTGTGCACTTTTTGGATGAAGTAGCGAAGCATGCGCTCTGTGGTGTCGAAATCTGCGATAACGCCATCCTTGAGAGGACGGATAGCAACGATATTGCCAGGTGTACGGCCAATCATGCGTTTAGCTTCGATACCTACGGCAAGAATCGCACCGGTATCTTGATTCACAGCAACAACTGATGGCTCATTAAGAACGATTCCACGACCACGTACATAGACCAATGTGTTGGCAGTACCTAGATCAACGGCCATATCTCGGCCAATGAAATTCATACGTGATGGTTTCTTCTCGCTCATATCCAACCTCTTCCTGATTTTCACTTTACCTCGGGGAACCAGATACTGATTTCACGATTTGCTGATTCAACGGAATCAGAACCATGAACAATATTCTGAACAACTTTTGTACCTTGATCTCGCGCAAGGTCGCCGCGAATAGTTCCAGGTTCTGCAACTGTTGGATCTGTTGTTCCAGCCAACTTACGGAATCCTTCGATGACGCGATTTCCTTCAGCAATGATTGCTACGACAGGACCAGAAAGCATGAACTCAAGGAGTGGCTCGTAAAAAGGTTTACCTTCATGTTCGGCATAATGTTGTGCAAGCGTCGCGCGATCAGGTTGCACCATTTTGAGAGCTGTAACGTGATAACCCTTGCGCTCGATGCGCGCAATTACTTCTCCGACAAGCGAACGGCGAACGCCATCTGGCTTTACGAGAACGAGAGTTCTTTCTTGCTGCTGTGTAGTCACGGCGCCATTCTATTGGCTCGGCTGGATTCCCTTAAATCGAGGGTTTCTGCTCCCGCTCAGCCAATAATTTCGCTCGGATAGCCTCTCCTTTGCGACCGAGGAAATAGGCAATTGCCCAAAGGCTGGCGAAGAGTGCTCCAAGAAAATACATCGTTGGAACCACTACGCCGTACGCAATTATGGCAACTTGCAGCAAACTCCCAATAATCCAACCCATCGGTTTCTTCATGAGTCCCGCCGTTAACAGACTGAGAAGAGCGATCAATCCGCCGATGCTCAGAGCTAGCCATCCGTGGCTGTCCATCGCTAAGAGAAGTGCAAAACCCATTACAAGAGATTCCATCGTTATAACCGAAGCACCAAGAATTCTCATGCGCGCGACTCTGCAATCTTTCGAAGTATTGCTCGACTCTCTCCTGCTGTAACAACAGATCCAGTAATAACAACTGCAGAGATGCCATCACTTGTTTGATTAATTAAAGTGCATTGTTCAATGGATGTTGCAATTGCAGTACGAAGATCTGGCTCCTTGAATACTCGTTCTGCTCCAAAAACTTTTACCGCTTCATTAAAAAGAACATTGACGGGCAGAGCTCGATCAGAACTATTTTGTGTAACGATGAGGCGATCAATTACTGGTTCTAGTTCGAGCAAAACTCCGTGGACATCCTTCTCACCAAGTATTGCGAGGACTCCAAAAATTGATTCGAAATCGAATTCGCTCTTAAGTGTTGAAGCGAAAGCGTGGGCTCCATGCGGATTATGTGCAGCATCCACGATGACAGTTGGGTCGCGATAGAGAATCTCACATCGTCCAGGAGACGTAACGTTTGCAAAGGCGTTACGAACAAGTTCCTCATCGAGTTGGACCCCAGCGAAAGCTTCAACAGAAGCCAACGCCAGAGCTGCATTCGATGCTTGATGCGCACCGTATAGTGGAATGAAAATGTCTGTATAAATTCCATGAATGCCGTTGATGGAGACCATCTGTCCCCCGACAGCAATATCTCTACGGGCTACAGAAAACTCCAAACCTTCACGATATGGAATGGCAGCTTTTTCAAGTATCTTCGCAGTTAAGACTTTGGCAACTTCTACAGGCTGGGCCGCTAAAACAACGTGCGATTCAGGCTTGATAATCCCAGATTTAGTTTCAGCGATCTCTTCAAGAGTCTCGCCGAGATATTCGGTGTGATCAAGACCGATAGGTGTAATTACCGATACTTGGCTTGAAACAATATTTGTGGCATCCCAGGCTCCGCCCATCCCTGCTTCGATCACAGCGACATCGACTGGATATTCGGCGAAAGCAACGAAAGCAAGTGCAGTCATCGCTTCAAAGAAAGAAATTGGATGTGGTTGGCGCGCATCGATCAAATCGAGATACAGAGCAATGTCGTTATAGGTTGCAATCATTCCTTCAGGAGATATCGGCTCGCCTTTAATTGAAATTCTCTCGAGAAAACTTTCAAGGTGTGGACTCGTAAACCGACCTGTGCGATAACCCAATTCAGTAAAAAGTGAATCAATCATTCGCGACGTTGTCGTTTTTCCATTTGTTCCAGCAATGTGGACTACAGGATACGTAAGTTCTGGACTTCCAAGCGCATCGCACAGCGCAGCAATTCGATCGAGTGAAGGTTCCAAGCGAGTTTCAGGCCAACGCTTAAGGAGAGCTTCGTAAATAAGTTGAAGCGCTTCTAAATCTTCAGATGTGCTCATATTTATTCTGCAGGCAAAGCGGCTAGTGCTGAAGTAATGCGCTCGATATCAGCAGTCGTATCAGCAAGGCGTTGGCGAATTTCTTGCACAACCTCCATTGGCGCTTTTGCCATGAAGCCTTCATTCTCAATCTTTACTTTCGCTGTGTTGCGATCTTTCTCAGCAGCAGCAAGGTCTTTGGTAAGACGTGCGCGCTCAGCCTTAATATCGATTGCACCCGACAGATCGAATTCGACAGTAATGCCAGCAACTTCAACCTTAGATGTGAAATTACCGTCTTCGTTATCGCATCGAACAATAAAGCGAATGGCATCTTCGTAAGAAGCGAGCCCTGCTTCCTTCATGCCGTTAAATCGCGCAATTACTCGGGCAGATGTCTTAATTCCCTGATCGTTTCGGAATCGACGTATTTCCGTGACGATATCTTGAACTTTTGCCACAGCAGCGATTGAAGCTTCATCGCGCTTTGAAGGATCGAATTTTGGCCATGCTGCAGTTACAAGAGTCTCTTCGCCGGTGAGGTTGCACCAAAGTTCTTCGGTAATAAAAGGCATCATTGGGTGCATCAAACGTAGGAGTTGATCAAGAACATGCCCCAAAACTCGTTGGGTATCAGTCGCAGCTGAGCCACCTTTTGCAAACGAAGACTTAGTGAGCTCGAGGTACCAGTCACACAAATCATCCCAAGCAAAGTGATAAATCAATTCGCATGCTTTAGCGAACTCAAACTTCTCGAGATACTGGTCAACATCAGCGACTGTTTCATCCAAACGAGTAAGAATCCACTTGTTCACATCATCGAGTGAATCAAACTCTGGTAGATCGCCTTGAGTCGTTGCGCCATTCATATTCGCAAAGCGAGTTGCGTTCCACAACTTAGTTGCAAAATTACGAGCTCCAGCAATCCACTCTTCTGCAAGCGCTTGGTCTGAGCCAGGATTAGCTCCACGTGCAAGTGTGAAACGAAGTGCATCAGATCCATACTTATCCATGAATTCAATTGGGTCTACAACGTTGCCTTTTGATTTCGACATCTTCTTACCAAATTTGTCACGTACTAATCCGTGCAATGCGATTGTATGGAATGGTTGAACGCCATCCATTGCAAAAAGTCCCCACATCATCATGCGAGCAACCCAGAAGAAGAGAATGTCATAGCCAGTTACAAGAACGCTGGTTGGATAAAACTTTGCTAAATCTTCGCTCTGTGCAGGCCAACCAAGAGTTGAGAATGGCCACAACGCTGACGAGAACCAAGTATCTAAAACATCGGGATCTTGTTCGTAGCCAGCTGGTGGTGTGTCATTTGGTCCACACACAACAACTTCACCATTAGGTCCGTAATACACAGGAATGCGATGGCCCCACCACAGTTGGCGAGAGATACACCAATCATGCATATTGTCGATCCACTCGAAATATCGAGGGGAAAGTTCTTCAGGTTCGATCTTTACGCGACCATCACGAACTGCATCTCCTGCAGCTTTTGCGAGTGGTGCAACCTTTACAAACCATTGTTTTGAAAGTCGTGGCTCAACGATTGTGTCGCAACGAGAACAGTGTCCAACAGAGTGCATGTATGGGCGCTTTTCCCAACCGATGCGACCATCTTTGCGGAGTTGCTCAACAACTGCGCGGCGAGCATCAAAGCGATCCATTCCATCAAATTGAGTATTTGTTCCAGCCATCACAGCGTTTTCGTTCATGATGATGACCATCGGAACGTTATGTCGCATCGCCATTTCAAAGTCATTGGGATCATGTGCTGCAGTAACTTTTACAGCGCCAGTACCAAATTCAGGATCGACGAGCTCATCAGCAATAATCGGAATCATACGGTTGACGTATGGAAGCTTTACGAGCTTTCCAATCATGTGCTTGTAGCGATCATCATCAGGGTTAACCGCAACTGCACCGTCACCCAACATCGTTTCAGGTCGGGTTGTGGCAATACTTATCTGATCTTCGCCGGCATCGCCATAAGTGATTTGTACGAATTCGCCTTCAATATCCTTATGGTCCACTTCAATATCTGAGAGAGCTGTTAAACAACGTGGACACCAATTGATGATTCGCTCTGCGCGATAGATGAGATCTGCATCGTATAAACGTTTAAAGATTTCAAGTACTGCATGAGAAAGATTTGCATCCATAGTGAATGCTTCGCGGCTCCAATCAACAGAGTCACCAAGTCGCTTCATCTGATCAAGGATTGCTCCCCCAGATTCTGCTTTCCACTCCCATACTTTCTTAACAAAATCTTCGCGACCAAGATCGTGACGAGAAAGTCCTTGGGCTGCTAGTTGTTTCTCAACAACGTTTTGGGTTGCAATTCCTGCGTGATCCATTCCAGGAAGCCAGAGAGCTTCAAAGCCCTTCATGCGCTTCATGCGAATCAAAATATCTTGGAGTGTGTGGTCGAGTGCGTGCCCGATATGCAGGCTGCCAGTCACATTCGGAGGAGGGATAACAATCGTGAAAGGAGGTTTGCTCGATTTTGCATCAGCTTTGAAGTACCCAGCTTCGATCCACTTTTTATAGAGGACGCCCTCAATATCGGCAGGCGTAAATGCCGCAGCTAATTCAGGACGTGTACTCATAGGGGTGAGAGTCTAGATTAAAAGTTAAGCGCTCTCCGCCTCGTCGCCATCGGCGCTCTTCGGCTTGGAAGCTCGCTTAGACCCAATCGCACGCGGAACATATTGTGGCTCCGCCTCTTTATTTACGACGGCTGGAGTAATAACGACTTTTTCTACATCCTTGCGGGAAGGAACTTCGTACATAACAGAGAGCAAAGTCTCTTCCATAATCGCACGAAGGCCACGCGCACCGGTGCCGCGCTTGATTGCCAAGTCTGCAACAACTTCGAGAGCTTCGGGTGTGACTTCGAGTTCGACGCCATCGAGTTCAAATAGGCGCTCGTATTGCTTTACGAGAGCATTCTTTGGCTCAGTCAAAATCTGCATCAACGCTGGGCGATCCAAGTTTTCAACACTGGTAAGGATTGGTAAGCGGCCAATAAATTCAGGAATCATTCCGAACTTCAAAAGATCTTCAGGCATTACATCTCCGAAGATATCAATCTTGTTCATCTCTTCAACTGATTGAAGTTTGGCATTAAATCCAACGCCTGCTTTACCTTTACGACTTTCAATAATCTTCTCAAGACCAGAGAATGCTCCGCCGACAATAAAAAGAATATTTGTTGTATCGATTTGAATAAATTCTTGGTGTGGGTGCTTGCGGCCACCTTGAGGTGGGACTGATGCGGTGGTGCCTTCAAGAATCTTCAAGAGAGCTTGCTGGACACCTTCACCTGAAACGTCACGAGTAATGGAAGGGTTTTCAGCTTTGCGGGCAACCTTATCGATTTCATCAATATAGATAATTCCCGTTTCAGCTTTCTTTACATCAAAGTCAGAAGCTTGAAGAAGCTTTAGGAGAATATTCTCAACATCTTCGCCAACGTAACCAGCTTCTGTTAACGCTGTCGCATCTGCAATTGCGAAAGGAACGTTGAGCATGCGAGCAAGAGTTTGTGCAAGAAGAGTCTTGCCGCAACCTGTTGGGCCAAGAATAAGAATGTTCGACTTAGCGAGCTCGACTGCATCTTCGCGCTTGGAATCACCTGATTGAACGCGCTTGTAATGGTTGTACACGGCAACTGCGAGAGAGCGCTTTGCGCGTTCTTGACCAACAACGAATTGATCGAGGAAATCTGAGATTTCTTGCGGCTTTGGAAGCTCTGTTAATCCAAGAGCACTTGTCTCGGAAAGCTCTTCGATAATGATTTCATTACAGAGTTCGATACATTCATCGCAAATATAAACGCCAGGACCAGCGATGAGCTTCTTGACTTGCTTCTGTGTCTTTCCGCAGAAAGAACACTTCAAGAGATCGCTTGATTCTCCGATGCGTGTATTCATGACTGAACAATACAAAGCCCCACCATTTCTGGCGGGGCTTTTGTGTGTAACTCTTGTTCGCTTATAGGTGAATTACTTAGCGGCCTTACGTGAAGCAAGGACTTGGTCAATCAATCCATATTCCACTGCATCTGCAGCGGTGAGGATCTTGTCGCGCTCGATATCTTTTGCAATCTCTTCAGCTGACTTTGTTGAGTGCTTTGCAAGCATCTCTTCAAGAAGTGCGCGCATGCGCATGATCTCGCGAGCTTGGATTTCGATATCTGACCCTTGTCCGCCACCCTCAGAAGAAGGTTGGTGAATCAAGATGCGAGCATGCTCCAGAGCAAAACGCTTTCCTTTTGCTCCACCAGCCAGCAAAATCGCAGCTGCAGATGCAGCTTGGCCAAGACAGATTGTCATCACATCTGGGCGAACGAATTGCATCGTGTCATAGATAGCAGTGAGAGCTGTGAAAGATCCGCCAGGTGAGTTGATGTACATCATGATGTCGCGGTCTGGATCCATTGACTCAAGAGTCAACAGCTGTGCCATGACGTCATTTGCAACTGTGTCATCGATTGGCTGACCCAAGAAAATGATGCGCTCTTCGAAGAGCTTTGTATATGGATCAAGACGCTTGAAACCATACGCTGTTTTCTCTTCAATTGTAGGGAGAACGTAACGAGCTGAGATGTCGTTTATGTGGTTGTTCATGCTGCGCCACCGCTTCCTGTTACTTGTGATGCTGACTTCACAACATGATCAACAAGACCGTACTTCTTTGCTTCTTCAGCATCGAACCAACGATCGCGATCAGAATCTGCAGTAATAGTTTCAACTGTTTGCCCAGAGTGCTGTGCAATGAGTTCAGCCATACGACGCTTTGTGAAAGCCATCTGTTCTGCCTGAATACGAATTTCTGTTGCTGTTCCACCAATGCCACCTAGTGGTTGGTGCATCAGGATGCGCGCATTTGGAAGTGCATAACGCTTACCTGCTGCGCCAGCTGTGAGAAGGAATTGGCCCATTGATGCAGCAAGACCCATTGTTACGGTTGCAACATCGTTCTTGATGTATTGCATGGTGTCATAAATTGCCATACCTGCAGATACAGATCCGCCAGGTGAGTTGATGTACAAGAAAATATCTTTATCTGGATCTTCAGCAGCAAGAAGAAGCATCTGTGCAGAAATTGCATTCGCCATATCGTCGCGAACTTCGCCTGTCATAAAAATGATTCGTTCTTTGAGTAAGCGCTGGTAAACCTGGTCATCCAAGCCACCCATACCCTGACTCGCTGATCGCGAGGTGATCTCTTCCACTGTTCCTCCTGAAGGCCCTACGTACTTTGGAATTCCTATGTATTGACCTTAACAATCTTTCGACAGGAATGCTTCCCCAATAAAGGTGAAATCAGGCTTAGGCTGTTCGCCCTGAGAGAAGTGTTATTCGGCTGAAGAGTCAGCAGGTGTTTGTGGACGGAGAGCTTCGAGGTCCACTGCTTTACCTGACTTGGTCACAACCTTCACGCGGCTGAGGACTCCGGCCAAAGCTTTCGCGCGAGCAACTTCAGCGATCATGGTGTTGACCTGTCCAGCATCAGTAACTTCCTTGATGAATTGGTCTGGTGACATTCCATAACGCTGTGAGGCGCGGAAAAGATATTCGGTGAGTTCAGCTTCGTTGACTGAGACTTGCTCAGCATCAACGATTGTGTCGAAGATGATTTCTTGAGTAAATGACTTAGTCGTTGACTCTATAACCTCTGCGCGGTGGGCTTCATCTTCTAGACGGCCTTCACCTTCGAGGTGTGAATGAACTTCTTTTTCAATCAAATTCTGTGGGACAGGAACTTTAACTTCTGTCATCAACTTATCAACGAGAAGGTCGCGAGCAGATGATCCTTGCTCCATCTCCTTAATGCGAAGCAAACGAGTTGAGATATCTGCCTTGAGTTCTGCAATAGTTTCAAACTCTGATGCAAGCTTTGCAAATGCGTCATCAGCTTCTGGAAGATCGCGACGCTTGACAGCTTTCACTGTTACATCGATATCGCCAGTCTGACCTTCAGCCATTCCAACGAGTCCAGCGGTGAAGCGCTTGCTCTCGCCTTCCTTCAAACCTTGGAGTGCATCATCAAGTCCATCAACCATGCGGTTCGAGCCAACTTCGTAAGAAACATCGTTAACTGTTCCGCCGTCGATTTCTTCGCCATCAACTTTTGCAACTAAATCGATTGATACAAAGTCACCGGTCTCAACAGCTTTTTCAACGGATGTGAGAGTTCCGAAGCGAGCGCGAAGTGCAGTGAGTTGCTCTTCGATATCTGCATCAGTCACTTCAACATCATCAACTGTGAGCGTAATTTTAGAGAAATCAGGAAGAGCAATATCCGGACGGATATCTACTTCTACTTCAAATGAGATCGAAACTTTATCTTTGAGTTCTTTGATATCAACTTCAGGACGTCCGATTGGAGAAATCTTTTCTTCACGCGCAGCTTGTGTGTAGAAAGTTGGGATTGCGGCGTTGATTGCTTCATCCAAAACCACAGCGCGACCAACGCGTTGATCGATCATTGCTTGAGGAACTTTGCCCTTACGGAAACCAGGGATGTTAATTCGCTTGCTAACGGACTCGTATGCCTCTGTTAGGAAAGGCGCCATTTCGTCGAATGTAACTTCAATAGAAATCTTTACGCGGGTTTCATTGAGTTTTTCTACGGCGCTCTTCACGGCTCTCCTTCGAGGGGCATAACGATTTTTGGGATTACTGGTCGGGGCGGCGAGATTCGAACTCGCGATCTCCTGCTCCCAAAGCAGGCGCGCTAGCCACTACGCTACGCCCCGGCGGCGTAAGGCAGGAGTCTAAGGTATGAAATTA
>CANFVU010000025.1 GCA_947450545.1 Actinomycetota bacterium
AGATGCGCGAGCGCGTTGAACAACGTGGCGAACGTTCGCCGGAGTTGTGCCAAGTGCTTCTGCAATCTCTTCTGTAGAGCGACCTTCCATCTCCCACATAACGAGAGCGGTGCGTTGGTCACTTGAAAGGCGAGCGAGCGCTTCGCGAATGATGGATGCATCTTCAGCGGCAGCGATATTTGTATCGAATGAAATGTGGTTGGTCGCAGAGATTTCAGCGATCTTCTCTTGTGATGTCTCTGAATCGATTGCGACGAGGTTGGGACGTGAACCTGTTGCGCGGATTTGGTTGAGGCAGAGGTTGTTTACTGTGGTGCGAAGGTAAGCGAGCGCACGCTCACGGCTATCCAATTCTGGAGCTGCGAGGATGAACTTGAGGAATGCTTCTTGAACGATTTCATCGCCATCTGCTTGATTGCGCAGGATGCGGCGAGCTTGTGCGGTGAGTGATGAGCGCTGTTCGGCGTAAAGGGCGCTGAGATCAGCAATAGACCACTCAGATACGGCGAGGTCTGTGCCTGCCGCTACTGGAGTCTTGCTCTTGCCAAGCTTCACTTGAATATCCGCCTTTGGTGGTTAACCGTTTCTTACAGAGGGCAACGTCTTGCCTTCTATAGATATAGACACCGATTCGGGGTAAATGTTGCCCCCAAAAGACGAGAAATCTCTGGGAATTTAAAAAATCTTCCGATCCAACGCCTCGCGGGCGGCTTCACGGCGGTCAGAGACGGAGAGGAGCTGGTAGATGCGCATCGTTTCGTGGCGGATGGTGCTCACGCTGAAGCCCAGCTCAGAGGCGAGCTCGTGGTTGGTCTTGCCTTCGACCATGCCTGCGAGAATCGAGAGTTGGCGTGGGGTAAAGGCTTCGCGGCCTGCGGTTGAGCGGTTATTTGCCGCATTTGTCCGTTTTGTTTGGATTTGGGTAGCCATGTAGATACCGACCACGTGCTTGAGGACCTGCATGAGCTGTTCGGCATCAACGCGATTTACATCTTTATTAGTAAATCCAACGGTGATCCAACCGCGGTTATCTCCAAAATCGTTGACGCGCGCCTGGAGGTAGGTGCCAGAGGTTGACCAGCCGAGTCCGTTTTGTCCGATTTCAATCTTTGCGATCTCATCGGTGCGGGTCTGCCAATAAAGAAGGTCTTGGGTGGTGCCAGTGAGAGTTTTTTCAAAACCAAAGTCGCCGACAAAGGAGAGGGTGCCATCCAGGTTGGTGACTGCAAGGCGGGTTTGGGTTGCTCCAAGGAGCTGGAAATAGTTGAGGGTCAATTCGCGGGCAACTTCATCGCCAGATGGGGCATTTGCCAACCATTGCATCAAGTTGAAGACCGGGTGGGCCAGGATGATTTCATGCGCTACAGGCTTGCCTGTGCCAGCCTCGCGATCGTCCATCTTTGTCATGCTCGCCCCATAACGTTGTGATTGAATCTGTGTGGTCATCTTGGTAACCGCACAAAGTGACCGTTTTTATGCAGTCAATTCAATAATTGGAGCGTATTGGAGTTATCGCCTAGTCGCAACGGCAAGTGGGAAACGATAAGTAAAGTCTTTGTTACAAGAATTCGCTCGATTTTAAGGGCAATTCGTTGGGCCATGGCAGCGTCCAAGAATTCGAAGGGTTCATCGAGAAGATAGACCGAGGTGTGGCGCAATAAAACACGTGCCAGTTTGAGGCGCTGTTTTTCACCGCCTGAAAGATTAAATCCATATGGACCGATGTGAGTATCAAGTCCTTCGGGCATTGAATGAATGAGGGAAGCTAATTCAACAACTTCGAGGATCTGCATAATTTCGCGATCGCTCACTTCAGGTCGCCCGATTTTTAGATTTTCTCGAATCGATGTTGCGAAAAGGTGATCATTTTGAAGCATCACAGAAATACTGTTTTGTGGAATCTGGGTGATCTCACCTTCAAAAGGAATGAATCCGAGAATCGCGCTAATGATTGAAGATTTGCCGCATCCACTGCGACCTTGAATAAGTAGTGGCTTGCCTGGTGAAACTTCTGCAGTAATCGGAGCGAGACGACCTTTGACTGTTTCCGGTACAACGTTGGTGAGTATTAACGTGACTGCATCGCGATTAATGATTTCCGGTTTTCCATCATCAGCAATCGGATTGAGATATGGCGCAAGGGCATCTGCACGCTTTATGAGAGTTGTGAATTGTGAGAATGCTGCGAATGTCAGAGGTAGCCCGTCATAAATTGCAAGTGGCACTAGAACAATGACTGCGATATTGGGACCAGCAAGTTTTCCATTTTCATATGCATGAGCTGCTGCAATAACAGCAAGGCCAATTGTGCTTCCAGCAAAGAGCGCTTGAATCGATTCTGCTAATCCGCTGACTTTTGCAAGTGAACGTTCGCTTCGTGAGATCTTTTCTTGCGTCGCAATCAATTCCCGTCGGACGTTTTCATTGGTGCCAAAAACCAAAGACTCTTCAATCGAATCGCATGCCTGAATGAAGCCATCAAAGAGCTCTTCTTCAGTGTCACGTTGCTTGGATTTGGCGCTTGTAGCAATGGAAATAAAGGGCACAATCCACATGGCACCAAGGAAAATCAGCCCTGCCAAGATGCCGAATGGGCGATCAATCCAATCGAGAATGCCGACGGCTGATACTCCGCTCACCAGAGATGCGAGCCATGGCAGCGCAATACGGAGCCACAGATCTTGAATCGCTTCGCTATCAGTCACGACTTGCTGCAGAATTTTTCCTCGCTGCACGCCGATTAATTGTGATGGCATGCGCGCTTCCATGGTCGAATAAATCGATTGGCGAATCTTTGTCTGGATATTGAGAGCAGCCTCGTGCTCTTTGATTCGAGCAAAGTATCGAACGACTCCACGGCCAAGTCCAAAGAATCTGACTGCAACAATTGCAACTTCCAAAATCAATATTGGTGGTTGAGTCGATGCCATCGATATGAGCCATGCACTTGTCGCCAGCAATCCGACAGACATGCTTAAAGAAATTCCAGCGATGAGACCAGCAAGGAGTAGTTGCGGGGTCTGTGGTCGAATGAATCTCGCTAACGTTTTCATCGACCCGCCACCTTGATTGTGTAATCGGCCGAAGCAATTGTGGTGGGACGGTGTGAAGCAACGAGAACGATTCGCCCTGATTGTGCCTCGCGTTCCAAAGTCTTATTGATCTCTTCTTCGCTGATGTCATCGACCGATGCAGTGGGTTCATCAAGAATCAAAAGCGCTGATGGTTTTGCAAAAGCACGAGCGAGTGCAAGCTTGCGCATTTGCCCCACCGAGATTGCATCCTGCATTGCGCCGATATGTGTATCCAGGCCGTGAGGTAAATCTGAAAGCATTAGCGAGACATCATCGAGGAATTCCGTTTTGCCGCCGACAATTTCTCCGACAGTGGTGGAAGCAAAGTGCGGGTCTTGGGGCATCCACGAAAGCAGTGAACGCCAATGGTTCTTCTCGATATTCTCAAAGGCGTAATCCCCTTGGGATGTCGAGATCACCATCTCCCCTGAGCTGATGTGAGTGAATCCCAAAAGAATAGAGATCAGAGTGGATTTACCGGCGCCCGATGGTCCAACTAAAGCGTGCACTTTGCCTTCAGTTAATTGGCCTGCTGGAATGGTGATGGTCGAACGATTGGGATAGTGCACGGTCAATTCACTCCATGTGATGGCTTTGATATCCGGGATGATCTCGCTGCCATTTATTGGATGTGAATCGAGAATCTCAAAAACTTGGCTGCTGACTGCGACTCCATCCTCAGCTGCATGGAAGAACGCGGCGACTTGGCGGATGGGCCAATAGACCTCGGGTGCAAGAATCAAAACGATTAGCCCAGACGATAGATGCATCGAACCATTTACTAATCGAATACCGATGCTGACTGCAAGCAGAGCCACTGAGAGAGTTGCGACAAGTTCAAGAGCGAGAGATGAGAGGAATGAAACCTTCAAGACTTTCATCGTCTCTTTGCGATATTGATCGCCAATCTCGCCGAGTTTCTTTGTTTGAAGTTTGGAGCGGTTATAGACCTTGAGAGTAGGTAGCCCAGAAAGTAAGTCGAAGAAGTATCCACTCAAAAGTCCCAGCGTCTCCATCTTTTTCTGCGTCGCAGACGCTGTGAATTTTCCGATGAGAATTCCAAAGAGAGGAATAAGTGGAATCGTAAAGAGAATGACGATTCCAGATTTCCAATCCTCTAACGTAATTGCGATGCCGACGATCAGCGGCAGAGTAGATGCGATAAAGAGTTGTGGAATGAACTTGGAGAAATATCCATCGAGATTGTTGATTCCACGAGAAATCAGAAGTGATAGCTGGGCTGGCCCAAGGGTGTGAAGAGCGTTGGATTCTCCCCCGATGACCTTATTTATCAAGCTTTCGCGTAGCTCGCTCTTGATGCGGGTAGAAAAACGTGAGGCGATAAAGTTTGTGAGGTAACCGAGAACCGCTTTGCCCAGAAAAACAGCAACAAGCGCCCGAAGCGTTGGTGCCATATTGCTGAGTGCTCGATCTTTTTGGAAGAGCTCAACAATGAGTTCGGTCAATAAATATGCCTGCGCAATCGAAAGCGCAGCACCGCACAACGCTACGAGAACGCTGAGCGCAAGAAATCCGCGGCTACTTCGAGAGTACCGAAGCAGCCGCGGATCGAATGGCTTCACTAGTGAACTGTATCCAATACACCGGAATCAGCAGAAGCGATTTGATTTGGATTGATGCGCTTGCGGAAAATCCAATATGTCCATCCTTGATAGATCAAGACGATTGGAGTCAATACAACTGCAACATATGTCATAACTTTCAATGTGTAATGAGTTGAGGATGCATTAAAGATGTTCAGCGATGCATCAGCAGACAATGAACTTGGCATGACATTTGGATAGAGCGTCGCAAACAATGCAATTACTGTGAATGCAGTGGTGAGCGCTGAGAACAAGAATGCGTATCCTTCGCGGCCTTTAAAGTTTGCACCTAACGCTGCGAGCCAGAATACGACTGCAACTGCTGCAAGAAGCAGAACCCATCCACGAGAATTAACCGAAGCTGCAGTCCATCCAAAGAATGCAAGTGCTGCAACAGCTGTCGCAAGACCAGCTTTCTGTCCGATGGCATTAGCGCGGTTGCGGATTTCTCCCTCTGTCTTCAGTGCAAGGAAGAAAGCACCATGAGAGACAAAGAGAAGAAGGGTTGTGACTCCGCCAAGGAGTGCATAGGGATTAAGCAGATTAAAGAAACCACCGGCATATTCAATAATGCCATTGGAGCCTTTCTTGAGTGGGACGCCTTCAATGATGTTTGCAAAAGCGACGCCCCATAGAACTGCAGGCAAGAAACTTGAAACAACGATCGCGTTATCCCAACGTCCACGCCATTGAGCTTTGCCGTACTTGCTGCGGTATTCAAAAGAAACTCCGCGAACAATGAGTGAGACAAGGATCAAGAAAAGTGGAAGATAGAAACCACTAAAGAGCGTTGCATACCATTCAGGGAATGCAGCGAATGTAGCTCCACCTGCAACAAGCAACCAGACTTCGTTGCCATCCCAAACAGGTCCGAGCGTTGTTAGTACAGCACGTCGTTCTGCTTGATTCTTTGCAACGACCTTGAGCAAAATTCCAACTCCGAAGTCGAAACCTTCAAGGATGAAGTAGCCGACCCAAAGGACGACGATGATTGTGAACCAGAATGAATTTAATGACATTTTCTATTCGCCTCCCCTTAGTAAGCCATCGTTAGTTGTGCACCGTCGTTGGCGTTGTTGCCTTCGACAGCTGGTTGTGGACCCATCTTGATGGTCTTCACCATTAGGCCAAATTCAATAACTGCAAGCACACCGTAAAGAAGTGTGAAGACAATCATTGTGAACGCAACTGATCCGGCACCAACAGCGGTGCTGACGCCATCTCGTGTCTTCATCAATCCAAAGACAACCCATGGTTGACGAGCGCTTTCAGTAAAGATCCAACCAAAGCTGATTCCAAGAATTGGAAGGAATGGCATTGCAATCGCTGCGCGGTTAAACCACTTGCTTGTAGGCAATCCACCTTTACGCATGCGCCAGAGGATGTACATCGCCAACAACAGAGCCAATCCGCCAAAGCCGATCATCAATCGGAATGACCAATATGCGAGCCAAATAACTGGTGTGTAGCTGTCATTTCCGTATTTAGCGTCATATTGCTTCTCAATATCGTTGACGCCTTCTACAACTCCATCAGTTTTGCCCGTAGACATCAATGAGAGAAGTGAAGGAATTCCGATTTGGAAAACAGCGTGCGTTCCATCGAGAGAACCAATAGTGAGTAGCGAGAATGGCGCTGAACTCTTTGAGTCATACAAGCCCTCTGCTGCTGCCATCTTCATTGGTTGTTGTTGTGTCATCACGCGAGCTGAGAAGTCTCCGGATACTAAAACAAGTAAGAAGGAAACGATGATGGTGATTGCGCCCAACTTCATTGCTGGTTGAGCAACTTCGATGTCCTTCTTCTTAAGAAGCAGCCATGCACCAACGCCTGCAAAGAGTGCGCCAGATGCGAGGAATGCCAAAGGAATCACGTGGAAGAAAGCGGAGAGCGCAGTCTTTTGAGTTAAGACTCGAACGATGTCAGTCAACTCTGCGCGACCACGTGCAACATTCATTGTGTACCCAACTGGGTGTTGCATAAATGAGTTTGCTGCGAGAATGAAGTACGCGGAAAGAAGAGTTCCGGTCGCTGCCAACCAAATGGAAGCAAGATGCAACTTCTTTGGCAAACGATCCCAACCGAAAATCCAGAGACCCAAGAATGTAGACTCAAGGAAGAATGCGAGCAGACCTTCCATTGCAAGTGGAGCACCAAAGATGTCTCCCACAAAGCGGCTGTAAGAAGACCAGTTCATTCCGAATTGGAACTCTTGAACAATTCCGGTCACAACACCGATTGCAAAATTAATTAAAAATAGTTTTCCAAAGAACTTAGTCGCTCGGAGGTACTTATCTTTATTGGTGCGATACCAAGCGGTTTGGAATCCTGCGACAAGGAAACCTGATCCGATAGTGATAGGCACAAAGATAAAGTGATAAACAGTTGTTATGGCGAATTGCCATCTAGCTAGAGATAGTGCATTCATTGGATTTCTCCCTTTCCTGAAGAAATCCTGTCATTACCAAGTAATAGGTATAAGAGATTCTGTGGTGGGCTACCCCACATTCAACTTTTTACGCGTAGATGTTCCAATGAGTTGAGTGGTGCCACTCGTGCGACGTGCTGATTATTCAGAGATGGATTGTGCAAATTGGCTTGCATAAAGCTCGAAATAAAAGCCTTTTGAAGCCATTAACTCTTCATGGCTTCCTTGTTCAACGAGTCCACCTTTATCCATAACAAGAATGACGTCGGCATCGCGAATGGTAGAAAGTCTGTGAGCAATAACAAAAGATGTGCGACCGTGACGAAGTTTTGCCATTGCTTGTTGTACTAGTACTTCAGTACGAGTATCCACAGATGACGTTGCTTCATCAAGAATCAAAATTGCTGGATCTGCCATGAATGCGCGTGCAATCGTAAGTAGTTGGCGTTCTCCATTAGAGACTGTGGAGTTATCGTCCGTAAGAAGTGAGTCATATCCGGCAGGCAATGAACGCAAGAAGTGATCGATATTTGCAGCTTTCGCAGCTTCTTCAACTTTTTCATCGGTCGGAGTGCTGCTGCCGTAACCGATGTTCTCTCTCATCGTTCCGCTAAATAGCCAAGTGTCTTGTAGAACCATTCCGAATTGACGACGAAGGTCATCGCGCTTGTAATCGCGAATATCAACACCATCCAGTGTGATGGAACCTTCCCAGATGTCATAGAAGCGCATCATCAAATTAACGAGCGTTGTCTTACCAGCACCTGTTGGCCCAACAATCGCAACTGTTTGGCCAGGTTTTACGTGGAGGTTAAAGTTTTCAAGAAGTGGTTGATCTTGCTTGTAGCGGAATGCCACTTTGTTGAATTCGATCTTGCCTTCTGCGCGACCAATTTCTTTAAACTCAACTGGATCGCCAATCTCTTCGGTCGCATCCAATAATTCAAAGAGGCGCTCTGCTGACGCCACACCAGATTGGACCACATTCATGAGGCCAGCAATCTGGGCTAAAGGCATACCAAACTGGCGTGAATATTGGATAAATGCCTGCACATCACCAAGACTCATGCTGCCGGTAGCGACTCGGAATCCACCAAGTACAGCAATGGCAACATAAATAAGGTTAGAAACAAGTTGCGTAACGGGTTGAATGATGCCTGAAATGAATTGTGCTTTGAAAGATGATTCGAAGAGCTTTTGATTGAGGGTTCCAAAATCTTCGATAGCTTGTTGGCGGCGACCAAAGACTTTTACAAGCGAGTGACCTGTGTGCATCTCTTCAACGTGACCATTGAGCTTTCCAGTCCAATCCCATTGAGCAATAAATTGTTTCTGGGACTTCTTTGCAATAAAGATGGAAGCAAACATTGAGAGCGGAATGGCAATGAGCGCGACGAGTGAGAGCACCGGGCTGATCCAAACCATCATCGCAAGAACTGTGAGCACAGTGAGCATCGAGTTAAGAATTTGGGACAAACCTTGTTGCAGTGAGTTACCAATATTGTCGATGTCATTGGTGACTCGGCTTAATAGATCGCCACGTGATTGGGTATCGAAATAACTCAGAGGCAATCGACCAATCTTCTCTTCTGCAATACGGCGCAAGCGATACAACGTTCTATTTGTTACACCGGCCATCAAGTATCCCTGGATCCATCCAAAGAGTGATGAGATCAGATACAGAACCGTTGCAAGTGCGATGATGCGAGCGATTGCAGAGAAATCAACACCATGTCCTGGGATGACACCGCTCTTCTCGAGCATTTGTGCCAAACGATTTTGTCCGGTTGCGTTGAGCTGCGCAACTGCTTGTTCTTTGCTTACTCCAGCAGGAAGTTTGCGGCCAAGATAGCCATAGAAAATATAGTTTGTAGCGCGGCCAAGAATCTTTGGACCAAATGCGCCAATCGTTACCGAGGTAGTAATAAGGAGAATGACGCCATTGATAATCTTGCGTTCGGCACGAAGCTCTCGCAGTAAACGCTTTAAAGAGCCTTTGAAATCCTTAGATTTTGCAGGTGGGCCACCAAAGCCGCCCATAGGGCCGCCGCGTGGTCCAGCTGGTGCGGGACGACGTTGACTCATGATGCCGCCTCCTCTGGACTTAATTGAGAGAGAACAATTTCTTGATACGTCTTGCTGCTCTTCATAAGTTCTTGGTGTGTGCCGATTCCATCAATCGTTCCATTATTGAGAACGATGATTTGATCAGCTTTCATGATTGTAGAAACTCGTTGTGCCACAACGATGATCGTCGAATCTTTTGCATGTGTTTCTAAAGCTGCGCGCAGCTTTGCATCGGTCGCATAGTCCAGCGCGCTAAAGGAATCGTCGAGAATATAAATCTGAGGGCTCTTAACAATTGCACGAGCAATGGAAAGTCTCTGTCGTTGTCCCCCAGAGAAGTTAGTGCCACCTTGTGCAACAGGTGACTTCAACCCATCTTCCTTCTCTTTTACGAAACCATCAGCTTGTGCAACCTCTAACGCCGACCACAGCTCATCATCACTTGCATCCGCTTTGCCGTATTTGAGATTGCTCTCTACCGTGCCACCGAAAAGGAAAGCTCGTTGTGGAACGAAACCGATTTCAGACCAGACGTTTTCAAGAGTCTGATCTCGAAGATCAACTCCATCCATTAATACTTGTCCAGCACTTGCATCGATAAAACGTGGAATCAAATTGAGAAGCGTTGTCTTACCAGAGCCAGTCGATCCAACAATTGCTGTCATCTTTCCAGGCTCGGCAGTGAATGAAATGCCTGAGAGCACAGGATGTTCAGCACCTGGGTATCGAAATTCAACGTCCTTAAACTCAATACGCCCCTTACGTTTTTCAACGATGACCGGGTTGAGCGATTCAACGACTGAAGATTCGATCTTTAAAACCTCTTGAATACGCTCAGCAGAAGCTTCTGCACGAGGAATCATCATCGACATCATGACTGCCATCATGACGCTCATCAAAATCTGCATGATGTAAGAGAGGAAAGCGGTGAGGTTTCCAATCGGCATCGACTGGTTATCAATCAACTTTGCGCCAAACCAGATCACAGCGATTGATGACATATTCAAGATAAAAGTAAGCGCTGGGAACATGATGGCAAATGTGCGAGTCACGCTCAAGCTTGTCTGCATCAAATCATCGTTGGCGCCAGCGAAACGTTCCTCTTCGTACTTAGTTTTGACGAATGCACGAATAACTCGAACGCCAGCAATTTGTTCGCGAAGTACAAGGTTGATTCGATCAATGCGCACTTGCATGACACGAAAGAGTGGAACGATGCGACGAAGCAACCAGAAAATTAAAAGTCCCATCACGGGAACAGACACAAGCAGCAGTCCTGAGAGTTTGATATTTGTTTTGAGGGCCATGATGACTGCGCCGACACCGGTAATAGGTGCTGCAACCATCATCGTGAGTCCCATGAAGAGAACCATCTGAACTTGTTGAACGTCATTGGTGTTACGAGTAATGAGTGATGGTGCGCCAAATTTATTGAGCTCTCGTGTGCTAAATCTCTCTACCGATACGAAAACCGCTTTACGAAGATCGCGTCCAAAAGACATCGAAACTTTGGAGCTGAAGTAAGCGATGACAATCGATGCGCCAATAACCAATAGGGAGATTGCCAACATGATTGCGCCGATGCGCCAGATATAACCGATATCCCCTTTAGCGACGCCATTGTTAATGAGGTCGGCATTGAGATTAGGAAGGTAAAGGTTTCCTATCGATTGCACGAGCAAAAAAGCGATTACGAGCCAGACGGTACGTTTGTATGGCCGTAGGAACTCGCGAAGGGTTTGCAATAACAAGAAGAAGACTCCGATTTTCTGTTAACCCAAGTATTCCACTAAAGTTTAGGCATGGCTGACTTCCAAGTAAATGAAGAAGAACTCAAGGCGCGCCTTGATCCCCTTTCATACGACGTCCTGCGCAATGGTGCAACCGAACGTCCATTTACTGGCGAATACACCGATACCGACAAAGTAGGTAGCTACCGCTGCAAAGCATGCGGCAATGAACTCTTTAAAAGCGAGACCAAGTTCCACTCAGGATGCGGGTGGCCTTCTTTTTATGCCCCTACCGCTGATGATGCTGTCGTATTGATCGAGGATGCGTCACTTGCACCACGTATTCGTACCGAAGTTCGCTGCGCAAAGTGCGACTCACATTTAGGTCACGTTTTTAAAGGCGAAGGCTATGACGTTCCCACTGATGAGCGTTGGTGCATTAACTCTGTTTCGTTAATCCTTGAGGATCGCTAACGAATATATTTTTCAAACTCGACCTTAATACAAAGGTCCTGAACTACATCCATACCCGCTTCAACTCCACGAGATGCCTGCGTTGCCTCGCTAATTCCTAATTGCATCCAAAAAGCTTTCGCCCCAACCGCAATGGCTTCATCCATCACGGCTTCAATATCTGATGGCTTTCTAAATACATCCACGAGATCGATTTTGGCCGGAATATCTTTTAAGGACTTATACGACTTTTGTCCAAGAACTTCCTCGAGAAGCGGATTAACGAAGTAGAGGTCATATTCGGAGTTCTCTTGAAGATACTTCGAGACTCCATTGCTTGCACGATTGGCTTTATCAGAGACTCCAATCACCGCAACGGTCTTTGCCTGCTTCAATAAGGCAGCGACATCACCTGGTTCAGTAAGCAATTTACCCATGGCTTCACTATAGGTGAGAGAATTACACAATGAAACGGCTCATCAAGAAGGCTCTCAAGCCTTTCTTAGATCGCAAGAATTGGCTTCGCCAGATCTCCGTAGCCGCACTCGCATCTGCAACAGCTTGGCTGGTCGGAGATTCACTTCTCCATAGAGGTGGGCTCGTTGCCGCAATCGTTTGCTCTCTCACCATTCGCATCAGCCTCCACAAATCAGTACGTGAAGGATTTGGCCAAATTGTTGGTACTGCAATCGGCGCCACAATCGCTCTCATCACGGTGAACCTCTTTAACTTTGGCTTTATCTCTATCGCCACAACAATGCTTCTCTGTGCGGTTATTGCACGTGCGCTTCACCTCGATGAAGTTGCATCCATCAACGTTCCTGTTACGGCTCTGATTGTTATGGGTCCTGGCATCAGCGAAAGCACTGCAATTAGCCGTTTAATCTCCACACTTATTGGCGCTGCAATTGCGATTGCATTCTCGTACTTCTCGCATCCATCGACGCCGGCTGGCCGCACCATCGAACAGATCCGTTCAATCGGAAAGAAAAGCGCACGTTTGCTTTCTGACATGTCGAATGGCGTCCGTATCAATTATTCTCAACAAGAAGTTGGAAAGTGGTTATCAAGAGCTCGTTCATTGATTGACATGATTCCTAGCATTCGTTCGCAAGCTGACGAGGCGACCAGTTATGCGAAATGGTCTCCTCTTGCACCCCTCGATGAAGCACAACTTCTACACCTTCGTGCAACCGCAATGGAACATATCGTTGTGCAGGTACGAGGAATTTCTCGAGCTCTCTTTGATATCAGAATTGAGGGTGACCTTCCGGAGGATATTCGCTTTGAAATCTCGACGGCGCTAGCTGCCGCAAGTCAGGCAATTTCATCAAAGATTGAGTATGTGGATTCCGAAGCGCCTTACGTCGATATCACTGTTGCAGACAACCTGCGTGTACAGGCAAAGTTATTGAGCAATCGATTGCTTGAACACCAAGAGACTTTCTCAAACGAGCAGATGCTTCGCTGCATGACTGTTGCATCTAACATAAAAATTATCTCGGATTCGCTTGATGAAACATCTCCCGCTTTAGGCGATATTGAAGAGGAAGAGAGCTAAAGAAGATTCCCGCACAATTCTGAATAGAGATTGTGTAATTCAGTTTCATCACCGGCAAGCAGTAACCGCTTATCTCTAGCCAATTCACCGTGAACAATTGATATGTCGCGAGGGCGAAGGCTAAATGCCTTTGCTACAACCTTTAATACAGCCTCATTTGCTTTGCCATCGACTGCGGGAGCCTGTACCGCTACAACCAAACGTGGTGGGTCACCAACAACCCCACCTACTCGATTGTTTTTCGCGTTTGGACGTACGCGGATCTCGATAAGCACGTTCTCATTCTAGGTCGACCTAACTAGACTTCCCCAATGCCTATAGATACCTCGAATCCTTTTGCCCAACGCAGCACACTCGAATACGAGCTGCCTCCCTTTGCTCAGATCAAAGAGGAACACTACTTGCCAGCGTTCTACGGTGGCTGTGAAGAGCAACTCAAAGAGGTCGACGCAATCATCGCCTCTGGCGAACCTACATTCGAGAACACTCTCGTTGCTCTCGAAAAGAGCGGACAAATCCTTGCTCGCATGCTGATGGTTTTCTACAACAAATCATCGAGCGATACCAGCGATTCACTTATCGCAATCGAAGAAGAGATGGCTCCAAAGCTTGCAGCGCACTCCGATGCAATCAAACTCAATCCAGATCTCTTTGCACGCGTCAAGAAGCTGTATGAGAACCGTGCATCTCTAGGTCTGAACGAAGAAGATGCGAACCTTCTCGACAAATACTTCACAGATTTCATCCATGCAGGTGCTCATCTCTCAGAAACACAACGTGAAACCCTGAAGGGCTTAAACGAACAACTTTCAAAACTCCAAACTCAATTCGATAAAAGCGTTCTTGCTGAAATCAATGATCAAGCAGTCATTGTTGATGACGCGAAAGATCTTGATGGCCTGAGTGAAAATGAAATTGCTGCATGCCAAGCTGCTGCAAAAGATCGCGGACTTGAAGGCAAGTATCTGATTGGCGCAGTGAATTTCAGCGGCAATCCCCTCCTTGCATCTCTCACGAATCGCGAACTGCGTAAGAAAGTTATGCAAAATTCTTTGATGAAAGCTAACCGCGATAACGAGAATGACACCAAGAAAATCTTGGTCGAAATGGCAACACTTCGCGCCCAACGCGCAGAGCTCTTTGGCGTTAAGACACATGCTGAATATTCACTTCAAACATCGACTGCGAAGAATCCAGCTAACGTCCATAAAATGCTTCGCCAGATAGCTCCTGCAGCAGTGCGCAATGCGAAAGCAGAAGCAGCTGACCTGCAAAAAGCGATTGGCACAGAATTCACTCTGGAATCATGGGATTGGGACCTTTACACCGAGAAAGTCCGCCTCGAGAAGTACAACGTGGATACAACAGCGATGCGTCCGTACTTTGAGCTCGAGCGCGTTCTTGCTGATGGAGTCTTCTTTGCAGCGACAAAACTCTTTGGCATCACATTCAAAGAACGTAATGACCTCGTTACCTATCATCCAGAAGCTCGTGCTTTCGAAGTCTTCAATGAAGATGGATCAAAGCTTGGCCTCTTTATCGGAGATTTCCACACACGCGATTCCAAACATGGTGGCGCATGGATGAATAACTTGGTCGACCAGAACTTCCTTTTCAACCAACTTCCTGTTGTCGTGAATAACCTCAATATTCCAAAGCCGCCCGCTGGCCAACCGACACTTCTCACTTTCGATGAGATCGTCACCCTCTTCCACGAATTCGGACATGCGCTTCATGGTTTACTCTCGAAAGTTACATACATCCGCACATCAGGTACCAATGTGGAACGCGACTTCGTTGAGTTCCCATCACAAGTCAATGAGATGTGGATTTTGTGGCCAGAGGTTGTGCAGAACTATGCTCGTCATTACCAAACAGGTGAAAAGTTGCCACAAGAGTGGATCGACAACCTCGAAGCATCAAAGACTTTCAACGAAGGTCATGCCACAACAAGTTATCTCGCAGCAGCGATTCTCGATCTTGCGTGGCACGAAATCACAGCAGGCCAAACCATTAACGATGTCATCGAATTCGAAAAGAAAGCGATTGCAGATTACGGTCTCGATTTTGCTCCCGTACCTACTCGCTATCGCTCGACCTACTTCAGCCATATCTTCGCCGGCGGTTATTCAGCAGGGTATTACGGCTATATCTGGTCTGAAATCCTTGATGCAGAGACTGTGGATTGGTTTAAAGAGAACGGCGGTCTCACTCGCAAAAACGGTGATCACTTCCGCAATGAACTCCTGGGCCGCGGTGGATCGATTGATTCAATGCAGATGTTCAAAAACTTCCGTGGCCGTGAAGCCACGATTGATCCATTGTTGAAGCGTCGCGGGCTCAATTAATCAATGCTTATTGATCCTCGGTTTGCGCCGGTTGCAGATAAATTTTTTGCACTGACCAAAGCTCAACCCGCGGGTGGCGCATCTCTTGCTATCTATCAAGAGGGCAGGCCTGTCATTGATATTTGGGCAGGAGAAGCTCGTCCTGGAGTTGAATGGGATGAAAAGACGAAGAGTGTCATTTTCTCAACTTCAAAAGGGCTCCTTTCAATTCTCTGTCACAAGCTCGTGGAAGAGGGCCTTCTTAATCTCGATGAAAAAGTTTCAACATATTGGCCTGAATTCGCTGTGAATGGAAAAGAGAACATCACGGTCGCCATGATTATGCGACATCGTTCAGGACTCAGCGCGGTGCGTGAAGAAATAACGCTCGATCAATTTGAAAAAGTTATACCAGTGGAAGAAGCTCTTGCTCAACAGATTCCAATTTGGGAACCAGATACTGGGTACCTTTATCATGCTGGAACTATCGGTCATCTCCTTGGAAAGATTATTTTTAATATAACGGGAAAACGTGTAGGGCAATATCTTCAGGATCACGTGGCAAAACCTTTAGGCGTTGAAGCGTATTTTGGGGCGCCAGCAGAAATTGAATCTGACGTCGCATTTCTCAAGAGTGATGATGCTCCGCTTCTCGAATTCGAATTTGAATCACCTCTTTATTGGAATAAGCGGGCAATGTCGTATGGAAATGCTTTCTTGGGACATGTTGATGATTTCGTCGGTGGGTATAACGATCCAAGAGTCCATGCGATTGAACATGCTGGAGCCGGCGGTATCAGTAATGCTCGCTCCGTTGCCAAAATTTATTCTTCTTTGGTTAAGGAAACTGATGGAATTCGCCTCCTGAGAGATGAAACGATTGAAAGAGCTATCGCTCGCCCAAACCCCGGTCCGAATGTATTCGGCGATCCAGCGCCTTACCCGGTTCATTCATTGGGCTTTATCGTTGCAAATCCAGAGCATTCACCAGTATTAAGCAACAAAACTTTTGGCCATGATGGATTGGGTGGCCAACAAGGATTTGGTGATCTGAACTATCGAATTGGTTTCGGCTACGTAACTAACTGGATTCCTATGGTGGCAAATGGGATGTCCCGACATCGCGAGATAACCGAGAGCTTGAAAAAGGTCTTAGCAACTTTATAAGTGGGCCCAGACAGGCTCGAACTGTCGACCCACGGATTAAAAGTCCGTTGCTCTACCGACTGAGCTATAGGCCCCACTGCTGAACAGGCTCATTTGTTTAGTTAATTAAGCATTTGAGTTCTGTTTAGTGGTGTCATCTTATGTCATGTTTAGGGTAGTTATCTAACAGATA
>CANFVU010000026.1 GCA_947450545.1 Actinomycetota bacterium
TGCAAGTACTTCATCTTGTGTTAGTGCCATTGTTTTATCTCTTTTCTTTTTGTTTCTTGCTTCATTCTTATTACGGTAGAACAACTACTTGGCTGGAGTAGACCAACCCTGCGCCAAATCCTATGAGAAGAGCCAACTTACCGCTAAGTTCTGGATTCTCGGCGAGTACACGGTCCATGGCGAGCGGAATTGATGCTGCGCTCGTATTTCCCGTTGTCTGAATATCGCGAGCGATCACAATACCCTCGGGTAACTCCATCGATTTCACAAGCGAATCAATAATGCGCTCATTAGCTTGATGGGGAATGAATGCTGCCAAATCTGTAGCCTGTATGCCTGCAGCTTCAATCGCTTTTTTTCCAACTTGAGCAACTTCATAGACTGCCCAACGGAAAACGCGTTGACCTTCTTGTGCAATATCTGGCCAACCAATTTGCTCAACAGTTGCACCATTTTTGAAATCAATCCATGAAGGCGTCATCATGATTGCATCGCGGTTATCGGCGTCAGCGCCCCATGTTGTGGCACCGATTCCTACTTCATCTGATGGACCAATAACAACCGCTCCTGCACCGTCGGCAAAGATAAATGCTGTTGCGCGATCAGTAGGGCTTGTGAAATCTGAAAGTTTTTCTGCACCAATCACAAGTGTGTACTTAGATGTGTGATTGCGAACGAGATCCGATGCGATACCTACGCCATAACTAAATCCAGCACATGCAGCGCCGATATCAAATGCAGCAGCCTTGGTATTTCCCAATCGAGTGATGAGCTCAGTTGCAGCGCTCGGTGCTTGGAAAGGATAAGTAATTGTCGAGAAAATAACTGTGTCAATGTCATCAGCTTTTAATCCAGCGCGCTGGATAGCGATTTTTGAAGCTTCAAATGCCATATCGATAAGTGATTCATCAGCAGCTGCAAAGTGGCGAGTCTTAATGCCCGTGCGTTGTTGAATCCATTCATCACTTGATTCAATCGCATCAACTATTTCAGAGTTTGGAACAACGCGAGTTGGGCGATACGCACCAACAGAGAGAATGCGAGTGTTTTGCGATGGAGCTGGATTTTGAATCTTCATTTACTTCCCACCGTGCTTCGCTACGAATTCGCGAGCAGCATCGAGATCCTCAGGAGATTTGAGAGCAAAAGTTTCAATTTCTGGGTGCGCACGCTTAATCAAACCCACGAGAGTTCCTGCAGGAGGCATTTCGATAACTCCTGTTACTCCCATCGAAGCCAGAGTATCCATACACAAATCCCAACGAACTGGTCCAGCAATCTGGCCAACGATTCGATCAAGGAATTCGCGTCCAGAAGTTACTTCAGCACCTTCCTTATTGGAGATGATGCGTAGCGCTGGATTGTTGGCTTCTGTTTTAGCTGCAAGTTCCGCCAAAACTGGAACTGCAGGAGCCATTGCTTCAGTATGGAATGCACCGGCAACTTGGAGAGGGCGCACGCGTGCACCTTCTGGGGAATTTTCAGAGAGTGCAGCGAGGGCTTCGAGTGAACCTGCTGCCACTATTTGGCCAGCGCCGTTCTCGTTTGCGGGAGTAAGACTAAGTGAGTGAAGATGGTTTACGACAACTTCACGGTCGCCGCCGAGTACAGCAGACATTCCTGTTTTTGTTACGGCGGCAGCTTTAGCCATTTCACGGCCGCGTGCTGAGACAAGTGCGAAAGCATCATCAGCGTTGAGAATTTTTGCAAAAGTCGCTGCTGCGATTTCTCCAACAGAGTGTCCTGCTACGACAGCAATTGCTTCATCGTTACCTGCAAAGAGAGCGCCAGCGCCAGTAAGTGCGCCTAAGAGGAGAAGTGGCTGAGCATTGGCAGTATCACGAATTTCATCAGCATCTGCTGTTGTGCCAAGGTGGTTAAGGTCAACGCCACAAATATCGGACCAATGTTGGACCATCTGCGCAATTTGAGGCACATGAGCAAAGTGCTCAATCCACGGAGTTAAGAAACCAGGTGTCTGCGAGCCTTGTCCTGGAGCAACGATTGCGAGCATTGTCGAAGTTTATTCCTTTGATCTCATACTGCTTAGTACCAGCGTTATTTTCGGTTAACGAGCCAAACTTGAGCAGCGTGAGCAGCGACATTTGTCACGAAACCAGGCTGAGCAAGAGTGGGTTCAAAGGTAGCCATCTCGACTGATGAATCAAAGACAGAGCGATACCCGGAGCCCCACTTTTCTGCAGGCAAAGTAAATTCCTGATCCACTGTGCTGCCATTGAAGAGCATCAACATTGCTTGGTTCGCTGTTGCATCAACATACATGGCTAAATAGTTGCGATCACCTTCGTGCCACGTTTCATCTGTCATCTCTTCACCATTGCGTCTAAACCATGCAAGATCTTTGCGGCTTGTGCCAAGATCAAGTTGGCCAGTAAAGAATTCCTTCATCACATCAGATAAATATTTATCGCGAAGAGAATTCAATGTTGCTACAGTTTCAAAAATATCTTGCTGCTCTGCGTTCGGATTCCAATTGAGTGCCCATCCGCCTTTATACGCTTTTTCAGAAGCGAGATCTCCATCAATTGGAAGTGAATACGCGTTATTGGATCCATTTTGAGTGCGACCTACTTCATCGCCCATAGTGATCATCGGTACGCCAGTAGAAAGAATCAGCGAAGCAAGCATCGATTTTTGAAGTTTTAATCGTGCGCTTTGAATCTGAGGATCGGTAGTTTCTCCCTCGACTCCGAGATTCCACGAGCGGTTATTGTCATTTCCGTCGCGATTCTCCTCGGCATTTACTTCATTGTGCTTTGAGTTGTAGCGAACAAGATCTGCGAGAGTGAAGCCATCGTGTGCAGTGATGAAATTGATGGATGAAGTTGGTCCACGATAGTAAAAGATGTCATGCGAGCCACTCAAACGTGAAGCAAAATCTCCGACACCTTGGGAGAATCCCCGTGCGGGGTTTGCAAGCCAAAATTGTCGGAGTGTGTCGCGATAGTGATCGTTCCACTCGCGCCACGGGTGTGCAAAGTCGCCAAGGGCGTAGCCGCCGATATCCCATGGCTCAACAATCAATTTACGTGATCGAAGAAGTGGTTCAGCAACGATTGCGGTCATGAGTGCGCTGTGAGTTTCGATGCCGTACTCATTGCGAGCTAACGCCGTGGCTAAATCAAAGCGAAAACCATCTACTCCAATGACTTCCGACCAAAAGAGAAGTGAATCAATGATCATGCGCACAACCCATGTGCGGCGAGAGTCAACGGTGTTTCCACATCCGGTGACGTCTACATATTGATCGCCATGGCTTCGACGGTAGAAACCTTTATTGTCGATTCCACGAAAGTGCAGCGTCGGGCCGCTTGGACCACCTTCTGCAGTGTGGTTGTAGACAACATCCAAAATAACTTCGATGCCGGCGTCATGCAAAGCACGAACAGTTTCTTGCAACTCTTGGATCGGATTATCTGTTGCAGCATATTCACGATGAGGAGCAGAAAAGGCGAGCGCGTTATATCCCCATAAATTTTGACGACCGCGATCATAAATTGTTGGCTCAGTCATAAATTGATGGATCGGAAGAAGTTCAAGCGCTGTAATTCCAAGTTTCTTCAGATATGCAATTGTGCTTGGGTGCGAGAGCGCTTTATATGTTCCGCGCTCGTTCTCTGGAATCTCTTCATTAAATATTGTCAGCCCGCGAACATGTGCCTCATAAATAACCATCTTCGTCCATGGCTTATTCATATGTTTGACATGACGCTTATCCATATCCACCACGATGGAATACGGGACAAAGCCAGCAGAATCTCGAGTATCCATGACGCTGATATCGCCATTTCCCAAGCCATCATCTGCGCGGTGGCCATAAATTTCAGGTACGTATTGGACCTGGCCCTCTAATAAATGGGCATATGGATCAATCAAGAGTTTGTTGGGATTAAACCGCCATCCATCTTCTGGTTTCCATGGACCATAAACGCGAAATCCGTAGCGTTGTCCAGCTCGAACGCCAGCGAGGTATCCATGAAAGATTGGTCCATCGCGATGGGAGAGAGCAAAACGCGTCTCAAGGATCTTGCCGTTGACTTCGTTGAAGAGACAGATCTCAACAGCGTCGGCAGCGGCAGCCCAGATAGCAAAGTTCGCACCTTCTTGGGTGAGATTCGCCCCGAGATAGCGCGGATCGGCTGGTTTCACGCAAGCACCCTAGTGGGTTCGAGTTACAAACTCCTTACAAACTCGAATAAATTCTAAAAACATCAGAATTATGGCAACGGGAAGTAGGTCTATTGAACGCTTGAGGAACCAGGGAAGGCCGTTGCGAATCAACCAGAGAATTCGCGTGGCCTGTCTAACGCCGTTTTCTTCCTTCACCAAGGGAAGGGAAATATTCCAACCTCTTTGGCGAAGTTGCATTGCCATTTCCCGAGCGAGAAGTTGGTGTCCATAAGGACCCGGATGCATCCGATCAATATGCCAATTCTTCAAGTTATGTACATCAGGGATTTCGCGAGTTCGAATCAAAATAATTCCATGCTCATGTGCGACAGATTCGTAGACGTTGTTTACAGCCTCTACTCGACGTCTCAAAACGCGCTTGAGAAGTTTCGGTATGCGCAGAATTTGACCTGGATCGTGGAGCTGAATCATGAGAATCTCACTTCCACGTGAAAGCAAATTAGTGCACGTCGCCTTGAGATTCGAATGCAGCAAATCAGGAGAGAATCCATTTCGAAGAAGATCGTTTCCTCCAACAATGACTGCGCAAATATCCGGCTCCACTTCAAGAGCTTTTGGGAGTTGGACATTTTTGACTTCAGTAGATTGTGCTCCCGGCCTAGAGAAATTGAAATAATTTATCTCTTCTCTAAAATTTTCTTTTAGATAATGTGCCCATCCGCGTGGAACTCCCGTTGTATCGAAGTCCCCAGTTCCATAAGCCGCACTGTCACCAATCACTGCGAAAGTGAGCTTAGGTGGCATAAACATTTAAGCCACATTCAATCGTGATAATGGTAGAAGTTGCGGCAAGTCTGGCTGTACTTCGAGTGCACCATGAAGCATCAACATGCTTCTCACTGTTGCATCCCAAGGTAATGATTCTGCAACTTCGCGTGCAGTAATCCGCATTTTCGGTCTCTTTAAAACATGCTGTATTGCGGCAGTGAAAGCAAATCGATTATCGGATGCTACTGCGCCTGCTGGATGGTGATGTCGGTGAATAAGGAACTCACCAACTGCGCTGCTACTTGAAGCAATCACGGGAGTCCCGCTAGCTAAAGATTCGAGTGCTGCCAAGCAGAATGTCTCTAAAGGCCCGGGGGCTATCGAAAGGTCCGCAGAGGCAAGAATCTGTGCCACTCGATTTCGATCTGCAACATAACCAAGAAAATCCACAGGTAGTCCGGAAGCTTGTTTGCGAAGTTTGTGCCACAGCGGTCCAGTCCCGACGTACACCAAACGGGCCTTAATTCCCTTATTCAATAAAATTTCTAAAGCATCAATGCTTCGTTTCGGTTCCTTTTCAGCAGACATTCTCCCGCAATGCACGAGCAAGACGTGTGAACCTTTGAGCAAAGTATTTCGAAGCTCTTCACTTCTCAATTCTGGGCGGAAAGTTTGGAGATCTACCCCTAATGGAATATTTATTAAGTTTTGAATCGCGATTTCCTTGAACTCTTGAGACGCGAATTCTGTTGTAGCAACAACATGGTCAAAACTCAAAGAAAGTTTTCTGTTGTGCCAGCTTACAATTTTGCGCTTGATAAGCGATGGCAATATTGGCAAAAAGCGGTCGACAAGCCCTCGAAGAGTCTCATGGCTGAAAGCCACCGTTGGAATTCCTTGCAAACGAGCCCACGGCCCCAGAGAAAGCAAAGTAAATCGATCTGATACCTCTAGGCGATCTGGATTCAATTGTTGGAGAACCTTTTTCAATTCATTGTTATTTCGAATGATTCGGTATCCACCGCTTTGAGGAAGAGCAACCCCAGGAAGAGTTATCTTTCGACCGCTTGGCGTAATTTCTTCAACTTTGTTGATTCCAGGCACTATATAAATAAACTCGTGGCCATAACTTTGATAACCCTTACCTAATTCATGAAGAGTAGTTTTGATGCCCCCAGAATTTGGACCATAGAAATTTGCTACGTGGACAATTTTCATGCGGCACTCCCTTTAAGCGTTGCTTTAACTTCTGAAATTGCTTCCGCATAGTGCTGGACGAGTTGTTCGTTGATGTATGCCCACGTACGAATTTCTACCGAGTTTCGTGCATTGACCTTCATTTTTTGAATATCGGTGCGGCTTTGAAAGCCCTTAACGATTGCAAGTAATTGTCCAGAATTAGAAGTGTCAACCACATAGCCCGTTTGATTATGGGTCACTAAATCTGCTGGGCCGCCACTTATCGGCACGATGCACGGCACGCCTGAAGCAAGGGCCTCTTGAACAGCCTGACAAAAAGTTTCATTGGGCCCCGGATGAATAAAGAGGTCAAAGCTTGCATAGTGCTCCGCTAAGTTTGCACCCGATTGAAATCCTGTAAATATTGCGCGAGGCAAAAGATTTTCTAATTTTTCGCGTGCAGGTCCCTCGCCAACGATGACGAGCTGAATGTTCGATTGGGAATCGAGTATTTTCAAATCGTGAAGACGCTTCTCATTTGCTAATCTCCCCACATAGCCCACAACCAATTTCTCTGGCGCCCCCCAAGTGGATCTACGTGCCTCTGAGCGAGCAGTTGGGTGAAAGAGAATCGAGTTGACTCCTCGTCGCCATAAATGAACAGAGTTCACTCCGAGTTGGATGAGTTCATTGACTGCTGAGCTTGATGGAGCAAGTGTGCGGTTGGTAGAAGAGTGAATTTTGCCAACGAGTTTGCGAAGCGAGGAATGGGCTGCAGAAAGTCCGTAATGTTTTGCAAACCCTGCTATATCCGTCTGATAGATGGAGACCGTTGGAATTTCCAATTTTTTGCAGACGCGGGCAGCGTAGGCGCCAAGAATTAATGGGGATGCCAGGTGTACAACATCGGGAGCAAAGCCATCGAGTAAATATTCCAAACGCTTGGTGGGTAATCCGAATGGCATACCGACGGGAATGAGAGACTGGATCGGTAAGGCAGGGAGACGCTTTACTTTGAATCCGCGATATTCCTTTACGCCGCCTTCACTCTCGGGAGCAATAACGAGAGCTTCATGGCCGTTTGCCTCTAGATACTCCAGAACTCGCAAAACGGAATTGGTGACGCCATTAATATGAGGCAAAAACGACTCGGTGACGATCGCGACTCTCATGACGATAGGTTGAATGAATCGAGCAACCTCAAGGTTGGGTCGAGGTTACGTGTCGTTAAAGGACGCGTGAACATATAGAAAGCACTTGCTTTTGTGTTACTCACCAGTAGCATTACGCTCATGAAAATTGCTGTGTGCGTAAAACAGGTCCCAGATTCATGGGCAGAGAAGAAGATGGGAAGCGACGGTCGCCTCGATCGCGCAAACGTTGATGCGGTCCTTAATGATCTCGATGAATATGCAGTCGAAGAGGCGCTCAAAATTGTGGAAGCTCATTCTCCAACGGGCGAAGCAGGCGAAGGCAGCGGGCACACCATCACAGTGATCTCAATGGGTCCAGAACGTGCAAGTGAAGCAGTTCGAAAAGCTCTTTCTATGGGCGCTGATGATGCAATCGTTATCAGCGATGATGCGTTGGGAGGAAGTGATGCGCTCGCTACCTCACTAATTCTTGCTGCTGAAATTAAGAACGGTGGTTACGACATCGTTGTGTGCGGAACTGAATCGACAGATGCTCGCATGAGCGTTGTGCCCGCGATGTTGGCAGAACGTTTGGGTTATGCCCAACTTACTTTTGCAGGATCGGTCAAAGTAGATGGAACATCAATCACCATTTCTCGCCAAACCGAATTCGGTGTTGAAGAGATGAGCGCACCTCTACCAGCAATCGTCAGCGTTGTTGAAAAAATTAATGAACCTCGTTATCCATCATTCAAGGGAATCATGGCTGCGAAGAAAAAGACAATCACAACAAAGTCTCTGGCAGATCTTGGCGTGAGCTCACAATCCTCGTGGAGCACTGTAAAGGATTCTGCTTTGCGTCCTCCTCGTGGCGCTGGAGTAAAAGTTGCTGATGAAGGCGATGGCGGAAATAAATTGGTTGCATTCCTTCAGGAGAGGAGATTGGCATGAGTTCTGTATTGATTCTTGTCGATCATGTTGGGGGAGTAGTGCCAAAAGCCGTGGGCGAGCTCGCAACTTTTGGAAAACGTATTGGTGATGTCACTGCAGTAATTTGCTCAAGCAAATCAGCAGAAATCGTTCCACAGTTATCCGCTTTTGCGATTTCAAAAATCATCATCTGTGATGGCATTGAATTTGAAAAGCACTCAGTTGGCGCAACGGCGCAAGCACTTGCTGCTGTTGTGGCTAAAGAGAGCCCTGCTGCAGTTTTGATCACATCAACCGCGCGCGGCAAAGAGATTGCTGGTCGCCTTGCTGTTCGATGCGATTCTGGTCTGATTACCGATGCTATTGATATTGATTCTGCATGCGTTGCAACTCAATCAGTCTTTGGTGGTTCAACAACTGTGCACTCAACAATTTCTCATGGCACACCAATCGTGACGTTGCGATCCAATTCGATAGAAGTTGAGGCAGGATCTGGTTCTCCAAGCGTTGAAAACTTTGCAGTGTCATTCGATGGAGTTGATAAAGCAATCGTCACATCAGTACAACCTGCTGTAAAAGGTGGGCGACCTGAACTTACTGAAGCATCGATTGTTGTATCAGGCGGACGTGGAACGGATGGGAACTTTGCACCCGTGGAAGCATTTGCAGATGTACTTGGCGCTGCTGTCGGCGCATCACGCGCTGCCACAGATGCAGGGTGGTATCCACATTCCCATCAAGTAGGGCAAACAGGAAAAACTGTGAGCCCACAACTTTATGTTGCGTGCGGAATCTCAGGAGCAATTCAACATCGAGCCGGCATGCAGACGAGCAAGACGATTGTGGCAATCAATAAGGACCCAGAAGCCCCCATCTTTGAAGTCGCTGATTTTGGAGTCGTTGGCGACCTTTTTGCAGTTCTGCCTCAAGCAAGTGAAGGTCTGAAGAAAGCGTAAGCCACACTAGAATTGCCCAATGGCAATTTATTTGGATCATGCGGCAACAACGCCGATGCATCCTGCCGCTATTGATTCATATTCGCGCCAGATGGCGGAAATCGGAAATGCATCGAGCCTTCACGCGCAAGGCCGCGCTGTTCGCAAAGCTGTTGAGGAATCGCGTGAACTTATTGCGCGCGCAGCAGGGTGTGACGCATCTGAAATTATTTTTACTGCATCGGGAACCGAAGCAAATAACTTAGCAATTAAGGGTTTTTATTGGTCCAACCCTTCGAAGAAAACAATTGTTGTTTCTGCAATTGAGCATCACGCAGTTCTCGATCCTGTCGAGTGGTTAAAGGAGCACGATGGCGCACACGTCATCTATGCGCCGGTCGATAATGTAGGTGTTTTGGATTTAGTTGCACTTGAAAAGATTATTGCTCATCATCGTGAAGATATTGCCCTTATCGCTGTCATGCATTCCAATAATGAAGTCGGAACCATCCAGCCAATCGCAGATGTTGTGAAAATTGCTGGTGATATTCCTGTGCACACAGATGCCGTTCAAAGTTTTGGAAAGATTGTCTTTGATTTCAAAAGCCTAGGAGTCACTTCAGCGACTATCAGCGCACACAAATTGGGTGGACCTCTGGGAGTTGCCGCTCTCATTTTGAAGCGTGGATTAGATATCACTCCTTTATTACACGGTGGGGGACAAGAGCGCGATATTCGCTCCAGCACTGTTAATGCACCGGGAATCGTCTCTTTCGCCACGGCAGTCGATCAATCGCTAGCGCATATGGCCGATAACTATTCAAAGCTTTCTTCTCTTCAATTCCAATTGCGTGAAGATATTCTTCGCGAAGTTCCAGAAGCTCGGATTAACGGGTGGGCGCAAGAGATTCTTCCGACCATTCTTAATGTGACCTTTCCGGGCACGAAGAATGAAAGTTTGCTCGTTCTTCTGGATATGGCGGGAATTTCGGCATCTCAAGGCTCTGCGTGCAGCGCTGGTGTTCAGCGCCCAAGCCACGTATTGCTCTCAATGGGATTGACCGAGGAAGCAGCTGATTCCACAGTTCGCTTCTCACTAGGTCACACTTCAACCATGGATGATGTCGATGCGCTCTCTGGCGTTATCGCTGATGTAGTAAAGAAGGCGACTAAGTGAAAGTAGTTGTAGCAATGTCTGGTGGAGTTGATTCTGCTGTTGCTGCTGCGCGCATTCACGAGCAAGGACATGAAGCCATTGGTGTGCATTTAGCACTTTCTAGCAACCCACAGAAATACCGCAGTGGGGCACGTGGGTGTTGCACGATAGAAGATAGCCATGATGCTCGCCGAGCAGCTGACATGATCGGCATTCCGTTTTATATCTGGGATATGGCAGAAGAGTTTCATGATGGAGTCGTTGAAAACTTTATCGATGAATATGCCGCTGGTCGCACTCCAAATCCGTGCTTACGCTGCAACGAGAAAATTAAATTTGCTGCAGTGCTTGAGCGCGCGAAAACGATGGGGTTTGATGCAGTAGCTACGGGTCATTACGCCCAAATGCGTGAGACTGAATATGGTCGCACCATGCACCGCGCCATTGATCCTGGTAAAGATCAATCGTATGTTCTAGCGGTATTGAATAAAGAACAACTTGATGGCGCACTCTTTCCACTTGGCGACACAGTTAAAGACGATATTCGCGTAGAAGCAAAGAAGCGTGGTTTATATGTTGCGAACAAGCCAGATTCTCATGACATTTGTTTTATCCCATCAGGAAACAATGCCGGTTGGTTGCGTGATCGCTTAGGGAGTGAGAGCGGACCGATCGTTGATGAAGATGGAAATAAAGTAGGAGAGCATCAAGGCGCTTACACGTACACCATTGGACAACGACGAGGTTTGAATCTTTCCGTTCCAACTGAAGGCGGAACTCCTCGCTACGTCCTTAAAATTGAACCAAAGAGCAATACCGTTGTTGTTGGCGCAAAAGAGGCACTTGCAATTTCACATATCGAAGGTGAGAAAGCAATTTGGTGTGGTCCTGTTCCCGAACACGGCACGATTTTCCGTGGCTTTGCTCAAGTGCGCGCACATGGAACTCCACTTCCATGTGACTATCGCACAGATGGTTCATCAATTCATGCCGACCTTGATGAGCCGCTTTTGGGTCTTGCAGCCGGCCAAGGGTTGGTTATTTACGACGGTGACCGCGTGGTCGGTTCGGCAACCGTCAGCGCTACGAATTAACCTTTCCTTCTTATGGTTAAGTCAACGGAGGTACGTCGCCAAATCGGTGAACTCACCGAAATAATTCGCGACCACCAATTCCGTTACTACGTTCTCGATAAGCCAATTATTTCTGATGGTGAATTTGATGCTCTTCTCAAGGAGCTCCAAGCACTTGAGAGTAAGTATCCAGAGTTTAAGGATCTCAATTCCCCAACCGAACTTGTGGGTGGCGGATTCTCCACACATTTCATTCAGCACGATCACATCGAAAAGATGATGAGCCTTGATAACGTCTTTGGTATTGAAGAACTTGAAACCTGGTTTGAGCGAATTGAAAAATCAGGAGCGAAGAATTCGTGGCTCTGTGAAGTAAAAGTGGATGGCCTGGCTATCAACTTGCTTTACGAAAAGGGAAAACTGGTTCGCGCTCTTACTCGCGGCAACGGCACAACTGGTGAAGATGTCACACTCAACATCAAAACAATTTCGGCGATTCCACACGACCTTTCTGGGAAAAATATTCCAGAACTCCTAGAAGTTCGTGGTGAAGTTTTCTTCCCCGTTGAAGCTTTTAATGAATTTAATGATGGACTAGAGGAAGAAGGCAAACAACGTTTTGCCAACCCACGCAATGCTGCTGCGGGATCGCTTCGTCAGAAAGATCCGCGCATCACTGCTTCACGCCCGCTCTCTATGGTTGTGCATGGAATTGGAGCATCAAGCGGAGTAAGCGTTGCAGCGCAGAGTGACGCGTACGAGCTTCTGAAATCATGGGGCTTGCCGACTAGCAACCGCTACAAAGTTGCCCAGAGCCGGAAAGAAGTTATTGATTTCATCAATTACTACGAGAAGCACCGTCATGATGTCGAGCATGAAATTGATGGCGCTGTCGTCAAAGTCAACGAGTTGTCCGTTCAGCAGGAACTCGGTTTTACATCACGAGCACCTAAATGGGCTATCGCTTTCAAATACCCACCAGAGGAAGTCACGACGCGACTGCTTGATATCAAAGTAAGCGTTGGCCGTACTGGCCGAGTCACACCTTTCGCCTTTATGGAACCTGTCGTTGTCGCTGGATCCACAGTTACAAATGCGACGCTTCACAATCAAGAGGAAGTAGAGCGCAAAGGAATATTAATCGGAGATATCGTCGTGATTCGCAAAGCAGGCGATGTTATTCCAGAAGTGCTAGGCCCAGTAGTTGAACGACGCACAGGGAATGAGAAACCTTTTGTAATGCCAAAAAAGTGCCCCGATTGCTCGACTGCTCTTCGTGCGATGACCGATGGAGATGTTGATCTTCGATGCCCGAATTCGCAAAGTTGTCCTGCACAACTGCGAGAACGTATTTACTACATCGGATCACGAGCAGTTCTTGATATTGATGTATTGGGTTACGAAGCTGCAACTGCGATGTTGAACGATAAACTCTTGACTGATGAATCCGGACTCTTTTCCCTGACTTCAGATGATTTATCTCGCTCCCAATTTTTCTTGAAGAAAGATGGCTCTCTCGGAGCTAATGCAGAAAAGTTTCTCGCAGCTCTTGACGATGCAAAGAAGCGTCCACTATGGCGCGTGATTGTTGCTCTCTCTATTCGCCATGTTGGGCCGACTGCAGCACAAGCTTTAGCAAAGAGCTTTGCTTCACTCGAAGCTATTGCTGGCGCATCGCAAGAAGAACTGGCTCGCGTCGACGGCGTCGGGGGGATCATCGCTGAATCAATCGTGGAATGGTTCTCCATCGATTGGCATCGAAACATCGTGAAGCAATGGGGCGCTGCAGGAGTTTCACTCGTCGATGCGAAAGTTGAAAACACCACACCACAAACTCTCGTCGGTCTGACCCTTGTTGTAACTGGCTCACTTGTTGATTTCACGCGAGATGGCGTTTCCGAAGTGATTGCACTGCATGGAGGAAAAGTAAGTTCTTCTGTATCGAAGAAGACTGATTACGTTGTTGTGGGGGATGCGCCGGGATCGAAAGCCACAAAAGCTGAGGAGTTAGGCGTTCCAATCTTGGATGAAGCTGGCTTCAAGGCGTTGCTCGCGGGTATCAAGCCATAATCTGTGCGATAAAGTTCGGGCATGAGACATTTTCTTGCTGAAGGCGCAACGCGTCACCTTCCTGCCGCTCCACTTTTCTACGGCATCTTTGCTTTCTCACTGCTCACACTTTTCCTCTATCTCGTTCTTCGCTTAGACCAAGATTAAGAAGTAGGTCAGCTCATCGCACACGTAGGCATTCTGGGTGGGACTTTTGATCCTATTCACCTTGGGCATCTTCATATCCTCAAGGCTCTTGCCCCAAAATTTGATCAATTGATGGTGATTCCGTCAGGTGAACCACGCTTGCGCACCGAAAAACCACTCGCTTCAGGCAACGATCGCTTAGAGATGTGCATTGCAGCTCTCGATGATTTGCCAGGCGATCTTCAAGAAAAAGTCGTGGTGAATGATTTAGAAATTCGTCGCAAAGGTCCTACATATGCGATTGAAACAATCAATCAACTTCGCGCCTTCAACCCTCGTGACACATTCACTTTGATTCTGGGAAGTGACGCGGCTTCTAAGTTCGACCAGTGGTACCGTGCAGATGCAATCCGAAAAGCAGTTCCCATTCTTGTTGTAAAACGTCCCGGAGATGCAGCATCACAATTCGAAGAGGTTGCCATAAAAGCACTTGATATCTCGGCAACCAAGATTCGCGAAACTTTATCCAATAAGAAACCGGCTTCAGAGATGATCTCTCCATCCGTTCTTACTTACATCAAGGAGCACAAGCTTTATGGCAGCAAGTAAGAAAGTTACTGAGCTCACCCAGCTCGCAGCAGAAGCGATTAATGAAAAACTCGGACTCGACATCGTTGCCCTCGATATGACTGACCAACTCATTTTGTCTGAAGTGTTTCTTATTGCGACCGGACAGAACGAACGTCAAGTAGATGCGATTGCAGATGGCGTCTTCGAAGCTCTTGCGAAAATTGGAGAAAAGCCAATTCGTAAAGAGGGAAGTGGCCAATGGATTCTTTTGGATTACTCCGACCTCGTTGTGCACATTCAAAGTCAAGAACTTCGCCAGTATTACATGCTCGATCACTTGTGGAATGACTGCCCTCGACTTGATTTGCGTTTGGATATGACTCGCTAATGTCTGAAAAGTTCGCCGGTGTTCGCTTAGTTATCTGGCGTCATGGACAAACAGATTGGAATATAGAAAATCGCTTTCAGGGTCACTCAGATATTGCGCTGAATAAAGTTGGCCATTACCAAGCGACTCACGCTGCAAAAATTCTTGCAGGCATGAACCCCATAAAGATTGTTGCAAGTGATCTCATTCGAGCCCAAGAAACTGCTAGTAAGTTGGCAGAAATCGTTGGCGTAAACGTTGAAACGGATGTACGTCTACGCGAAACAAATGGCGGGAATTGGGAAGGTAAGACAGGCGAAGAGAATCGAGCAAACGATTCTGCGCGCTTCATCGGATGGATTTCTGGCGACGATGGTCCAGCGGGCGAAATTGGTGAGCGCCGTTCGGAAGTAGCAGCTCGTGCGAATGATGCAGCTCTTGCTGCGCTGACTGGAACTACAGGAACTATCGTTTTGGTAACGCATGGCGGAACGGCACGTTGCTTACTGGGAAAACTATTGAACCTCGAGTTTCGAGATTGGGGCGCTCTTGGCGGCCTCTCGAATGCACAATGGTCGGTCGTTGAGTATTCAAAGTATTTAGATCGTTGGACATTGGTTGAACACAATGCCGGTTCTATTCCTGAGCCTGTATTTGGCAACGAACCCTCCAATTGAGATAGATTTAGATTCACAGAAACACGGGGATATGGCGCAGCTGGTAGCGCACTTGCATGGCATGCAAGGGGTCAGGGGTTCAAATCCCCTTATCTCCACTTATGAAATACATATCTAATCCAGTCGTCGAAGATGGGTGGACCTCGTCCTTTATGCCTGACCTTTCAGGTAAGAAATTCCTTATTACTGGCGGCACAAGTGGCTTGGGTCTTGAAGCTGCAAAAGCTCTCGTACTCAAAGGTGCTCATGTAACCATCACCGCTCGCAAGGAAGCTAAAGGGGTAAAAGCTCAAAACTATTCCAAAGCTCAACGAGTCCTTGCACTGGATCTTGCAAATCTCAATTCAGTTCGCGAAGCTGCCGCACAAATTACAGAAGATGTCGATGTCTTAATCTGTAATGCAGGCGTCATGGTGACGCCATATCGTTTCACAGCAGATGGCTTTGAATTACAGATGGGCACCAATCATTTAGGTCATTTCGCTTTTGCTGGTTTGATTCATCATCGCATCAAAGAACGACTCATCAGCGTTGCAAGCGTTGCTCACAGAATTGGAAATTTTGGAGCAGGAACCGAAACTTCCATTCGTAAGAAATGTTTAGGCGAAGGCGCGTATTCGCCATGGAAAGCGTATGGAGCGAGCAAACTCGCAAACTTGCTCTTCATCAATGAACTTGAACGTCGTCGTTTGCAATTCAATTACTCCTTCATTCCACTTGCTGCGCATCCCGGTTTTGCGAATACTCGACTCACGCGTGTGGGTCCAGCGATGGCAGGTAGACCTCTGAAAGAGCGCTGGATGGGAGCAATGACTGATATTTGTGGCCAATCGGCTCACGATGGAGCACTTCCCATGCTGTATGCAGCTTCGATGCCAGGAATAAAAGGTGCAACCTATTTTGGTCCTCGTAAATTCGCTCAAATGCGCGGAACTCCGATGATTGTGCATGGAAAAGCCATGGCATATGACCCAACTCTTGCCTCCAATCTTTGGAAAGTTAGTGAAGAACTGACCGGCGTCTCATGGGAGAATTCCGCTCATGCATGAGGCTTACGACATCCACGGAGTTCAGGAGAAGTGGCTTCCCGTTTGGGATGAGCTCGCTCCTTTCCGCTCTGGTCGAGCTGATGACCCTCGTCCAAAAAAATATGTATTGGATATGTTCCCGTACCCATCAGGCGATCTTCATATGGGCCATGCCGAGGCATATGCAATGGGCGATGTCATCGCGCGTTATTGGATTCAAAAAGGTTTCAACGTTATGCACCCGATCGGGTGGGATTCATTTGGATTGCCTGCTGAAAATGCGGCAATTAAGCGCGGGGGAGATCCGCGCGATTGGACCTATGAAAATATTGCAGTCCAAAAAGCTTCAATGCGACGTTATGCA
>CANFVU010000027.1 GCA_947450545.1 Actinomycetota bacterium
CCAGCTTTGCGATGAAGTTTCATCTAGGCTTTTTTCCGTTTCTGTGAGGGTATTCTCATATGAGTTTTATTCAGTTGTTTTACCGTGATGTGACTATCGGGCACTCTTTGGATCAAGCGCATCACGTACGCTGTCTCCGAAGAGGTTGAAGCCCAACACTAGGAGGAACAATCCGATTCCAGGAATAAATGTGTAGAGCGGATCTACACCATAGAACGGAACGGATTGCAGGAGCATTGCTCCCCAGTCAGATGCAGGTTCGATAACTCCAGCACCTAAAAAGGTCAGCGCAGCTTCGGTTGTAATAAAAGTTGGAATGTTAAGCGCAACTGTGACAAGAATTGGCGCCCAGAGATTTGGCAAAATTTGTTTAAAGACAAGGTGCATTCGGCTGGCTCCGAGTGCGCGAGCCGCTTCAACGAATTCGCGTTCACGAAGTGAAATAACTTGGCCACGAACAATGCGCGCGATGTATGGCCAACCAAAAGTTGCCATCACAACAATCATCACGGGAATTCGAGCAGCGTTACCTTGTGGAACACCAGCGCCCGTGAGAGCTGATTCAAGAACCGGTGTGATTGCAAGTGCAAAGAGAATGGAAGGAAATGCCATAACGATTTCAAGCACACGTGAAATGAGTTGATCAATCTTTCCGCCGAAGAATCCTGAGATAAGTCCTGCAAGCACACCAACCAAAGTCGCAACGATGGTCGCTGCAAGTGCAATTAATAAAGAGGTACGTGCGCCATAAACGAAGCGCAAGAAAATATCGCGTCCAGTGCGTGGCTCCACACCAAACCAGTGATGACCATTCACTCCACCTAGCTTTCCAAGGGGGAGAGCTCCGCGCATTTCATCGAGTGCATTGGGATGGAATTCATCAGGAGTTGTGTGCATGATCCACTGGAAGATAGGTGAAGCAATTGCCATCAGAATAAAGATGACGACTATTCCAAAAGAGACCCATGCAGTCTTATCGCGCTTGAGGCGTTCCCATGCCAAGCGGCTAGGCGAGCGACCTTCAATCTTCGCTTCGCTCGTCGCACTTACGTGGGTCATGAAACTCCTTCAACGCTGATGGGCTCATATGAGCAGACCCGTTATCGTAAACGAACTTCCCACTACGTGCCAGCGGAGATTTGGCTCTAATCTTCTCTGGATGAAGCCTCTCTTCAAAAACCCCCTTCACATGGTCGCCGATAGCTTCCGCGAGATGGTTTCAGGCTCCCCAGATGGCAAGCCTGCATGGGTGAAGTACATAGAAGAAGGTGAAGATGAAGGTCTTTTTGGGCCAGGAAGCGCTGTGTGGCAGGTGCACGGAAGTGTCGCAACGCTCATCGGAGGAATTCGCGCACTTCTCGTTCAAGCCGCTCACCCGGCTGCGCTCGCTGGCGTCGCTACCCACTCCCGGTACCAGACCGATCTCTTAGGACGACTAGAGGGAACTTCACGATGGCTCACGATCACAACTTTTGGATCGACCACTGCAATTGCTAGGGAAGCTGCCCGAGTCAACGAGATGCACAAACGAGTTTCGGGTGATTATGAGAAAAAAGATGGAAGCGTTGAACCGTATGGAGCGCGAGATCCCCGTTTTCTCCTTTGGGTGCATTGCGCATTTACTGAATCATTTCTCTTCGCACATGAAGCGTGCGGATATCCCATCGACCAAGGTGCAGATGAATATGTACGACAATGGAAATTAAGTGCAGAGCCCCTTGGACTTACTGATGCCCCTGCCTCCGTTGCAGAATTGAAATCCACTGTTGATCAATTTATGAGAGATGAACTTTCTTACACCCCAACAACGAAGATGGTTGTGGACTTCATTGCCAAACCTCCATTTGGGAAAATTGCACTCTTCTTCTATCGAATCTTGTTGAAAGCAGCGATCATTACCTTGACCGATTCAGAACGCGAACTTTTGCACTTAAAGCAGCCAGCAAAAATATGGCTCTCGATTGCAAAGTTCAACCTCTCCCTCCTTAAGAAAGCGTTGGGGGATAAGCCACCATCGCAGGATGCTGCTCTCACACGCATCGCTCGCCTGCGTGAAGCAAAGTAGTTGAACCTTCAACTAAATTTTGTTATTCTCAAACTATGAGAACTCCTGCTTTATATATCGGCCATGGTGCACCCATGCTTCTCGACGATCCTGTCTGGAGCGGTGAACTTGCTGGCTGGTCGAAAAATATGGAGAAACCAAAAGCAATTCTCATTGTGAGTGCACACTGGGAATCAGCTCCACTTGCTTTGAGTTCTGTCGAGCGTGGTACACCTCTGATTTACGACTTTGGTGGATTTCATCCAAAGTATTACGAACTTCAATATGACGTTCCCACGGCTCCTGATTTAGCAACACGTATTGCGGGACTCTTCAGCGATGATGTGGTGCATCAATCAAAGCGCGGACTTGATCATGGCGCGTATGTGCCACTGATGAAGATGTATCCCGATGCAGATGTACCTGTTTTGCAGATGTCGATTCCAACATATGATCCTGAAAAACTTTTTGCTATTGGAAAGAAACTTGCACCACTTCGTGATGAAGGCGTGATGATCGTAGGCAGTGGATTTCTCACTCACGGTCTCCCATTCCTTCGCGATTGGACAATCAACGCGACTCCTCCAGGATGGAGCGTTGAGTTTGATATTTGGGCGAAGGAAGTTTTGGATCGTGGTGCAGTCGATGAGTTAATGAATTACAAGAGTTTGGCTCCCGGCATGCCCTATGCGCATCCCACAGTCGAACACTTCGCACCGATCTTCATTACCTTAGGCGCAGCAACGCAAGCCGACGTTGCTCCTGAAACAAAGATTGATGGATATTGGATGGGTCTTGCTAAACGTTCCTTCCAAGTCGCTTAGTTGTTTACTTTCGCTCCATAAAACCTACCCATAAATTCCTTCTTCAACTCGAAGAAGTCTCCATTGATAATTGCTTCGCGCATCTGACCAACTAAGCGAACAATAAAGCGTTCATTGTGGATCGTTGCCAGCGTTGATGCGAGCATTTCCTTGCTCTTAAATAAGTGATTTATATAGGCCGTGGTGTAGTTCTGGCAGGTATAGCAATCACATTGTGAATCGATGGGTTCAAAGCGACGCTTAAATTGTGCGTTGGTCATGTTTACTCGACCATCATTCGTGAAGACAGCAGATGTGCGCGCTTGTCTCGATGGAGCAACGCAATCAAATGTATCTGCGCCATTTTCAACACCCACAAAGAGATCATCTGGCTCGCCGATGCCTAACAAGTGGCGTGGTTTGTGGCGCGGTAGTTCTTCGCAAAGCCATCCAACAATTGTCCCAAGTTTTTCTTTATCGAGCGCTCCACCTAAACCAAATCCATCAAATTCAATTCCATCAACGTTCATGCCACCGAGATCTTTTGCAGCTTTGCGGCGAAGATCTTCGTACTGAGCCCCTTGCAAAACTCCAAAGAGAGCTTGATAAGGACGGTGGTTACGTTCTTGTGTTAATCGATCATGCTCTTTCAGACAACGAATTGCCCAGAGGCGTGTGCGCTCCAAAGATTTCTCTTGGTACTTTCGAGTGTTATGCAAAGTGGTGCATTCATCGAAAGCAAAAATGATATCTGCGCCAAGTTGGTGTTGGACGTTCATAGAAATTTCTGGAGTGAAGCGATGCATCGAACCATCAAGATGAGATTTAAATGTAACTCCATCATCATCAACGTGCGCCAAGCGCTCTTTCTTATCTGCAATCACTTCATCAGATCGAAAAGTCTGGGCATCCATCGCAATGACTTTTTTAAATCCAACGCCGAGTGAAAGAACTTGGAATCCACCGCTGTCGGTAAAAGTTGGACCGCTCCAATTCATAAATGCGCCGAGGCCACCTGCCTCATCCACGACATCACTGCCTGGCTGGAGATATAAGTGATAAGCATTAGAGAGAATCGCTTGAGCGTTAAGCCCCGTCATGGATTCCGGCAGAACAGATTTGACCGTGGCTTTGGTTCCAACGGGGATAAAGGCCGGGGTTTGGATGACCCCATGAGGGGTGGAGATTTCGCCTGCTCGGCCAAGTGACCGCTCGAGGGCCTTAGTCTCCGTGAAGGAGAAGCTTGGGTGAGCACTCATGTGCCTATCTAACCCCCTTTTATGGCCGCACTAGCCCTTTCGGAAAAGCGACAAATAGGGCAAGATTCCCGTCACTGCCGAAGAGTAAGCGCGGTCACTAGCTAGGCCCGTGCAAACCTCCGGTTACCCTCTATAGATACGGAGAAGATATGAAGCTACGTTTTTCAAAGCGTGCTTTGGTTGCAACCGTTGCAGTCGCAGGACTCGCAGCAGCAGGCGTCATGGCGCCAGCACATGCAGCTACACGCTCAACCGTGGTTATTCACGAGACCAACGCGTTCACATCGTTGAACACGGGTACTCCTGATACCAACCTCACCACCAATACCGACATCACCTACCTCACAGGTATTGGCTTTAACTATTACGACGATAAGAAGTCATTGATCAAGAACACAACATTTGGTTCTTACAAGATTTCAAAGAACTCAGCAACAGATTTCCGCACAACGTGGACAATCGCTCCAGGACGCGTCTGGTCTGATGGAACCCCAATCACTGGCGAAGATATGATGCTTGGAATTGTTCTAAACAGTTCTAAGTACTCAATCAAAGCTGGTCTCGGAGATCCAAACGATGAGAAGAACCCACCAGTGTTCAACTCAATCAGCTACGGCGGAACTTTCGACAGCCACGTAGTTGGAGTCCCAACACTTTCAGCTGACAAGATGTCAGTCACCATTCAATTCGATCAACCAATTCCAAACTGGGATTTGTTCGGACCAGGTGTATCACCAGTCCACACAATCGTTGCTTTGGCAAACGGTAAGACATCACTTCTTTCAGCATCTGAAGCTGCAGCAGCGAAGACAGCATTTGCAACAGCTGTTACAAGCTACGACACAGCAACACTCAAGAAGTATGCAAAGGTCTGGAACGATGACTACAACGTCACCAAGATCGATTCATCAACCAACCCAAATCTTTTGGTCGGCAACGGTGGATTCCTTGTTTCTTCAGCAGTCACAGATCAATCAGTAACACTTAAGCCAAACCCTAAGTACAACTCAGGTCCAAAGCTTTCAGGTGGAATTGACACTGTTGTATTCCGTTTCATCGCTGATGGAACAGCTGCTTCACAAGCTCTTTCAAACGGAGAAATCGACCTTTACCAGGGCCAAGCAACAGCTGATGCTGTTTCACAGCTCAAGGCTATGAAGGGTGTAACTGTTGTAGGCGGAACAAGCTCTTGCTACGAGCACATCGATCTTCGTACCAATGCTGTTCAGGGTTCAAAGGATGTTTACAAGGGTATCTTCGCTGATTCAAACCCAGCAGGTAAGGCTCTTCGTCAAGCATTCATGTTGGCTTACCCACGTGAAGAAATCGTTTCAAAGATTGTAAAGCCAGTTAACTCAAACGCAGTTGTTCCAGGTTCAACATTTGTTATGCCTGGCCAGAGCAACTACGGTGTTGTTATCGCTGGTAACGGATCTGCAAAGTACTCAACAGGCACCCAAGAGGCTCGCACTGCTGCTGCTTTGAAGATTGTGAAGCGCTACTATCCAAATGCAAGCGCATCAAATCCAGTAGCACCAGTTCGTTTAGAGCAACCATCACCAAACGCTCGTCGTGCAGCTGAAGCAGCTCTTGTTGTTCCAGCACTTGCAAAGGCTGGCTTCAAGGTGACTGCAGTTCCAACAACAGGTTGGTCTGGAAAGCTTGACAACACAGAATGGGATGCTGAGTTCTATGCTTGGTGCCCATCTGCTGTTACACAAACTGGAACAAACGATAACTTCCTCACAGGTGGCGGAAATAACCACATGGGTTGGAGCATTCCAGAACTCGACAAGGCGCTTCGTTCACTCGAAAGCGTTAAGTCAGATGCAGCTGTAAATCGCGACATCATCACTGCAGAGCGCATCATCAACGATAACGCTTTGTCACAAGCGATCTTCCAGCACCCAGCAGTAACTGCTTACAACTCTACGTTGAAGAACGTAAAGCCAGCTCCTCTATCTCCAACATTGGTTTGGAACTATTGGGATTGGACTTACTAATCATTAGTGATTAGTAAAGAAAGCAGTAAATAAGTAGGAGAGTGGTGCTCGGTTCGCCGGGCACCACTTTTCGCTGGTAAAGAAGAGTTCCAAAGACCACACGAAAGGAAGTGACTCACGTGTTTGCCTACATCATGCGCAGACTGGGCGTTCTTTTCGTGATTCTTTTTGGTTCTAGCTTTATTCTCTATAACCTTGCAGCGATTTCAGGAGATCCTCTCGAAGGACTTCGCACAAGCAGCGAGCCAAGTGCTAAACAACAAATCATTACTCTCACTCGTGAGCTTGACCTCAATGTTCCACCCCCAGTCCGCTACTTCTTATGGCTTCGCGGGATCCTGGGTCTCTTCGTTGGAAAACTTGATTTTGGTAATGCGCGCAACGGACAAGCAGTTTCGACTCTGGTTCAACATGCAATTCCTGTGACGATCCGATTGGTCACGATGGCAACTGTTGTTGCAATCATTCTTGGTATCACCGTTGGAATCGTTACAGCTCTTCGTCAATACAGTCGCTTTGATTATGCGATGACTTTTGTTTCATTCTTGATGTACTCACTCCCTGTTTTTTGGGTTGCAGTGTTGCTCAAGCAATATCTCGCTATTCGTTTTAATACTTTCCTTTCCAATCCCAACGTTCCTATTGGTTGGAATATCGTCTTTAGCTGTGTCACAGGTATTTTCTGGGCAGGCGTCATCAGCGGCAATCGCAAACGTGTCAGTCAAATTTTCTTCGGCGTCGCTCTTGGCAATGCTGCACTTCTCCAACTTCTAAGCACCCTCAATTGGTTTACCCATCCTGGCCTCGGCCCCGTTGTCCTTTTCGGAGCAGGTATCGGCGTTGCTTATGGCGTGACGCAAATTTCTGTTGGAATAAATAACAAGGCAGCGCTGAGAGCATCTCAGACTATGGCACTGCTTGCACTTATTTCGTACTACCCATCGCAATATTTGTTAAAGCACTCACCACATGTCTCAACGCTTCTATTGATGCTTCTTTTTACGCTTCTTCTCGGAGCAGGCGTCGGTCGCATATTTGCGAAAATAGACCGGGGTCCAATCATGCGAACCTCAACGCTTACAGGTCTTGTTCTCGCATTCCTGATGTTGCTCGATAAATTAATGCAGACCTGGTTCCCATACCTTTCCACTGACGCTGTCAATGGACGCCCTGTTCCTACCATTGGGCAAATGAACGCTCTTCTTGACCAAAGTGATTTCTGGATGAGTACCTTGGATACGTTGATGCACCTGGTGCTCCCAACTATCGCACTCACTCTCATCTCATTTGCCGGTTATGTCCGCTTTACTCGCGGAACTCTCCTCGATGTTCTTAACGCAGATTACATCCGTACCGCTCGCGCAAAAGGTCTCACTGAGCGCACCGTCATTATGCGCCATGCTTTCCGCAATACTTTGATTCCTCTCACAACAATTATCGTTGTGGACTTCGCAGGAATTATTGGCGGAGCAATCATCACCGAAAGCGTCTTTGGATGGGTCGGAATGGGCACTCTTTTCCGCCAGGCTATTGGAAGTTTTGACCTTAATCTCTTGATGGCAGTCTTCTTTATTACTGCTTCACTCTCTGTTTTAGCTAACTTAATCGCCGATCTTCTTTACAGCGCTTTAGATCCACGCATCAGAGTGGGGGCTGGAAAATAATGGCACTCTTTAAGAGAAAGAACGTTGAACTCGCCTCTGCAGATGCATCTGAAAACGCGATTGCAAATAAGGAAACTGAAGGTTTAAGTCAGCGCCAGATTGTTGTCAAGCGCTTCTTACATCACAAAGTCGCAGTGGCATCGGTCTTTGTTCTTGTGACCCTTACTCTCTTTGTTTACACCGCTCTCGATTTCAAGTTGGGTCCTTGGAAAATTCATGGCTGGTGGAAATACAAAATTGAAGATATTCCTGAACTCCGCACCGCAGATTGCGCTGGAGGAAACGTTGGATGTCCGACCTGGAGTCTGCGTCCGAAGTTCCTAGGTGGAGCTGGAATTGGATTTGGCGAACACCCATTCGGTCAAGACGATATCGGCCGTGACTATTTCGCTCTTGTCATGAAAGGCGCACAGCGCTCCATCATGGTGATGTTTATTGTGGGAATTGTTGGCGGAACTCTTGGCACAATCATTGGCGCCATCGCGGGGTTCTTCCGTGGAACTGTGGATGCGGTCTTAATGCGTTTTACAGATTTCGTCATCACTATTCCTTCGATCATCATCGGTTCAGTTATCGGATTCCATTTTGGAAATCTTGGCGCAACATTCCTCGCTCTGTATTTGGGACTTTTCTCGTGGACGGGTCTCTCGCGCTTGGTCCGAGGTGAATTCCTCAAACTTCGTGAATTGGAATTCGTCGATGCTGCTCGAGTTGCAGGAGCGAGCAATCGCAGAATTATTTTTAAACATATTCTGCCTAACGCTGTCGGCGTCATTATTGTGACTGTGACGCTCCTTATGTCAGGTGCGATTCTGCTTGAAACAGCTCTTTCATATATTGGTTTTGGCGTGGTTGCTCCGGATGTCTCACTTGGGTTATTAATCAGCCAATATCAAGACTCATTTACATCTCGACCATATCTTTTCTGGTATCCAGGATTCTTCATTATCGCGATTGCCCTCAGCGTGAATTTCATCGGTGACGGTCTTCGTGATGCTTTTGATCCTCGTCAACGTCGAAGACTCACTCTGAAAGATCGACGTGTTGGCCGTGCCGAGAAGAAAGCGGTCGAATAATGAGAAGCGCTGAATTAGAAATGAAAGAGATGCAGAGCTATTCCTACGACGAAGCTCACGATGGCTATGGAGATTCCCATTGGCTGAATTCGCATAACGTCTTGAGCGGATATGATTTTGCTGCCCTTGAAATTCTCCAAACGCGACAAGATCAAATGTTTCGCGACTCCGGAATCAGCGCGAGGGGATTCACCTGGTCTGATGATGTTTTCCGCACCAACGTTCATGCCGCGAACTTCGCTGGGATGGATGCTGCGAGCATGGTAGCGACCGGGAGCTGGAGCAGCCCAAGCAAAGATTTCCTTACCATCGCGAGTAATGATCGAAGCGCTGTAACGAGCCTCAACATCCTCGACGTTGCCCCAACCGATGGTGTATTCCTTGACGGGGTTCGTAATGGTTACGCCTTCGTCGAAAATAATGATTTTGGGTTTGTAAATGACGAGGTAAATCACGCTGCTAAAGCAGATCGACCAAACGGCAGTAACGAAGCTGCTTCGAAAGCTGGAGCTCACCCAAGTTTGGATATTGAGTCCGATTATCAAAACCAAAACTATTCCAGCACCGAAAGTGCTCGACTTGGTTCTGAAGATTTCGGGGCTACTCACGCTCTGCATGACGTAATCGTCGCACATGAGGGTGGTGATTTCCGTGGCTGAGCCAGTATTAAGCGTTAAGGATTTCACCGTTGAGTTCTGGGTTGATGGCGTTTGGTATCCAGCTGCCGTCGATATGAATTTTGATGTTGAAGCAGGCAAAGTGACCGCCATCGTGGGTGAATCCGGTAGCGGAAAATCCACTACTGCAATGGGAATCATGAACCTTCTTGCCTCCAATGCGCGCACGCAGGGAAGTGTGAAAATCAAGGGCGAAGAGATGATCGGCGCTCCAGCTTCACTACTGCGAAAGTTCCGTGGCAAGGAAGTGGCTTATATTTTCCAAGAGCCGATGACTGCGCTCAATCCGGTCTACACAATCGGGTTCCAAATCGTTGAGACTCTTCGCAACCATTTTGATATTGGTCCGAAGGAAGCTCGTATTCGCGCAATCGAACTTCTATCGATGGTCGAAATTCCTGATCCAGAAAAATCCTTCGAGAAGTATCCGCACCAGCTTTCTGGTGGACAGCGCCAACGCGCCATGATTGCTCAAGCACTGGCATGTGACCCAGCTCTTCTTGTGGCTGATGAACCCACCACTGCTCTGGATGTCACCGTACAAGCTGAAATTCTTGACTTAATGCGCGGACTTAAAACTCGCCTCAATTCAGCAATCCTTTTGATCACCCACGCCATGGGAGTTGTGGCCGATATGGCTGATGACATCCTTGTAATGAAGGATGGCAAAGTGGTCGAAGCTGGAAGTGCTGATGCAATCTTCAATCGACCATCACATCCTTACACCCAAGAGCTCTTAGCGGCTGTTCCTAAATTGGGGCACAGTGCAAAACGCACTCTTGAATTTGCAACTCTCACAAAGCCAGCGCCAGTACTGACTCTTGAAAACGTCACAATTGAATATCCAAAGCGCGGGCGCATTCCTGCATTTACTGCTGTGAAGAATTTCAATTTGGAGATTTTCCCAGGTGAAATTGTTGGACTTGTGGGTGAATCAGGTTCAGGTAAGACCACAGTAGGTCGCGCCTCTATCGGCTTGCTTCCAATTAAAGAGGGCAAATTAACAATGGCTGGCACTGATATTAGCCACGCTACTCAAAAGGAATTGTCAAAGATTCGTCGTCATACAGGAATTGTTTTCCAAGATCCTGCATCATCCCTCAATCCACGATTGCCAATTGGAGAATCAATCGGTGAGCCAATCTTCTTAGCAGGAGTCGCTAAGAATCAAGAGCTCAATCACATGGTTGAAGATTTATTGGATCAAGTCGAACTTCCACGCAGTTATCGCAACCGCTATCCGCACGAACTTTCAGGTGGTCAACGCCAGCGCGTCGGTATTGCCCGAGCACTTGCTCTCACTCCAGACCTCTTGATTGCTGATGAACCAACTTCGGCTCTGGATGTTTCAGTCCAAGCTCGTTTTCTTGATCTCTTCCAAGGGATTCAAGAGAAGTTGAAGTTTGCATGTCTTTTCATCAGCCATGACCTCGCTGTTGTCGACATCCTCTCGCACCGAGTTGCTGTGATGCAGGATGGACTTCTTGTTGAGGAGGGCGATCGCGATGCGATTTTGAAGAACCCTCAGATGGAATACACCCGCAAACTTATTGAAGCGGTCCCAGTTCCAGATCCTGCAGAGCAGGCGCTACGTCGCGCTGCTCGATTGTCTAAGAAAAACTAGCTACCAAATACGAACTCTGTCGGCCTCTGGTAGATAGAGAGCATCTCCTGGCTTCACATCAAATGCTTCGTAGAACTCATTGAGGTTCTTCACAATTTGATTGCAACGGAATTCACTTGGAGAGTGCGGGTCAGTTGCTAGACGTCGCTTTAACTCCTCGATACGGGTTTTTCCGCGCCATACTTGTGCCCAACCAAGGAACAAACGCTGCACGCCTGTAAAACCCTCTATAACGGGCGCTGGGGCGCCTTTTAAGGCGATTTCATAGGCTTTGAGCGCAATAGTGAGTCCACCCAGATCTCCGATGTTTTCACCAACTGTCAGCGCTCCATTGACGTGAACATCAGGAGTATCCACCGGATAGAGAGCTTCATATTGATCGATTATTTTCTGCGCTCTCTTATCGAATTCAACGCGATCACTTTCCTGCCACCAATCGACTAGGTTTCCATCGCCATCGTATTTAGATCCTTGATCATCAAAGCCATGGCCAACTTCATGACCAATCACAGCGCCGATACCCCCGTAATTGGCAGCATCATCGGCTTCCATATCGAAAAATGGAGGCTGCAAGATTCCGGCTGGGAAGACGATCTCATTCATCCCTGGGTTGTAATAAGCATTTACTGTTTGAGGGAACATATGCCATTCGGAGCGATCGACTGGAGCACCGATCTTGGCGAATTCATAATCCATCTGGAACTTTGTTGTGGCGGCAATATTGCCAATCAGGTCATCGGGTGAAATCTCTAGAGCCGAATAATCACGGAATTTATCGGGATACCCAATTTTTGGAACAAACTTATCGATCTTCTCGAATGCTTTCTTCTTCGTTTCTGGAGTCATCCAGTCGAGAGCTTCGATATCCACGCGATATGCCTCAAGTAGATTATGGACGAGCTCGACCATCCGAGCTTTTGCTGCGGGTGGGAAATGTTTGGCGACATAGATTTCACCAATCGCTTCGCCCAGGACGCCCTCAACCATGGAGACTCCGCGCTTCCAACGTTCACGCAATTCAGGTGTACCGCTGAGAGTCGTGCCAAAGAATGCAAAGTTCTCTTCGACTAGCGCTTTATTGAGAAATGGCGCGCTTCCTGAAAGCAGGTGCCATTGCAACCATGAGCTCCATGCAGCTGCGTCAAAATTCGCGAGCAATTGTCCTAAGCCGCTAAAGAATGATGGTTGGCGAACAATGACTGAATCCACCACTTTTTGAGGGACCTGTGAAGCTTTCAAATAGACAGCCCAGTTGAAGCCTTCAGATAGTTTCTTCAACTCATCAAAAGAGAATTTGTTATATGTAGCAAGGCTGTCGCGATCACGGACTTGATCCCAATGGTGCGATGCAATTTGAGTTTCAAGAGCAAGGACTCGGCGCGCATGATCTGCGCCGTCGGGTAGCCCAGCAATATCGAACATCTTTTCAATATGCATGACGAGAGCTGCGCGGAGTGGGGCGTATTCCTCTTCACGGTAGTACGCCTCATCGGGAAGGCTGATGCCTGCTTGGCCGATATACGCAATATTGGTGGTGGAATCTTTGTGATCCGTTGTGATGAATGAATAGAAAAGCCCACCATTGCCGCGAGTTTCAAAATCACCCATGAGGCGAAGGAAATCGTCTGCTGTAGCAATTGTTCGAGCAGCAGCAAGTTCCTCAAGGAGGGGAGCGATACCGAGTTTCTCAATTCGATCTTCATCCATGAAGGAGCGATACATATCGCCAATTTTCTGAGCATTACTTCCAGCAGGATGGTCATGCTTTGAAAGTTCCTGGATGATGTCAAAGACTTCCTTTTCCGCTTTCACTCGAAGAGCATTAAACGCTCCATCGGCTGCACGGTCTGAAGGGATCTCACTCTCCTTGAGCCACTTTCCATTCATATGGCGAAAGAGGTCATCTTGGATGCGGATAGAAGAATCTGAGTGTTCGAGGGCTAGGCCGCTCTTAAGTGGTGACATGGCGAAAGCCTAACCGAGGAGTGAGGCGCTGGAGTTGATATCTTTTGATACAACTTTCAACTAACCCAAAATCCCTCTAGAATTGAGGAATGGCAACAAAGAAGAGCGAACCTCGCTGGCTCAATCCCCGAGAGATGAAAGCCTGGCGTTCCTATGTCGTGGCTGAACGCCGCCTCATGGAAGCTATGGATGTGGACTTGGCGCCACACGATTTATCGCTCGCCGACTATGGGGTCCTCGTCCTTCTCTCCGAAGCCGAAGGCCGTCGTATTCGCATGACCGATCTTGCGGAGCAAGCGATGCTCTCCAAATCCCGCCTCTCTCATCGCATGAAAGTGATGGAGAAAGCTGGCTGGGCAAAACGCGAAGCTTGTAAAGAAGATCGCCGTGGATCCTGGGCAGTCATGACAGAAAAGGGTTGGAAGACTCTGGTGAAAGCAGCCCCTGATCACACCGAAAGCATTCGTTCGCGATTTATCGATCATTTGACTGTGAAGGATCAAGAGGATTTGGCGCGAATATTTGATCGTGTCCATTCACAACTTCGCGAGCAATATTTGGCGGAGAATCAAAAGTAATTAAAAAAGATTAGGAACGTAAAAAAACCCCGCCGATTTCTCGACGGGGTTTTTAAATTGTTGCTTACTTCTTAGCAGCCTTCTTGCGGCGCTTTGGAGCAGCCTTCTTAGCAGCTGGCTTAGCAGCAGCCTTCTTGCGGCGCTTTGGAGCAGCCTTCTTAGCAGCTGGCTTAGCAGCAGCCTTCTTGCGGC
>CANFVU010000028.1 GCA_947450545.1 Actinomycetota bacterium
ACACGACGCTTGAGTAAAGACGGTGTTGCAAAAGCTCCATCATCATTTACAGCCAAGCGCATGCTTGGGTTGAAGTAAGGGGTAGCGAACTATGGCAAGAGTAAAGCGCGGTATGCATGCGGCGAAAAAGCGCCGTACAACACTAGAGCGTTCCTCTGGTTATCGTGGACAACGTTCACGTCTTTTCTCAAAGGCGAAAGAACAAGTTACCCACTCAATGGTTTATGCCTTCGATCACCGCAAAGATAAGAAGGGCGATTTCCGCCAACTGTGGATCCAGCGCATCAATGCCGGTGCACGTGCGAATGGCATGACATACAACCGTTTCATCCAAGGTTTGAAGGAAGCGGGCGTTGAAGTTGATCGCCGCGTTCTTTCAGAACTCGCTACAAACGATCCTGCTGCATTTGCAACACTCGTTGAGGTAGCTCGCAAGCACGTTAACGTTTAATTCTCTATGTCTCACCAAGAGATTACGAGCCTTCATTCGCCCCATGTGGAGCGAGTGAAGGCTCTTTTGGGTTCTCGCGGCAAGAAGATTCGCAACACGGAGCATGTTTTTGTTGCAGATGGCATGCAATCACTCAGAGGTGCCCTTCGACCACATACAGAATTTGCTCCCCATATTCAAAAAATATTTGTAACAGCCGAAGGTCGAGTAAAGCTCGAGAGTGAATTTCCTAAAGAGATTACCGAACATGATGTTGTAAATGTGAGTGATGCTGTTATGAATGCAATGACGGAGACGCAATCTCCTCAAGGAGTATTGGCGCTCTGTAAATATCTTTCTCATGACTTGGCAAGTATTTCTAGTGCGAAGAGAGTTGCATATTTTTGGCAACTTCAAGATCCGGGAAATGCGGGCACCGCCATTCGCACAGCAGATGCATGCGGATTTGATGCAGTCGTATTCTCTGAGCTGAGCGTCGACGTATTTAGTCCTAAAGTCGTTCGTTCAACTGCTGGTTCATTATGGAATATTCCAGTCGTCGAAAGTGTCTCACTTGAATCTCTTTTAGAGTGGGGAATTGGACGCACAATTTTGGGCTTTGATGGAGATGGAAGCCGTGTGCTCACAGATCTGCCGGTGATCGATGAAGCTCTTCTAATTTTCGGAAATGAAGCGCGAGGAATCCCTTCTCTCCCTGAAAACGTAGAAATCGTGAAGATTCCAATGGCAGGCCATGCAGAAAGTTTCAACGTAGCAAGCGCCGCTGCCATCGCAATGTTCCACGTATCGCGCTAACTATTGAGTAAGATTGCGCCACTATGACGCTTACTGTTTCCGCAATTGAGAGTGCATCTCAAGCAGCTCTCCAAGCAATCAAGGGAGCGAAGAGCCTCGATGAGCTCAAAGCAGTCAAAATTGAACATGTGGGAGATAAATCTCCGATTTCAAAGCTCAATCAGAGTCTTGGAACCCTTGAAGCAAGCGAACGTGCTGAATTCGGAAAAGTTCTTGGTCAAGCGAAAGCTGCGATTGGCGCAGCATTTGCTTCTCAACAAACACTTTTAGAGGAAGAACGCGATGCACGCGTTTTGTTAGAAGAGGTTGTAGACGTGACTCTTCCGACAAGCAACGCCCACCGTGGTGGATTGCATCCGCTTACTGTTATCAAAAACGAAGTTTCAGATTATTTCTTAAGTCAGGGTTATTCGATTGCAGAGGGTCCAGAACTGGAAGCAGGATGGCTCAACTTCGACTCACTTAACATTCCTGCAGATCACCCTGCTCGCACCATGCAAGATACATTTTTTATCGAACCAATTGAATCTGGGTTAGTTCTTCGTACACACACATCGCCAGTTCAAGTCCGCACGATGCTGACACAAGAACCTCCGATTTACATTGTCTCTCCAGGACGCACTTTCCGAGCCGATGAACTCGATGCCACCCACAGTCCTGTCTTCAGTCAAGTCGAGGGGTTGGTGATTGATAAGGGAATATCAATGGCCCACCTTAAAGGCGCTCTTGATGATTTCGCTTCCACGATGTTTGGTCCGGAAGCCATCACGCGTTTACGCCCATCATTCTTCCCTTTCACAGAACCAAGCGCAGAGGTCGATGTTTGGTTCAACAATCGCTGGATTGAATGGGGCGGTTGTGGAATGGTGAATCCAAAAGTTTTGGAAACGTGTGGAATCGACACGAGCGTCTACAGCGGTTTCGCATTTGGCATGGGTCTTGAACGTACTCTGATGGTTCGCCAAGGAATTAAGGATATGCACGACATTGTCGAAGGCGATATCCGCTTCAGTCGTAGTTTCGGATTGGGGTTGTAATGCGCGCACCTCGTTCGTGGATCAATGAATATGTAAATCTTCCTGCTTCGATTACAGATGATGAGATTGCTACAGCGTTGGTTCGAGTCGGCTTCGAAGTCGAAGAAGTCATTGCTCAAGGCTCTGATCTCACCGGTCCGCTAGTTGTTGGACAAGTACTCTCTATTGAAGAAGTAGAAGGTCAAAAGAAGCCTATTCGTTACGTTGGTTTAGATTGTGGAGAAAAAGAGACCCGTTATGTCATTTGCGGAGCTCAAAATTTTGCCGTGGGGGATCTCGTTGTTGCATCCCTTCCTGGAGCAGTTCTTCCTGGTGGTTTTGCAATTGCGGCTCGTGAAACGTATGGCCACACCTCTAACGGAATGATTTGTTCAGCCAAAGAATTGGGAATGGGTGATGATCATTCAGGCATCATCGTTCTCCCTACGGCAAGTGCAAAGCCTGGCGACGATGCAATTTCACTTCTTCACATTCAAGATACTGTCTTTGATGTAGCTGTAAATCCCGATCGCGGATATGCGTTGAGCATCAGAGGGCTAGCGCGCGAAATATCTGCATCGCTGGGGTTGTCTTTTACTGATCCTGCAGATACTGCTGCAAAATTGAAATTCTCCGATAACGGAACACCAGTCACTGCAAAACTGAGTGAAGGTGCGATGGTCATGTATCTTCGCACTTTAGAGGAATTTGATACACGTGCCCAGAGCCCACTCTGGATGCGACGTAGGCTTGAAAAATGTGGGATGCGTTCCATTTCATTAGCAGTTGATATCACTAACTACGTCATGCTCGAGCTTGGTCAACCTCTCCATGCTTTCGATGCCGACAAAGTTGATGGCTACTTAGAAATTCGCACGGCCGGTAAGAGTAAGTCACTTATCACGCTTGATGGTCAAGAGCGCACTCTCAATAGCGATGACCTCGTTGTAGCTGATTCCCGAAACGTTCTTGCACTTGCCGGAACAATGGGAGGTCTTGACTCTGAAATTACGGATTCCACAACGCGCATTGCTCTTGAAGCTGTTCGATTTGATCAAATTTCTATCGCGAAAAACTCTCGACGCCACAAACTTTCTACTGAAGCATCTCGTCGGTTGGAACGCGGTGTCGATCCTGTCCTCGCAGAGCTCTCTTCAGCACGAGCTGCATCTTTGATGATGGAGCTCGGAGGAGCCACCTATGTAGGAACATCATCATCGGGTGAAGTTTCTCTGCGCCCTGCTGTCACCCTTTCGCCTTCGTACGTGGGAAATCGTGTAGGGCTAGAGATATCTGATGCTGTTGTGAAAGAGAAGCTCGAACTTGTTGGTTGCTCGGTTGAAAAAGCAGGGGAGAACTTCCTCGTTACACCACCTTCATGGCGTGTAGAACTGTTGACTCCTGCAGACCTTACGGAAGAAGTAGCGCGCAATATTGGCTATGACAAAATTCCATCGATTCTTCCTCCACGACGTGCTTCAGCAGAGCTCACTGCATCGCAAAAGCGTCGCAGACTCCTAGCTCAATCATTGGTTTCGCGAGGATATGCGGAAGTTTCCTCATTCCCGTTCGTCAATGAAGATGTGATTGCACGGATGGGATTTGTTGGCCCACGCGCCGCATCGTACAAACTTGCTAATCCCATGTCCGAGGATGCTCCATACCTCAGACCACATTTACTTCCAGGTCTTTTTGAAGCAGCTAAACGAAACTTTGGCCGTGGCTTTAAGGATTTTGCAATCTTTGAGATGGGCGTAATTTTCAAAAAGAGTATTGAGCTGACTCCGGGACTTTTCCCTCCAACAGGTACGCGTCCGAGTGAGAAAGTCATACAAGAAATATTTGACTCTGTCCCAACTCAACTTTCATTTGTGGGTGGCGTTCTCGTGGGTCATGTTGGAACTGCGAGTTGGAAAGGAAAGGTTCGCTCCTACGATTGGTCTGATGCAGTTGCAGAAGTTGAAACCATTCTTGGCCAGATGAATCTTTCATGGACAGTCAAGAGTTCAGATTTTGCACCGTGGCATCCTGGTCGCTGCGCCGAATTCCTCATTGACGGCAAGCCTGTAGCGCATGCCGGTGAAATTCATCCTCGAGTTCTTACGGATTTCGGTTTACCTGAACGATCCTCAGCGTGGAGTATCAACCTCGATGCTCTTCCTGCAACACCACTCGTCACGCCAAAGCCGATTGTTGCAATGCCTCCAGCGATTCAGGATCTTGCCCTTGTTGTAGATGCACATGTCTCCGCGGCTTCAGTTCAAGCGGCTCTCATTGAGGGAGCAGGGGAGCTCTTGGAATCAATCAATCTCTTCGACCGCTATGAAGCAGTGGGAGACGGCAAAGTATCTCTTGCCTTTACTTTGGTATTTAGAGCCGCAGATCGCACGCTTACGGCAGCGGAAGTTTCTGGATTCCGCGACGCAGCTGCAGCTTCGGCAGCGAAGAAAGTCGGCGCCACAGTTCGTGCATAATTATGCATAGAATTGCATAATTATACGATGTCCTTTAGACTGCGTCCATGAAAATTGGCATTGTTGGAGCGAGTGGTTACTCCGGCGGGGAACTCATTCGAATTCTCTCCTCCCATCCGAAGTTCGACATCGAATACTTGGCAGCCGCGTCGAACGCTGGCGAGCGAGTAACGTCGGTTCACCCGCAGCTCGTTCACTTCAATCACGCGGTCTTTGAAGAGACTTCTATCGAGTCAATGAAGCGATGCGATCTGCTGTTCTTCGCTCTTCCTCACGGTGCATCTGCAGAGTTAATTGCGCAGTTACCAGAAGATATCAAGGTTGTTGATTTGGGAGCTGACTTCAGACTGGAGAATGGCGCCGCGTGGCAGAAATATTATGGAGGCACACATGCCGGAAGCCTTCCTTACGGACTACCTGAACTCCCAGGAGCCAGAGCCCTCATCGCTCAATCACCACGCATTGCGAATCCTGGATGTTACGCCACTGCTATCTCGCTTGGAGCGTTACCTGCGATCTCGCATGGTTTGATCGATGCGAGTGACATCGTTGTGGTTGCAGCATCTGGAACCACAGGTGCGGGACGTTCGGCAAAAGTTAATCTGATTGGAAGCGAAGTGATGAGTTCGCTCTCGTCATACAAATTTGGGGGAGTGCATCAGCACACTCCGGAGATAGAACAAGCGCTCAGCCACGTATCAGGAGCCCCTGTGAAAATATCCTTTACTCCTATTCTTGCTCCAATGCCGCGTGGAATATTGGCCACCATCACAGCAAAACTGAAGTCTTCAGTGGATACACAAAAAGCATATGAGATCTTCTCTGGTGTTTACGAAGATGAAGAGTTCGTTCACCTGCTACCTATGGGCGTTATGCCACAAACAGCTGCGGTCACTGGAAGCAATAGCGTGCACTTACAAGTAGCTGTTGATGCCCACACAAATAGACTTATTGTTTCTGTCGCTATCGATAACTTGGGCAAAGGCGCAGCGAGCCAAGCGATTCAGAATGCAAACATCATGTGTGGTTTCCCTGAAAATATGGGTTTATCGAGTCAGGGAGTGCGATAAATGGTTGCTTTGCCTCAAGGATTTAGAGCTTCAGGAGTAAGCGCAGGGCTTAAAACCACCGGAGCACGAGATGTGGCTCTTGTCGTGAATGATGGCCCACTCAAATTTGGAACTGCTGTGTTTACATCGAACAAAGTTGTTGCGGCTCCTGTGACATGGTCACAGCAAGTTGTAGCAGATCGCGAAGTAAGTGCAGTGGTTCTCAATAGTGGCGGTGCCAATGCATGTACTGGCCCAGAAGGTTTTGCAGATACTCACGCGACAGCTGAACATGTGGCTTCGATATTGAAGGTTAATTCCGCGGATGTCGTTGTGTGTTCAACAGGACTCATCGGCGTAAGGCTTCCTATGCCGAAGTTGCTTTCAGGTGTAGAGGCAGCTGCGTCATCCCTATCAGCGGATGGTGGAGAAGCTGCTGCAGAAGCAATCATGACAACGGATTCACATTCTAAATTCTTTTCTAAAGAGTATAAGGGCGTCAAGGTTTTCGGTATGGCAAAAGGTGCTGGAATGCTCGCTCCATCTCTGGCAACGATGTTAAGCGTCATAGTTACGGATGCGATTGTCGATGAAGGTGCTGTGAAAATTTTCCAAGAAGTTGCCTTTGAGACTTTCGACCGAATTGATTCCGATGGATGTATGTCCACAAACGACACTGTGACCTTTATGGCTTCAGGTGCTTCTGGCATAACGCTGTCGCATGGTGAATTGAAGACGCTCCTCTTGGATTGCGCGAGCTATTTATCTCACCAACTCATTTCTGATGCTGAAGGTCATACAAAGATTGTTGAAATTGTCACCGTCAATGCTGCTTCACTTCAAGACGCTTTAGAAGTTGGCAGAAGCTGTGCCAGAAACAATTTGTTGAAATGTGCTCTCAATGGAGCTGATGCAAATTGGGGTCGTGTGCTGGCCGCAGTAGGCACTACATCCGCCACCTTTAATCCTTCAACTATCGATGTTTCATTAAATGGCGTCTGGGTCTGCAAAGACAGCGCACCTGGTGCCGATCGTTCTGAAGTAGATCTGACAGGCAAAGAGATTCGAATTGTGATTGACCTCAAAGCTGGTACTTCGCAAGGAACGATTTGGACGAATGACCTGTCAGCAATGTATGTCCACGAGAATTCGGCATATTCCTCATGATAGTTATTAAATATGGAGGACATGCTCTTCCTACTCCTGAGTCTGATGACCCCGTTCTTCGGGCAATTTCTCATTTTCATTCTTCTGGAAAAAGAGTTGTCCTCGTTCATGGTGGGGGACCGCAAGTAAATGCAGAGTTAGCCATTCACGGAATTAAGAGCGAGATGATTGGGGGATACCGCCCCACAACTCCCGAAGTTTTTGCTGTTGTTCAGAAAGTGTTGTCAGGTGATGTTTTGAGGTCTCTCGTCAACAAGTTGATTTCATACGGCTCTAACGCAGTTGGACTTTCAGCAGGGGATGGTGAAATAACTCGCGCATCCAAGATGTATCCGCTCATCAATGGAGCGCCTACTGACATCGGCCTAGTGGGAGACATTGAGTCGACTAACCCCAAGGTGCTCGTCTCACTGCTCGACGCTGGAGTTTTGCCTGTCATTTCTCCTGTATCGGTTACACGAGATGGTCAAGGAATGAATGTGAATGCAGATATCGCAGCGGCAGCTATTGGTGGTTCATTGCAAGCAGATCAAGTCATTTTCATGACGGATGTTGCGGGCATCTATAGAGAATTCCCAAATCCAGATTCGATGATTCATGAAATTTCAGCTTCTGAACTTGAATCACTACAAGAGGGATTTGCTGAAGGCATGATTCCTAAAGTGAAAGCTGCGCTCAATGCTCTTCGTTCTGGAGCCAAATCTGTTCGAATTATTGATGGACGAGAAAGTGCACATTTGATTGCTGCACTAGAAGGTAGAGGCGGAACGGTGGTCACTCCATGAAGAAGAACGTGCGCGATCGTTGGAATTCTGCAATGGAGTTGAATTATGGAACTCCAGGAATTTGTCTCGTAAAAGGCAAAGGTCTTTACGTATGGGACGAGACTGGGAAAAAGTATTTGGATTTCCTCGGAGGTATTGCAACGAACGCCCTTGGACATGCTGACCTCAGCATTTCAAAAGCTGTCTCTACTCAAATCAAAACGCTATCTCACACAAGCAATCTGTATTCGCATCCTCAAGGGTTAGCTCTTGCAGAAAAATTACAAGCGATGGTGGGTGCGGAATCTCGAGTTTTCTTCTGCAACTCTGGGGCGGAAGCGAATGAAGCAGCTCTGAAGATTTCTCGATTAACAGGTCGAACAAAAGTAGTCTCAACGTCGGGAAGTTTCCACGGACGGACCATTGGTGCGCTCTCTTTGACGGGGCAGCCAAGCAAGCGCTCACCATTCATTCCACTCCTCCGTGGTGTGAAGTTCCTTCCTTATGGAGATATTCGTGCCATGGAGAGAGCGATTAACTCTCGAGTGGCGATGGTTATTCTTGAACCGATTCAAGGTGAGAACGGAGTTGTTGTTCCACCAGCAGGCTACCTCTCTCAAGTTCGCCAATTGTGCACACAGCATGGCGTGCTCCTATGCATCGATTCTGTGCAGACAGGCATGGGTAGAACGGGTGAGTGGTTTGGATACGAATCTGAAAATATTCTGCCCGACATCATCACAATGGCTAAGGGACTTGGCGGGGGATTGCCACTTGGTGCCATGATCACAGTTGGCGATTTGGTTCCGCATTTTTCTGCTGGGCAACACGGTTCAACTTTTGGTGGCAATCCAATATCGGCAGCTGCCGGGTTAGCTGCAATCTCAGTTATTGAAAAGAAGAAGTTGATGAAGAATGCAACTGCTATGGAGAAGGAAATTCGAAGAGTGTTGAACACCCATCCGGACATATCGATTGTTCGAGGTAAAGGTCTTCTGCTCGGCGTCGTGTTGAAAGAGAATGTGGCCTCAGAGCTTGTAAATGCATGCGCAGCAAAAGGTCTTCTGGTGAATGCACCAGCAGCAAACGTCATTCGCCTTGCACCAGCGCTCACTCTTACAAAATTGCAGGTTCAAGAGTTTGGCAAGAAATTCTCCGCCGCTCTTTCAGAGGTCTCGACTCATGAATAAGAAAGCACCTATAACTCCGCGAGCTCGAAAGAATGCAATTGTTGAGCTCCTCGCTGAAGAAGTAATTGATTCTCAAGATTCCCTCGTTCACGCTCTCAAAAAGCGCGGGATAATTGTTACTCAAGCGACTGCAAGTAGGGACCTTATCGAAATTGGGGCACATCGCGGAAAAGATCAGAACGGTCGAATTCGCTACATTGCTCCTTCAATACCTGTTGTGCCGCAAAGCAACAATCTCTTGCTCTCTGCTTCAGCGAGCGGGAATCTTTTGGTGTTGCGCACTCCTCCGGGGGGAGCACAACTTCTAGCAGGCTCTCTTGATCATTCGGGAATTCAAGCCCTTATTGGCACAATCGCCGGTGATGACACCGTCTTGGCGATTGCAAGCACGGCCCAAGGTGGAGCGCGACTCAAGGAAGAAATCGAAGAATATTTAGGGAGCTCTCGCGTAAAATCGACAGCACGAAAGAAGATATCCGCCCAATCTAGAACTCAGAAGAAAAAGTAGGTACTCAATCATGGCTCTCTGGGGTGGACGGTTCTCACAAGGCCCTGCGCAATCTGTCGCGGCGCTCTCCCGAAGTGTTGATTTTGATTGGCGCCTTGCGCAATACGATATTCGAGTCAACGTGGCTCACGTGCATGGCTTGACTGCCTCAAAAGTCATAGCAGCTCCAGACGCTGAAAAAATCATTGCAGCACTCAAAGAACTCAGTTCTGAGATCGAAAAGGGTTCGTTTACTTACAACGATAGCGATGAAGATGTCCACAGTGCGATTGAGCGCGGACTCATTGCCAAACTCGGTGCACTGGGCGGAGCTTTCCGTGCTGGCCGCTCCAGGAATGACCTCGTTGTTACAGATTTTAAGTTGTACATCATCGATCACATTATGGAGATTGCTCAAACGTTGTCTCTCTTAGTTGATGCACTCAATCGGGTTGCAGCGGATTACAAAGGCGCTTTGGCGCCTGGATTTACTCACCTACAACATGCCCAGCCCATTAACTTTGGCCATGAAATAGCGAAACACTCGCATTCATTTTTGAGAGATATCGATCGAATCACAGATTGGCTCGATCGTAATTCGATCTCACCATTAGGTGCTGGTGCCCTTGCTGGATCTGCTCTGCAACCCCATCCCGAAAAGAGTGCAGAGGAGCTTGGTTTTACCGGCCTCCATCTCAATTCAATTGACGCGGTAAGCGATCGCGATTTTGTTGCAGAAGCGCTCTTTATTTTTTCACTGATCGGAATTCACCTGTCGCGTATCGGTGAGGAGTTCACTATTTGGAGCACGACTGAATTTGGTTGGGCCAAGCTGGATGATGCCTTCTCTACAGGGTCGTCCATCATGCCTCAAAAGAAGAATCCCGATATCGCCGAGCTTGCTCGCGGAAAGTCAGGGCGCTTGATTGGAAATCTGACGGGATTGCTCACTGTTTTGAAAGGTCTACCTTTCGCATACAACCGCGATTTACAAGAAGATAAGGAACCAGTCTTCGATTCCGTTGAGACTCTCCAGGTGATTCTTCCTGCAGTTATTGGAATGATTGAGACAACAACTTTCGATCGCGCACGTATGGCCGGGGGAGCAGTTGCAGGACATGCCCTCGCTACGGAGATTGCTGATTTTCTTGCTCGCTCTGGCGTTCCGTTTTCGCAAGCGCATGAGACCTCCGGGAAATGTGTACGCCTTGCAGATTCGCTCGGCATCGATGTCCATGAACTCACGGATGCACAACTTTCCGAGATTCACCCATCGCTCACGCCGGCAATTCGCGCAACGCTTTCTGGTGAAGGTGCAACGAGCTCGCGCGCATCACTCAATGGAACCTCAACGTCAAGTATTGCAGCACAAGTTGAATCATTAGTTGCTCAGAATTCTAAGGCGCTTAAGAAAATTGAAGATGCACGAAGCTCCTTCTCGAGAATGATGAGTATCTAAATATGACTAAAGCACTGTTGGCTGATTTGGAATGGCGTGGTTTGATCGCACAGACGACGGATCGCGAAGCGCTCACCAAAGATTTAGAGAGCAACCCCATCTCGTTCTACGTGGGCTTCGATCCCACTGCCCCAAGCCTGCATATCGGAAACCTTGCTGTTATCTGCACGATGCGCCGTTTTCAGCTCGCCGGACATAAGCCCATTCCACTAGTTGGGGGAGCGACTGGATTAGTTGGAGATCCTTCGGGACGCAATGAAGAGCGCTCATTAAATGATGAATCTGTCGTTGTCGATTGGGTCAATCGCATTCGAAAGCAGTTGGAATCCTTTCTTTCATTCGAAGGTCCGAGCGCGGCACGTATGGCGAATAACTTAGATTGGACAGCTCCAATTTCAGCGCTGACTTTCTTACGTGATATTGGAAAACATTTCAGTGTGAATCAGATGCTTTCGAAAGATAGCGTTTCTGCTCGTCTTGATGGCGGCGGAATTTCATACACGGAATTTTCTTACCAAGTTTTGCAAGCGCTAGATTATTTGGAGCTATACAAGCGACACAACTGCATCCTTCAAATGGGTGGAAGTGATCAATGGGGCAACATCGTTGCTGGATTAGATTTGATTCGGAAAGTTGAAAGCGGTTCTGGGCATGCGTTAACGATTCCATTGATTACCAAATCAGATGGCAGTAAATTTGGAAAGACTGCGGGCGGATCAGTGTGGCTTGACCCAGAGATGACTTCGCCGTATGCATTCTTCCAATTTTGGATTGGTATGGATGATGCGGATGTTGAAAAGCTTTTGAAAGTTTTTTCATTCAAATCTCATGAAGAGATCAACGCGCTCTTGGACTCGCTGAAATCAAATCCCGGTGCACGTGAAGCGCACCGCGCTCTTGCACGCGAGCTCACTGCTCTTGTGCATGGAGACCACGATGCAGAACAAGCAGAAGCCGCTGCGAAAGCGCTCTTCGGACAAGGTGAACTTTCTGAACTCGATGAAAAAACTTTACAAACAACTCTTGCACAACTTCCACGTACTGAAATTAAGAAGAGCGAAACAATTCCTACATGGGTGGATCTCTTAACTGCAACAGGAGTTGTTGATTCGAAGTCGGCTGCACGTCGCATCGTGAAAGAAGGCGGTGCATATTTAAATAATGAAAAAATTAGCGGTGAAGATTTCACACCCTCGTTAGATAACGCACTTTATGGACGCTTCTTTATTTTGCGTAAAGGAAAGCGCGATTTAGCAGCAGTGGAATTGATTTAAGAAAAGCAGTACTCAAAAAACCCCTGTAAATCAGGGGTTTTTCTGCTTTTGGGTGAAATTTCGCCCAATTGTGAGCGTGGGGAAGGTCACCCCGCCTAGGGGTCAAAAGTGGTCATGCCGATTTGGCTTTTACGCTCAGTCTGGGCTATATTTCGGGCTCGCTACGAAACGGACTGGTCGAAAGCCTAGTTTTACGCTTAAAAATGCGTAGATCTAGCCACCAGAATAGGCCGAGTAGCTCTCCAAGCTAGTAAATACGCGCAAGGAATTGAGCCGTAGAAATACGGATTTGACCCCCTGCGTGCGTTCCACTATGTTTGGCGGTCTGCCTCGAAAAAGGTTTAGAAGCTTGCTTTTAACCAGATTCGATGCGCGTCCGTACCTTGAGAACTCAACCACGTGCAATATCAATGCCAATCAAGGCAATAATTGATGTGCCTTAAAACACGTTAAAAGGCCTTAGATTCCTTTGTATTTTATTCAGCTCGAAAGAGTTTGGATTAGTACAGAAACAAAAACAATTGGACAGAAACGAAAATAGCAATAGCTAGTTTCGTCTCTATGCCAGATCAACACTTTCTATGGAGAGTTTGATCCTGGCTCAGGACGAACGCTGGCGGCGTGCTTA
>CANFVU010000029.1 GCA_947450545.1 Actinomycetota bacterium
GATCAAGCCTGTTGCAATTGCAGGTCCGATAGCTGATAGGCCATAACCGACCAGGTTGAGTGTGCCTTTCATTGTGGTGCCTTTCTGTTGGGTGTTGCGTTTGTTTATTGCGTTTTGTTAGTGCTCATCAGACAGCGCGCCAGCAATGTAGAGCGCTGAAAGAAGAGTAAAGATGTAAGCCTGTAGGCATTGGACCATGAACTCAAAGAAAGTCATGACAATTCCGAGGGTGAATGAGAATGGAGCAACAAGCTTGAGTCCGATGACTCCCTTGATGAGGTGATCTCCACCCATGATAAATACGAGAAGAAGAAGGTGGCCAGCAAACATATTTGCGAATAAACGCAGTGAAAGTGTGAGCGGGCGAACGAGGAAGAATGTTGCAATTTCAATCGGTGTAAGAAGAACATAAACAGCTTTTGGAACTCCAGGCATAAATGCGATGCCCTTGAGATAGTGACCAAGGCCTTGCTTCTTGATACCAACGTAGTGGAAAACGATGAATGGGAATGCTGCCAACACATATGGGAATGAAACGTGCGACATTGCAGGGAACTGCAAGAGCGGAACGATTCCGAAAATGTTGTTGGTCAAAATAAATGTAAAGAGTGAGAAGAGAAGAGGAACAAAGCGCATGAATTCTGCGCCAATGATTTCCTTGCCCAAGTCATTGCGAACAAATCCGTAAATCATTTCACCAGCGAATTGAAGCTTGGATGGAACGACAGCTGCTTTGCGTGAGGCTGCAATGAAGAAGACGGAGATCAGTATGACTGACAGGAAAACAAGGAGGATTGGCTTTGTTGTAAATTCGCTATTCCCAAATGCTGGGGGGAGGTTGAAGTCGGCTGTGCTTGGTGGGACGAAGCCACCTTCGAAAGCAAAAGCTCGCACGCTCACTCCTCCAACTAGGATGCACAATAGGATTCTTGGGAAGACGGTGGAACCCTATTAGTTATTGAGGGAAAGTTAAAATCCTCAGGGCCGATATGAGGCTGTGAGACCCGCTACTCCTTAACGAAGCGCAGCCACACCAGGTAGAGCGAAGCGCCCATTCCTAGCAAGAAGCCCACGAGCATGAACCAATGGTTCTTATGCATGACCCAATGGTCGATAGCTGCCCCAATGCCGCCCCAGACGAGCAAGCCCGAGAGTAGGTAACCGAAGATCGACCACATTGCGCCTTCTTCATTACTTCGTGCCATCGGATCCTCCAGATTGGGTAGTGGAGGGCAATGGTAGCCCCAAACGGAGCTTGAAGAAGGCCCGGATCTCACCTCCAAGCCAAGCGGCAGTAATAGCCAGAGCTGTCACTGCGAAAGCTGGACGATCCACTGTTGCTGGGGTCGTCGTCTTCGTCACGATGACCAGAAAGGCGCCCATCACCAGAATCTTTGCAAAGTACGAGAACATCGCAAGTGACATCACAGCAATGGGATCTAATTCTTTTGCGAAGTGGTTAATGATCAAATGGATTGAAAAGAAGATGATGACTGTAGCGCTTGCCATGAGTGCGCCCCAAAGCCCTGAGGTATGTCTGATGAGCGCTGATCCTGCAATACATAGAACGGCCAGAATTCCTGAAGGAATTAAAGCGCCTTTCCAGAGTGAACCCTCTGCCGTATTAGACATGTGCAAGCTCCTGTTTCTTTTTCAGAGTATCGCCAATCAGGCCGAGTGAGAAAGCAAGCATTGCAACTGCAACAACAAGTGCGATCCACAAAGGTGCAAATGCTGCAATCACAGTTGGGATAGCGAACATTGCTGTCCATGTATACAAAATAAATGTTGTGCGTCGATGGGTATTGCCCATAGAGAGAAGACGGTGATGAAGATGTTCGCGGTCGGCAGCAAATGGAGATCGACCTGCACGGACTCGACGGACAATCGCCATTCCTAAATCCAGGAGTGGAATTGCCAAAATAGTAAAGGGCAAGAAGAGCGGCAGAAGCGTGCTGCGTGAATTTGATTCTGAAATTGCATTCAAATCAATTTGGCCAGTAAGAGTGATTGCGCTCGCTGCAAGGAGAAGACCGAGCAACATCGCACCGGAATCCCCCATAAAGATCTTTGCCGGATGAAAATTATGAGGCAAGAATCCGATGCATATTCCAACGAGAATCGCCGTTATAAGCGATGGCGCGCCAGCGCGATTGAAGCCATTTACTACAGCAAGAATGTACGAGAAAACAAAGAATGCGATTCCGCATATAGCAACGATTCCTGTGGCAAGACCATCTAGACCATCGACAAAATTCACTGCATTGATGACAAGCATTACAAATACAACGGTGACAACTTGTCCGATAGCTGGCGGTAAAGTGAGAATTCCATTGATTGGCAGCCACAAAATTTGAACGCCATGAAGGAGAAGAATTCCACCAGCAAGAGCTTGACCGGCAGATTTTGTGACAGCATCTAAATCGAAACGATCATCGAGTGCGCCCAGCAACATGATGAAAGTTCCTGCAAGAAAGATTCCTTGTGCTTCACGGCCAAAAGATTTGCTTACTAACGGCAGATGGCTTACAACGAGCATCGTGACTGACATAGATGCCCACATCGCCAGTCCACCCCATCGCGGAGTCGTGGCTTTATGCATATCTCTTTCGCGAATCTTGATATATGCACCAGATTGCAGAGCAAGACGTGCAACCCATGGCGTAATCAGGAAGCAGAGCGTTGCCGCAAAGCTCGCTGTTAAGAGATATTCGCGCATTGGGTTTTTGAGTTAAGCGTGAGGATATACAGGGAATTTCGCAGTCAAAGCATGAACATCTACACGGATAGCTGCTGCTTTACTCTCATCGCTGCCATCTTTAATAGCGCGACCAATGAGTGAAGCGATCTCCTTCATCTCAGGTGCACCCATTCCTTGGGTGGTTGTTGCTGCTGTGCCGACGCGGATACCGCTTGTCACAGCTGCTGTTTCTGGATCGAAAGGAATTGAATTCTTATTTAATGTGATGCCTGAAAGGCCGCAACGCTCATCAGCAACTTTGCCGTTGATTCCAGTTCCGCGAATATCCATCAGTGCGAGGTGAGTTTGTGTTCCACCCGACACGGCGCGCATTCCTTCACTCTCAAGTGATGCAGCAAGTACTTGAGCATTCTCAATAACTTTCTTTGCATACGCTTGATAAGCAGGTTGGGCTGCTTCTTTGAGGGCAATCGCTTTTCCGGCAACAGCACTCATGATTGGACCACCCTGCATGCCTGGGAATACAGCTTTATCAAGAGCTGCAGCATGTTCAGCTTTAGAGAGAATCATTCCGCCGCGAGGTCCGCGTAGAACTTTGTGAGTTGTGAATGAAACGACATCTGCATATGGAACTGGCGATGGAATTGCTTTACCTGCAACAAGTCCAATGAAGTGTGCGGCGTCGACCCACATGATTGCGCCAACTTCATCACAAATCTTTCGGACTGTTTCAAAGTCGATCAAACTTGGGTAAGCCGTTGCACCCGTACAAATCATCTTTGGCTTGTGTTGGATTGCAAGATCGCGAAGTTCGTCGTAATCAATCAATTCATTATCTTGGCGCACGCCGTACGAAACGATGTTGTACCACTTGCCAGAAAAGTTAACTTTCGCTCCATGTGTGAGGTGCCCACCGTGCGGAAGCGACATTGCAAGAACTGTGTCTCCAGGATTAGTGAATGCTTTATAGACAGCAACGTTTGCTGATGCACCTGAGTGCGGCTGAAGGTTTGCATGTTCTGCACCGAAAAGTGCTTTGGCCCGATCAATTCCGATGGTTTCAACTTTATCGACCTCTTCACAACCGCCGTAATAACGCTTGCCTGGATAACCTTCGGCATACTTGTTGGAAAGTGTTGAACCGAGCGCTGTGAGAACTGATGGTGAAGTGAAGTTTTCACTTGCAATCAGTTGGAGGTTCTGCCGTTGACGATCGAGCTCAGTCAACAGAAGTGCGGCAATATCTGGATCTTGCGACTTAAGCGCATCGAAATCTGGGCCAAAGAAGGTTGTCATGGCGCAAGCCTAGGGCTAGGCGCGTGAAATCCCCGAAACGACTTCTTCGAGTTGGGCATATGAGATATCTCCCTCACGCACCATCTCCAATTCTGAGACGCGGTTGCGCACCACGGTCGAGCTTCCAGTCGCGACAAGAGGTCCCTCATCTACATAGATACCCACATCCGAAGGAAGCGCTGGTACGTAATTGATATCCAGAGTTGGCGGTCGACCAACAACGGATGCTGACGCAATAGCAAGAGGTCCACTTTCCAAAAGAATCTCTCTAAGAAATTCGCGCTGTGGAACTCGTAGCGCAAACTCATCCAGCGCTCCTCCGTCGCCCAAATCCCAACTCAAACCTTGCTGAGGTGAAACGATCAGAGTCAGTGCACCTGGCCAAAACTTTTCAGCCAATTTCTTACACTCGCCTTCAAAATCTCGCGCTACACCTTGAGCTGTGTTAATGCTTCCAATAAATACTTGGGATGCAATGCCTGGACCAGCACCGCGGATCGCATGAATACGTTCTACTGCAACAGTATTAAATGCATCTGCTGCATAGATATATCCGTACTCGCTGGCAAGAACTGCCACAGAGCCACTTCGTAGATTGCGCAATACTGCATCTTTTGCAGCAAGGCGATCTTCGCTGGCTAAAGTAAGGAAATCGGCCATGCTCTTAATCTAGCTCTTCTAATTTGCGAGCGATAGAACCATCTACAAAAGCATGAATGCGGGTGCCATCCTCGAAATATTCTTCGGAGATAATTTCACCACGCTCGTGAATTGCTGAAACTAAATCGCCTCTGTTAAAGGGAATAGTTGCTGTGATTTCGATTCGAGGTTTGGGCAACGATGATTCAATAGCTTTGAGCAAGGTCTCCATACCAAAACCAGTACGAGCCGAGAATGCGAAACTGTTGGTTTCCTCGCGAAGCAACTGCATCAAAACTTCAGGCAGGGCGATGTCGGCTTTATTAATCGCGATAATTTCAGGAATATCTCCCCCACCGATTTCATTAATTACTTCACGAACAGCGCGAATTTGTTCGCGCGGATCTGGATGTGATCCATCCACAACATGCACTATTAAGTCGGATTGAGAAACCTCTTCAAGGGTGGATTTAAATGCTTCCACGAGTTGGTGAGGGAGGTGGCGTACAAATCCCACAGTATCCGAGAGAGTAAAGATGCGACCATCTGATGTTGTGGCTTTGCGCACCGTTGGGTCAAGAGTTGCGAAGAGAGCATTTTCCACTAGCACTCCAGCATTTGTCAGACGATTCATGAGCGAAGATTTACCAGCATTTGTGTAGCCCGCGATTGCAACGGAGGGAATATTATTTTTGCGACGCTCTTGGCGCATGGTGTCGCGAGCAACCTTCATCTCTTTAATTTCGCGGCGTAATTTAGCCATCTTGTCATTGATGCGACGACGATCAGTTTCAATTTTTGTTTCACCAGGACCTCGGCCACCAATTCCACCGGCTTGTCGTGAGAGTGAATCACCCCAACCACGAAGGCGTGGGAGCAAGTAAGACATTTGAGCTAATTCAACTTGCGCTTTACCTTCGCGTGATTTTGCATGTTGCGCGAAGATATCGAGAATGAGTGCAGTGCGATCGATAACTTTAACTTTGACTTTTTTCTCTAACGTACGAAGTTGTGCAGGTGAGAGTTCGCCATCGCAAACAACTGTGTCAGCGCCGGTAGCAGTCACAGTCTGACGAAGTTCTTCTACTTTTCCTGAGCCAATGAATGTCGAAGCATCGGGTTTGTCACGTCGCTGAATCAAGCCATCCATTACTTCCGACCCTGCGGTTTCAGCTAGGGCTGCTAACTCTTTGAGTGAATTCTCTGCATCTACTGCAGTGCCTTCTGTCCAAACCCCAACAAGCACAACTTTTTCAAGACGTAGTTGGCGATACTCGGCATCGGAAATATCTTGCAATTCTGTGGAGAGTCCTGCAACTCTGCGAAGCGCTTGGCGATCCTGAAGATCTTGCTGCGAACTTTCTGCGTAGTTCGCTTCACTCTCTGCGGCATCGAATTCTGCGGCAGCCATAGCCGATTCACGCAGAAGTTGATCGATATCTAAATCGAGAGGTTCATCTTTCACAGATATGCACTCACATCGACATCTTTTAATAACACTGCAGGACCAATAAGCGTTGCATTGCTATGCCCATCTGTATCAACAACTAAGCGTCCCCCAGGAGGATTGATAATCCAATGCGATGGAAGAGATTTCTTTGCTTTCAACGTTGCTGCAAGTGCAACTGCGCATGTTCCGGTCCCGCACGATTGTGTTTCACCGACGCCTCGCTCATGCACGCGCATTGCGAGCTCGCCATTCGGCAAGATTTGTACAAACTCGACGTTCACGCCTTCCGGATAAGCCTCACGTGGATCAACAATTGGCGCGGAGAGAAGATCGCCTGCTTCTGAAAGATCATCGACAAAAACGACAGCATGCGGATTGCCAACGTTGATGTTGTACCCCGGCCAAGATTTATCTCCCACAGTTACTGCAATTTCAGGATATTCATCATCAAGAACCGCTTTACCCATATTGACTGAAATGTCCTCATCAGCTGGTGCTGCGAGATAACGCATTCCAGCACGAGTATTAATTCCAAAAATTCCTTCTGCTTGATGGCCTCGCTCAACTAAATATCGTGCCATCACGCGAATTCCGTTGCCACACATCTCAGCGATTGAGCCGTCGGCATTTCGATAATCCATAAACCATTTGCCATTGTTCTTAACAATGCGAATGAGCCCATCGGATCCGACTCCACTTTCACGACTGCACATTCGTTGAACTTGCTCTGCAGAGATAGTAAGTGCATCGTCGGGATCAAAGAGAAGCACAAAATCATTGTGAGTTCCGTGCCCGTATGTTGCAATCATGATTTGATAATAGACGCTAGTACGCGCTCAAGGCGAACTTCTCGTGGCGCTGGCTCAAGCCATTGGACGCGATGATCCCTGTTGAACCATGTCTCTTGGCGGCGGGCATATTGGCGAGTAGCAATCTTTGTATCTGTTTTAGCATCAACACTCAGACCCATACCTGCAGAGATAATCTGTGCATATCCAAGGGCGGCTTGTGCAGTCTTGCCTTCTAACAATCCTTCGGCGATGAGCTTCTCGACTTCAGCTTCAAATCCATCTGCCCACATTTTTTCAACTCGAGCGTCGATGCGAATATCCAATAAGTCGCGCTCAAGGCGTAAACCAAATTGTTGGGCTTGTGGGTAACGAGTGGAATCTTCGCGAGGCAAATTTGCAGTAAAAGGTTTGCCGGTAATTTCAATAACTTCTAAAGCGCGAACAACGCGGCGGACATTCTCTTTAGGAATCGCTACAGCTGCAGCTGGATCGAGCTTTGCCAAACGTTGGTGGAGAGCTGCTCCCCCAATCTGTTCTGCTTCAGCTTCAATTTTCGCTCGTACTTCAGGATCTGTTTCGGGGAAATTTAAATCATCCAAAATTGCTTTGATGTAGAAACCCGTTCCGCCGACGACAACAACAGGTTTGCCTGCACCGAGGAGTTCATCAATTTTTGCTCGTGCGATCTCTTGATACCAAGCAACTGTGACTTCGCTCTTTACATCGACAACGTCGAGCAGATGATGCGGAATTCCTGCGCGTTCTTCGACGGAAAGTTTTGCAGTTCCAATATCCATGCCACGATAGAGCTGCATCGAATCTGCGTTAACAATCTCAGCTCCTATTTCAGCGGCTACTGCAACTGCTAAATCGCTTTTTCCTGTGGCTGTTGCCCCACATATGACGATGAGCGTCATGAACCGTGAATCAATTTCAATTTAGCGAGCGATGGCATTCCAATCATGATGGGTTCTGGACCAATTTCAGCAATTCGTGCTGCATGAGCAGCCCCACCGCGAGTAGAGCGAATCGATTCAATCTCTCCGGCAACCATAAAGTTTGGCGAAGCTTGCGTGATTTTTCCTGTGACGATATCGCCAGGTCGCGCTTCAATTCCTTCTGGAATGTGGACCAATCTAAAGTCGGGAGTTCGGGTATCGCGATTCTCTGTAACGAGCAGTTCGTAACTCTTTCCGAGTGATGCATCGTTTATTTCTTCAGAGATCCGTTGTTGAAGGATATGGAGGCGTCCATATCTATCGGCCATCGTGGCATCGTCTATTTGATTCGGCATCGTTGCTGCGGGAGTACCAGGACGGCGTGAATATTGGAATGTATATGCCGCTGTGAAGCGAGCTTCTTCGACAACTTCGAGAGTTTGAGAAAAATCGCTCTCGGTCTCACCAGGAAATCCAACGATGATGTCGGTAGTGATTCCTGCATCTGGAATTGCTTGACGCACCTTGTCGATGATGCCCATATATTTTTCGCGGCGATACGAGCGGCGCATGGATTGCAAAATCGTGTCCGATCCCGATTGCAGAGGCATATGAAGATGAGGCATAACAGAAGGAGTTTGTGCCATTGCCTCAATAACATCATCAGTGAAATCACGAGGATGTGGCGACATAAAACGAAGTCGTTCGAGGCCATCCACGCTTCCGACCTGGCGAAGTAATGATGCGAATCCACCGTTTTTATAGGCATTCACATTCTGGCCTAGCAAAGTAATTTCAACAACGCCTTGATCTACAAGTGCTCGCACTTCCGTCAAAATATCTGATTCTTCACGGTCTTTCTCAACGCCCCGAAGCGATGGAACGATGCAGAACGTGCAGGTGTTATTGCAACCGACTGAAATCGATACCCAAGCGCTAAATGCAGAATGTCGACGGGATGGAAGTGTTGATGGGAAATGTTCAAGAGCTTCCTTGATCTCCACTTGGGATTCTTCTTCGATACGTGCACGCTCTAAAAGAGCTGGAAGTGAACCAATATTGTGGGTACCAAATACGACATCCACATATGGAGCGCGTTTAATAATGCTCTCTTGATCCTTTTGAGCCATGCATCCGCCAACAGCAATTTGGAAATCTCGCTTCTGCTTTTTGATTGGCGCGAGGAAACTCAAGCGGCCATACAATTTATTGTCGGCATTTTCTCGAACAGCACATGTATTAAAGACAACAAGGTCCGGTTCGGTTCCTTCGAGCGCTTGGGTATAACCAGCATCGAGCAAGAGCCCTGCGATGCGCTCGCTGTCGTGCACATTCATTTGGCAGCCGTAAGTCTCAACGACGAAGGAACGGGTGCTCATTGCCCAATTCTATTGGGAGTCGGCACCCGTTAATTCACGAATAATGCGAGAGGTCAGCCCTCCAGAAAAGCCTTTACGCGAGAGAGCGCCAGATATTCGGCTATAGATCTTCTCCGGTTCAAGGTGTGAACATGAGCGATATTTTCTCTCGGCTAAGGCGTAAGCCAATTTGTACTCACTTTCATCATCAATCTCTGCAATTACTTCATCGATGATGTCTTGAGATACGCCTTTTGTGCGAAGCTCCTGAGAAATGATTCGCTTGCTCATCTTCTTCTGGCGTTGACGCGATTCGGACCAAAGTTGAGCAAATTCCAAATCGTTGAGCAACCCTTCGATCTCCAGTTGATCAAGCACAGACTCGGCGACGGAAGCATCGAAGTTGCGCTTGATCAGATGAGCATGAAGTTCGGCTCTACTCCGAGCGCGAGGTGCAAGCGCATAAAGCGCCACATTCATCGCGTCGGAGTATGAGTTCGATTCTGAATCTTTTGCGGGTGTGAGTTTAGAACTCGACATCTGCGCCAGCCTCATCAATCGCAGCGACAAGTGCTGGATCAACTGCGGTAGGAGCATTCATTTCGCGAATCTGCTTCTCGATATCGTTTGCAAGATCCGGGTTATCGATAAGGAATGAACGTGCATTTTCCTTACCTTGGCCAAGCTGGTCACCGTTATAGGTATACCAAGCTCCAGATTTCTTGACTATTCCAAGTTCAACACCGAGATCGATGAGAGAGCCTTCGCGCGAGATTCCAACACCGTAGATGATGTCGAACTCTGCTTGCTTAAATGGAGGTGCCATCTTGTTCTTAACAACCTTGACGCGGGTACGGTTACCAACTGCATCTTGGCCATCTTTAAGAGTTTCAATTCTGCGAACATCAAGGCGAATAGAAGCATAGAACTTCAGCGCCTTACCACCAGTTGTTGTTTCAGGTGTTCCGAAGAAGACACCGATCTTGTCACGCAACTGATTGATGAAGATTGCAGTGGTATTTGATTGGTGAAGTGCACCAGTGATCTTTCGAAGCGCTTGCGACATCAAACGAGCTTGGAGACCCATATGTGAGTCACCCATCTCTCCTTCAATTTCAGCACGTGGTGTAAGTGCAGCAACGGAGTCGACAACAACAATGTCGAGCGCACCGGAGCGAACCAACATATCCATGATCTCAAGTGCTTGCTCACCAGTATCTGGTTGAGAGACAAGAAGCGCATCGATATCAACGCCGAGTTTGCGCGCATACTCTGGATCGAGTGCATGTTCAGCATCGATAAATGCAGCGATGCCGCCATTCTTCTGAGCGTTTGCAATTGCATGCAACGCAACAGTCGTCTTACCTGAAGATTCAGGTCCATAAATTTCTACGATTCGGCCGCGAGGCAAGCCGCCAATTCCGAGTGCAACGTCGAGCGCCACTGAACCAGTTGGAATAACTTCCATAATCTGTGGTCCGCGATCGCCCATCTTCATTACAGATCCCTTACCGAACTGACGCTCGATTTGGGCTAGGGCGCTATCAAGGGCTTTGGCGCGATCTAAACTCGCTTTATCTGTTTTCTCTGGCTTTTCAGCAGCCATGATGTGAACCTTTCATCGTTCGTCTGGTTAGCTCTTCAGCTAACGTCTCGGTCCAGAAGGTACGGATGACCACCGACGGCCTAGGCATCTGCCTGGCGGAAGTGTGGAACCGCTCTGGTTGGGTATATCCACGC
>CANFVU010000030.1 GCA_947450545.1 Actinomycetota bacterium
AAGAGAGTGATAATGCGATCAGCCTCGCCCAACTTTTGGGTGCGCAAGACAATTGCTTGATCGCGATATGTGGCCACGGTCAGACCGTAGCGGGTGTCTTCGCTCTTAAGCCTCTATTGACTGCCGACACGACAGCTTTGAGTGAAGCAGTCGTTGTGGATGGGTCGATTCCGACTCCCCAGAAGGTCTTACCAGCGACTTCGCATTCGAGGTAGGCAGCTGCTTTCGCATCTCCGCCTGCTGAAAGCGCATGCTCGTAATAATCCAACACACGTACTTGAAGTTCTGATGAGTACTCGTTCAGAATATTGAGAAATGCTGCGATTGGACCATTGCCCACTCCAGCAAGTTTCTGAATTTCATTATTGTCAGAAAGTTCGATTTCAAGACGCGTATCTGCATCCATCTCACCGCTCTGAGAAAGTGACTTCAGTTTGTATTGGCCCCATGGCTTATCTTTTGAAGGAAGATATTCATCGACGAAAATATCCCACAATTGATCGGGAGAAACTTCCCCGCCATCTGCATCAGTCTTGGCTTGCACGACTTGGCTAAATTCAATCTGCAAACGGCGTGGAAGATCGAGTTGGTGCTCGGTCTTCATCAAATATGCAACTCCACCTTTACCTGATTGTGAGTTGACGCGAATAACCGCTTCGTAAGAGCGACCGATATCTAGTGGATCAATAGGAAGATATGGAACGGCCCATGTTTGGTCTTTTACATCTTTACCAGCAGCTTTTGCATCGCTCTCGAGATGATCGAAACCTTTCTTGATGGCATCTTGGTGTGAACCAGAGAAAGCAGTAAAGACAAGATCTCCGCCATACGGATGACGCTCAGGTACGCGAAGTTGATTGCAATATTCAACAGTGCGACGTACTTCTTCGATATCAGAGAAATCGATGTGTGGATCTACACCTTGGCTAAACATGTTCAAACCAAGCGTCACGAGGCAGACATTTCCTGTGCGCTCACCATTACCGAAGAGAGTTCCTTCGATGCGATCTGCGCCTGCAAGGTAGCCAAGTTCTGCCGCGGCCACACCTGTTCCGCGATCGTTGTGTGGGTGCAAGGAGAGAATGACTGAATCGCGATACTTAAGATTGCGATGCATCCACTCGATGGAATCGGCATAAACGTTAGGCGTCGCCATTTCTACCGTGGCAGGAAGATTCATAATGGTCTTCCATTGTGGAGTTGGCTTCCAAATATCGTTTACTGCATCGCAGACTTCGAGTGCGTACTCGAGCTCTGTACCTGTGTAGGACTCTGGAGAATATTCAAAAGATACAAGCGTTCCAGGAACGGTGTCGGTGAGGCGTAAGCATAATTCAGCACCGTCGGTTGCAATCTTCTTAATGCCTTCTTTATCTAATCCGAAGACAACGCGGCGTTGCAGCGTAGATGTGCTGTTATAAAGGTGAACAACTGCGCTCTTTGAACCTTTGATTGCTTCGAATGTACGACGGATCAACGATTCGCGAGCTTGTGTGAGAACCTGGATTGTTACATCATCAGGGATAAGACCTTCATCAATAATCTTGCGAACGAAATCAAAATCCATTTGTGAGGCTGATGGGAATCCCACTTCAATTTCTTTGTAACCCATCTTCACCAAAAGATTGAACATGGTGAGTTTGCGATGTGGATCCATTGGATCAATCAGCGCTTGATTGCCGTCACGAAGATCGACTGAACACCATTGAGGCGCTTGGGTGATCTGTTTTGTTGGCCATGTGCGATCGGTTAAATCGACCGGGATAAATGGCGCATAACGATGGATTGGCATCGTTGAAGGTTTTTGCTTTGGGAAGTTCATCGTTTCCTACTTTCTACTTTCTAAAGAGTTTTGACCGGATTTTTCATTCTTACCGGTACGCAAAACTCCCGCGGCGAGGGGACCGGTTATTTGGCCCCGCCACGGCAGATAAGTAGCAAGCTGCGTGCGAACATGGCTTAAGCGTAAGGCTGAATTAAAGAATCGGCAAATAACGGTCTAACTCATACGCGGAGACCTGCTTGCGGTACTCCTCCCACTCCGCTTTCTTATTGCGAAGTACATATGCAAAGACATCTTCACCAAGAGTTTCACGCACAAGTGCACTGGACTCCATTGCAGCAATCGCTTCATCAAGGTTTGCAGGCAATTGGGTGGAATTCGCTGGATCTGACTCTACGAGCTCGTACTTGCCTTCAATTCCCTTCAGTCCTGCTGCGAGAATGACAGCAAATGCGAGATATGGATTGCATGCTGAATCTGGTGAACGCACTTCAATACGAGTGCTGTTCTCTTTCAAAGGCTTGTAAGCAGGAATTCGCACAAGTGCGCTTCGTGAATTACTGCCCCATGTCACAGCAGCAGGAGCTTCTCCCCCGCCATGAATTCGCTTATACGAATTGACCCATTGGTTAGTGATCAACGTAAATTCACGGGCATGTTTCATAATACCTGCAATAAATTGACGGCCAATTGGTGAAAGTGAATGTGGTGCACCATCTTGGTGGAAAGCATTTGCTTCATCGCGGAACAGTGAAATGTGCGTATGCATTCCGCTTCCTGGATGTTGAGTAAATGGCTTTGGCATAAAGGATGCGTGCATTCCTTGCTCGAGTGCAACTTCCTTAACAACGTGGCGGAAAGTCATGATGTTATCTGCAGTAGAAAGAGCATCTGCATAACGAAGATCGATTTCTTGCTGACCAGGAGCACCTTCGTGATGTGAAAATTCGACTGAAACGCCCATCGCTTCTAGCATCGTAATTGCGTTACGGCGGAAATCATTACCTACAGTTGCAGGAGTCTGATCAAAATATCCGCCTTGATCCACTGGCACTGGCGCGCTTCCAACTTCGTGCGCATTCTTAAAGAGGAAGAATTCCATTTCTGGGTGGGTGTAACAGGTGTACCCCATATCCGCAGCTTTCTTTAGTACGCGCTTCAAAACATTGCGTGGATCGGAAGGTGATGGAGTTCCATCTGGCAACGTAATATCGCAGATCATGCGAGCTGCGCCAGGCAATTGTGTGCGCCATGGCAAGACTGAGAATGTTGATGCATCGGGCTTTGCCAACATATCTGACTCAGTTAAACGTGCATAACCTTCGATGGCTGAACCGTCGAACCCAATACCCTCTGCAAAAGCATTATCAAGTTCTGCGGGAGCAATCGCAACGGACTTAAGAAATCCGAGCACGTCGGTAAACCACAAACGAACGAAACGGATATTGCGTTCTTCAAGGGTGCGAAGGACGAAATCCTCTTGGCGACTAATATCTTCACTCATAGCGCCCATCTTGCCTCGCCTGTGTTACGCGCTTGTTAACTGATTTCCACGCACGCTCATGGGAGAATTACGCTCATGTTCAAAGCGTCGATCGACTCATCTCTCGCTCATTCCTGGAATACCTGGGGGTTGGCTCACCATTCCATCACCGCCTTCGCAGCCAAAGATCTGGTCTACATCGTCATCGCTTTAGGCGCGCTCTGGGTTGCCCTCAACTCGTTGCGCACAGTCCGACCATTCACAGTTTTTGGTTTGCTTAAGACCGGTGTTATCGACGCACTCTTTATTCTTATTCTGCCTGTTGGAATCGCAACAGTTATTTCGGAAGTTGCTTCAAAGATTTATGTACGTCCTCGCCCCTTTGCGGCTTTCTCTGATATTCATCTTGTGACACCACATGCAGCTGATGGTGGATTCCCATCGCATCATGCAGTTTTTATGGCAGCAATCGTTGCAGCGATTTATATTCGCAGTAAGAGTGCTGGCGTTGTTCTCGGAGTTCTGACAGTGATTTGTGGTGCTGCTCGTATTGCAGCAGGCATTCACTATCCAACAGATATTCTCGCTGGGCTAGTAATTGGTGCTGGCGTAACGGTTCTTACAAACCGTGTGCTGTTGCAACTGCTGCGTAAGTAACTTTGCCGTCGTGGACATTAAGACCACGTTCAAAACCAGGGTCATCTGCTAACGCTTCTTCCCAACCTTTGTTAGCAAGAGCAAGTGAATACTTCAGCGTTGCATTAGAAAGCGCTGCAGTAGACGTTGCAGGAACTGCGCCAGGCATATTCGCTACGCAGTAATAGAGAGACTCATGGACTTTGAATGTTGGGTCAGCATGTGTTGTTGGCTTTGATCCTTCAAAACAACCACCTTGATCGATTGCCACATCGACTAGCACGCTTCCTGGCTTCATTTGAGAAACAATCTTGTCTGTGACCAACTTTGGAGCAGCTGCTCCTGGAATCAATACTCCACCGATAACCAAGTCAGCTTGTGTGCAATATTGTTCGATTGCATATGCTGATGAAGCGATTGTCTTTACTTGACCGTGGAACATCTCATCAATTTCAACAAGACGCTTCAAATTAATATCAAGAAGAGTGACGTCTGCGCGCAAACCAATCGCCATGGCAGCTGCCGATACGCCAACGCTTCCGCCACCAAGAATGACAACTTTTCCAGGTTGAACCCCAGGTACTCCGCCTAGCAATACCCCGCGGCCTCCATTAGGACGTTGAAGCGCGGCAGCACCAACTTGAATCGACATGCGGCCAGCAACTTCAGACATTGGAGCTAGAAGAGGAAGTGCATTCTTATTGCCTGGAGCTTCGACAGTTTCGTAGGCAATCGCTGTAGTTCCGCTCTTAATAAGAGCCTCCGTACATTCGCGAGAAGCCGCTAAATGTAGATAGGTAAAGAGAATCTGTCCTTTGCGCATGCGGTGGTATTCCGAAGCAATAGGCTCTTTTACTTTAATAATCATGTCAGCTTGGGCCCAGAGATCATCTGCGCTATCGATGATTCGAGCACCTGCTTTTACATACTCTTCATCTGTAATTGCAGAACCAACACCTGCACCTTTTTCGACGAGGACTGTGTGGTTGGCAGCTAGTGCATGAACTCCTGCTGGAGTGGTGCTGACGCGAAATTCGTTGTTCTTAACTTCTTTTGGAATACCTACGATCATGCACGAAAGACTACTCCTCCCCAAATAGCTTCGCGCAAACTTTTGGATGCAAATCAGCCCTCATTTGAGCGAAAGATGACGGTGGCCACCCAGCAGCAAAGGAGCGACGAAGCAGGCGAGCGAGTGGGTACTTCGAATCATCGTCGAAAGCGCGCTCCAGTGCTTTCTGGGCAAGTGCGCCATCTCCGCGTTCATAACTTGTTACTGCGAAGAGAGTTGCAACAGGTGCTACATATCCATCAGGTGCGATGCGCATGAGCCAGCGCCACATAGCCCACACCGTATCGAGATTCTCTTCATTCGTAATTCCCATTGCGTAATCGCGCACGTGTAAGTCATGAAGTCTCACAAGAAGAGTTGCGATTTTCTGTGTATCTTCACTGATTCCTTTTTCAGCAAACTCTTGGGCAATTTCATTCACTGCGATTGCGCCTTCGCGTTGATGAGCAAGTACCTCATCTCCGTCATAATCAATTCCTTCAACTTCATCGAGAGCTTTCTCGAGCGCAGGATCGATTCCTGCAGGAGCAAGAGAGGCACGCATCTCTTCAACACTTCCATACGGCAGTGGTTGTCCTTTCGCTACTTGCTCAGCTGCCACGCGAGATTCTTCGTGCGATGGCATGGGGTTGCCCTCCGGCGGACAACACCCATCATCACCGCAGATCGTCGAACGCCAACGATCTCCTCGCACTTCCAAACATTCTCGGAGCAATATCCCGCGCATTGCTATGGCATCGCGGATTGGGCTGAGTAAATATTCGCTGTCAAAAACGGCGTCGGGCACATATGCCACAACCAAGGCTGAATCAGCATCTTCACGGATCAGATGCGTTGCCAGTGAATCGATTTGATCCAGATCCACTTCTTCGGGGTAATCGATGCGCATCGCCATTCCAATGGTCTCTTCATGAAGCGCGATTACGACGATTGAGTTGGTTGGGTGATACCCAACGAGAAAAGGTACGGCTGCGAGTAAATCGTGAGGTGATGTAAGTGTTGTCATGTGCGCAGATTTATGGAAAATCCAAAGCCCCGCTCCACTCATGCAGATATCTGTGGAGAGACGGGGCTGTGATTACTTGATGAACTTTGTAGGTGCACTCGTAACGACATATGTAGCGCTGTATTTCTGAACAATATTGCCACCCAATACTGGATAGACATTGTTCTCTGCAGACCATGTGCCACCCCACGAAATGGTCAGCGTTGTTTTGTATGTGCCTGCTGTGCGATAGGTGTGCGAAATTGTGGTGTCGGGATATGCAGCACCCGGCGAGGATGTTGTAAACGTTGTGCCATCACCAAAATCCCATGTGAAAGTCGGTGAGAGCGTAACTCCTACAGATATACCCAGAATCATGGATGTCGTGGAGAACGATGTCGTCGCATCTGTCCAGAAATACATCGGGACTTGTACTACGGCGCCAGCTTTAGGTGTGTAGAAGATATTTCTTTGTGGCAACAATTGAGTGAGACGATCTGACAGTGAGACTGCAGCTACCACTTTAGGTTTTACAGACACTGCAACTTTCGGCACTCGTTTCTTCTTCACAACAGGCTTCGCTTTCACGGGCTTGGGCGTTGGACGTGGTGTGTAAGGCCGTGGCGTGTATTGGCGAGTGACCTTCGGTTTGGGTTTAGCGGTCGCTCCTGGTTTGTTCTGCATTGCAGTGATGACAATCTGATTGGTTGCGAGATCAGTCACCACTTGGACGCAGACTTTTACCTCACATGGAGCTGCTTCCGCTATGTGCGTTGATAACGACATAATGATAAGAGTTGCGATCGCGATTCGAATTTTCATGGCTTCACCGAGGTCTGTCTAATGATCCAACGACCATCGATATTTACCATGGTGAAATATGCCGAGATATCTGTGCCTTTCCACACTTCCTTTGCGCCAGTTTTTCGAAGAATATGCGTTGTATCTGTCATATGAATGACCACCTTTAATTGAATTTCAGATGAGCTTCGCTTGATGATGGTGCTGCGTTTGAGCGAATAAGCGCCGCCGACAAGATTCGCTTTCGAATAAATCGCTTCAAAAGAATCTCCGATTATTCGACATTCACATCCGGCTTCGGTGACTGCTTTGATTCCTACCGCTGATCCCGTATGCAACCCCGTAGTGAGCGCGTCGACATACTTCACAAGCACTGTGTTTGCTGAAGCGGGAATATCGGACATGATTCCGGGCGGACTTTCAGAGATTTTTGTTGCTGGTTTAGCCGTCGTGATTGTTCCTTCATGACGACCTAAGCTCAGAAGAATTGATAAGCCGATGGGGATCAGGAGAAGCAGACCCCCAACTCCCAAGACTCGTGTTTTATTCATGGTTGTAAACATGAGGGCACCCTAATTTTCGCGGTGCACGCACGTCAGAACCGTCACACTCGCATGTGAATAAGCGCCATTACTTCCACATTACGCAAAATTCATGACACTCTAGAGGCGTGGCACATAGAGATGGCGATGGATGGGTGCAATGCACCTGTGGCTCTAAACATTGGGGTCTTCATGGCGCTGCAGGTTTATTGCTTGTGCAAGATCGCAAAGTCCTCTTGCAACATCGCGCTCCATGGGTTCATAACGGCGATACATGGGGAATTCCTGGTGGCGCACGTGACTCTCACGAAACCATCATTGAAGCTGCAGCTCGCGAAGCTCACGAAGAAGTTGGGATTGCTGCGGATTCATTCACTCCCATCACAACTCACACTGTTAACCATGATTTATGGGAGTACAACACTGTGATTGCACATGCACATCCCGACATCACTACACACATGATGAATGAAGAGTCGCTTCAAGTTGAGTGGGTTGCTATTGAGAATGTGGATGATATGAATCTGCATCCAAGTTTTGAAAAAGCGTGGCCCGAACTAAAGACCTTGCTCTTTGAAAGTGGCATCTAAGCGCTTCAACGATTCGCGAATAACTGCGCCATCGCTGGTGCGCCAGAATGGTGGCATCGAATTCAAAAGTAGTGATCCATAACGTTTCGTCGTGATGCGTGAATCCAAAATCGCAACAACTCCGCGATCATCCACGCTACGAATCAAACGACCCGTTCCTTGCGCTAATAAAAGCGCGGCACGAGGAAGTGAGACCTGCATGAATCCACTTCCGCCAGATTCATCTGCTTCAGCTGATCGCGCAGCCATAACAGGCTCATCAGGCCGTGGGAATGGAATGCGGTCGATAACAACCAGCGTGCATGAAGGCCCCGGGACATCGATGCCTTGCCACAACGAAATCGTTCCGAGCAAAATCGACGATGGATCATTAGCGAAGCGATCGACGAGAGAGCCAATCGAATCTCCTTTGCGTTGCACAATAATCGGCAACTTCAAATCCTCCAGCACTTTACGCAAATGCACTTCTGCAGCTTCTACCCCGCGCCATGAACTAAAGAGCGCAAGTGTGCGACCGCCCGCTGCCTCAATCAATTCACCGAGCTCCGTGAGCGCTTCCTTTGAAGGACCTTCACGTCCAGGTTCAGGAATATGGCGGGGCAAATAGAGCGCGCCTTGTTTAGCAAAATCGAAAGGGGAACCGACATCGAGCATCACAACATTTGCTGGATCGATTGCACCTTCTTCGAGTTCAAGCGATGAGTCATCTCCTGTTTCAAAACCAATGGATTTGGCTATTGAATCAAAGGACTTTCCAACGGACAACGTTGCTGATGTTGCAATGACAGGTGACTGGGTTAACAAGTTTTCACGAAGAACGTTCGATACTTCAAGCGGTGCCAAATACAGCGTTGAGAAAGTGGGTTCAAACCACATCACTTGATGATGCCCTGGCTTGAGCATCTTTGTTGCAGTAGTCAGGACTTCTTGTGTCGCACCTTTGACTCGTGCGCGTTCGGCCATCGAATCAATTTCAATCACATCGCTATCTGCTTGAATCAATTGAATGACTGCTGCAGCGCTCTCTTTCACTTTGCGGATGGGCGATTCAAGAATGGATGGAACTTCGGGCATGCGACCAGCTTTTGTGGGATCTGCGCGAACCATTTCAGCATAATCTTGGAGAGCTTCATAGAAGTTATCGGCTGCTTTTTCAAAAGCGATAGAAGCTTTACCTGGCAAGTGTTTCTTCGCCATTTTGGCTGCTCGTTCTACACGTCCCGCAGTGAGTTCTTCGGTGACTGCTTGGGTCGTGCGATCCATAAATTCGTGCGCTTCATCGAGAATGACTGCGTCACGGTCAGGCAAAATCGGATGTGAGTCGACGATCTCGATTGCAAGCAAAGTGTGATTGGTGACGACTACATCGGCTTTTGCTGCTTTTGCTTTAGCGTTCACTGCAAAACATTGCGATCCAAAAGGACATTCTTCAGCGCCCATACATTCGCGCCCCGAAACAGAATTAGCAAGCCATACTCGTCTATCAACATCCGGCGCATCATCGCGGTCCCCTGTTGCTCCCGGAGATTGTGCCCACGCTTTCAGCCGCTTCGCATCTTTTTCTAGCGCGCCGATTTCCATCAGCGGTTCTAAATCAGAATCGCCTTCTGCGCCATTCATTTTCTGCAAGCAAACGTAGTTGCCGACGCCTTTATAGATTGCGAATGTAATGTCGCGACCAAGTTCTTTATCGAGAGCTGGCTTAATCTTTGGTAGATCGCGCTCTACAAGCTGGCGCTGCAAAGCAATTGTTGCTGTTGCAACTAAAACTTTCTTCCCATAGACAAGAGCTGGAACTAAATAAGCGAGCGATTTACCGGTACCTGTGCCTGCTTGCACCAATAAGTGATTCTTGTTTTGCAGCGCGTTTCCCACTGCTTCAGCCATTTCGATTTGGCCTTCACGCGCTTCGCCACCAATTGCTTCGACTGCTGCATTTAACGCGCTCAACACTTTCGCATTGAAATCATTCTTGGAATCTGCAGCCATTACGCCAGCCTATCTCGTGGGGAAATAAAAGAGCCCCGGATCTCTCCGAGGCTCTTGAAGTTAACTATTCGTGGATCATGAACATCCGGATGTGTTGCCACAACCTTCGCAGACGAAACATGAACCAGCCATACGCATCTTGACTCCACATGTCATGCAGAGTGGTGCATCTGACTTAACGCCGGTCATCTTTTCGAAGAGTTCCATCGATGATCCAACGCCTGCTGTTGAGTTATTTACAGCTGGTGCTGCCTCAATTTTTACATCCGCAGGCTTTGCCACAGCCGCAGGTGCTTTTGGGCTATCAACAACCTTTGGTGCTGCAGCTACTGGTGCTTGTGACGCTGTTGCATCTGGTGTGTATTCACCTGTCTCGAGTGCGCGTTGGCGCTCTGATGCGGTGTACAAGCCCATTGCTGAACGAGTTTCATATGGAAGGTAATCAAGTGCGAGGCGACGGAAGATGTAATCCATCATGGATTGCGCCATGCGAACATCTGCATCATCTGTCATACCTGCTGGCTCGAAGCGAAGGTTTGAGAACTTCTCAACGAATGTCTCAAGAGGCACTCCGTATTGCAATCCGATTGAGATCGCGATGGAGAA
>CANFVU010000031.1 GCA_947450545.1 Actinomycetota bacterium
GAATACAGTTACATGGCAACAGGTACAGTTAAGTGGTTCAACTCTGAAAAGGGTTTCGGTTTCATTGCAGTTGATGGTGGCGGACAAGATGTTTTCGTTCACTACTCAGCTATCCAAGGAAACGGTTACAAGTCCCTTGAAGAGGGTCAGGCAGTTACTTTTGAAGTCGTCCAAGGTCCAAAGGGCCCACAGGCTGACGCAGTAAACCCTGCATAAGTAAACCCTTACTTTGAAAGACCGCCTAGAAATAGGCGGTCTTTTTTTTATTTAATAACCAACTTGTTTGGGCAACGTTCCCAATTTACGTTCAAGTGTTGCAACGGCTTTAGCGGGTGATAAATCTTTTCCAGCTTTCCACGCATCGAGATATTTCCATGGATACAACTCACCACGACGTACCCACCAGATTCCTACCGGTGTAGGCCATGAAATTCCAAAGTGCACATGCGGAGCTAATCCTTTTGAATCTCCCGATGCGCCCACATACCCAATGAGATCTCCAGCGTTGACGTGTAGTCCAGTCACAATTTCTGCTGGAATTTTGGATAAGTGTGATCCGTAGTACCGAACGCCATCATCGCCAAGAACCGACACAAAGAGACCGCCGCGATCAGCGCCGCGATTAGTTTTCCACGTAAATTTATCGACGCGATTTACCTCGTCAATGTATCCAGCAATAGGTGAAACGAAGTGGCAACCTTTAGGAGCCAAAATATCGGTCGCAGGATAGTTGTGGTGCGAGCGCGCATACGTGACTGTGCAACCTTGCACGGGGAATTGATAGGTAGGAGCGGCAGAAGCTGATTCCAGAGGAAGAACGGTTAACGTCAGTATCAAAACCAGAAGCTTTCTCACCTCGCCATCATAGTTAATAGATTAGATTGAGCCGGTGTTTAATCGTCCGATGCTTCTTGATGGCGGACTTTCGACTGCCTTAGAACAGCTCGGCAATAACCTCAATACTTCACTGTGGAGCGGCGAACTCCTTCGAACGGCGCCTGATCAAATCGAAGCTGCTCATAAAGCATATGTTGGTGCCGGAGCTCAGGTCATCATCACAAGTTCCTACCAAATTTCTACGGATGGTTGCGCTCTGCGGGGTTGGAGTGAGTCAGATGTTCGTGACGCACTTCTTCTCTCCACCCAATTAGCACGAAACGCAGTTGAAGGAACGGGTGTATTGGTCGCAGCATCAGTTGGACCTTACGGCGCCTCTCTCGCCGATGGGTCTGAATATCGTGGCAACTATGGCAAGAGCAAGAAGTGGTTAAAGGATTTTCACCGCATGCGCTTACAGATACTTACTGAAAGCAATCCAGATCTCCTTGCAATCGAAACGATTCCTGAACTTACAGAAGCTGAAGCAATTCTCGAACTCCTTGAAGAACAAGCAATCAGAATTCCTTATTGGATGAGCTTCTCCTGTAAAGACGATAAACACATTTCATCTGGTGAATTATTTAAAGATGCCGTCAAACTGGTCGGCGGAAAATTAGGCGCGGTTGGCGTTGGAATTAATTGCACTGCTCCTGAATTAATCACTCCCCTCCTCTCTTCAGCAAAGTCTCGAATCCCATTTGTTGTCTACCCAAATTCAGGGCGCCTCTGGAATGCAGAGATCAAAGAGTGGGTCGGTCCACCGACTTCCGGTTTTAGCGAAATGCAGATATTCGAATGGAAAGAGCGTGGAGCAAAGCTCATCGGCGGCTGTTGCAGCGTAGGTCCCGAGGAGATTGCCCTGATGAACGTCTAGTGCTTTCATCAGTGACTATCGAGATAGGCTTCTTGAATGGAGCGAAAGATGATCGCGTGGAGCGCTCAAGAGGCAGCAAACTGCATAGCCATTCCATTGAGTCTTGATCACAAATATAGCCGAGGGGTTCTTGGAGTAATAACAGGATCTTCAAATTATCCTGGGGCGGCGGTCTTAACAACTTCTGCAGCAGCTGCAACCGGTCTTGGCATGGTGCGATTCCATGGGTCCGCTCGACTAAATTTACTTGTTCTAAATTCGACTCCTGCGACCGTCATTCACCCAGGAAAAGTATCTGCGTGGCTTGCAGGAAGCGGAATAGATTCAAAAAGGTATTCAAATTTCGCAACTTGGACGCGCCATCGCAAGTTTAGATGGCTCAAAAAACAATCTCGTCCGACTGTATTGGATGCAGGTGCGCTCTATCTGATTGGAAAACTTGCTCAACCAATTTTGATTACCCCACATTCAGGAGAGCTGGCTACGTTACTTTCCTCGCGCGGCGTAAAAGTTACTTCCCAAGAAATCACAAGCGATCCGAAAAAGTGGATTCAGATTGCTGTTGAAACTTTAGGAGATACCATTTTGCTAAAAGGATCGATTACCTATGTCGCTAATGACGATCTACTGATCGAATTACCGAAAGCAACACCATGGCTTTCTACAGCGGGGACAGGTGATGTCCTGGCTGGCATCATTGGTGCACTCGTAGCAAATAATGCGGGGAAAATCCTCAATGATTACAATCAACTGGCCCGCGTCGCGGCAACAGGAGCCCTTATTCATGCACTTGCCGCCGAGGAATCTTCGCAGGGCGGACCTATTCGACTTCAGGAACAAATAGAGGCCATTCCACACGTAATCGCTCACTTAATTGGGACCTGATCCAAGATTTTGCGTGAATAAGGAAGTTTCACTCTCGAGTAAACTCATTCCACCCAGAGGCGGTAGCTCAGTTGGTTAGAGCCCCAAACTCATAATTTGGTCGTCGTCGGTTCGAGCCCGACCCGCCTCACTCATTTAGTAACCTTTGCAGTTCGCGCATGGATGCGCGAAACGATCTCTGTGAATCGGGCTTTGCGTGCCTGAACAATGGCCTTCTGGGCTGCAATTACTGTTTGAACTTTTTCGAAAGTATCAAGCTCCGAAGATGGTGAATTTCGAATTGCAAGCATGACGCTGGTCTTATTCGCATAGTTAGCTTCCAATAATCCAACTTCAATAAGTTGTGCAGAGAAAACCGACTTTTTAGTCTCGGGGTTTGCCAGTCGGTCAATAACCGTCTCTTTCAGCACTTCAGCCTTAATTACATCAAGGGAAAGTTGCTTATCTGGAGTTTTAGCCTGCATAGCTTGCACTGCAAGATTGATACGTTCGAGTGCTCGAGGTGAAGGTATGGAAAAGTCTGCTGACAAATAGCTATTAATGTCTAAGCGTTTATTGTCTTGAATCTCTTGCAACAAGTTTAAGCGTGCTTTTTCAATCGCAGCTTTGCGAGCCGCTTCTCTGGCCGCTGCCGCAACGCGTGCAGCTTCTGCTACTCGTGCAGCTTCTGCTACTCGTGCCGCTTCTGCTACTCGTGCAGCTTCTGCTACTCGTGCCGCTTCTGCTACTCGTGCCGCTTCTGCTACTCGTGCCGCTTCTGCTACTCGTGCCGCTTCTGCTACCGCATCTGAGTCATCGGTTGGTTCCGCCGGCAGCGAGGTTTTCCACAAATATCCCCCCGGTTCTTGGGAATCATTATTTTCTCCGGCAATCAATAATGAACCATCTCTGCTAACGATCGATGTAGTCCAATTAGGGTAACCTTCGATTGATGTTTGAGCTGTCCAAGTTTCACCATAGTTATTAGAAACATACAAACGTCCCCCAATTGGTGAGGCGATAATGATTTTTCCAGAATTACTCGTGGAAACTGATGCCCATCTATCTTGAATAGGGGAATTTTCTATCCAAGTTTCACCCGAATCGGATGACGTAAATATTCCTCCGAAGCTTTTCAGCCCTGACAATCCACCCGCGACTAATCTAGTTCCATCTCCATTTGAGGACACCGAATTCCAACTTTGATTTTCGGTATTGGTCTCCAATCCTGCGCTTAGTGGAGCGTCATGTTCAATCCAAGTTAAACCTGCATTAGAAGATGTATAAATGAAACCGCGACGATTGGGTGTTACAAATTCATTTCGACGGTCAACTGCAACTAATTTGTTTCCAGATGAATCTGAGGCTATTGAAGACCATTGCCTCAAGCCCGCACTTGCGCGTAGTACCCATGTAGCGCCAGCATCCACAGAAGTGTAAATTTCGCCTTGAGCATTATCTGTCTCATCGCCGCGTGCCGCCGCCGCTAATTTATTTCCATCTGCACTTGAAGTAACTGTGACCCAATTTCTTGCGGGAGCTGAAGTTAACTGCCATGTGACGCCAGAATCTACAGATTTGTAAATTGCACCGCCACCATCGAAATCAGTCCAACAAATAACAAGTTTTTGCCCATCACTACTTGAGGCGACTGATTGCCAATCGACCAGCGCTACGGTTGGATGGCGCAGAGTCCATGTGACGCCGGAATCAACGGATGTGTAAATTCTTCCAGGGTACACCTCGGGAAGAGTTGGATTTCCGGTTACTGACGCGGCAACCAATTTGCTTCCGTCATAACTTGCTGCAATTGCACTCCAATATTGTGGATCTTCTTCTGTTTGTGTCCACGTCAAAGAGCCGCCATCTGCGACTGAAGCAGTGGGGAACGAAATAGCCGAAACACAAAGCACCATCAAAACTGCAACTGTTAATTTTGATACGAACCTGAGCATTTTGAGTCCCCCTTGAAAATGAATATCGGAAGAATACTCCTATATAGGAGTGGTTCTAGTACATAGGGGTAGTTGAGTTCTATTACCTTCGGGTTCTAGACTGCTTGGGTGCCACCAAAGAAGAAACCAGCCCCCGCGCTTGGGCGAAAAAGCGCCTATGTAGCCCGCAACCGGGCCACGATTATTGATGCCGCCCTGGAAGTTGTGGCCGAAAATGGGCTCAATGCCACCATGGACCAGGTGGCTGAGGCATCGGGCATGGCGATGAGCACGCTCTACAAGCACTTTAAAGATAAAGATGAATTGGTATCTACGGTACTTCTCGAGAAGTTCATGGACTGGGAAGTCAAAGCAACGGAAAAGTGCGCAGGCCTGACGGATCCTCTAGAGAAGCTGGTCTTTCCCATGCGGATGTTTGTACGAATTCCTCAGACCCACCCTAGTCAAGCAAAAATTCTCTTATCGCATTTAAGCTTTATGGCGTCCATAATCCCGTTGTTGCAAGCGCAGCTAATTGAACATTTAAAGGAATTAACTAAAGGCAAGTTACTTACTCCGACAGATTCGGTGGCGGCGGCGAAGAATATCCAAGGGATTTTATTATTTTCAGTCGTAAATCAGTTAACCACCCCAAAGTCCACTGTGGCTGAGGCTGATATGGCAATTCGAACTGCTTTATCAATGCTGGGGTTGTCAGATGCTAAAGCTAAGAAATTGACTGAGGCAAGGCTTCCGAACTGATAACTAGGTCGTCGTCGGTTCGAGCCCGACCCGCCTCACTCGTCGAATGGTCTGTGCACATTTCATGCACTGGATAACCATTTACACCCCGATTTAGGGCATCATCACTACTGAATTTGTTTATAGTTGCCCGCGTAAACAGGCATAGGTCGAGTTACTCCCAGTCGTCGCTACCGAACTCATAATTCTGTCGTCGTCGGTTCGAGCCCGACCCGCCCCACTAAAGTGAGGTTCCACTTCCTATGACAACAAGCTTGCCGTCGATTCGAGCCAACTGAACATAGTTAGTAGAACCAAATAAATCTGCTTTGTGCACCACGCCGACAACGAAGCCCTCGCTTGCATTTGCAGGTATAAATCCTTCGTAGCCACCATTAGGACCGCCCTTATTTATGCATTCATGCCATCCAGCAGACATAAACCTTCTATCTGCTTTACGAGCATCAAAAAAAGTGAGCGGCAACAAATGGGCCTTTGCGAAGTAATCGGTGAGTACCGTTTTCTCCTCTGCGGTGACCTCTGATTTGGAATACCAATCGTTTGGTTGGCAACTAGGAAGCGTCGTTCTTGATTTATATGTTGAATACCCAGAAAAAATTATCGCGGGGACCAACATTAACGTCGTAAGCTTTTTCCAACTTTTCATTTAAGAAACCTACTCGTTTCTCCTGTGAAAGCTCTCTGACTGGGGTGTGATGATTGTTATGCCAGCATTGGGAGAGTTCTCCATGTGGGCAAGCTCGTTAGCGCCAACTCCTAAAGAAACTTCGCGATCAATTAGTTTTTGTGGTTGAAGCTTTCCTGAAGCAACCATTTCTAACATCATTGGATAATCAACTGCTGCCATACCGTGGCTTCCAAGAATGTCGAGTTCCCAACCAATAACGCGCGACATCGGCATTGGCGTATTCCCCGATTCGGTCAACAGAAGGCCGAGTTGTAGGTGTCTTCCTTGTCGACGAAGTGAGAGAACAGAATTCTTAGCCGTGGTTTCAGAACCGAGTGCATCAATGGAGACATGTGCTCCGTAATCCGAAACATCGTGAATTACTTTGACTGGATTTACCAGCGCTGAATTGATCGCATAATCCGCACCCAAGCTAGTTGCTTTTACTAACGCTTCAGGATTGATGTCGACTGCCAATACTTTTGCACCGACTGCTTTGGCAATCATGACTGCAGATAACCCAACTCCCCCGCAACCATAAATCGCAACCCATTCACCACGTTGAACTTTGGCGCGATCAACTATCCCGCGAAATGCAGTTGCAAAACGGCAACCCAGTGCTGCAGCTGTTGAGAATGAAATCTCACTTGGCAAAGTGATGAGGTTGAAATCTGCGTTTTCAATGGAGACATATTCTGAGAAAGAACCCCATTGAGTAAATCCAGGCTGAGTTTGTGATGGGCAGACTTGAGCGTTTCCAGATCTGCAAAATGGGCATTTGCCACATCCGTTTACAAATGGAACAGTGACTCGATCTCCAACCAAGAATTTTGTTACGCCTTCACCAATTTCGAAGATCGTTCCCGCTAACTCGTGGCCAGGAACGTGAGGCAGCGCAACATCTGAGTCATGTCCCATCCATGCATGCCAATCACTGCGACAGAGTCCAGTTGCTTCAACTTTGATGACCACTCCGTTGAGAGGAGCCTTTGGGGCATCAACTTCTTTAACTGAGAGTTCGCCTTGAAATTCACTGAAGTAGATGGCGCGCATGTAGACAGCCTAATCGAAACCTTCGTGCAACTAGTATTACGCCGTGGAACTCGATGAACTCAAAGGGCGCTGGAATCAAGTGCTCGATTATTTGCTTGAACACGATCGCATTTCCTGGCTAGCTTTCTTTGATGCCCGCCTCGCTTCACTCGATGGCACGACGCTGACACTCAATTTCTCTGATAGCGAGAAATTCGGCGGCAAACATGACTTTGCAAAGACTCGCAATCCAAAGCATTTGGCGCGCCTGCACGAAGCCATCACTGCTGTCCTAGGTTTTGATCTAGAGGTTATTGAAGAGTGAAAAAGCTCTTTCTTGTTCTGACGCTCACTTTCAGTTTGGTGGCTAATACCGCCCTTGCTTTTAACCCGAAAGAAATCGCCGCAGTAGGTCCTGGTGATCATATTCATGGGATGGATATCTCGTATTGGCAGCATCCATCGGGGTCTTCTATCGATTTCAAAAAGATGTACGCCGCAGGAATCCGCTTTGTAATGATCAAAGGCGCCGATGCGCATGATGCTGCAGATGCCCAAGCATTTAAGTATCTAAAAATCGATCGTCCTGCAGCGCAGGCAGCTCGCCTCTATACCGGGTTTTATTACTACGCATATCTTCCTGACAGCACCGATGCTGCATACATCATAAAAGATGCCACAGCGCAAGCCCAGAAAGTTATTTGGCGCTTATCGTCTATTGGCGGTTACAACCTCCGTGATCTACCGGTTTCACTTGATTTAGAAAACAATTGCGTTCGTTCGACCAACGGAAACTGCAGCAAATATATGAACCGCAACAACGTTACTTTATGGGCCAAAACTTGGCTCGATGCAGTCTTTGCTAAGACGGGAAAGAAGCCATTCCTCTATTCGTATGCCAACTTCCTCGAACAAAATGTTGCTCGAGATTCACAGCTTCGTGCCTATCCCCTGTGGATGGCTCACTATTCACTCAATCCAGCTACGGCTCATCCCAATCAGAAAAACGTTGGCTGTTATGCGCACGCGTGGTCGAATGCAAACTGCACCGCTAACTGGCAATTCTGGCAATACACATCATGTGGCATCGCTGATAAATACGGAGTGCCTGGTAACCGTGTAGATCTCAATGTCTTTGCTGGAACCTCTGCTCAATTCCTGAAACTTATGCGCAAGACTTGGGTTCCGGAAGAGAGCGATGTGTTGCCGGTAAATGAAGCAACCTCAATGAATATCACCGACCAGAGTTCAAGCGACACAAATGCTCCCGTCAAAGTAACAGTCGATGTTGTTAGACCTGATGGAACACCGGTCGTTGCTGGCACGGTGAATTTTGTAAATGCCGATTCCACGATGTCGAGTGGAACTCAAACTGTTGCTCGCTCTGCATCTGGTCGATATGTCTTAAGCATCAATGGGCTTGCAGCTGGAAGTTATGTTGGAGCAATCAACTTTGTGGATGTAACGGGAACACATGCTCCTAACCAGCTACCTATAACTTTCACCGTTACCCAAGGTCCAACACCTACCCCGAAGCCGACTCCGACAACTACACCGACAAAAAAGCCACCTGTTGATAGCTGCGCAGGGCAAATTCGAATCTAAATAACGTCTTTACCTGCCATTGTTATGGCCACAGTTCCATCGCCAGTGAACACTTCAACGCTTCCATGATCTCGAAGCACGCGCAATTGTGGGTCACCCTCATACGGGGCGGTGTAGTCACCTACTCGAATCAATTGTTCGCTCTGGTCAAATGAAATGTAAGGATCAGTTGGGCTAACAACTTCGGTTTCTACAAGTGGAGTCTGTACCAATTTGATGGCGCCATCTTTCTTAGTCAGAGAAAGTTCACGAGGGACAGTCATTGAACCATTCCACGAAGTATCGACAACCATATCTCTATTGTCTTTGAGCCAATGATTCATCCAACCAATGAAAATTCGTCTTCCTTGTGGCTCATCGTTAAATGTAATGCCCGCATAATTATCTCTACCCCAATCCAGCCATTGAGGTTCTTGATGTGTGGTGAAAATTTTCCCGTCGAAATCGCCGATGAAGTATTTGGTGCCTGACAGATCGTTGATCCCACCTGGATTAACGCTAATAATCATGACCCACGTAGTCTTGCCGCCAACTTCGAGTGGAAAGAGATCTGGGCATTCCCATACTGCAATCTCTTTATCGGGATAGTAAAAGTCCGATTCATGTTTCCACTTTTTCAAATTCTTTGAAGAATAGATTGCAGCTTTATGTTCTTTTGCTTTTACAACAACCATGCGCCACTCATTGTTAAACCTAAAAACTTTTGGATCTCGGAATTCCGACATATTCTCATCAAGAACTGGATTTCCTTCATATCTCGTAAAGGTACGCCCCTTATCGAGACTAAAAGCAATGTGTTGAGATTGAATTTCGCTCGTTGCAGAGGTGTATATAGCTACAATCGCTTTACCAAAACCCGCAGTGTTCTCGGAATCAAATACTGCACTCCCCGAGAAAATGCCTACCTCGTTATTTCCTTCAATCGCAACAGGGAGCTCATTCCACGTCACTAGATCTTGTGAGACGGCGTGGCCCCACGACATATTTCCCCAGAGGTTTCCATGGGGGTTGTGTTGATAGAAGAGGTGGTATTCCCCGTCGTGCCACAACAATCCATTGGGATCATTCATCCAATTTTTCGCAGGCGTGTAGTGGTATTTCGGTCGATTCACGCCTGAATCGTACTGTTTCGATAGGATTAGGAGATATGAAAACGTCATTGCCATCGGGTGTAATTCGCACTGATCTGCCAATGAACGACGGCCGCACACTTCGATATTACGACAATTCAAATATCGAACGTAGTGCAGCGGACAAGCGCCCCTCTGAGTCCCCAGCAGGAATAGGCGAAC
>CANFVU010000032.1 GCA_947450545.1 Actinomycetota bacterium
GTAACTGTCGTCGCGGAAGTGAAGAGCGACCCAAAACTTGGGAGTGCAAAAGTTGTGGGATCAACTTTGAGAGCTGCATCAACATCATTCCTTGCAACATCAATCACAATCAACGGGGGAGAGATTCGCCTTCCCCTTCGGTTCACAGCGCATGCGCACCCGGTTTTCTTACCTGGTTCTGTGATTCGTTGCGAAGCGACGCTCTATTCAACTCGGGAGCGAACTGTGGCGGCACTTGTCGTTGTTCGCGGAGAGATCCATGTAGTGCACGGATCTGGTGTGCTTGGACGGGCAACTTCTCGAATTCGCACAGATTTCAAAAGCGTTATCGAACGTTTCCCGGGCGAGGGCGCACAATTGATTCCGGGTCTTGTTTTGGGAGACACATCTCTCGAGAGTCAAAGTTTCATCACTCAAATGCGGCGTTCTGGTCTGACCCATCTCACTGCAGTGAGTGGAGAAAACTTTGCAATAATCTCAGCGTTCATTTTGTGGGCGATCCAGTGGATCGTTAGAAAACTTCGCACTCGAATCATCATCACGAGTTTTGCTCTCGTCGGCTTCATCTATCTCGTCCGTCCAACGCCATCGGTCTTGCGTGCTTCCGTCATGACTGCTGCTCTACTTTTTGCACGCGCTCGAGGCGTCCGTGGTGCTTCGTTGCCCTCACTAGGTTTAGCTATTGCAGTTCTTATTCTGATTGACCCATTTCAAGCAATTGATCCAGGTTTCGCACTCTCCGTTGGTGCAACTGCAGGAATTTTGCTCGTAGCTCCACGCCTTAAAACAAAGATCCCAGAACCTATCGCTATTCCAATTGCAGCTACTCTCTTTTGCACGCCAATCATCATCGCAATATCTGGACAGCTATCTCTTGTATCAATCCCTGCCAACCTTTTGGCGAGCGCTGCTGTCGCACCTATCACTGTTGCGGGCTTTATAGCTGCTCTCATTTCCCCTTTTCTTCCGCAGCTATCATTCATCATCGTTGCAGCAATTCTGCCGTTTTCTTCGTGGATTGCTTTGATCGCTCAGCGTGCATCGGGTTTCCCTTTAATTTCACTGCCAACTAGTTTTGTTGGAGCAGCTATAGCGCTGATTTTGCTCACAATCATTTTTCGAAGAGCATGGATAGTAGGGATCGTGATTATAGGAATCGCAAGTGGATACTTCTTCTATCAATCGACATCGTGGCCAGGAACTCATTGGCGAATTGTGAATTGCGATGTTGGTCAAGGAGATGCTGAAGTTATTAATCTCGGCGAAAACCAAGGAATTGTGATTGATACAGGGCCTGATCCCACGTTGATGGATACGTGTTTAAAAGCCCTACACATTTCAAAGATTCCGTTACTTGTCCTGACACATAATCATGCTGATCACACAGGTGGATTAGCTGGTGCAACGCGCGGCCGGCAAATTGGAAGCGTGTGGAGAACGGCGCAACAAGGCCAACGTTTCTCCATGGATGCACCTATTGGTCATATTGATATTCGCGTTCTGTGGCCACGCGATCCGAGTGAAACTTTTTCAGTTGCTCCTGGAGATGGCTCTGCGATGAATAACACCAGCATCTCTCTGCTCATGGACATTGCAGGATTGAAATTCTTTACGGCAGGAGATGTAGAACCACCTGCCCAAGAAGCAATACTGGCAAGTGGGCTGATTGGCGGCGTAGACATTATGAAAGTGAGCCATCACGGTTCTGCCTATCAATTTCTTCCACTTCTTGATGCGCTGCATCCACGTGTTGCATTCATCAGCGTCGGGAAAGGAAATACATATGGACATCCATCGCCGTTGACGTTGGCTGCGCTAAGGGATCGAGGTGTTAAGACGTATCGGACCGATACTGAAGGCGCTCTTGAATATGACAGTGACAAGTCAGTTCACACGCACCGCCGAGCTTTCATCTCGATTGGCTAGAGATATCTGGCTACTCTTACGGAATGAAGAGAGCGCTATTAGTTGTTGCACTCATAGTTCTCTGTGTGCCAAGTGCGAGCGCATCGTCTTGGACGCTACCGATTCATTCCTTAACGCCAGGAGCTATTGATCCTTCGGTGACGCAAGAAAATGTTGGTTCAACGGTCTGCGTAGTCGGATATACCAAGACAGTTCGCCCACCTGTTTCCTACACCAACTCACTCAAAGCTGCGCAATTGTCTGGAAGCTACAGCCGCTACGGAACAACAAATATGAAATTGTTTGAAGAAGATCATCTGATTCCTTTATCTCTCGGTGGCGCGCCTCGTGATCCCAAAAACTTGTGGCCAGAGCCGTGGGCCGGGGGAGTAGGAGCGAGAAAGAAAGATGTTCTGGAGTTAAAGATGCACTTGATGGTTTGCGCTCATCAAATCTCGTTGCGTGCTGCACAAGGTATCTTCGCGAGCAATTGGTACAAGGGTTATCTGACTTACGTTGCAGGTAAGTAGTAGCGACTAGTATTCCCGCATGGCTCTTACTCTCATCCAAGGCGCAGAATCTGTCCTTGCTGACCGGGCGATTGCCGAAATCACCAGCAAAGCTGTTGGAGCTGTTATCACCCAGCTCGATTCAAGTGAGATTGAAGTTGGAACAATCACTGATGCACTCGCACCTTCACTTTTTGGCGATGCTCGCGTAGTTGTAATCCGCGAGATTCAAGAGTTAACGCAAGAAGAGTCAGAGGAAGTCTCTACATATTTAGAAAACTCCGACGATGGAGTGCATTTGGTGCTGTGGCATAAGGGCGGAGTAAAAGGGAAAGCTCTTCTCGATAAAATCAAAAAAGCTGATCCGCAGGTTATTTCAGTTGAAGCAATCAAAAAGGATGGCGATAAAGCTGAATTTGTAAAAAGTGAATTTGCGCGGAACGGTAGAAAAGTTTCGTCATCTGCAATTCAAGCCTTGATTGATGCGCTCGGCAGTGACATGCGCGAATTAGCGGGAGCATGTTCACAATTATCTGCAGATGTTGAAGCCAGTAAAACTATTGATGAGAAAGATGTTGAAAAGTTTCAGCAAGGTCGCATTGAAACTACGGGTTACGATGTTGCAGATGCTGTGCTTGATGGAAAAGTTGAAGTGGCTCTTGTCGCTCTTAGACAAGCACTTGCAACAGGCGTTGACCCTGTTCTGATCGTTTCTGCTTTGGCTTCTTCAATTCGCACAATCGCAAAAGTTTCTTCTCTTGCACGAGGGGCTAACTCATACCAAGCAGCGTCATCATTGGGGTTGCCTCCTTGGCAGATTGATAAAGCTCGCCGCCAGCTTTCTGGGTGGAGCCCCACAACTTTAAGCGCCGCTGTTGTGGCGTTGGCCGATTGCGACTCTGATATCAAAGGGGCTGCTGCTGACCCGATTTACGCTTTGGAGCGGACTGTTCTCTCCATTTCACGCTCACATTCCGCCTCAATTTGAGGCTCATCCCGCTTGACTGCTAACCTTCGGCGTTCAGATTTCGTAACACTCAGGCTTTTACTACAGCAATAAGGGGATTCACTCAGTGGCAAACATCAAGTCGCAAATCAAGCGTATTCGCACCAACAACCTTGCTCAGGCACGTAACAAGAGCGAGCGTTCAGCAATCAAGACTGCGATCCGCCGTTTCCGCGATGCTGTTGCTTCAGGTGACAAGGCCCAAATCACAACAGAACTCGTTGCAGCTTCTAAGAAGTTGGACGAAGCAGTTTCAAAGGGTGTTCTTCACTCTAATAACGCTGCAAATAAGAAGTCTGCGCTGGCTAAAGCTGCCAACAAAGCTTCAAAGTAATTTTTTCACCACCTCTCACTTTTAACCGATTGGTTTAGGGATAAATGCCTGCGATTGAACTTTCCAAGGCCCCTCAACCCTCGAAAACTAATCCGGCGCAGATTCGTAACTTCTGCATCATTGCGCATATCGATCACGGAAAATCTACGCTTGCTGACCGCATGCTTCAGATCACCGAGGTAGTTGAATCTCGAAATATGCGCGCGCAATATCTCGATCGCATGGATATCGAACGCGAACGCGGAATCACCATTAAATCTCAAGCCGTGCGATTGCCATGGCGTTCTGGTTATGACAACCAGGAATACATCTTAAATATGATCGATACACCTGGGCACGTTGACTTCACATATGAAGTATCACGTTCCCTTGCTGCCTGCGAAGGTGCAGTCTTGCTTGTTGATTGTGCGCAAGGAATCGAAGCGCAAACTCTCGCCAATCTTTATTTAGCGATGGAAAACAATCTCACAATCATTCCTGTACTCAACAAAATTGATTTGCCTGCAGCTCAACCAGAAAAGTTCGCTGAAGAACTGGCAAAACTCATCGGGTGCCAACCAGAAGATTGTTTAAGAGTTTCCGGTAAAACTGGCGCTGGAGTAGAAGAACTTCTCAACGAAATCGTGAAGCAAATTCCTGCACCTGTAGGAGATCCAGATGCCCCTGCACGTGCGCTGATTTTTGACTCTGTTTATGATTCTTATCGAGGCGTCGTTACATACGTTCGCGTCGTTGATGGACATCTTTCCACTCGCGATCAGATTCAAATGATGTCGACAGGTGTTCGCCATGAGATGCTCGAAGTTGGAGTAATTTCTCCCGAACCAGTTTCTAGCAAAGGACTTGGCGTTGGAGAAGTGGGATACCTCATCACCGGTGTGAAAGATGTGCGCCAATCTCGTGTGGGCGACACTGTGACGACATATATCAAGCCTGCTACCAAACAACTTTCTGGATATAAAGATCCAAAACCGATGGTGTACTCGGGTCTTTTCCCGCTTGATGGGGCTGATTACCCTGTTTTGCGTGAAGCGCTCGATAAGTTGCAACTCAATGATGCTGCGCTCGTCTACGAACCAGAATCATCTGCTGCACTTGGATTTGGATTCCGTTGTGGTTTCCTTGGGCTACTGCACATGGAGATTGTTCGTGAACGTTTAGAACGTGAAGCCGGACTCTCGCTGATCTCTACTGCTCCTTCTGTGGTCTATTCCGTCACTGATGGAGATGGAAAGCATCTCACTGTTACTAACCCGAGTGAATTTCCTGAAGGTAAAGTTTTAGAAGTTAAGGAACCGATTGTTCGCGCGACTGTTCTTGCTCCCTCAGAATTTATTGGAACAATCATGGAGCTCTGTCAGCAACGCCGAGGAACTCTGCTCGGCATGGATTACTTGTCAGAAGATCGCGTTGAGATTCGCTACACGCTTCCATTGGCTGAAATTGTTTTCGACTTCTTTGATCAACTGAAATCTCGCACACGTGGATACGCTTCACTTGACTACGAGCCAACAGGAGAAGAACCTGGGGATCTCGTCAAGGTAGATATTTTGCTTCAGGGTGAGAAAGTGGATGCATTTAGCGCAATCGTTCACCGCGAAAAAGCATATGCCTATGGAATGGCTATGACTGTAAAGCTGCGCGAACTCATCCCAAGGCAGCAATTTGAAGTCCCAATTCAAGCTGCAATTGGTGGAAAAATTATTGCTCGCGAAACCATTCGAGCTATTCGTAAAGATGTTCTTGCAAAGTGTTATGGCGGAGATATTTCGCGTAAACGCAAACTTCTTGAGAAGCAAAAAGAAGGTAAGAAGCGCATGAAGATGGTGGGTCGCGTTGAAGTTCCACAAGAAGCCTTTATTGCAGCGCTATCGACGGGCGAAGAAAGCTCGGATGATAAGGATAAGAAGAAGTAACTATGTCTACGCGCGCAGATCATCTCGCGTTCTACATCCATATCCCATATTGCGTGAAACGTTGTGGGTACTGCGACTTTAATACGTACACACCTGCGGAGCTTCAAATTCAATCGACTCTTGACGTTATCTCGCATGATTACATCGACTTACTTGTAAAAGAGATAGATCGAGCTTCCCATGAATCTGATGCTCGCTTTGTGCCTAGTATTTTCTTTGGCGGCGGAACGCCAACGTTGATGGCACCAGCTGATTTGGGTCGCGTCATCACTGCTATCACAAAGCGATTTACATTGACTTCTGATTGCGAAATTACCATTGAAGCCAACCCAGATACCGTGACTCCTGAACTTCTCACTGATTTGCGTTCTGTAGGGTTTAATCGAATTTCGATGGGAATGCAATCGGCTGTTCCACATGTGCTGGCTGTTCTCGATCGCACGCATAATCCAGCAAATGTTGAAAAAGCCGTGCATGCTGCGCGCGATGCAGGTTTCCAAGAAATTAGTGTCGATCTAATTTATGGAACACCGGGAGAATCGATCGCTGATTGGGTGCTCACCGTCGATACAGCTCTCTCACTTCCCATCACGCACATCTCGGCTTACGCACTCATCGTCGAGGATGGAACGAAATTAGCAGCGCAAGTAAAGCGCGGCGATGTTGTTGTCCCAGATGATGATGAGACTGCAGATAAGTATCTTCTTGCTGATGAGAAGTTCCGCGAAGCAGGTATGGATTGGTATGAATTAAGTAATTGGAGCAAGCCAGGCTCTGAATGCAAGCACAATCTTTTCTACTGGTACGGCGAGAATTGGTGGGGTGCAGGTCCCGGTGCACATTCACATATCAATGGACGCCGTTGGTGGAATGTGAAGCATCCAACTGCATATAAAGAAAGAATGCTTTCATCGGGTGACCCAACGCACGAAAGTGAGGTTCTCACTCACGAGGAGAGAGAAGAAGAACGTCTCCTCCTCAATATTCGTTTGCCTCGAGGTATCGCTCTAGATTCGCTATCTAGTGATCAAGTAGCTCGACTCAAACCATTTCTCAGTGATGGCCATCTCTCCGCCGAGCATTGGGAGAGTGGCGCAGTCTCACTCACTCACACAGGCCGCTTGTTAGCAGACCGCATTGTTCGGGATGCGCTGGCCTAGTCCTGCTATAAACTGAGATAACTATGCATGAGCGCCAACTAGAAGTCCTCCGAGCAATTGTTGAGGAATATGTCACGACAGAAGAACCTGTCGGATCAAAAGTTATTGCTGCTCGTCACCAATTAGGTGTATCGCCTGCGACTATTCGTAACGATATGGCTGCATTGGAAGACCAAGGACTGATTACTCAACCACACACAAGTGCGGGGCGAATTCCAACAAATACCGGCTATCGTCTTTTCGTCGACAAGATTCAGGAAGTAAAGCCTCTATCTGCTCCAGAACGTCGAGCCATTGAAAACTTTCTTGCAAATGCAGATGATTTAGATGAACTTTTACAACGCACGGCGAGATTGCTTGCCCAACTTACCAACCAAGTTGCAATGATTCGCATGCCACATCAAGACCGAGTCGTCGTTGCAGGTACTGCAAACCTCGCACTTTCCATTCACGATAACGCTTCTGCTCTTCACCCCATCCTTGAATCTCTGGAAGAGCAAGTTGTTTTGCTCAAACTTCTATCCAATGCTGAAGGATTCCTCAATGTTAAGATCGGTGAAGAACAACCCGATCAAGGTTTGCAATCCACGAGCTCAGTGAGTATGGGTTATGGACAAGGCGCTATTGGCATTCTCGGTCCTACTCGTATGGATTACGCAGGTTCTATGGCAGCTGTTCATGCTGTTGCGCGATACATCGGACGCTTCATATCGGAAGGAAAGTAATGGCTGATCACTACAACGTGCTTGGAGTCGATCGCGATGCTTCCTTCGATGAGATCAAGAAGGCCTATCGCAAATTAGCACGCGAGTATCACCCAGATGTGAACCCTGACCCTGTGCATCAGGAAAAATTTAAAGAGATCACAACTGCGTACGAAGTCTTAAGTGATCCAGATAAGCGTCAACGTTTTGATTTAGGTGGAGATCCCTTCTCTCAAGGTGGCGGATTCAACGGTGCAAACTTTGGATTTGGCGACATCATGGATGCGTTCTTTGGTGGGAATTCAGGTGGAGGAAGAGGTCCGCGTCCACGTCATCGTGCAGGTCAAGATGCGCTCCTTCGCATCGAAGTTTCTTTAGAAGAAGCATGTTTCGGAACAGAACGCGAAATCAATGTTGAAACAGCTGTGCTCTGCGAGGTCTGTGGTGGAAACGGCTGCGCACATGGAACAAAACCAGCTACATGCCAAATTTGTCAGGGACGCGGTGAAGTTCAACAAGTGACGCGATCATTTATCGGACAAGTAATGACAAGCCGCCCATGTAATAACTGCCAAGGTTATGGCTCGGTAATTACAAGCCCATGCGTTGAATGTGCAGGCGATGGACGAGTTCGTGCAAAGCGCAATCTCTCCGTAAAAGTTCCAGCCGGTGTCGAAAACGGAAATCGAATTCAAATGAGTGGACAAGGCGAAGTTGGCCCTGGTGGGGGACCTGCCGGTGACCTATACATCGAAATCATTGAACACCCAGATGACTTGCTTGTACGCGATGGAATTACGCTACATGCATCGATTTCTATCCCCTTTACATCTGCAGCGCTCGGAGGAGAAGTAATAATTCCTACTCTTGATGGCGAACAAAAGGTAACCATTAAGCCTGGAACTCAGAGTGGATCCACTGTTGTGTTGAAGCACCTCGGTGTCACACAACTTCGCGGAGGCAATCGCGGCGATCTCATTGTGCATATTGATGTCACCACGCCTTCGAAATTGAAAAAGGATGAGGAAGAACTCCTCAAGAAACTAGCTTCGCTCCGGAACGAAAAATCCGATACTGTTTCAATTCATAAGCGCGATGAAAAAGAACATGGCTTTTTTGCGCGTTTCAAGGATGCGTTCGGACGATAATGCTCTCGACTTTCGTAGTCCCAGAAATAGCCGATGCTCCAACTATCGCCATTGAGGGCGATGAAGCTCATCACGCAATTAAGGTTGTTCGGTTAGAAATTGGCGAGGAAATTATTCTTACCGATGGTGCCGGACGCTGGGCTCAAGGAAAAGTCATTGCGATTGAAAAGAAGAGTCTGAGTGTTTCGGTGTCGCAACGCGGTTATCAAGAAACTCGTAAACCTGAACTCATTGTGGTTCAAGCGCTTACTAAATCAGATCGAATGCGTGAAACAATTGAACTTCTGACAGTTGCCGGAGTGGATCGAATCATTCCGTGGAAAGCTGAGCGCTCGATTGCGCAAGAGAAAGAGAACTCCGTTGATAAATGGAGTTTGGTGAGCACGGCAGCATCTAAGCAATCGCGTCGAGTTCGTTTCCCTATTATCGAAAGCGCTGTGACAACAAAAGAGATTACACAAAGATTTAGCTCACATCTCATCGTTTTGCATGAGAGCGCATCTCATAAACTTTCCACTTTAAAATTTCTCGACGGTGAACCAGTAGTCATTGTGGTCGGCCCCGAAGGTGGCATTACCGACTCTGAACTTGCTCTGCTGCAAGGTTCTCAGGTGAGAATGGGTGATGAGGTTCTCCGATCAGCTCATGCAGGTTTTGCTGCACTTGCCGCCATACAGACCCTTATCCAGCGCTGGTAGAGATAGGATTTTGCTATGTGCATCTTCTGCAA
>CANFVU010000033.1 GCA_947450545.1 Actinomycetota bacterium
CTTGAGGCGACTGCGTCCCAGCATCGCCATGTTACTGGCGCGCCAGAATGATACTAAAGGGCGTCCCCTATCGCCAATTCCTTCTGAACTCGCTTGGTCGCCTCAAGGGCCACTAAATCAGTGAAAACCTTGTTGTATTCCGCCTCATTTTCCACGGGATTGAGGCGTTGGAGAGTCGATTTAATTTCTGCGATCTGGCGGCTAATAGCAACTTCGCGAAGTCTGGCGAAAATGCTCACGACATATTTATCGCTCACTTCCCCATCCATGCGGATTGGTTCCACTGTTAATTCAGTAATGAGGTGCTTGTACTCATCGGGAGCGCTCTCAATAAGTTTTGCTGTATCGCCATCTCCATTATCAATCGCAGAACGAAGAGATGCATATGGTGGATATGTAAATGCACTTGGCTCTAGCGAGCTCCAATCAGCAATCATTTCTGGAACTTGGAGCTTTGCTTTCAGCACTTCACGTTCCAACATCAATAGTGGATCTTTGAGATTGATTTGGCCGGCTGGAATATTTGGAAGTGGTGTATTGCTCTTACCTGCAACTCGCTTTACAGCTTGCGAAACGGTGTCGGTATCCATGCCCAACCAACCGGCTAGAGAGCGAATGTATTCAGGTCGCAGTGAGCTGTCTTTGATTTTGCCAATCAGTGGCGCAACTTGGTTGAGTGCGGTAACGCGACCTTCTGGAGTATTGGTGTCGTAATTTTTGATGACTGACTTAATCGCGAATTCAAAGAGTGGGACGCGGCGAGCGATGAGATCGCGTACTGCTTCATCTCCCCCGCTTTGTCGAAGTTCATTGGGATCCATGCCGTTATTGGCAACTGCCACGAATGTTTGAGCAACAAATTTCTGATCATCATCGAAAGCGCGAAGTGCAGCTTTCTGGCCGGCAGCATCTCCATCGAATGTGAAAATTACTTCGCCGCGAAATGCATCATCGTCCATTAAAAGTCTGCGGATGACTCGGATGTGGTCATCACCAAATGCGGTACCGCAGGTTGCAACCGCAGTTGTGACACCTGCAAGATGAGCAGCCATCACATCGGTGTAACCCTCAACGATGACAACTTGGCGCTTCTTGGCAATCTCTTTTTTAGCCACATCAAGCCCGTAAAGAATCTGACTCTTCTTATAAATCGGGGTTTCTGAGGTGTTGAGGTACTTAGGACCTTGATCGACATCATCTCCGGCAAGCTTTCGCGCACCGAATCCAACGACATCTCCGGAAATATCTTTTACTGGCCACATCACGCGATTGCGATAGCGATCGATATTGGTCCCACGAGCACTTTCCTTAATGAGACCTGCAAGCATCTGCTCTTCTTGCATGTAGCCAAGAGCAGTGAGGTGTTTGCATAGCGCATCCCATTCATCAGGTGCATATCCAACTTGGAACTGATCAGCATCAGCTTTGGTGAAGCCCTTTTTCTGAAGGAAATCTCGGCCTGCTTGAGCAGGGCCAGGAAGGGCAAGTTGGTCTTGATAGAACTTCATTGCGGCAATGTTTGCAGCAACAAGCCGTGAGCGATTCACGGATGGGCGATCAGAACTTCCTGTTTCATCGTAATGAAGCTGATAACCGATTCTCTCAGCCAAGCGCTCAATAGTTTCAGTAAAAGTAATGTGATCCATCTTCATCACAAATGCAATGACATCGCCACCTGTCTGGCAACCAAAGCAATGGAAATATCCCTTGCTAGGAGTTACATGGAAAGATGGAGATTTTTCATCATGGAATGGGCAGAGACCTTTTTTCTGTCCCCCGCCAGCGTTCTTGAGTTGAACATAATCGGCAACAACTTCATCGATTGGGCTGTGGTCGCGCACATGCGCAACATCTTCATCCCTTATTCGACCGGCCATGCCCGCTATCTTACGATGAAAACTTAGAGGAGAGATCCTTATGCAGAGCGTAAGCGCCTGGGTCGGTCAGAGAAGCGACCTGGTCGATGACAACGCGAAGCTTTTGGGCATCGGTAGAGGCTTGACGCCAATCCTCGAGGAAAAAGGACTCCAGCGAAACCGGGGCATGTTCCAAAACAAGATCTACAAGTTCGCGAATCAAAATATGTTGATCGCTGTAGCGCTTCTGTGAACTTTCGGCTTGCAGAACATAGTAATTCGAAAGAGCTTTGAGAATTGCTACTTCAATTTTCTGCTCACGAGGAACAATCAAATTGGCGCCATAACGCGTGAGATCGCCTTCGCCATAACTATCTCGCGTCGCTGTTTCTGCTGCGAGGGCAAAGCGACCAACAAGTTGACTGGATAGATCCTTAAGACGAGCAAGATGGCGATGACTTCCGTCGTATGTGACAGGCCAACACGAGAGTTTCTGGAGATCTGAAAGCGCGCGTTCTGCTTCCTGCTCCGTCAAGTCATCCATGTAATCCTCAACAGCGACATCAAATATTTGTGGCAAATCATCACGCATATGATGCAAATGAATTTGTCCTGTAACAAGGGCATCTTCTAAATCGTGAACTGAGTACGCAACATCATCAGACCAATCCATGATCTGTGCTTCCATCGATTTCACACCTTCTGGCGCACCCTCACGCATCCACGTGAAGATATCCATATCATCGTCATAGACACCAAACTTCCGAGAGTTGACTGCGCGAGGCCATGGATACTTTGTCGCTGCATCGAGTGATGCACGCGTCAAGTTAAGTCCAATTGACTTTCCGCTTTCATCAACGGTCTTTGCTTCAAGGCGAATCAACAATCGAAGTGATTGAGCATTTCCTTCAAAGCCGCCGCAATCTGCAGCAAGCTCGTTGAGAACTTCCTCGCCATTGTGACCAAATGGTGGGTGACCGATGTCGTGTGCAAGACATGCACCTTCCATAAGATCGGGATCGGCACCTAGCGCTTCACCGAGTTCGCGTCCTACTTGTGCGCACTCCAATGAGTGTGACAAACGCGTGCGTGGAAAATCTGTTTGCCATGGAACTGCTACTTGAGTCTTTGCTGCAAGACGTCGAAGTGCCCACGAGTGAATGATGCGCGCACGATCGCGAGCAAATTCGGTGCGACCTCCGCGTTTGGCTGGTTCATCGAGATATCGCGCGCGGTCAGCTTCTGTGTAGCCAGAACGTTCATGAGCGGGGCGAAGAACCATAGTGAGTAGAGTCTAATTCTTATTTTGGTCTGTTAAGTGAATACCGAAGCGCTCAGCTGTTTTATAGGCTAAATACGCTCCTGTTTCACGAGCTATGTAGTGCCATCCAGTTTGTGAAACAGCGCCAGGACCTGTTGTGACAGGCGAACAGGTGGCTTTGACACCGCGATCTGTTGCCATGGCGATTGCGCGATAACAGTGATATCCATCGGTCACAATAATGACGCTTGAATACCCTCTCTGTTTCATGACATCAACATAAGCAACTGTGCTGCTCAACGTATCTTTACCGAGGTTGACTGCCTTTAATACAGATTTCGGAATCTGACCTTTTGCTAGCGAACGAACACTTGCTTGCGCTTCAGTCCAGAGGTCACCTTTTTGATTTGCTCCAACTGTCAAAATTCTCGGCGCATATCCTTCTTTATACAGCCTCTTTGCTTCATCAATACGTGCTTGCAAAATTGGAGTTGGGGTTCCATTATTTTGCGCAGCCCCCATAATCACAATCGCATCGCTCTTTGTAGGCGTTGCATTATGCCCGGTGTTGTAAACCTGCAGCGCGACGTAAGCAGGAATTAAAAGAATAATAAGAAGCACAAGTGAGAGTGCGCGACGAATCCATGAAAAAGGATTGAGCAGACCAAGCATTCGATTACCCGCCCGAGACTGAATCGTCGATAGTGATGGTTGCGTACTCATCGGGATCATTGAGCCAACCATCGGGCAGCGATGGTGCACGTCCATGAGAGCGACGTCCGCGTGGTGCTTCGGAGACTGCAGTGGGATAAGGCTGATCTTCAAGTTGGGAAGTGAGGTGCTCGAGTTCACCGTAACTTGCAACCATTCCTAAGCCTGAACGAATTTCGCGAGGAACAGTAAATCCTTTGAGGTACCACGCCATATGTTTGCGTAAGTCGCGCATGGCACGTCCTTCTGCTTCAAAAAATTCCATCAACAATTGACCATGACGACGCATTACATCGCGTACTTCAAAGAGCGTAGGTGCAGATTTTTCATCTCCACCGTTCATTGCAGTGACTAAATCAGCAAATAGCCATGGGCGTCCAAGACATCCTCGCCCGACCACAACGCCAGCGCATCCTGTCTCTTCCATCATGCGACGGCCATCCATGCCGCTCCAAATATCGCCATTACCTAAAACAGGAACCCCTGTTGGCTTTAAATGCTCGACAAGTGCTGCGATTTTCGACCAATCTGCTTGCCCGTCATACATTTGCTGGGCAGTGCGCGCATGCAGTGCAACCCATGCGACACCTGCATCCGCTGCGCTTTTCGCTGCTTCTAAATAAGTTTCGTGATCGCTATCGATTCCCACACGCATCTTTACTGTTACAGGAACTCCGTAAGGTTGTGCGTTCTTCACTGCAGATTCAACAATCGCGCTAAATATTTTGCGCTTATAAGGAAGTGCAGCTCCCCCGCCTTTGCGCGTCACCTTTGGGACGGGACATCCGAAGTTCATATCAATGTGGTCAGCAAGATTTTCCTCACAAAGCATCTTGACTGCCATTCCCATAACGGTCGGATCAACACCATAGAGCTGGACTGATCGTGGTGTCTCACCTTTGCCTGGAGTAATAAGTCGCAAAGTTTCAGGATGACGTTCGATCAGCGCACGAGCTGTGACCATCTCCGAAACAAAGAGTCCTGCTCCTTGCTCGCGGCAGAGAGTGCGAAAAGCTGAATTAGTAATTCCCGCCATCGGTGCAAGCACCACAGGGGCATCGAGAATTACTTCGCCATTCTCAAAATTGCCATTAGCAATTGGAAGGCGAAGTGGTGGGAATGACGTTGTTAACAACCGATCAAACGTGGAGCTAACCACGCTTGGACTTGATCAAGAGCAACGCGCTCTTGCGCCATCGTGTCACGGTCGCGAATTGTTACAGCGTGATCTTCGAGAGTATCAAAGTCAACGGTGATGCAATAAGGCGTTCCGATTTCATCTTGGCGACGGTAGCGACGACCAATTGCTCCTGCATCATCAAAATCAATATTCCAATGTTTGCGCAATTGATTGGCAAGGTCTTTCGCTTTTGGTGAAAGATCTGCGTTACGAGAGAGAGGCAGTACTGCGACTTTAATAGGTGCAAGGCGGTAATCAAGCTTCATAACAGCACGCTTTTCCATCTCGCCCTTGCTATTTGGAGCCTCATCCTCTGTATAGGCATCCATCATGAATGTGAGGGCGCAACGGTCAACACCAGCTGCAGGTTCAATTACAAATGGAGTCCAACGTTCGTTCTTCTCCTGATCAAACCACGTCAAATCCTTGCCTGATGCAGCAGAGTGAGCTTTGAGATCAAAGTCAGTACGTGAAGCAATGCCTTCAAGCTCTCCCCATTCAGTTCCGTTGAATTCGAATTTGTATTCGATATCCACAGTGCGCTTTGAGTAGTGCGAAAGTTTGTCTTTAGGGTGCTCAAATAGGCGAAGTCGATCTGGGTTGATACCAAGATCTTTGTACCAAGCAAGACGTGTATCAATCCAATATTGATGCCACTCTTCATCCGTCCCTGGAACAACGAAGAATTCCATCTCCATCTGTTCAAATTCGCGAGTACGGAAAATAAAGTTTCCTGGTGTGATTTCATTGCGGAAAGATTTTCCGATTTGACCGATACCAAAAGGTGGCTTCTTACGTGATGTCGATGCCACGTTATCAAAATTAATGAAAATTCCTTGGGCTGTTTCTGGGCGAAGGTAAGCAAGTCCAGATTCATCTTCTACTGCACCAAGGTATGTCTTAAGCAATCCAGAGAATTGTTTAGGTTGTGTGAACTTTCCTTTATTACCGCAGTTAGGGCAATTGACCTCATCCATCGATGCAGGAGCTTTGCCGTGCTTTGCTTCATATGCTTCTTCGAGATGATCCGCACGGTAGCGTTTGTGGCACTCGGTACATTCGGTTAAAGGATCTGTGAACGTTTCAACGTGGCCCGATGCTTGCCATACTTCGCGAGCAAGAATGACGCATGAATCAAGTCCCACAACATCTTCGCGTCCCTGAACCATGTACTTCCACCATTGGCGCTTTACATTGTTCTTGAGCTCAACGCCGAGTGGGCCGTAATCCCACGATGCGCGCAATCCTCCATAAATTTCAGATGATGGATAGACAAATCCACGTCGCTTTGCGAGTTGGACGATATTTTCTAAACGATCTGCGGCCATTTTTTACTCCTCCGGCTGGCTGTCGGCTCTACTGTTCTTGCTGGTCGCAAGGGTCCTAATTATAGACGTCAGATACACTGAACTCATGCTCGCAATCATCCTCGCTGCTGTGACAGTCGGCGCAACCACCTTAGGTGGATTGATGGCGCTAAAAGCGAAGGATCGCTTCCACTTGGTACTCGGTCTTGCCGCTGGATTAATGCTCGGGCTTGTGGCATTCGACCTACTTCCTGAGGTTTTTAGAGAATCAACGCTGATGGTCAACTCACAAATTGCTGGCGTCTCGCTCGCATTTGTTATTGGCTTCCTTGCACTTCATTTCATTGAAGAGTCTTTCGGTGGACACGAACCAGCTGAATCTCATCACGAGGATGATCACTCTCACTACGGAAATATCGCTGGCGGTCTTGGCGCAGTTGCAATGGCAGGCCACGTATTTCTCGATGGTGTCGCACTCGGCGTTGCATTTCACGTTTCAAACAAACTTGGTTTAGCGATCTTCTTCGCTCTGCTTGTCCATGCATTTAGCGATGGTCTTAACACCGTCGCGATGTTGCGCAAAACAGGACATTGGACCAAAGCTGCAACATCGCTTTTGTTAGTTGATGCCGTTACTCGAATTGGCGGAGCGGCTCTTGGAACTTCACTTCATCCATCACCTGCGTGGCTTGCAATATATCTTGCTTTGTTTAGCGGAATCATTATTTATATCGCGACTTCACATATCTTGCCTGAGGCCCACTCATCGCATCCATCAACAGTCACGCTTCTGACGACACTTGCTGGCGTTGCAATTATGTTCGGCGTAGTGACTGTTCTTTAAGCTTTGCCGAATCGGCGTTCTCGCTGATTATAGATTTGAATTGCATCCCACAACGTTTTGCGTGTCACATCTGGCCACAAGACATCCATAAAAACCATCTCGGCATAGACCGATTGCCATGGCAAGAAGTTCGATGTTCGCTGCTCCCCCGAGGAACGTAAGAACAAATCAACATCACTCATTCCAGGGTTATATAAATACTTACTAAAAAGCTTCTCGGTTATTTGATCTGACTTCAACTTCTTCTTTGCAATGTCAGCTGCAATGCGAGTTGTGGCATCAACAATTTCAGCACGACCACCGTAATTCACGCACATGTTGAGAGTGAATTTCTTATTCTTCTTCGTTAATTCTTCTGCTTCTAAAAGCTCATCCAAAACGCTTTTCCATAAGCGTTTTTCTTTTCCGACCCATCGCACACGTACGCCCATTTCGTGCATCTGGTCCCGACGGCGTCGAATAACATCGCGATTAAACCCCATTAAGAATTTCACTTCTTCAGGGCTTCGCTTCCAATTCTCAGTACTAAATGCGTATGCGCTGAGTTCTTTAACACCTACTTGAATCGCGCCTTCAACCATATCGAAGAGCGCTGCTTCGCCTGCTTCATGTCCTGCAGTGCGAGGAAGTCCACGCTTCTTGGCCCATCTCCCATTTCCATCCATCACCACAGCGACGTGATGAGGGACCGAACCTTTCGGAAATTTTGGCGGTTTCATGAACTAATTCTTTCAACGAGCGGCAAGCTACGCAATCCTCTTTCCAAATGCCATTGAAGATATGCAGCGATCAATCCTGATGCTTCACGTTGGTGACGTAGTTCAGAATCCACTGCTTGTTCCCAATCACTTGAAAGCAATTGCTGCATGAGTGAAAGGGTTTCAGGTGCGGGAGTTGCAGCAGCAGACGGTCGGCATGTGTCGCAAACGGATCCACCACCAACAAGTGAGAAGTATCGATGGGGTCCAGGCAAATCGCAGACTGAACAATTAACGAGCGCTGGTGCGTAACCTGCAACGGCGAGCGAGCGCAACAAGAACGCATCGAGAATCAGTGATGAATCATAGGTGTCATACGCCAACGCTTTGAGCGCACCAACAAGTAATTGATATTGCTGCAAGGCTGGTTCGTGCTCGTGCGTGGTGAATCGTTCGGCAGCTTCAAGGATTGCACTTGCAATCGTCCACTTCTGATAATCCTCAGATAAACGATCGCCGAAGTGTTCAATAGAAACTGCTTGTGTCACAGTGTCCAGTGATTTACCGGTGTAGAGCTGAAGATCTACATGGGAGGTCGGCTCAAGACGAGCTCCCCAACGGGATTTCGTTCGACGCACACCTTTTGCAACAGCTTTGATTCGCCCATGTTCACGAGTAA
>CANFVU010000034.1 GCA_947450545.1 Actinomycetota bacterium
AACCCAAGCATGCGCTTGGCTGTAAATGATGATGGAGCTTTTGCAACACCGTCTTTACTCAAGCGTCGTGTGACGCGAGAAGACTTGTGCTCCAAAAGGTGGCGCTTTCCTGCGCGCTCGTGCATGACTTTGCCTGTACCTGTAAGGCGGAAGGTTTTCTTCGCCCCACTGTGGGTCTTCATCTTTGGCATGTATATCTCCTGTCTTAACCGAGTCGCTCGTTACTGAGCTACTTCAGTTTCCTTCTCAGCGCTGCTTGCGGCAGGCGCTGAAGCCTGTTGTGGTGCTGCCTTTTTCTCGCTCTTCTTCTGAGTTGCCTTCTTTACAGTTGGACCCAGAACCATTGTCATGCTGCGTCCCTCTTTTTTAGGAGCAAACTCAACAACAGCCATTTCCGCAAGTTCCTCTGCAAGCTTCATCAAAAGACGGTAACCCATCTCTGGACGAGTTTGCTCTCTTCCGCGGAATTGAACAGTGACCTTAACTTTGTCGCCACCCTTAAGAAACTTCTCGATATGGTTTCGTTTAGTTTCGTAATCGTGTGGCTCAATCTTGAGGCCCAGACGCATTTCCTTAACAACGATATGAGTTTGGTTCTGTCGTGCCTCGCGTGCTTTTTGTGCGATCTCGTATTTGTATTTACCGAAATCCATTACTTTGCATACGGGCGGATTGGCATCGGGTGAAATTTCGACGAGATCTAATCCGACCTCATCAGCCATTTGCAAAGCTTTATCGGTATCGACGATGCCGACTTGCTCACCTGAGTAACCAATCAAACGAACTTGTGGAACACGAATTCGATCGTTGATTCGTAAATCTGCGCTGATAACTGCAACCTTTCCGTCAATGAATAGAGTTCACTTCTTGAAGCTTCAAGGTTGGATTCGCCGCAGAACGCGCCATCTTTACAGTGCAGGCGCACAATCTCATTCAGAGCTATGAAGCTCCTTCTCGAGTCTTGACCAGATTATCCGGCACATCCCAATTCACTGAATCGAGCGGGCTCTCAGATAATCAAGGTGGGAGCGGCAAGCTCCACTTGATGTCCAGAGTCTAACCCAGGGGGCTAAGAATCAGAAATTGGGGGTGGAATTACCCAGCTACCGCGTGGAAACCGCCATCGACGTGGATGATTTCACCGGTGGTCTTTGGGAACCAGTCCGAGAGCAGAGCGCACGCACCTTGGGCAGATGGGACAGGATCGGAGACATCCCATTTCAGAGGTGCACGTTGATCCCAGAGGTGTTCAAACATTTCAAAGCCTGGAATCGACTTCGCTGCAATGGTCTTGAGTGGACCTGCTGCGATCAGGTTGATGCGAATATTCTCTTTGCCAAGTTCGCGAGCGAGATATCGAGTTGTAGCTTCCAAAGCTGCTTTCGATACACCCATCCAGTCATATGCGGGATATGCAATTTGGGCATCAAAGTCGAGTCCAACAACGCTTGCACCTTCAGGTTTAAAGAGTGGACGACAAGCCATGGTGAGTGATTTCAATGAGAAAGCTGAAACCTGCACTGCAGTGGAGACATCTTCCCAAGGGGTTTGCAGAAACTTTCCACCCAAAGCAGTCTCGGGTGCGAATGCAATCGAGTGAACAACGCCATCAATATGTGGCATGTGTTCCTTCACTTTTGATGCAAAAGAGTCCAAGTGCTCTTGGTTGGTGACATCAAGTTCCAAGACTTCTACTGGCTTTGGAAGACGTGATGCAATTCGAGTAGTGAGTGAGAGGCCGCGTCCAAATCCCGTGAGGATGACGTTTGCGCCTTCTTCTTGTGCAAGCCGTGCGATATGGAATGCAATAGATCCGTCTGTAAGAACGCCGGTTACGACAATATTCTTATTCGTGAGTAGTCCCATTAGTGCCCCATTCCTAATCCGCCATCGACCGGGATAACTGCTCCGGTGATGTAGCCCGCTTGTGCTGATGCGAGGAAAATGGCCACTCCAGCAACTTCCTCAGGTGTTGAAAATCGTCCGAGTGGAATTTGTGAAACATATTTAGCGCGAAGATCTTCAGAGAGAACCGATGTCATATCCGTCTCAACAAATCCCGGTGCGATGACGTTAAACGTGATGTTGCGGCTTCCGTATTCTCGAGCAAACGAGCGAGCCATTCCTACAAGACCTGATTTGGTTGATGCGTAATTGACTTGACCTGTCGAGCCAAGAAGACCAACGACTGAGCCAATGAAAATAACGCGACCACTCTTCTTCTTCATCATTCCAGAGAGAGCTTTTTGAGCTGAACGAAATGCGCCGGTGAGATTGGTATTTACAACATCTTGGAAATCCTCTTCGCTCATGCGAAGTGAGAGGCCATCCTTTGTGATTCCAGCATTGGCGACAAGTACGTCTACAGTTCCAAATTTTGATTCGATCTCTTTGTAGGCCGCTGCAACACTGTCCGAGTCGGTGACATCCATGATGACGCCGTGCAAACCTTCTGGTGCGCTGCCTGATCGGTGTGAGACAACAACGGTCTCCCCGAGCTTGAGGAACTCGCGAGCGATCGAAAGTCCGATTCCACGGTTTCCACCAGTGACGAGGACAACTCGAGATGCCGTGTCTTGTGTCATGAGGATAAAAATACCCGTTACTCACCCGTACCGCCGCATTTCTCATGAGAGGCAAGGCGGTAAGTCGCTGCCACCACTCTCGATACCCTTAGCTATGGGAAAAGAAAAGCCAATCAGCATCACTTCAGCACAGACAAGTCTGACAAGTGATCAATCTGGCCGCGCGCGTCGTTATTTCATTTCGATGATGGTTCGTACTGCCTGTTTTATTTTGACAGTCATTTTGCCAAGCCCATATCGCTGGATAGCGCTCAGCGGCGCACTCTTACTCCCCTACGTTGCAGTGATTATCGCCAACGCAGGTCGCGAAACTATTAAAGGTAAGACTGTTTTCTTTGAAGATAAGAAAGCAATATCAGACGGTAAAACCAATCGCGCGTAATTGCTCGCGACCGTCATCGGTAATTTTATTCGGAGCCCAAGGTGGCATCCATACCCAATTGATTTTTACATCGCTTGTTAAATCCTGAAGTACAGAGCGAGTTTGATCTTCAATCACATCTTGAAGCGGGCATGCTGCAGAAGTAAGAGTCATATCAAGAATCGCGATATTGCTTTCATCCACGCGCAAGTCATAGACAAGGCCAAGATCGATAACGTTGATACCGAGTTCGGGATCAATGACATCCTTCATTGCCTCTGTAATGTCATCCACGGAAGCTATCTGTGTCATGGTTTCTCCGATCCATCGATTGCTTGAACTGAGGCATCCTTAAATGCCATCCAACCTAACAGGGCACACTTTATCCGAGCTGGAAACTTTGAGACACCAGCAAGAGCGACTGCATCTTCTAAAAGATCCTCGTTGCCTTTCATGGTGCCTTTACTTGCCATGAGCTCCGAAAAATTATCGAGGATGATGTATGCATCTGCCACAGATTTACCGGTGACGAGCTCCGTCATAATCGAAGTACTGGCTTGGGAGATTGAGCAACCCACCCCATCCCACGAGATATTCGAAACGATTCCACCATCCACGCTGAGATTGAGAGTTACTTCATCGCCACAGCTGGGATTCACATGATGGACTTGAACATCTTTTTCAGCAGATAGCCCTTTGTGATGTGGGTGTTTGTAATGGTCAAGAATGACCTCTTGATAGAGCGAGTCGAGTTCCATAGCCTTAGATCACCTTAAAATATTCTTGCGCGGAGATAACTCCTGCGACGAGAGTGTCAATATCAGCAAGAGTGTTGTAAATATAGAACGAAGCGCGAGTTGTGCCAGTGATTCCATATTTCTTCATCAGTGGCCATGCACAGTGATGACCTGTGCGAACGGCAATCCCGTGTTGATCTAAAACTTGTCCAACGTCATGTGGGTGAATGCCCTCTACGGTAAATGAAATAACCGCTCCTCGGTCGATTGCATCCTTTGGACCAATGACCGTTACACCTTTGAGCTCCGAAAATTTATCAAGTGCATATTGCGTAAGCTCTTGTTCCCACGCATGAACGTTCTCCATGCCAAGTGAGTTGAGATATTCAAGTGCAGCTCCGAACCCCACAGCGCCAGCCATATTTGGGACTCCGGCTTCAAATTTTCGTGGCGCAGGAGCCCATGTTGCGCTCTCCATAGTGACACTTTCAATCATAGACCCGCCATACAAATATGGCTCCATTGCATCAAGAAGTTCAGCTCTCCCCCAGAGAATTCCAATTCCGGTGGGACCGAGCGTTTTATGTCCGGAGAATGCAAGGAAATCAACGCCGAGAGATTTAACGTCTACAGCGAAGTGCGGCACAGATTGGCATGCATCCAGGACTGTGAGTGCACCAACCTTCTTCGCTGCAGCAACGAGTTGTGCAACGTCATTGATGGTACCTAGAACGTTTGATTGATGAGTGAATGCCAGCACTTTCGTAGAGGAATCAACCAGATGATCCAGTGTTGAATAGTCGAGTCGACCCTCCTGAGTGACGGGAATCCACTTCAGTGTTGCGCCAGTACGACGTGCAAGTTGCTGCCATGGAATCAAATTTGCGTGATGCTCCATCTCAGTGACAACGATTGAATCGCCGGGCTTGAGAGAGAACCTTGAACCAGCACCTGAGTTGCTAAATGAGTATGCAATTGCATTGATGCTCTCTGTTGCGCTCTTTGTGAAGACGACTTCGTCAATTTCAGCACCGATAAAATTGGCAACAATTTTGCGAGCACCCTCGTAAGCAGCATCTGCCTCTTCGGCAAGAAGGTGTGCGCCGCGATGGACTGCTGCGTTCTTCTCGGCGTAAAAGGTTGATTGTGCATCGATAACGCTCTGAGGCTTTTGACTGGTTGCACCACTATCGAGATATGTGAGTCTTTTTCCACCACGCATCGAGCGACGAAGGATGGGGAAATCCTTCATCACTTTCTCGACATTAAGCGGTGAGGTGGTATTCACATTAAATTATGCAGTGACGTACTCTGCATAACCCTTCTCTTCAAGCTTGTCAGCAAGCTCAGCGCCGCCTTCTTCAACGATGCGACCCGCAGCAAAAACGTGCACGAAATCAGGTTTGATGTAGCGAAGAATGCGTGTGTAGTGGGTAATCAACATAACTCCGCTGTCATTACTTTCCTTCACGCGATTCACGCCTTCTGAAACGATACGAAGTGCGTCAACATCGAGACCTGAATCTGTCTCATCCAAAATAGCAATCTTTGGCTTGAGAAGTTCCATTTGCAAAATTTCATGGCGCTTCTTCTCTCCACCTGAGAAACCTTCATTCACACTACGTTCAGCAAATGCAGGATCCATATTGAGAGCTGCCATCGCTTCTTTCACTTCGCCAACCCATGTGCGTACTTTTGGAGCTTCACCACGAATAGCGGTTGCAGCGGTGCGTAGGAAGTTAGAGACAGAGACGCCAGGTACTTCGACTGGGTATTGCATTGCAAGGAATAGCCCTGCCTTTGCTCTCTCATCGACGCTCATCTCGAGAACGTCAGCACCATCAAGATGAACTGATCCACCCGTGATTGTGTACTTAGGATGGCCAGCGATTGAATAAGCAAGAGTTGATTTACCAGAGCCGTTAGGTCCCATAATTGCGTGGGTCTCACCAGATTTGATCGTCAAATCCACGCCGCGCAAAATTTGCTTCATTCCCTCATCGGTCGTTACTGCAACTTGAAGGTTTTTGATTTCTAATGTGCTCATGATTATCCGATCTCTACTGTCTCGCCGTTATCTTTAACGGAAAAGGTTTCTAAGGTTTCTGTTGCAGGAGGTGTTAAAGCTTCTCCGGTACGCAGATCAAATTCTGCGCCATGGAGCCAACATTCGATTTTATAGCCATTTGTCTCACCTTCAGCGAGTGAAGCATCTGAGTGTGTGCATGTATCAGCTACAGCGAAAACTTCATCTTTGATCCGCACAACACATACTGGAGTATCGTTGACGAGAATCTGGCGAGGCTTTCCTTCGAGAAGTTCAGATTTATTTATAGTTGTCATTAGACCGATGCCTTCTCGAGTTCAGCTTCGATTCGGGTCATAATGCGTTCTTCAATTTCAGGAAGGCCGAGCTTCGAAACAATCTCAAGGAAGAAGCCGCGGATAACCAATTGGCGTGCGATATTCGCTGGGATACCTCGAGACTGTAAGTAGAAGAGTTGTTCGTCATCAAAGCGACCTGTCGTGCTTGCATGTCCTGCGCCAACAATCTCTCCAGTTTCAATTTCGAGGTTTGGAACAGAATCTGCTCGAGCGCCATCTGAAAGCAGCAAGTTGCGGTTCACTTCGTATGTGTCGGTACCTTCAGCATTTGCACGGATGTAAACATCGCCAAACCAAACTGTGCGAGCTTTATCTCCATGCAGTGCGCCTTTGTAGTTAACGCGTGATTTTGCATGAGCGATGTTGTGATCAACGTGAACCCGGTGTTCCAAATGTTGACCGCTTGTTGCAAAGTAGATTCCAGACAATTCAGCGCTTGCTCCTGCTCCTGCATATTCAACGGTAGGAAGTAAGCGAACGAGTGATCCCCCGAGGGTGATCACCGTTGAATTAAAAGTTGCATCTTTCCCAACAACAGCATGATGGCGTCCAAGATGCACAGCATCGCTCTCCCACTCTTGTAGTGAGATGAATGTGAGTTGTGATCCGGTATCGAGCTTCATTTCAATCTCTTCAGCCAAAGTAATCGAACCAACGTTTTCTACAACGACTGTTGCTCGGCTATTAGCACCTAAATGAATCTCGGTACGAGATACCTCAGGATCAAGAGACTCGACAGTTCGAGCAAGAAAGATTGGCTCGGTAACTTCGGCGTTCTGTGCGATCTCCACGCGCAGAACTTTGGATGCAAGTTCGCGAACGCGGATCGACACAAGATCATCGGTCGTTGAGGCATTGGGAGCATCTTTGGCATCGACG
>CANFVU010000035.1 GCA_947450545.1 Actinomycetota bacterium
CCCCTCTGAGTCCCCAGCAGGAATAGGCGAACTTCGATTAGACCCTCTCGTTAACGAATGGGTAGCTGTCGCATCTCACCGACAACATCGTAGTTTTTTACCTCCTAAAGAACTCTGCCCGATCTGTCCCACAACAAGCGATTTATTGACTGAAATCCCTGATTCAAGTTTTTCCGTTGTCGTTTTCGACAATAAGAATCCTTCACTCAACGCAGCGCCGGAGGGATGGAGCCTGCCTGAGTTCAATGGCCCGGCAACTCAAACACCTGCTGGTGTTGGAAAATGTGAAGTTGTTGTCTTTACCGATAAACATGATTCAAGTCTGCGTGAACTTGACGAAGAAGAAATCTCCCTCGTCGTCGCTGCATGGCGAGATCGCACCCGCGAAATATCAAAACTTCCGAATATCGTTCAAATATTCCCTTTTGAAAACCGCGGCGTTGAAGTTGGCGTAACAATCCCCCATCCGCACGGACAAATTTATGCTTATTCCTACCTCACGCCTCGTACCGAGAGAATGCTCGAAGTAGCTCGTGCATACAAATCGAAGACCGGCAAAGTTTTGATGGACGATATTGTTGCTCGCGAATTACATGACAAGGTACGAGTTATCGCTGAAAATAGCTATTGGGTCGCCTATGTTCCCTTTGCATCTCGCTACCCATATGAAATTCATGTGGCCCCGAAAATACGAGTACCTGACTTTGCAGAACTTTCTGACGAACAAGCAGCGGCGCTTCCATCCGTCACCAAAGAAGTTCTCTCTCGCCTTGATGGCGTGTATGGAATGGCGATGCCATATATGGCCTCTTGGCACCAAGCACCCGTTAGCGAAGGGCGCGATCTCCTCGGACTTCACTGGCAAATAACTTCTGTTCGCCGCACACCAGACAAACTTAAGTATCTTGCTGGTTCTGAATCTGGAATGGGCGCTTTTGTTATGGATATGGCTCCAGAACAATCGGCTGAACAACTGAAAGCTGTAAAACTTTGACTCGAGTACTCGTAACTGGCGGCGCTGGTTATATTGGCTCAATCGCAGTCTCGATGCTGCTCGATAGTGGTTACGAAGTCACGGTTTTAGATGATCTTTCTACAGGACATAAGAGCGCGATTGATTCTCGTGCTACCTTCGTCGAAGGTTCCATTTTAGATTCTGCTTCCATTGCGCAATCCCTTCAAGGTTGCGAAGCAGTTATTCACTTCGCTGGCAAGTCTCTTGTCGGGGAATCAGTGGAAAAGCCTCAGCTCTACATGCAGGTCAATGTCGAAGGCTCTACCAATCTCCTCAACGAAATGAAATCTGCAGGAGTAAAGAAGATTGTTTTCTCCTCATCGGCTGCCACATATGGCGAGCCGACGGAAAGTACAGTTTCGGAAGAATCTGCAGCAAACCCAAGTAATCCTTATGGCGCATCGAAATTGAAAGTGGATGAGCTACTTGCTGAACGTTCAGCGTCCGATGGAGTCGCAGCCATTTCGCTTCGTTATTTCAATGTGGCCGGCGCTTTAAAGACCTCCTCTGGTTGGCTTCGCGAAAGACACGACCCGGAAACTCATCTCATCCCAAATATTTTCAAAGCAACTCAAGAATTTCCACTCAAAGTTTTTGGTACTGATTGGCCAACGCCTGATAAGACATGCGTACGGGATTATATTCACGTTGTGGATCTCATCAACGCCCACATCAGCGCTTTAAAGTCTGTCCAGCCAGCACACCACCAAATAATTAATCTTGGGAGCGGTGATGGATATTCAGTTCGCCAAGTCATTGAAGCTGCAGCTCGCGCATCTGGAAGAGAGATTCCATCGATTGATGTTGAACGTCGCGCAGGTGATCCAGCAGTATTGGTCGCATCCATTGAAAAAGCAAAAAAAGTTTTAAGATGGAGTCCTATGAGAGACTTAAATGCAATGGTTGAGGATGTATTTAACTCTGCAAATTAAGCAGGGATACAAGAAAGAACGTCAACGCCACCGATTTGGCGCAAAACATCAAGAAGATCTGTTGGATCGCTTCCTGGAACAGCAACGATAATCTCATCAAAGCCGCGACCTTCTTCATTCTTCAATACCTGAAGGCCGCGAATATCTCCGCCTGCAAAACCAATAGCAGAGGCAACCGCGCCGAGAGATCCCGGACGGTCTGGGAGTGCGATTTCAAGTTTGAAAAGTGCCATGGCTAAAGATAACAGAGCCGTGTTAATAGAAGATTACGATTAAATTTGAACGATGTTTTCGCCTTGAATCGAGACGCTGATTTTTGGAAGCGGAGCGGGCGCTGGACCGGCAATAACCTTGGCCCCGTTTGTGGGATCAAATTTTGCTCCATGACATGGGCATGACAAGACATTTCCGAGTGCCTGGTAATTAACCGTGCAACCTTGGTGAGTACACACGCGGCTATATGCGAATACGCCAGCTTTTGTTCTAAAGAGAATCGCTGGGGAACCATCAAGCGCAGTAAATTCTTTAACCTGACCAATGGAAACCTCAGAGACCTTGGCGACTACATGGCTCACAGCTTTTGGCTTTGGCTTAAATGACCCGCCTGCAAATGCGGCAATTACCGAAGTAACAGCAACGCCTGCAATACGAATGACTTCGCGGCGATCACGAAGATTTGGAATCAATCCCCCATCGCGTCGGCCACGGCCGTGGTTCGAACCGCGAACCATCAGAAAGAATGCAGCCCAAAGAACAAGGTTTGGAAGATCGCTACCTAAGAAATAAGGATGGACGTGATAACTGACCGACAACCACAAAATGATTGTCATCGAAAATCCGCCTAGGGCAGCAGCTTGAAGAGCGACCCCGGCAAGAGTTGCGATGCCAATTGCAAACTCGGACAACATAACAAACCAACCGAAAAGGGTTGCATGTTCCAACATATGCGTTAAAGCAAAAGATATTGGTGAGTGGCCGATCATTCCATTGAGCTGAGCTTCAAATGAATTAGGTGCACCTTTAGTCAGGAACTGACCATCGCTTGCCTTAAACCAACCACCATAAATCCACGTTACGCCAAGCCATAGACGAATGATTGTCATGGGAAGAGGCTGAGCTCTCCAGGAGTTAAAGCCGAAACGTGAAGTCATAGAAGAAGGATAACGGGCAATAACAGAAAATAGATGTTAACTCTTGCTGTATCCAACCGGACACGTGGCATCTGCCCCGATTAAGTGTCGAATCCGCCAGCGATCCGAACAGCGGCTGTAAATAATCTTGAGCGGTGCCTTCTTCATCGAGACAGCCATGGGAGTTGGTTCTGGCGCGGAAACCTCAACCAGTTGCTCGTGCAGAAGCGGAGCGGAACCATTAAAAAGTTGGATGGAATGCTTACCTGCCTGTGAAAATTGAAAAGTAAAACTCACTACTTCTTTGCTTTGGCTCCAACTATTGCGCGGGAGCATATTCCCGTCTACAGAAATATTACTGATTTGCTCAATAAAATCACCATTGATCACGAACTCCGCGGACGCGCTTATTGAAGCAAAAGATGGCAGAAGAGAAATAACTTTAGATTGCTGAACCGGGTCTGGCGCAGAAACTGGAGATGGTTGATTGATAAGAACAAGATGCAGAGTTGCTTCCCTTAAAATATTGTAATCTGACAAAGTTCGGCCGTCTTCAAGCACGTGCCCAGCGAAGATCAATCTTTGTTGATCTGGTGGAATGCCTTCCTTGTCTTGAATTTTCGTTTTCACATTCTCAATTGTGTCCGAGGGCTCCACGTCGAGGACAATCGTAGAACCCGACAATGGTTTCACAAAGACTTGCATTGCCTCGGCACTTGCAATTCCAACAATAGTGAAGAGAATTGCAAGGAAAGATGCCCAGAATTTAGAACGAATAGAGAAATTCACTGCTCCACACTAGAGGTTCGAGAGCTGACAACATTCCCCACCCCTCCGTTTACATTAGAAACTGCCCACAAAACGCAGAGAACAATTCCAATTGCTGAAGCAACCATGACAAGCGTCACGCTTTCACCCAGCAAAAGGGCCGACCACCCAAGAGTCATGATGGCTTGAAGCTGCTGTACTTGGGATCCATGTGTGACACCGAAATCACGAAGACCTCGATACCAGGCAAAGAATCCAAGGTACATGGAAGAGAAGCCAATGCCTATCAATCCGAATATCGCATCACTATGTATTTCGTGCTGGGAGTGCGTATTCAGGAAGACGATGAGAGCGCCAGGTATACAAATGGGGAGTCCAAAAATCACAACCCAAGAAATCACTTGCCATCCTGGCATTTCTTTAGTGAGGGCCGCTCCTTCTACATAGCAATATGACGAGGCAACAACAGCGCCAAAAATAAGAAGATCTGCGATGAGATCAGATTTTGTTGCTCCGCCTCGTCCAATGGAGAACGCAATGAGCAAGATTGTTCCGAGACCAGAAGCCACCCAGAAAGATGCCCCGACGGGTTTGCGATTCTTCATCACTGAAAATATTGCTGTCACCATGGGCATGATTGCTGCGATGACCGAGACATGTGCAGATGTTGTGCGTTGCAAAGCCAACGCCATCAAAATTGGCCAACCAAACACTCCGCCTAGAGTCGTGAATGCTGTGGCTCTCCACAAATGCCGTGGCAGCGGCGGAACTTTGGCAATCACCATGAGAGGAATTGCAAGTAGAGCTGCGATGACGGGGCGAGCGAACGCGGTGAAGAATGGATCAAAACCGCGCAAAGCGAGTTTGGTGAAAGGAAGAGATAGAGAGAAGAGAAATACTCCCAATAGAGCGAAGAGAAGACCGCTCTTCTGCTTTGGAGTGAAAGTCACTCGCTCACTCTACCGATGAGACTTTACGGAAGAACCCAATGAGTGTTTCCGTCGCTCTCTACTTTGCAAAGGAAAGTTTCGTTTTTAGGGTTCACTGCAGTAATTCCGGCAAATCCGTTACAAGGCTGTCCCATAGCAACTGTTGAGAGATCGAGGGTTGGGCGAGGTGGCTCTGGTGCAGATGTTGGCGCTGCACTAGGTGCCGGTGCTGGCGCTGCGACAGGAGCGCTTGCATCGTATGGTTGTTGGTTTGCAAGCGTGAAGTCGCAACCAATTTTGTTGCAGTTCTTAATCGTGATGTCTAGGCCCGAATATTGGATTTTGGCATTCGCTTTTGAGAATGGATTTCTCTTATTGTCGTAAACGCGAATCGGACCCCGGCCTGTTGGAATTGTTGTATCTATTGAATACAGAATTAATCCACCATCACGTTGTTCAATGGCTACGCCCGAAGTTTTTGAGCGATGCACAAGAACCATTTTTGCATCAGAATCTTTTGCGTTCACACTCGATAGATGGTGGCTGGTGGTACCAGTGCTCTCGATGCATCGCACTTGAGAATCTTTTAACCATCCAGCAAGCCAACGATGCCAGGCAAAGAGATTGGGATCGAGGTTGTAGCCATCCCCCATCAAGTCATATTTCGATGTGAAGTTTGTGTAGAGATCAAGAAAACGAAAGAGCGCATGCCCCAATTCGTGGTTAACAACAGGATCACCTATCACGGATAGAACTGCCGATTCAACCATTCCTCCGGGAGCCAGGATTTTGTCTTGCTCCATTTGACTCTTTTGACTTGTAAAAGCGATTCCCGTGTATGCCATTCTGCTATCGCTTGTCTGAAAAATAACACTTTCATAATTTTCCAAATGCCATGAAGGGTCGGCCAGCGCAGCTAACTTGATGACAAATCCCCGAGCGTCATTTGTATTTTCATCAACATACTTATAATTGAAATCCTTCGCGTACGTTCCTAGCTTTATTTGAGCTGGCAACTTACTTACTGGGTCGATAGGCGTCGTTAAAAATGTTAAATGAGATTGTCCGTACGATTGAGCGTCGTAATACTGTGAAACCATTTTGAGTATTGAGTTTGCATAAGCCACAGGCAAGATCGGGCTAGTCGTATCAGCAAAGCTATATGGCACAACCAGAATCTTCGGATTCTTTAAGTTTCCAAAAACCTGCGGGCGAGGAAACCCAATGGAGTTGGGACGGTCAGCGATCTCCTGCGGATTTGTGATTCGGCAGTTTGCTGTCGGAGCGAGTTGCGTGGCTTTGGACGGCTCGAATCGAGTCGCTGCTTGAGTTGAACTGGAAAAAGTCAGAGAAAGGGGTAGGAGCAAAAGTCCTGCAAGGGCTCGACGCATTCTTGAATTCTGCCATAGCGTCCTGGCTCTTTAGATGAAGCTCCCCCGGCTGGCCTCGATCCAGCGACATCTCGATTAACAGTCGAGTGCTCTACCAACTGAGCTACAGGGGATCAATGGTGATCATGTTGAGTACAGCTGCCCCTTGAGGCGACTGCGTCCCAGCATCGCC
>CANFVU010000036.1 GCA_947450545.1 Actinomycetota bacterium
CACCTGTGCGTAAATACGAGGAGATTTCACTCGCGGGGTCTGGAGGTTGTACGCTCGCCCAAGTCTTTTCGCCCCCATAGCTCAGTCGGTAGAGTGTTTCCATGGTCAGGAAAAGGTCATCGGTTCGATTCCGATTGGGGGCTCGGCGGGGTAGCTCAGCTTGGTAGAGCAAGCGGCTCATAATCGCTGTGTCGTGGGTTCAAATCCCGCCTCCGCTACGAGTAAGGGGTCTGCCTGAGCGTGAAAGCGTCTCAGGTAAACCTAAATTTTTAATAAGTAACCGGGTGAAGTAACCTTCACTTCTTGATTCACGGATAACTAAGTCACGGTTTTAGATAGAAGGAGCAACACAATGGCAAGTAAGTCAGCGGACGTCCGCCCTAAGATCACTATGGCCTGCGTGGATTGCAAGGAACGTAACTACATCACAAAGAAGAACCGTCGTAACGATCCAGATCGTCTTGAGTTGAAGAAGTTCTGCCCACGTTGCAAGTCTTCAACACTCCATCGCGAGACTCGCTAAAGACGATGCTCAACCCCGACGTCGTCGGGCGCACTTTCACGGGTGCCAACTCTTTTACAGTTACTCAAGAATCAATTACCGCATTTGCGCTCGCTATTGGCGAACCCAACATTTCTGTAGCGCCCCCAACTTTTTCAATCTCAATATCTCTCACTGAATCTCAAGCCCTTCTCCAAGAATCCGGTTTGGATTGGACGCGAGTCGTTCATGGTGATCAACGTTTTGAAATTCACCGTCCACTTGTGGCTGGAGATTCCATTCTCTGTTCTTCGACAATCGAATCGGCTCGCGTAGTGGCTGGAAATGAAATCGTGACTGTTCGCTCCGATTTACATTCAGGTTCGGAACTTCTCATTTCATCGTGGTCAACGTTGGTGGTGCGCGCATGACATTTGAAGTTGGACAAGAACTCGCGCCGCAATCATTCTTTATTAATCGCGCCAAGCTAGTCGCGTATGCCGATGCAAGTGGCGACCAGAACCCAATTCACCAAGATGAAGAGTTCGCTAAGTCAGTCGGGCTCGAAAACGTTATTGCCCACGGCATGTTTACGATGGCTCTTGCTGGTCGGTATGTCAGCCATGTTGCTGGTGGAAGTGAAAAAGTTCGCGATTTCTCGGCCCGCTTTACTAAGCCTGTCGTTGTTCCTGCTGACACTGAAGTTGAATTAATCGTGAGCGCTAAAGTTTCAGCAGTTGAAGGATCGCTTGTAAAAGTAGATCTCTCTGCAATCTGTAACGAAGTCAAAGTTCTAGGAATGGCCAAAGCGACTTTCTCACTATGACAAATACAAACCGCTACTTAAGTGTTGAGCGGATTGGCGACCTGCGCAGAATTTCAAAATTCACATTTCCTGTTACGTGTGGCCTCATCGTGGATAGCTTTCCCGAGGATGCAGCGCTTTCCATTCAATCTATTAAGAAATTTGCTCCAAGTGATACAGCTATTGCCATCATTGCATCTGGAGATGTAGACGTTTCATCGCTTGCTGCAGAAGCAGATGATCGAACGATGCTGATACACATTAAAGGTGGAGTTGGTTGGGGGGAAGCGGCAAATACTTTGCTTAAGTTTTCACCCTCGCCAATTATGGTCGTTATGGATCCATCAACAATATTTACTGGCGATCCCATCACTCCGGTGCTTGCAAAGTTTGCTGAAGATAGCTGGAGTGTCATCGGTTGGCACGGTGGTCTCATCAACATTGAAGATGAATGGCGAAGCGTGACAGATGTTGGTCCCGGTGAAGTTGATGTCATCTTTAGTTACTTCATGGCGATGAAAGTCGAGGATGCACTCGGTGCAACTGGCTTCAACGTTCGAGCTGCGTATTACCGAAATGCAGATATTGAATTCTCTTTGCGCGTGCGTCAGGGTTATGGTCGATTGCTTCAAATGGATCTGCCTCTTGAACAAGCTCGACACCACGGCTATTACGACACCGATCCTGAATATCGCGATGCTCAATCCAAGAAGACATATGACCGCATTTTGGATCGATTCCGTGGAAAGAATGAGATCTTGGTGGCTCGGCGTTAGCCTTTACCTATGACCGCGCTCTCGAATTACACCACTCTTAAAGTGGGTGGCCCAGCTACTCGCTTGGTACACGCGCGCACAGAAGCTGAACTCATTTCTGCAATTGATGAAGCAGATTCAACTGGCGAGAAGATTCTCATTCTTGGTGGAGGATCAAATGTTTTGGTCTCCGACTCTGGCTTTAGCGGCGTAGTTATTCGCGTTGAAACAAAGGGTAATTCTTACGAAATCGATGCATGTAGTGGAGGAATGCTACAAGTAAGTGCTGGAGATGATTGGGATGAATTTGTTCAGTTCACTCTCGATAAAGGTTTAGCTAATCTTGAATCGTTGAGCGGAATTCCTGGAACTGTTGGGGGAGCGCCTATTCAAAATATTGGCGCATATGGCCACGAAGTTTCAGAAGTCATCGCACGAGTGCGAGCCTATGATCGAAGTGAAAAGAAAGTAAAAACTTTTGCTGCAGCTGATTGTGATTTCTCCTATCGCTCCTCTATTTTTAAAAAATCTAATGGTCGTTATGTAATTCTTGATGTAACGTTCCAGCTTCGTCGAGGCGTTGAATCTCTTCCTATCATGTACGAAGAACTTGCCCGCGAACTTGGCGTCAGCGTTGGGGATCGCGTTGATACAAAGAAAGTTCGCGAAACTGTTTTAGCCTTGCGAAGTAAGAAAGGAATGCTTGAAGGAGATGTTGCATCAGCAGGATCTTTCTTTACCAATCCAATTATTTCTGCAGAAGATGCAGCGAAACTTCCAGCACAAGCGCCCCGTTGGCCTCTTGCTGATGGTCGAGTAAAAACTTCTGCTGCTTGGCTCATGGAAAACGCTGGGATGCATAAAGGCGATCGCTCAGGTGGCGCTGCAATTTCTTCTAAGCACGTTCTTGCGCTGTCGAATGCCGGCGATGCTACCGCTGACGATATTGTGAAACTTGCGCGTTCAGCTCGCGAAAAAGTGCAGAGCGCTTTTGGAATTACGTTAGAGGCAGAAGTTCAATTCGTCGGGATTGAGCTGTAATTACTTAGCTTCGCCCAATAGCTTCTGTACGCGTGTAATACCTTCGACGATATCTTCATCACCGAGTGCATACGAGAAGCGCAAATAGCCTGATGGGCCAAATGCTTCGCCGGGAACAGCAGCTACTTCAACTTCTTCCAAAATCAACGTTGCAAGTTCAGCAGACGTTTGTGGACGCTTACCGCGAATTTCCTTGCCCAGGATGGCTTTCACAGATGGATAGACATAGAAAGCACCGGTTGGTGTTGGGCAAACAACGCCTGGAATATCGTTGAGCATCTTCACAATAAGTTTGCGACGGCGATCAAAAGCGACGCCCATCTCTTTCACTGCATCAAGCGATCCGGTAAGCGCTGCGATTGCTGCGCGCTGTGACACATTTGAAACGTTTGATGAAAGGTGTGATTGGAGATTTGTTGCTGCTTTGATGACATCTTTTGGACCAATCATCCAACCAACGCGCCAACCGGTCATCGCATAAGTTTTAGCGACACCGTTCAAAATAATTGTTTGATCGCGCATCGCCGGGACAACAACAGGAAGACTTGGAGCTTTTGCGCCATCGTAGAGAAGGTGTTCGTAAATTTCATCAGCGATAACCCAGATGCCATGTTCAAGAGCCCATTCACCAATTGCTTTAACTTGCTCTTCTGAATAGACAGAACCAGTTGGGTTAGATGGTGAACAGAAGAGAAGCGCTTTTGTCTTTGAGGTGCGTGCTGCTTCGAGTTGTTCAACAGTTACCAAATAATTCTGAGTCTCATCCGCAAATACTTCAACTGCAACTCCACCAGCTAATTTGATGCACTCTGGATATGTTGTCCAATATGGTGCAGGAAGAATTACTTCATCACCTGGATCGATGATTGATGCAAATGATTGGTACACAGCTTGCTTGCCACCATTAGTTACAAGAACTTGGTCTGCAGTAATTTCGTAGCGTGAATCGCGCGCTGTCTTTGCAACGATCGCATCGCGAAGTTCTGGAAGACCAGGTGTTGGTGTGTAACGATGGTTGGCAGGTTTCGCTGCTGCCTCAACAGCTGCCTTCACGATGTAATCAGGAGTTGGGAAATCTGGCTCACCTGCGCCGAAGCCGATGACTGGGCGACCTGCTGCTTTGAGGGCCTTTGCCTTTGCATCGACAGCGAGCGTTGCTGACTCGGCGATCGCGGCAATTCGGGCAGATACGCGGGATTTGGCTGGGCTGGGTGATGAGGTCATGCTCGGATTTTACCTATATTCATCAGCCCCCTAGACTTCCCCGTCTGGCGCTTACACCTGATCCTCGGATTTGATGAAAGGTCATGCTTCTGCATGCCTGAACTCTTAACTGCGAATCTCGTAAACGCTTGAAGGATTCACGAAGGGCAGTAGCTCAACTGGCCAGAGTTCCGGTCTCCAAAACCGGCGGTTGGGGGTTCAAGTCCCTCCTGCCCTGCAAGGTAGTTTTATTTACAGAACGATTAGAACGATTAGAACGATTAGAACGATTAGAACGATTAGAACGCTAAGAACGAAGAATGCAAGAAGAAAGGTTAAGACGTGGTTGATCAAGTTCATGATGAACACGAAAGCCAGGAGTCGCTAGGACTCTTTGGTCGCATTGGCCTTTTCTATCGCCAAGTTGTTTATGAGTTAAAGAAAGTTGTGTGGCCAACACGTAACCAACTTTCAACATACACAGCTGTGGTTATGGTCTTCGTACTTTTTATTATCGCCGTTGTATCCCTCCTCGACCTTGTGCTTACTAAGGTCGTCTTCTTGGTGTTTGGTTAATGGACATGGAAAATTTAGAAACTCCCGTAGACGCATTCGAAGCTGCGTTGTCAACAACAGTTGTGTCCGAACCAACAACAGAAAATGCTGAGGCACTGGTTCCAGCTGTAGATGCGATTGGCGAAACACACTCGCTTGAAACTGAAGCCGTCGCAACATCCGATGCAGATGAGGAAGAAGAAGTTGATGAAGAGCGCGCAGAATTCCGCCGCGCACTTCGCACTGCACCTGGCGATTGGTATGTCGTCCACTCATATGCAGGTTATGAGAAGAAGGTAAAAGGCAGCCTCCAAAACCGTATTCAATCTTTGAACATGGAAGATTATGTTTTCCAGATCGAAGTTCCTGAAGAAGAAATTACTGAAATCAAGAACGGCCAACGCAAGCAGGTTAAGCGCAATGTTTTCCCTGGATATGTTTTGGTTCGCATGGATCTCACAGATGAGTCATGGTCTTGCGTACGTAACACTCCTGGAGTTACAGGATTCGTTGGAAATGCGCACCATCCATCACCTTTGAGCCTTGAAGAAGTTGAGAACATCTTGTCTCCACGTCCTGCAAAGGCCGGCGGTAAGGCAGATATCAAGCTCGTTGATTTCGAAATTGGCGAGTCTGTAACTGTTATGGATGGCCCATTCGCAACTCTTCCAGCATCAATCTCCGAAATCATGCCTGAGCAAGCAAAGCTCAAGGTTTTGGTATCGATTTTTGGTCGCGAAACACCAGTCGAGCTTCACTTCAACCAAGTACAAAAGATCTAATTCAGCTTTAGTAGAAACTAGAAAGAGGAAAAGAAAATGGCACCAAAGAAGAAGGTAACTGCACTCATCAAGTTGCAGATCCAGGCAGGCGCAGCAACACCAGCTCCTCCAGTGGGTCCAGCGCTTGGTCAACATGGTGTCAACATCATGGACTTCGTTAAGGCGTACAACGCTGAGACAGAAAGCCAAAAGGGTCAGATCATTCCAGTAGAGATCACTGTCTACGAAGATCGCTCATTTACTTTCATCACGAAGACTCCTCCTGCATCACGTTTGATCTTGAAGGCTGCGGGAATCGAAAAGGGTTCACCAATTCCTCACAAGACAAA
>CANFVU010000037.1 GCA_947450545.1 Actinomycetota bacterium
GCGACAGCGATCTCCATTCCTCGCGATGACTATGTCAATGTCCCAGGACTTGGAATGAAAAAGATTAAAGAAGCATATGGCTATGCGAAGTACGCCGAAGATTCTCGTCTTTATAAACTTGGTGTCAAAGAACCTATGCGCGAACAACAGTCTCGCGAAAAAGGTCGTATCGCAACAATTCAAACTATTTCACAATTCTTACAAATTCCTATCGATCACTTCGCTGAAGTGAATCTTGTGGGCTTCTACGATCTTGCAAATGCACTGGGCGGTATCCAAGTTTGTTTGCGTCATGCAGTGAATGACAAACAATATTCTGGTGCAGTTTTCCCTGCAGGTCTGCAGACAATCACCGGTGTTCAAGCCCTCCAATTCGTTCGCCAACGTCACGGTTTACCAAATGGTGACTTGGATCGAACTCATCGCCAACAAGCATTTATCACCGGAGTCATCACTAAATTCCGTACACAAGGAATCTTTGGCAACATCAGCAAACTTCAAGGGTTGCTCAACGTTGCAAAGAAAGATGTCGTAATTGATAGCGGTTGGGATGTTCTTGGATTCTTGCCACAAGCAAAAGCGTTAACTGGTGGAAAAATCACATTCCACACTCTCCCTATTGAAGGTTATGTGATGGCCAATAGCCAATCTGTTAACCAAGTTGATCTTCCAACTGTGCGTAAATTTGCCCAAGATTTGTTTTATCCAGCACCTGTCGTGAAGGGTAAAACCTCAGCAAAACCAACGCCAAAACCATCTAAAACTAAGTTTAATTACGCTCACCAAGCTAATGGCAGTGGTGTTAATGGTTCAGGTATTCCTTGCGTTAACTAACGCTCATTAAAACTTAAAAGTATTAACAACTTTTCCGTTTTGTACTTCAACAAAGTGGGCTAATTTTCCAACAGCTATTTCACCCACATATTCAATGCCTAAAGTTTTTGCTGGCAAGGTGGATGCGCAATACGATGCATATTCGATTGAGGAACCAAACTCACTCATCAACCTTTCGAAAGTTGCTTTCATTGTAAGTGTGCTTCCAGCTAAAGAGCCATTCAATGTCAAGCGTGCGACGCCGCCTTTAACTTCAACGTCAAGGTTTCCGATTGTGTACGCACCATCGCCAGCACCCGCACCTGACATCGCATCCGTGACCAAAATAACTCGACCTGGTGCGCTTCGCAATAAAAGTTCAGTGGCACCGTCATCAACATGGTGACCATCGTTAATCAATTCAAGAGCAATTGATTCATCAAGCAAAGCAGTCAAAGTGATACTTGGGCTCTTGTGATCGATAGCAGGAAGAGCATTATAGAAATGTGTAATCACCGAAGCACCTGCTGCAATGGCTTTCTCAGCAACCTCGGCATTTGCATTGGTATGGCCAAGCGCTGCAACAACACCGTTATCGACCAAGAATTCAACTGCTTCAATTCCGTGAGGAAGCTCGGGTGCAAGTGTCACCATAGAGATTGCACCATCTGCGAAGTCTAAAAGTTCTTGAAGTTCGGAAGGCAACGGATCGCGAAGAAGAGCTGGATCGTGTGCGCCGCATTTATGAGGTGAAAGATAGGGACCTTCTAAATGAATTCCAGCGATCTCCCCGCTTTTTACAAAGGGGAGCAAGCCTGCAATCTGTGTTTTCAACGCATCTAGTGGCTCAGTCACCAGACTCGCAAACATTGTCGTGGTGCCATTTTCTCTATGTATATCAATAACTTTTTGAATATCGGCCGGCTCCTTGGCGCTGAAGTAGTGGCCAGCTCCACCGTGGCAATGGATATCTACAAAACCAGGAATCAACGTTCCATCGACAACTTGGTCTATAGGACCTTTAACATCGAGAGACGTAATTACACCATCGACAACTTCGAGTTTCACATCGTTGCAGAGCTCGCCATCGATGAGCGCAGCTTTTGCGTGAATGATCATGCGATGCTCGCTGCATCAAGTGCCAACATTGCGCAACCGATAGTGCCGGCTTGAGATCCGTAATGTGCAATCAATAATTGTGGAACGCGCTGAAAAGTTAAACGCTCGTCGAGTTTTTTCTTTAACGGTACAAGAAGCTCATCTCCAACAACTGAAACTCCTCCACCGAAGACAATTGCTTCAGGAGATAAAATCGTGATGAGCTGTTCGCACGCAACGGCAAGATAATGAATTGCATCTTCCCAAACTTTGAGCGCTGTAGCATCGCCGTTTTTTGCAAGATTAAAAATCTCTTCAGATGTTGCGCTCTTGCCAGAAATTTCTTTATAACTTTCACCGATCGAATGCGCAGATGAAATTGCTTCTAAACATCCGTGCTTACCGCAAACACATAAACGATCATGGCCGACATTGACGTGGCCAATTTCTCCGGCATAACCATCAGATGAACGAATTTCTCCATCAATCACAAGCGCCGCTGCGATACCTGTGCCGATTGGAATAAATATTGAATGTTGGAAACCTTGTGCTGCGCCTTTGCGCATCTCTGCAACCATGCCAGTGCGAACGTCGTGTCCAAATGCGACAGGTTTCTTCGTCTCTTTTGCAACAAGATCACGAATTGGAACGTTTTTCCATCCAAGATTTCCTGACCAGCGAGATGTTCCCGCGGGCTCATCGAGAGCGCCAGGTACTGCTAATCCAATAGCGCTTACGGGACGCTTCAATTCGAAGGAGAATACGAGCTCGGCAATCGCGCGCGATGTTTCAATTCCCGTGGAATCACCTTTAGGTGTTGGAGCAGTTGCGGTATCGATGATTTCAAAATCAGAACTTACAAGCGCTGCTTTAATAGATGTCCCACCTACATCAACGGCAGCGACATATTTCATCTGCAGATTCTACCGGCAGATGATTAATTCAGAATGACTGAACGATTCAATCCGCGTGGATAATCTGGGTTGAGACCGCGCTTCTTTGCAAGAGCAATCGCAACGCGTTGGGCTTTTACAAGGTGAACCATTGGGTCCCATATAGATGACTCATACAGTGCTCCTGTTGCAATGATTTCTTCTTCAAGCTTCTTATCAATTGCGCCAAATGCCCATGTGCAGCGACCTTTTTGTGCAATCGACATTGGCCCGTGGCGATAATCCATTGCTGGGTATGCCTCAGCCCAAAATTGTGCAGCTTCGCGAGTTTTCAACGCTGCTTCATTTGCAAGACCAATTGTCCAACCTCGCCCGAGGAAAGAGAATTGCTCAACGTTGGGAAGTTCGCCAAGATCGGCAGCGAGCGCAAGTTCGCATTGATCAGCGAGCGGCAGAAGATCAGTACCGTTGTGAGCGCGCAATAAGCCCAAAACCGCAGTAGCCCAACGAGTTTGAACAACCGACTCTTCATCGGCGAAATCCAAGATGATTGATTCTGTTGCATGTTCGGTGACAGGAGAACCCGCAACGCCAGTAATAACCACACTTGGGATTTTCGTTTTTGCAAGGAGTTCGACTGTTTCAGTCGTGGTGCCAGAGCGAGAAATTGCAACGATTCGATCGTATTTGCGGTCATAGTTGAATTCAGATCCTGCATAGATATCTGTCTCACCATGGCCGGCGCTTTCACGCACACCTGCATATGCCATCGACATAAACCAGGATGATCCGCACCCCACCGCAGCTACCCGCTCACCATGGGCAGGGAGCAGGCCTGCCAACGATGGTGCGACGGCAGCTACTTTGCGCCAAACCTCAGGCTGGGATGCGATTTCTCGATCGGCATGGGTTTCGGCGGTAAAGGCAGCCACTGCGGTAGATGGGGTCATGGGCTGACCGTAAGGGCTAGAAAGTGGGAAAGTCAAGAAATTTTGCACGATTTTGCGTTTTTTTAAATGTAACAAAACATTTACACTCAAAACCTTGCCTTTACCTGCTGGGTACCGTTGAATCATCCCACCCGAAGGAAGCTCCCGCTCCCTTCTACCCTCAATCCTTAAGGGAGTTTAAATGAAGAACTCAATGCGTCGCGTTGCATCTGCTGCAGCGCTCGTTTTGGCTGCAACAGGTGTTGCTGGACTCGTTCCTGCTGCACATGCTGCAACAGTAGATCTAAAGATGGTTGCTGCTGACTATCCAGGAGATGGAAAGACACAGCAAGCACAATGGGATGCTCTTTCAAAGGCATTTGCTGCGGCTAACCCTGGCATCACCATGACAGTTGATGTCGTTTCATGGGATGTTATCGATGACAAAGTAAAGACGCTCATCGCTACAGGTAAGACACCTGACATTGTTAACAAGGGCGACTACTCAGCACCAGCTGCTGCAGGTCTCCTCTACAAGGCTTCTGAAATGGTTTCTGCTTCAACACTTGCAGATATCGTTCCAACATTCTTGAACAACTCAAAGTACAACGGCACTGCATATGCAGTACCTGATCTTGCATCAGCTCGTGCTTTGTTCTACAACAAAGATATTTTGAAGAAGGCTGGCGTAACAAAGCTTCCAACAACTTGGGCAGAATTGCTTTCAGTTCTTTCAAAGATCAAGGCAAAGAACCCAGGCGTTTACGGATATGCAGTTCCAATGGGACCAGAAGAAGCACAAGCTGAATTCTCAATCTGGGCTGGCGGAAACGGTGGTCGTTTGTACGACTACACCACTAAGAAGTGGACAGTTAACTCAGCTGCAAACATCGAAGCTATGGCTTACTTGAAGAAGCTCAATGACCTCAAGTACATCGAGCCAAACCCAGCTAAATGCGACCGTACCGCTTGCGCACAGACATTGTTCGCAGCAGGTAAGGCAGCATTCATCAACGGTTCTGTATTCCTTCCAGCATGGTTGAAGGCAAACGGCGGAGCAGGAATCAATCTTGGTTCAGGTTCATTCGTTCACAATGCAGGACAAGATGCTGTAACTCTTGGCGTGCAGGATTACTTCACTGCATACAAGGCAAATGGTCACCAAGCTGAAATCCAGAAGTTCATGGACTTCTTGTACCAGCCAGCTAACTAC
>CANFVU010000038.1 GCA_947450545.1 Actinomycetota bacterium
ACTCCTGCCCTAGGACAGCTGCCCTGTCATCACAGAATTTTGACCAAATAAAGAAAAAACTAGAAACGAATTTAGTTAGAAGGTCACTTTTACGCTTAATCGAAGTGCGCTTGAAGGGATTCGAACCCCTAACCTTCTGATCCGTAGTCGTAGACCATCTGTCTCCTCGTGTTTCAGGTGGTCTCTGACCGTTCGGTTTTACGCTCAATTTGCTAATCTGCATCTCTGAAAATGTCAGCAGATTCCCCGCTATTTATCTGTGGTGTTAGCAAATTGTTAGCAGGGAATTATTTTTTTGGTTTGTACCCTATGGGGCACTTTGGTGTCTTCGAAGTAACGGTACGAGTGAGTTTGCCTTTAATACAAATTATCGTAGGAGTTTTAGCCTTAGGTTTAAGTTTCACTACAGGTGGTGGCTTTTCTTTCTGGAGGATTTGATCAGCATTTAAAGTAATCGAGGGCTCTGGGCTTACCCAGTCGTCAGTAAAATGATTCATCACCATAGTTATTCCAACTGAGTCACTCGCCTTCCTTGCTACGATTCTGGGGCTTGAGAAGTGAAACCCTGTTGCACTGATATCGATAATTCCATTTGAAATGGAACTTGAGGTCGTTGCAACTTGTGATTTACCATCTTGGCTTAGAACTTCAACAGTTAATTTAGTAGCTGTTGATAGAGTATTCCCCGGGAATCGACAATCTAGCCAAGCTTTTTGAAATCTTGTATGAAAGCTCCCAAGATATGGATTGCCTAATGGATCTAAGTGGGGTGCATACATATTAAAGTTAAGTGATTGGGTTGAGTAGTCCCATACGAGTTGCCCCGCCATCGGCGCATTCCACATAGTTCTTGTAAATCCATATTCCATACAACTTGGATCCCAATACGAATCGCTTAAATCCTTTCCACCGTGATCTAATACAAAATAAAGGGTTGGATTCAACTTATCTGGAATCATATTTTCATTTCCCGGCTTTACTGACTCCGTTAGTTTTGTGACATCAGAAAACATGGGTTGAAGAAATTCAGCCCCAGAGAAATGCCATTCGATTCCACTCTTAATTCTTCGATAATCCAAATTAAAGTGGGTTCCTTCGCCCGATGCTGATACAGGAGATAGCCAGCTTGTCCGTAGGTATACGTGAAAAATATCTGGGGTATCTAGGGCTGGATAGTTCAGACAATCCAAGGGTTGTAGTGTTGTGCATATACCGGTTTGTTCAATCCCCGTTTTTCCTCCATTAGTTATTTCACGCTGAAGTACAATCCAATATGCACCGGCTTTCTTCCCATTAAATGTTGAAGTTGGCGTAATCACATTCGTAGAAAGTCTCAATCTTTCAATTGGGCCGCTAACAGATTCCTTGTGAAAATCAAATAAAATATCTCCGTATTGGACTTTTTGACCGTTCTCGTTTGGAAAATCTACTAGTCTCGTTTCGATAAATTTTGCTTCTTCAATAACTTTATTTGGATGTTCTACAAGTACTTTCTCGACGCAATCTAACTGCCCTAAAAATGTGCAATAAACAAGAGGTGCTTTTTGAGGGATGGTCGGATCAATTGAGAGACGTAGGAGTGGATCAGTTGCACTTGCAATATTTGGCCTTAGCAAAACTAATGGGATTAAAAGTGAACTGAGTAGAAGGACTGCTCTGAATTTCACAACTCAAGTGTTACGAATCCTTGTTGAATTTGCAATCACTTCCCAGATGTAGACATCGGAAAATGCGTAGTTCTTTTAAGAGTGGTGCGCTTGAAGGGATTCGAACCCCTAACCTTCTGATCCGTAGTCAGATGCTCTATCCGTTGAGCTACAAGCGCAGGAGCGCAATAGTACCGGCTTGTTATCCCTCGCCCAAACTCAGCAATTTCTCGCGTGAAACTTCCTTTAATCGAGGGCGGCCGAGTGGCTCTCCTGCAGCGATTTCGGCTGCATTGATGCGCTGCCATTTCTCTTGGTTTATCACGATGTGGCCTGCAGGAAGAAGATTCAGAATGTCTTCCGCACCCTTTGGGTTCTTCAAATCATCTACAAGCAGCTTCATAACATCTGCTGCATCGCTCTTATTAGTTCCCACAACTCCTGATGGACCACGCTTTGCCCAACCAACAACGTAAACGTTCTCTTCTACGCGGCCTTCGCTATTTTTGATTTTCCCTTTATCTTCAGGAACTCCGGCCAGTGGTTCAGCGTTGTAACCAATTGCGCTGATAACAAGTTGGCAAGCGATCGTGAGAGTTTCTCCAGTATCAACAACTTTCTCGCCATCCATGCGGTTAATGGAGAATGTGATTCCTTCAACTCTTTCGGTTCCGACAATTTCTTTCGGAGCGAGGAGGAATTGCATGTGAAGTGAACGCTCGTGACCTTTTGGTGGATTTTCAGAAATCAATCGCATCGCTTCAAGATTGTTACGAACTTCTTTTTCTATTTCCCCTTGTGCTTGTGCGCGAGCATGAGCTTGCGAAACTTCATCTGCACTGAGGTAGACATCTGTGTGTTCAAGTTTTGGAAGGTCGCGGAGTTCAGGAGCTGTGAATGCTGCATTTTCTGCGCCGCGACGAGCGGCGATGTGCACCTCGCGAATTGTGCTCATGTGCAAAGCAGCGAGCGCATGTGGTGCGGTGTCGGTTGAATCTAACTCTTCAGGATTAATTGCCAAAATACGTGCGCAATCCATTGCAACGTTTCCAGCACCGATGATCACTGCGACTTTCCCGTCGAGTGGAACATCGACGTGTACGAAGTCAGGGTGACCGTTGTACCAAGGCACGAAATCTGCAGCAGAGAGACTGCCGCGAAGATCTTCACCTGGGATACCGAGCTTGCGGCCGAGAGCTGAGCCTGTTGCAAGCACAACAGCGTCGTAATGGTTCTTAAGGTCATCCATAGTGATCTCTTTGCCAAGATCGATATTGCCGAGGAATCGGAAGCCTGGTTCTGCTGCAATCTTCTCAAAAACTTTAGAGACTGTCTTAATTTTTGGATGGTCTGGAGCGACACCTGAGCGGACAAGACCCCACGGTGTTGGGAGGCGTTCAATAATGTCGATTTCGAACTTCAGATCATCGCTTTGAAGATTTTGAAGCGCTTGTGCAGCGAAGAAACCAGATGGTCCAGCGCCGACGATTGCGACTTTGTATTGAGCGGCCATGAGTTGATTCTAGGCGGCTAGAAGAGCTTCGTACAGACTGGTGCAGGCTAAATGAGAGTATGCACTCTCACGGAGCAGTTCTTACTTAACGGCTCCGCTTGAAATACCTGAAATGAATTGTCGCTGCAAAAAGAGGAAGAAAGCGATGATTGGAATAACCGCGAGGAGCAAACCAGCCATCGCTTGACCGTATTCAGTGGAGTACTGGCCATAGAAGAGGTACGTCGAAAGTGGCAACGTTTGTGATGCTTCAGTCAACACAAGGCGAGGAAGCAGGAAGTCATTCCAAATCCAGAGCGAGTTAACGATTGCAACCGTCGCTGTGATTGGGCGAAGCATTGGGAAGATGATGCGCCAGAAGATTGTGAAATCGTTTGCGCCATCAACTGATGCTGCT
>CANFVU010000039.1 GCA_947450545.1 Actinomycetota bacterium
AAGGGCAAGAAGAGAATCTTATGGGCAAACTCGCCATACGAGAAATCGGCCCTTTTGCCCCCTGGATTTCAGCCCTGGCGGTATAAGTCCCCGCCTAATCGGGGGCTATTTAGGAGAGGTCTGCCGAGATCTCGACCCCGAGGCGGCCGAGGCGTTCTGCTCCCCCGTCGTGGGCTGTTAAGACGAAAGGCTTGCCATCGGGACAGAGAGCAAATGAATGTTCGAAGTGTGAACCATTTGATTTATCTGCAGAGATTACAGTCCAATCATCCGAGAGAACTTGAGTGCGTGCAGAACCTCGAGTGATCATCGGTTCGATTGCGAGAGCTAAACCAACTTTCAATTCAGGTCCAAGGCCTGCTTTTCCATAATTTAAAACATGGGGTTCTTGGTGCATCTCAGTGCCAATTCCGTGGCCACCATATTCACGCAAGATTCCATATTTACCTTGTGAGTTGATGTACTCCTCAATTGCTGAAGAGATATCAGTCAGGTGTCCCCCAACTTTTGCTTGCGCAATTCCGCGCCACATAGATTCATCGCAGACATCCATAAGTTTTTGATCTTCTGGATCAATGTTTCCTACGCCTACAGAGAATGCTGAATCTCCATGCCAACCATCGACAATTGCACCGAAATCGATTGAGATGATGTCACCTTCAACAAACTTACGTTCGTTAGGAATTCCGTGCACAACTTCATGATTCACTGAAGCACAAATGACATTGGGATATCCGTGATAATTTAAAAATGATGGAGTCGCGTTATGTTCTTTGAGAACTTTAACCGCGATCGCATCGAGATCGAGTGTTGTGACGCCTGGTTCAATTGCTTCGCGCATTAATCGAAGTGCTTCGGCTACTACAAGACCTGCCACACGCATCTTTTTAAGCTGCTCGAGAGTCTTAATCTGGATAGCCATTTTTTTCCTAACGACCTATGAAACAGCTGCGCTCAGCGCACCGATTGCGCGTTGAGTTATCTCAGCAACTTCGCCTTCGGCAGGGATTGAAATCAACAAACCTTCTGCGCGGTAAAAATTAATGATCGGTTTTGTCTGTTCTGCATAAACAGAGAGACGGTTTTGAATCACTTCAACGCTGTCATCTGCGCGTTGGTACAGCTCGCCGCCACACTTATCGCACTTGCCTTCTACTTCTGGCTTACCGAAAAGAAGGTGGAAACTTGCTTGGCACTCTTTACATGTGCGACGTCCAGAGAGGCGCTCAACAATGACTGTGTCATCGAGGGAAAGCTCGAGAACTGCATCCAGTGGAGTCTCTTTCTCAGCAAGAATTGCGCGGAGAACTTCTGCTTGGAAAGTATTACGTGGGTATCCATCAAGCAAAAAGCCGTTAGCAATATCGTCTTGTTTGAGGCGATCTTTCACCATGTCGTTGGTGACTGAATCTGGAACGAGTTCGCCTTTATCGGTGTAAGACTGAGCGAGCTTTCCTAGCTCTGTTCCACCTTTAATGTTGGCACGGAAAATATCGCCGGTAGAAATATGTGGAATGCCATAGTGAGCAGCAAGATGAACAGCTTGAGTTCCCTTACCAGCTCCTGGTGGTCCTACCAGGATGAGGCGCATTAGCGGAGGAATCCCTCGTATGAACGCTGTTGCAATTGGCTTTCAATCTGCTTGGAAGTATCCAAACCAACACCAACCACAATCAGAATAGCTGTTCCACCAAATGGGAAGTTCTGGGATGCATTGACCATGATCAACGCGATAATCGGAATGATCGCGACAAATGCAAGGTATGCAGATCCTGGAGCTGTGATACGTGAAAGAACATATTGGAGGTATTCACTTGTTGGGCGTCCTGAACGGATACCCGGGATGAATCCACCGTAAGTCTTCATGTTTTCAGCAACTTCATCTGGATTGAAGGTGATTGCTACATAGAAATATGTGAAGAAAATAATCAACGCTGCATAAGCAATGATGTAAATAGGGTGATCGCCCTTTACCAAGTTACGTTGAACCCATACAGCCCAGCCAGCTTTGCTGCCAGAGAAGTTAACGATCAACGATGGAATGTAAAGAAGTGACGATGCGAAAATGATTGGAATAACGCCAGCTTGGTTAACCTTGATTGGAATATAGGTGCTGGTTCCGCCGTAAGACTGACGTCCTACTTGGCGCTTTGCATATTGAACTGGGATACGGCGTTGAGCTTGCTCCACGAATACAACGGCTGCAACAACTGCAACACCCATCAACATAACAACGATGAAAGCGAAGAGACCCTTTTGGAGCTTGATTGACCAGAGCTGTGAAGGGAAACGAGCTGCGATAGATGTGAAGATCAAGATAGACATACCGTTTCCGATACCGCGATCTGTGATCAATTCACCGAGCCACATGATTACTGATGTTCCGGCTGTCATTACGCAAACCATTGTTGCGATACGAGTCCATGAAGTATCAGGAATAATTGCAAGAGAACATCCGCTAAACAAACGACCTGGTGTACGTGCAACAGCAATCAAACCAGTTGATTGAAGGACGCCAAGACCGATTGTGAGGTAACGGGTGTATTGGGTGAGCTTTGCTTGACCAGATTGTCCTTCATTCTTCAACGCTTCAAAACGTGGGATAACCACAGTCAAAAGTTGAACGATGATGGAGCTGGTGATGTACGGCATGATGCCGAGAGCAAAGACAGAGAGCTGCAAGAGCGCCCCACCAGAGAAAAGGTTTACAAGTCCGAAGAGACCACCATTGTTGGACTGCTTCAAACATTCCTGGATATTTGAATATGAAACACCAGGTGTTGGAATAATTGAACCGAAACGGAAGAGCCCCATGATCGCAAGAGTGAAGAAAATCTTCTTACGTAAATCAGGTGTCTTAAAGGCCTTGCCAAATGCTGCGAGCATTCTTTATTTCCCCTCTACCGGAGTAGCCGTTTCGTTCCGAATTATTGAAATTACTTCTTGACTGCAGTAACAGTTCCACCAGCTGCAGCAATCTTCTCAGATGCTGAAGCAGAAAATGCGTGAACAGAGAGATTTACCTTGACGGAAATTTCGCCGTTTCCAAGCACCTTCACTGGGTAACCATCGCGTACTGCACCCTTTGCAATGAGATCTGCAACGGTAACATCTCCACCCTTTGGGTAAAGAGCGTTGATTGTTGAGACATTCACTGGCTGGTATTCCACGCGCTCTGGGTTTTTGAAACCACGAAGCTTTGGAAGACGCATTACCAATGGGAGCTGTCCGCCTTCGAAACCGGCACGAACAACGTTACGAGCACGTGTTCCCTTGCCGCCACGACCAGCAGTCTTACCCTTTGATGCCTCACCGCGACCCTTACGAGTCTTTGTCTTCTTCGCTCCAGGAGCTGGACGAAGGTGAT
>CANFVU010000040.1 GCA_947450545.1 Actinomycetota bacterium
ACATCCGCAATTTCGGTTCGAAGTCAATTGATGAAGTGAAGGCAAAACTTCACTCCATGGGCCTACAGCTCAAGGATTCACCAATCGGATTCGATCCAACAAAACATGCCAACTACGGAACCGACGTTGACGATGACCTCGTCGATGCCGAATAGCTCGCGAAAGTAAGAGGAGAAGTAAATGCCAAAGCCAAGTAAAGGCCCACGTCTTGGAGCAGGTCCTGCTCACGAGAAGTTGTTGCTAGGCACTCTTGCAGAGCAACTATTCGAACACGGAAAGATCACCACAACAGAGGCAAAGGCTAAGCGCCTACGTCCAGTTGCAGAAAAGTTAATCACCGCTGCAAAAGTTGGTGACCTTCCTGCACGTCGTCGTGTTCTTGCAACAATCGCAAATAAGAGCGTTGTTCATACTCTCTTCACAGTGATTGCTCCACGTTTCGCAGAGCGCAACGGTGGATACACACGTATCACCAAGGTAGGCCCACGTAACGGAGATAACGCGCCTATGGCTGTTATCGAAGTTCTCACAGAAGGCACACCAGCGAAGAAGGCAACTGTTAAGGCAGCTGAAAAGATTGCTAAGAAGTCTTCTGAAAAGGCTGCTGAATAAACCCAGCGCTACAGATTTACAATGACGATTCCCGTTCTCAACCCTGAGGGCGGGTTTCGTCGTTTACGCATCAATTTTTCTTACGATGGAACAAACTTCCAAGGTTGGGCGAAACAACCTGACTACCGAACTGTTCAAGGTGTCTTAGAAGAGCTGATTGGCAAACTCGTTCGCGCCAAAGTTGAATGTGTAACGGCAGGGCGGACCGATGCAGGAGTACATGCAACCGGAGCAGTGCTGCATGTGGATATTCCCGACATTTATATAGAAATTCCTAATTTTGCTTACAAACTTAACCGAATTCTCGAAGAAGATATTCGCATCGAATCTGTGATCGAAGCACCTACAGGGTTTCATGCCCGTTATTCAGCGCTCGCACGACATTACGAATACACAATCGCTGATGCAGATCGAACTATGTCACCCCTAGAGAGACTCTACGTTGCCGATTGGTACCGTCCTTTAGATATTGAGAAATTGAATAAAGCTTCAAAGCTTCTTGAAGGTACACACGACTTCGCAGCTTTTTGTAAGTGGCGTGAAAATGCAACAACACTGAGAACGCTTAAAGAGTTTTCATGGATCCGCGATTCAACAGGCCTATTGAAAGCTCATTTATCTGCAGATGGCTTTGGTTACAACATGGTTCGAAATCTTGTAGGTGCTGCAGTCTGCGTAGGCGAGGGCAGATACGATTTTGATTGGATTCTCGGTGTACTCACAGATAAGGCACGCGTATCCGACTCTTACGTCTTCCCAGCACGTGGTTTAACATTGGTGAAGGTTGATTATCCCGATGATTCTCAACTCCCTGCAATCGCTGCAGAAGCGTGGTCCCAACGACAACATTCAGGACACGTATCTGATGGCGGTGATGAAGAACTGGAGTAAGAGATGCTCGTCCGAAGCAAGAGTATGAAAGCGATTCTCGGCGCATCAACTATCGGAGCTCTATCACTTTCTGATCCAACTTTCGCAGCAGCGCAAACATTTTTGGGTAACGCAGCAAATAATGCATATGGCGGTCAACTCCAAGTCCAAATAACAGTTGATAATGGCAAGATCACTGCAATCACAACGCCAGTAACTCCAGGCGGACGCAATGCACAATATTCAAACTACGCAGTCCCAACTCTGACTGAACGTGCACTCACTGCGCAAAGCGCAGCAATTCAAGGTGTTTCAGGTGCCTCTGCAATTTCAAGTGCATGGAAGCAATCACTTGCATCTGCAATTTCGAAAGCTGGCAGCGCTATCGGTTCGCAAGGATCAACGACAACAACACCTGCACCGGTCGCGACCCCAACCAAATCAGCAGTACCAGCTCCAGTGATTTCACTTCCACCTCGTGGAGGTAATGACGATGGAGTTGAAAACCATGAAGGTTTTGAAAACCACGAAGGTGGCGATAATGATGGAAATGGTTTTGTGCGCCCACATCGTTCACCGCGTCCGCGCCCAACTGGTGCTCCCGCTAACCCAATAGTTCCTAAAGCAACTCCAGCACCTACCTCGACATCATCGACAACAGACCTAGGCCTCACTCCTCATGCCGGTGTTATTTTGAAGTCGATCACCTGTGTGAAAGGCAAGCTCACCAAGACCGTGAAGGCTAAAAACCCCAAGTGCCCGACCGGATATACGCTCAAAAAGAAGTGATTTTGAGCCTGAGATAGGCCCGAATCTCGTTTTGACCCCGCACGGCGTGTCTTAGTAACCTACTCCTCTGCCTCCGATAAGGGGCTGTAAGTACCCAGAAGTTCAACAAGCCTTTAAAAAGAAAAGAGAGACCCGTGCGCACATACACACCTACCGCAGGTGACCAAGCCACAGCCCGCAAGTGGCATGTCATCGATGCAGAAGGAATTGTCCTCGGACGTCTTGCATCTCACGCTGCTGTTCTTCTTCGCGGCAAGCACAAGACAACATTCGCACCTCACATGGATATGGGTGACTTCGTCATCATCATCAATGCAGAGAAGGTTGCACTTACAGGACAAAAGGCGAGCCAAAAGTTTGCTCACCATCACTCAGGTTTCCCAGGTGGTATGACTTCTGTTGTGTACGCAGATTTGATCAACCAAGATCCAACTCGCGTTGTTGAAAAAGCAATTCTTGGAATGATTCCTAAGAACAAGCTCGGTAGCTCAATCGCTACAAAGCTCAAGGTTTACGCAGGCCCAACACATCCACATGCTGCGCAAAATCCATCAGTGTATGAACTCACTCAAGTTTCACAAGTCAAGAAGTAATAGGGGAATATATAAATGTCTGAATACACATCATCATCAGTAGCTGAAGACGAAGAGACTCCTACTTCTTACTCATCCAGCACTCCAGCTGCTGCAACAAACCGCAATGCAATCAAGGCACCAGGTGGCGGCACAGGTCGTCGCAAGGAAGCTGTTGCACGCGTTCGTCTTATCCCAGGCACAGGTAAGTGGACTGTTAACGGTAAGACTCTTGAAAATTACTTCCCAAATAAGGTTCACCAACAACTCGTTTCAGAACCATTCCGCACAGTAGGTGCTGAAAACGGTTATGACGTTGTTGCTCGCATCAACGGTGGCGGAACATCTGGCCAAGCTGGTGCACTTCGTCTCGGAGT
>CANFVU010000041.1 GCA_947450545.1 Actinomycetota bacterium
CTATGAAAATATTGCAGTCCAAAAAGCTTCAATGCGACGTTATGCATGTTCTTTCGATTGGGACCGCGTTCTACATACAAGTGATCCTGAGTATTACAAATGGAATCAATGGATTTTCTTGGAGATGTACAAGAAAGGTTTGGCTTACAAAAAACTTTCACCGGTTAACTGGTGTCCAGGTTGCCAAACAGTTCTAGCGAACGAACAAGTTGTCGCAGGACTCTGCGAACGTTGCGATAGCGCAGTCACGAAGAAGAAGCTTTCACAATGGTATTTCAAGATTACTGACTATGCCGATCGACTTCTCGATGATATGGATCAACTTGAAGGCAAGTGGCCTGAAAAAGTTCTACAGATGCAACGAAATTGGATTGGTCGCTCCAATGGCGCCGAAGTAATTTTTGATATTGAAGGTCGCGAGAATCCAATTTCGATCTACACAACTCGCCCCGACACTTTGTACGGCGCAACTTTTATGGTTGTCGCTGTCGACTCTGAATTAGCGAATGAATTAGCAACTGGCGGACCGGTTGAAGCTGAATTTAAAAAGTATCTCGAAGAAGTAAAAGCTGCATCAGATATCGACCGCCTTGCAACAGATCGCAAGAAGAGCGGAATTTTCCTACAACGGTATGCAATCAATCCTGTAAACGGCGAGAAGCTCCCTATTTGGGCTTCAGATTATGTGCTTGCCGATTACGGCACGGGCGCGATCATGGCAGTTCCCGCTCACGATCAACGAGACTTAGATTTTGCCCGCGCTATGAAGTTAGATGTTCGCGTCGTTGTTGATACCGGCGAAGAAGATCCAAACACCACAGGTATTGCAACTGCCGGTGAGGGCGTAATGGTTAATTCTGGTTCGCTCAACGGTCTTGGCAAAGAAGAAGCTATCAATAAGGTTATTGCTGAACTTGCAGAGAAGAAGCTCGGAAAACTTGCCAAGAATTACCGTCTTCGCGACTGGTTGATTTCACGCCAGCGTTTCTGGGGAACACCTATTCCAATCATTCATTGCCCATCATGTGGTGAAGTTGCTGTCCCACAAGATCAATTGCCTGTTGAACTGCCAAGCGCAAAAGGTTTGGACCTTAAGCCAAAGGGAACATCGCCTTTGGGGTCAGCGACTGATTGGGTCAATGTGAAGTGCCCTCAATGTGGCGCAGATGCACAACGCGATTCTGACACGATGGATACATTCGTCGATTCATCCTGGTATTTCCTCCGTTATATCGATCCACATGATTCGACTCAAGCTTTTGATCCAAAGAAAATTGAAGAGTGGATGCCAGTAGATCAATACGTTGGTGGCGTCACACACGCAATTTTGCATCTGCTCTATTCGCGCTTCTTCACAAAAGTCTTGCATGATCTCGGTTACGTGAAATTTACTGAACCATTTACACGTCTCTTGAATCAAGGAATGGTTTTGATGGATGGCTCTGCCATGTCCAAGAGTCGAGGCAATTTAGTAAGGCTTTCTGAAGAGCTCGACACTCATGGTGTTGACGCGGTTCGACTTTCTATGATTTTTGCTGGTCCTCCTGAAGACGATATCGACTGGGCTGATGTTTCACCATCAGCGTCAGTAAAGTTCTTAAATCGTGCGTGGAGAATTTCTGGAGATATCACGAGCGCTCTCGGCGTTGATTTCTCTGAAGGCGATCTGGCTCTTCGCAAAATCACACATAAAGCGGTTCATGACATCGCATACGCAGTAGAAACATTCCGTTTCAACGTTGCTGTTGCTCGAATCATGGAGCTTGTAAATCACACTCGCAAAGCAATCGATAGTGGTTGTGGAGCAGCGGATCCCGCAGCGCGCGAAGCAGCAGAAGCAATTGCAATCTCACTTTCATTGATGGCGCCATTCACATCAGAAGAGATGTGGTCGAATTTGGGTCACAAGCCTGCTGTGGCACTTGCTGGGTGGCCAGCAGTAGACCCGGCGCTTCTTGAAGCAGATTCCGTCACCGTTATTCTTCAAGTAAACGGCAAAATCGTGGATCGCATTGAAGTATCACCGAATATTTCTGATGCCGATCTTGAAAAGTTAGGTATGGAGAACGAAAAGTTAAAAGCAGCAATAGCTGGCGCTTCGATCAAGAAGTCCATCGTGCGTGCTCCAAAACTTGTTAACATCGTTATTTAATCAACAGGTGAGGTAATTTCTTCAGAATGAATCTGAAAGGGAATTTAACCTTGCCGAATGTTGGAAATACCTCAATTCACTGATCTTCAAAAGCGCGCGGCATACATAGCGCTTGCGTCATCGATCGCAATCGGATCACTTTTTGTCACACTTTCTCAAGGCAAAGCTTCGACTCCGATGCCAACGGTCTCACTTTCGCCAACAAGCGCTCCATCAGTGGCTCCCACCGTTGTCGTCGACGTCGCAGGAAAAGTTCTACACCCTGGCGTCTATACCTTGCCACAAGGCTCAAGAAATATTGATGCGATTAAAGCTGCAGGAGGTGCACTCAAAGGAATTTCGCTATCCAATATCAACTTGGCTCAAATCATCAGTGACGGCGAGCAAGTTTTAGTGGGAGTTGTATATACGCCGACGAAATCGAAAAGTTCTAAATCGTCAAAGAGCACAACAGCGATAGTTCACATCAATAGCGCTTCTCTTGCCCAACTTCAGGTATTAAAGGGAGTCGGACCTGTCACAGCCCAAAAAATTCTGAGTTATAGGAAAGCTCATGGAAACTTCACAATTCTCGATGACTTTAAAAAAGCTGCTGGAATTGGTGCGGCAAAGTTCAATTTGATTAAGTCACAATTACGTCTGTAAGAGATGTTCCGCGATATTGATGAATCCGAATTCAAACTTCTTGCGTTCGGGGCAGCTTTGTGGCTTGGAGCTGCATGTGCGGGGTTACTTCATTCATATTGGTTATTGGCGGCACTTCCACTCTTTCTGTTTGTAGGAAAGAGATTTGGGAAGTTTTTTCTCATCGTGGCGCTGGCAGGCTCACTCAATATTGCGATGCACCAGCTTGCACTTTCACATAACTCTATAAAGCCACTGATGGAGAGCAAGGCGGTCGTAACTGTCGTCGCGGAAGTGAAGA